>CAVYKM010000052.1:0-35769 GCA_963769085.1 uncultured Actinomycetota bacterium | reverse complement strand
ACCACGAATAGGACTACCACTCGTCGCGGCTGCGGCGCTCCCATCGCTGCTCGAGCCGCTGGCATGAACCCGCCCTGGCCTTTGGCCTTGGGGCCCTTGACCCGGTTCACCAGTGCCGTCGGGGCCGACCGTGCGCGTGGGCCGGCCTTGCGGGCGGCGCCAAGCGTATCCGCACCGCCAGCCACCATGACGACGAAGCCGACGGCTCCGAGCCAGATGTGCTGAGCGAGCACGGCCAGGACGACTAGCCCCAGCCCAGCGATGACGGTCCGAGGGCCGCGATGAGCAGAGCGGCGCCGGGCCGCGCGACCCAGAGACTCAACACCGCGCAGCTGGTGGCGAGTGAGGGTCTCGCCGGCTACAAAGCCGGCTCCATCGCCTCGAGCAGCCTCTGCTCTCGCGTTCGGCCAGCGCCACCGCCGACTCCTCCTCGCGTCACATAGTAGTTGGTACGAGCTGTCTCAGGCGTCGTACCCGCAGTTCCCGTCTGGTGCGTCACTGCATCAGGACAGGTCGCCGCGGGCCCGTGTGGAACCCGTGGGCTAGTTTCTCAGCACCCGCGCTCCGGCCGAGCCGGTGATCGGACGCGAGGGTCATGGGGCCCGTCGGGCACCCGATGCTCGGGTACGAGGGAGGCTGGTCGCACGGCACCGGTGCTGAAGCCGGCGCTGGCCGCGGTCGACCGCTGGTCGGCATCTCGCCAGCCGTGGTCGGGGTTGTCGAGCCGGGGCTGCACGCGCGGCACTCGGCCGTTCCACGAGCCCCTCGAGGCGCACCCCCACCAGCCGAACCCGGTCTGCCGCAGGCGAAGCGTGTCGAACAAGGCCCGGCGGTGGCGAGCGCCGCGAGACACGTCGGCGGATTGCGAAGGCGTGCGCGACCGCGTGATCGTCGTGGAGTCGGCGAAGCGCACCTTGAGGGTGACCCTGCGCCCGAGCAGCTGCGCCGCCGCGCACCCGGGCGGCGGTGCGGTCGCTCAGCTTGAGCAGCTCGCGGTGGATGACGACCTGGTCGTCGACGTCCCGGGAGAACGTCACGATCCGAGCCGATGCTCTTCTCCTGACGCTCGGGTCGACCCCGCGGGGGTCGCGTCCCCAGGCCAGGTCGTGCAGGCGGGAGCCGCTAACGTCACCGAGCGCCCGGCGTAGCGTGCCGAGCGGGGTGTGGCGACGTCGGCGACGGTGCGCAGCCCGAGGCGGGCCAGGGCCTCGTCGGTGCGGTCGCCGACGCCCATAGCGCGGCACCGGTAGCGGCGACGAAGGCAGGGCTCGGCTGCGGCACGCAGCAGCCCATCGGCGGCCAGGTTGGACGCGAGCTTGGCGACGAACTCGGACGACGGCCACCCCGATCGAGCAGGTGACGCCTCGCCGTCGGCGATCGGTGCCGCGCAGCCACTGGTGATGACGGTCGGCGGGCCGATCCGCGGACGCCCTCGACGTCGAGGAAGGCCGCGTCGAGCGAGAGCGGCTCGACCAGGTCGGTGACCGAGCGGGAGGTGGCCACGAGCGAGCGTCGGACACACTGCACACCCGGGCGTGGCGGGGGCGCAGGACGACCGCATGGGGGCACAGCCGTCGCGCGCGGGCGATGGGCATGGCCGAGGTGACGCCGAAGACGCGCCCGCAGGTGGCCGACAGGACGACCGAAGCGGCCGACCCGCCCGACCATGACCGGGCGCCCCCGCAGGTCGGGACGGTCGACGAGAGAAGCGGAGGCGTAGAAGGCGTCCATGTCACGTGCAGCACCGTGGCGCCGGTGTCATCGGGTGGGTCGCGACCAGCGCGGGCGGTGGGCGGAACTGGCGCCGGCTGCATCGCGTTGGCCCAGCTGACCGGGTGGACCTCAGGCGCGGATGGCGACGAGGTGCAGGCCGGCTACCGAGCTGGCCGAGGAAGTCGTATGCCGGGTGCTCGGCGAGCGCGTCCTCCAGGGCGAGCAGCGCGGCCCGCTCGGCGTCGGTGTCGACGTAGTGCGGCGGTACCAGGTCGCTGAGCAGCCGGATCCCATGCCAGTGCAGGACCCGTAGCCCCGCGGCCGAGGCGAGGTGCTCGAGCTGGTGGACGTCGAACCGGCGAGGCAACGGGTCGCTCGGGCCCCAACGCCCGTCGTCGCTCGGTGAGCAGGGCGTGGGCCCGCTCGAACTCTCCGGCGAGGGTGCGGGCGACGACGGCGGCCAGCCGTCCGGCGACGAGCAGAGAGAGGTGACCATCGGGGGCCAGCGCCTCGGCGGTCGCGCGGAGCGTGGCCGCGGGGTCGTCGACGACCTCGAGGACGCCGTGGCAGCAGACCAGGTCGAAGGAGCGGTGCGGTAGGACGTCGGCGAGAGTGTCTGCGTCGCCCTGGATGCCGACGACCCGCTCGGCAGCGCCCGCCTCGGCGGCGCGGCGCTCGAGGGCGGCAAGCGCATCGGGGCTGGGGTCGACGACGGTGACCTCCGCGGTCGTGTCGGGTCCCAGCCCGGCGAGGGGCACGGCCAGCTCTCCGGTCCCCCCGCCGAGGTCCAGGACGCGCAGCGGGCGGCCCAAGGCGGCGACGCGTTGCTGCGCCAGCTCCTGCACGGCGACCCAGAGCGCCGCGGTGCGTAAGGCGGTCGCGGCACGACGCGCTCGGCGTTGCTGCTCGGGCACCTGCTCACCCTAGTGCTCTCCTTGCCAAGGCACGGCGGCCCTTGCTCCGATGCCGAGGTGGCCGGCCGGCCGCCGTCACCGGCGGCTCGTGCCTCCGCAGGTCAGATGGCGACGAGGTGGACGAGGTCCTCGAGCCCGAGAAGTCACCGCCGTTGCGCGTGTAGAGCTCCAGGCCGTTCTGCATGGGCTGTCGCGGCGATGAGCAGATTGGCGAAGCGGCGACAGATTTCGTCCGCCGCTGACGGTCGCGGCGACCATGAGGCCGTAGCTGCGTGCGGCCACACTGTCGAACTGGAGCGGCTCGAAGGTCGCCTCGACCTCCTGGAGACGAGCCTGGCGCCTCGCTCGTTCGGCGGGGGTGGCAGCCAGATGCGGTCCTGCCGCGAGCTCGGCAACTGTGATCGCCGAGATCGCCATCTCGTCCGGGAGTGCTGCGATGACGGCCGGGTCACGCCAGTCGATGACGACGGACGTGTCGAGCAGCCCGGACGCCATCTCACAGCCCCTGGTCGATCACCCGGTCGAGGTCGGCCCGGAACTGATGCCGGTCGATCCGCACTCCAGCGGACGCCAGTTTCTCGACCTGTTCCCGGGAGACGAGAACGCGGCGATCCGAGCGAAGCGGGCGCAGTTCCGCAACCGGTCGACCATTGCGCGTGACGACGAAGGTCTCGCCGGCCGTCACCGCCTCGATCACCTTCGCGTTGTCGTTGCGCAGCATGCGCTGCGGGATCGTCTTCGCCATGAGTCATTGTAGCACTCTGGCTACAAGATGCCGACGGTCATTGCCCTGCACTTCCGGGGCTGGCATGCCAGAGCTTGCGCGGCGGCTGACCGGGCAGCTCGTCGGTCGCCAGCGCCCGGGCGGCCCGCACGTCCTCGCCCGGGGGTCGGACGTCGGCGTACGGGGACTGGCGAAAACCGGAGGCATGCACGAGAACGCGACGACTCGGCGAGGGTCCTCGCGCCGCTCCCCCGCCCATGCCTCCGGCCCGGGTACGGCCGTCCGAGTCGGTGGGACTGGTCGAGCCGCTCCCGGACGCGCCGGCATACTGCTCAGCGAGGGCGGCGGCCGCCGCCGCAGCGAGGTCGACGGCATCGCGGTCGGCCTCAGCGAGCGCCGCCCAGAGGGCCGCCTGGGCGTCCGGCCCGTTGCCCCCGGCGGCGGTCCAGGCCTCCCACAGCCGGGACAGCTCCCAGGCGCCGGTCGCACGTATCGACAGGCCGCGCCGGCCCGTGCGCCGGACGACGCCGCGGACCAGGAGCATCCACGAGTGGAAGACGGTCGCGGCATACGGGCCCTGGACGTCCTCGAAGAACGTCGCGTCGACCGGCCCGGTGCCGTCGTCCAGGGTGAGGAAGACGACCCGCCGGCCCGACCGCACCGGCGGGGTCTGGGTGGCGACCTTGACGCCGGCCACCCAGACCTCACTGCGGCTGCGCACGTCGAGCAGGTCGCGCGAGCGGACCACGCCGAGCGCGTGGAGCATCGGGGCGTAGAAGTCGACGACGTGGGCGCTCGCGTCCAGGCCGAGGATCTCCAGCTCGGCCCGCACCCGCTCGGGCCCGGTGAGCTCGGGCAGCCCGCTGCCGTGGGTCAGCTGCGGCGTGTCGCCGAGGTCGAGGGTGAGCTGGGTATGCCGGTCGGCTGCTCGCACCGGCGCGGCCGCCTGGGTCTGGGCCGCGGCGAGCGCCGTGATGTCGGTGTCGCGGATCAAGCCGGGACCGCTTGGGACGCCTGGCTGCTGGGCCATGACCGGGTCTTGCGCCCGGGGGTGTGCCGCGGCGAGCGCCGCCTGGTCGGTGACCGGCGCCCCGGCGCTCACTCCGCCCGGTCCGGTGGCCGACATCGACGCCGGACGCCGGGACCACTTCGCCGCGTCGCCGCCCCGAAGGGACCCGCCGCCCGACCGAAACCAACGGTCCAGCTCGGCGACGTGCAGGAGCAGGTCGCGACGGGTGACCTTGTCGCGCGACCCGGTCGCGCCCCCGGCCCCGAGCCCGTACACCGAGTCGAACCCTCCGGCGAGGACCAGCCGCTCGACCACCGGCCGGCTGACGTGGGCGCGGCGCCAGAAGTCGGCCAGGGTCGCGTACGGCGCCCCGGCGACGGTCCGGGCGATCTCGGCCTCGGTGATCCCCTTGACGTCGGCGAGCGAGATGCGGATGCCGTACCCCCGCGCATCCGGCAGGTCGGTGTGCGCCAACCGGGGCGGCTCCGGTCCGGTGACGTCGACGCGCTCGACGGCATACCAGGGTTTGGAGGCGTTGACGTCCAGGCCGAGGATCTCGATGCCGAACGAGCGGGCGTCGTCGAGGATGAGCCGCTTGGGGTACATGCCGGGGTCGTGGGTGAGCACCCCCGCGAAGAACGCGGCCGGATGGTGGGTCTTCAGCCACGCCGACTGGTAGGTCGGCAGGGCGAAGGCGGCTGCATGCGCCTTGCAGAAGCCGAACGACGCGAACGCCGCGAGCACTGCCCAGATCCGGTCGACGTCCGCGCGCGAGTAGCCCCGCGCGAGGGCGGCTGGACGCCACCAAGCCTCAACCTCAGCCTGACCCTTAACTGACCCCAGCGCCCGGCGCACCTCGTCGGCCTCGGCGAGGGTCACTCCCGTCGTCTCGGCGACGATGAGCAGGATCTGCTCGTGGAAGACGACGACCCCCTCGGTCTCGGCCAGGGCCTTGACGAGGGTGGGGTGCAGGTAGTCGGCGTCCGCCCAGCCCTGCCGGGCGTTGAGGAACGGCACGATCATGTCCGACTTGACCGGGCCGGGCCGGAACAGCGAGATGTCGATGACGAGGTCCTCGAAACGCTCTGGGCCGAACTTGCCGATGAGCTCACGCTGCCCGGGGCTTTCGATCTGGAAGCACCCGAGCGTGTGGGTCGTGCGGATGAGCCGGAAGGTCGCCTCGTCGTCGAGCGGCACCTGGCGCTGGTCGTCCAGATCAACGGGTATGCCGTCCACGCGCGCCACCTCGTCGACGGCGTGGGCCATCGCCGACTGCATCCGGATGCCCAGGACGTCGAGCTTGAGCAGGCCGAGGACCTCGACGTCGTCCTTGTCGAACTGGCTCATCGGGAACCCCATCCAGCTCGCCTCGACCGGGGTGCGGTCCAGCAGGCCGCTGTTGGACAGGATCACCCCGCACGGGTGCACGGCGATGTGCCGGGGCAGCCCGTCGAGCCGCTCGACGAGGTCGAACATGAGGTCGTACCGCGGCGAGCCCAGCCCGCTCACCCGCAGCTCGGGCAGGTCGGCGATGGCCGAGCGGGCGTAGCGGGCCGAGACGTGCGGGAACGCCTTGGCCATGGCGTCGACCTCGGCGGGCGGCAGCCCGAGGGCGGCACCGACGTCACGGATCGCGTGGCGGACCCGGTAGCTGTCCATCATCGACACGCAGGTGACCCGCTCACCGCCGAAGCGGGCGAGAATCTTCTCGTAGATCTCGGTACGCCGGGCCGACTCGACGTCGATGTCGATGTCGGGCAGCTGGGCTCGAAGTGTGGTGCAGAAGCGCTCCATGAGCAGGTCGTAGCGGATCGGGTCGACGCCGGAGATGCCGAGCAGGTAGTTGACGAGCGAGCCGGCTCCGGATCCGCGGGCCGCCACCCGGACCCGCATCTCCCGGATGAGGTCGGTGACCGTGGCGACCGTGAGGAAGTACGTCGGGTAGCCCAGTGCGGCGATGACGCCCAGCTCCTCCTCCAGCCGCCCGGTGACCCTTTCCAGCTCGGCACCCGACACCCCCGGGTAGCGGCTGGGAAGCGCGTCACGGCAGCGCTGCGCGAGCACCCGCTGGGGGTCCTCGTCCAGGCGCAGCCCGAGCGCGGTCGGCTCGGGCAGGTGGACCGCGCCGATGCCCAGGTCGATGGCCGGGTCGAGGACGCACTCGTCGGCCAGGGCGACGGTCTGCGCGAGCAGGGCCTGCGCCGCCTCCCTGGCCAGGGCTCCCCCGCCGCTGACCCCTGGGCCCGAGGCCGCCGCGACGTCGCAGGCGACGGCATACATTGCCGGGCTGGGGGCGAGATGCCCGGCGGTGGTGACCCGGTCGAGGTGGCGCACGTCGAGCGCGACCAACCGGCGCGCGGCGTCGAGGACGTCGACGGTGGCGGCCTCCTGCGGGTCGGCGTGGCGGACGGCGGCGCTCAGCACGACGGGTATGCCGGTGTCGCGCCCGAGCGCGAGGGTGCGCGCCGCGTGGCCGAGGCTCATCGGGGTGCCCTCAGGACCGCCGTGACAGACCGCCTCCAGGACGATCGACTCGCCTGGCAACAACGCCTGCCAGCGGGCAAGCGCGGCTCCCGCCTCGACGCGGCGCTTGGCCAGCACCGCGCGCCCGACGTCGGAGTCGGGACCGAGCAGCACGACGAGGGGGCTCGGCTCGTCGGGGACGCGGTGAGCCAGCTCGGCGAGCAGCTCGGGCGTGGTGACCGGGGCGCCGCGTTCCCCGGACAGGTGGGTGCGGGTGACCAGGCGGCACAGCCGGGCCCAGCCCAAGCCGGGGCCGACGCCGCCCTTCAAGCCTCGCGCGAGGACGGTGACCCGAGGAAGGCGAGGGTCGACGAGCGCCCCACCCCGGACCGGGGTGCGGGCTGGCCGGTCCGGCGGCCGCCCTGGCCGGGCTGCCTCGCCCGGGTGGTGCACCGCGAGGTCGACCCCGAGAATCGGCGCGACCTTGGCCTCGGTGCACGCCTGGACGAACCGGACCGCGCCGTAGAGCCCGTCGCGGTCGGTCAGGGCCAGCGCCGGCTGCCCGAACGCGGCGGCCCGGGCGACCAGGTCGGCCGGGGTCGACGCGCCGTACTGCATGGAGTATCCGGAGGCGGTGTGCAGGTGGACGAAGGTCTCCATGGCTACCCCGCGCTCCCGTGGCGAACCGTGGTGACCGGGGTGAGATAGGTTGCCAGGGGCATCGACCGAAGCACCCCGAGCAGGTCGTGGACGATGTCGAGGAACACCTCGGCCTGGCGCAGCAGGTCGTCGGCCTCCCGAGCCGCGAGGTTGCGTTCGCCCCGCTCGATGGCTGCACGCCGGCGCCCGGACGCCGCGAAGAAGATCGCCCACTCGGTCAGCTCGGGCGCCAACGCTGGTAACACCTCCCACACGCTGCGCGGCCGGGACGGGCGCGACGGAGACGTCCGGGCGGCCAGGACGGCGGCGGCTGCTCGCAGTGCGCCGAGGTGGGCGTCGACATAGCGCTCCCCGGCGTCCCCCGAGTGGCTCGCGTGCAGCAGGCTCGCCCCGGCCCGGTCGAGCAGCTCCAGCACGGTCGCCGATACCGGCGGGGCCGATACTGGCGGGCCCGAGGACATTGGCGGGGCCGGCCGCGGCTCGGGTTTGTGGGCAGCGGCGCTCATCGTGGTCTCCCTCGCTGGTTGGTCGTCACGGTCGGCTTCAGTCGGCTACCCGCAGCAGCTGCCAGCCGGTCGGCTCTTGAGGCCCAGCTGGGTCGTCGTGGGCCAGGTCGAAGACGCCACTTCGAGCCAGCCGGCCCGGGCTGGCCTCGACCCGCCAGACCTGCCGCTCCCGCGCGGCGGTAGCGATCCCGTGCGGCTGCCCCGGTGGCGGGTCCAGGGCTTCGCGCCACCAGGCCCGCCGCTCACGCCAATGCGCAAGAACCTCGCGGACGACGTAGAGCCGGCCCCGCCAGATGAACGCTTCGGGCTGGCCCGCGGCCCCCACGGCGAGAGCGTCGAACTCGACGGAACCGGGCGCGCACGGCATACCTTCCTTCGCTTTGACCGCGATGTGTTCGCTGTATCGGCGCACCACGACAAGACCCTCCTTCGGGCGGACTGCACAGTTGAGCGGCAGGGTGAACGGCATGTGAAACGGACTCGACCCATCCGCGAATACTGGTGTCTACCAGGCAGGTTCACAGGCCTACCTAGGTCGAACATCTGTTCGGGCACCTACTCTAACCCCTGGGTCTGACACCCTGTCAAGCCCGGCCGAACAAGAATTTCGTACACCTGGCCGACTAGCTGACCCGGCTCACACTCCTGCCCGGACGCCTGCCCCCACAGCCCCGGGCCTAAGCCCTCAATGCGGGACAAATAAGTACCCGTACTGATGCCAACCGTCCCGGCGCGCCGCCACCCTTGAGACCGAGGGGGAGACGGGCAGCGTCTGGGTGACTCGGGTCAGCAGGGGGCGATCTGAACCACCCAGGCGCTTGCTCCTGCTGGGAACGCTGGCGGCAGGCGAGATTGGCTGCGCAAGGCGAGCGCTCGGTCGTTACGAAGTCGTTGCCCTGCGCCGGTAACGAGCGGGACGCCCAGCCCGTTGAACCAGCCGGACGGCATACCGTTTCGGCTGGGAAACCGCGTCCGACCGGAAGGGACACACACGTACATGGGGGCAGAGGTCTTTCCCTGGGTGTTCACCTCGGGATGGGCAAGCGGCATCAACGCGTATGCCGTGGTGCTGCTCATGGGTTTGGCTGAGCGGTTCTGGCAGGTCGAGGGACTCCCCGACGTGCTCGGGCGTACTGACGTCCTGGTCGGCGCCGCCGTCCTCTTCCTCGTCGAGATGGTCGCCGACAAGATCCCCTACCTCGACTCGGCCTGGGACTCGGTCCACACCGTGATCCGGCCGGCGGTCGGAGCGACGCTGGGCTACCTGTTCGCCCACGAGCACGCCTCCCTGGACGCCGCATTCATGGCAGCGACGGGTGGCTTCAGCGCCCTGGCCTCCCATCTGGTCAAGGCCAGCACTCGGGTCGCGGTCAACACCTCCCCTGAGCCGGCCAGCAACATCGTGGTGTCAACGACGGAGGACCTCACTGTGGCGGCGGTGATCGTGACCGCGTTCGCCAACCCCTGGGTCGCCGCCACCATCGCCGCGTTGCTGCTCGTCGTTGGTGCGACAGTCGTCGCCTTCGTCCTGCGCCGGGTCCGCCGGGTCAGGGCTCGCTACCGAGCATGGAGCGAGCGCCGCGGCGTCTTCGCCACCCATCGACCCCAGACCACGCCACCTCCCCGGTCCGCAGGTCCTCCGACCCGGCCACCAGCGGTCGGCGACACCCAACCGCTTCCCCAGACCCACGCCACCTGACAACCGCCACCTGACTTGTCACTGACACGGGGTCGGCTTAGCCGCCGTCCCGGTCGGCGAATCGGCTTATGGTGATGAAAGGCGAACCCGGGGACACCCTGGTATTTGCCCGTAGTTTTGGCTATACTTCCGAACATGACCGCGGTACCGCTGGGCGAGGCGCGTGATCGGCTCTCGGAGTTCGTCGCGGAAGTCGAGCGCACGCACCAACGTGTCACGATCACTCGACATGGCCACCCGGCAGCGGTCTTGATCTCCGCCGATGACCTCGCATCGATCGAGGAAACCTTGGAGATCCTGGGCACCCCGGGGGCGTCTGAGGCGATCCGGGAGGGTCAGGCCGATGCCGCCGCGAGCCGCTTTGCCGACAACGACGAGATCAAGGCCCGCTACGGGGTCGCGTGAGCGAGCCCTACGCGATTCTGATTACCACTCGGGCCGACCGTGACCTACAGCGCTTACCGGAGAAGATCGCCACGGCCTGCGTCGAGTTCATTCTCGGAGCGCTAGCCGAGAACCCCCACCGCGTGGGCAAGCCACTCCGAGACGAGTTGGCAGGCCTACATTCAGCGCGAAGGGGCGACTATCGGGTCGTCTACGCGATCGCGGACGACATCGGCGCCGTGGTGATCGTCCACATCGGCCGGCGCAGCGACGTCTACCGATCGCGACCGCCGCACTGAACCTGGCATCAACAGATCGTCTGCGCTTGCAGCTTGCTCTCACAGCAGACGAGGGTGCGCTTCGGGGTTCCCGCTGGGGCTCGCAGGCGGACGCGAGGGCCTGGCCTCCGGTCCACCAGACGACTACGCCCAAATCGGCACGGCGGCCGCGCGGGGACGGGCCGCCACTGCTGGTGTGAACCTACGTCGAGTGGGCCGCGATCTGACCTGGCGTTGGCTGCGCAGGCTACCTTCTTCGTTCACCGCCGCCGACGGGCTGGTCACCTACCGTGCCACCCCCGACAACACGGCATACGAGCTGTCGTCAGCGGGCGGCGTCGATGCCCAGGTTGTCCCACACCTGCAAGGTCGCCGTCGAGCGGTTCATCGTGATGAAGTGGATGCCCGGTGCCCCCTCGGCCAGCAGCGCCTGAGCCAGCCCGGTCGCGATCTCGACGCCGGCCTCGCGCACCGCCTCAGGCTGGTCGGCCACCGCCTCGAGCCGATCGGTGACGAACGCCGGCACCGGCTGGCCGGACAGCTCGGTCATCCGCTTGAGCTGGCGCACGTTGGTCACCGGCATCAGCCCAGGGATGATCGGCAGCTCCCGACCACGAGCCGCCACCCGGTCGCGCAGGCCGACGTACGCCTCGACGGTGAAGAAGAACTGGGTGATCGCGAAGGACGCCCCTGCATCCGCCTTGCGAACCAGCACCTCTGCGTCGAAGTCCAGGCTCGCGCTCTCCGGATGCTGGTCAGGGAAGGCCGCCACGCCCACGGTGAACGGCCCGAGCCCCCGCACGAGCCGCACGAGCTGGTCGGCGTGGTCGTAACCCTCCGGGTGGGCCACCCACGCCTTGTCCAGGCCGCCTTGCGGGTCGCCGCGCAGCGCCAGCACGTTGCGGATCCCGGCGTCCGCGTAGGTGCCGATGATCGAGCGCAGCTCGTGGACCGAGTGCCCGACACATGTCAGGTGCGCCATCGGCGTCAAGGTCGTGTCGGTCGCGATCCGGCTGGTCACCCGCACCGTACGGTCCCGCGTAGTGCCACCAGCGCCGTAGGTCACCGACACGAACGTCGGGTGGGTCTTCTCCAGGCGCCGGATCGCCTCCCACAGCACCGCCTCGCCGGCGTCGTCCTTGGGCGGGAAGAACTCGAAGCTGATCGAGGGCGCCGCCCCGGCCAGCGCCTCGGGGATGGACCGGGTCACGTTTGATGGCCGGTGCAGGGTCGGCGGCATACCGACAGCCTACGAAGCCGGTATGCCGTTTGCCTGCCCAACCCGGGTATGCCGGCCCGTCGCGCGCCACCCGGGTCAGTCGCCCTGCGCGGGTGTCCAGCTGACGGTCAGCTCGCCCGCACTCCCGAAACGCACCAGATGGCGTGCGACGACTTCCTCGACGACCGCGAGGTTCTCGGCGTCGACCGCTGCAGCCTGCGCGTCGATGTACCCGGCGCCCGGCGACAACGTGCACTCCCCTTGTGGGAAGGTCACCGTGCCCACACCGTCGTCGGCCAGCTTCGTCGTCAGCTTGTGGCCCAGATGGGACACGAGCTGCTTGACATAGCGCTGCGGGCGGTCGGTTGCGATGTGGGCGGAGGCGTACACCATGGGCGGCTCGGACACCGTGTCATGCTCGGCGATCAGCCGCACGAGGTCAAATCCCTGTCGCAGACGATGCCGATGCGCAGCCGGCCCCCGGCATACCCGAACCGCTCGGGCCCCCCGCGCTCACCGCGTAGGCTTGGGCCCGACTGGCCGGCCCGCACCTGACCCGACCGCGCGCCGACGTCCGAAAGGCCCACCCGTGATCAGCCCGCTCGACCGCGAGAACCTGCGTCGGCGGGTCCAAGCGGCAGCCGACGCCGAGCTCGACCACCAGAGTGGCGTGCTCGCCGAGATGGGTGACGAGGTAGCCCTTCTCGTCGACCCGGTGCGCCGGCTGCTCGCCGGGGGCAAGCGGCTGCGCGCCGCCTTCGCCTACTGGGGCTACCGCGCTGCCGGACGGCCGGACTCCGACGCCCTCGTACGCTTCGCGACGGCGATGGAGTTCTTCCAGGCAGCCGCCTTGTTGCACGACGACGTCATGGACGGCAGCGACATGAGGCGAGGTATGCCGGCCGCCCACCGCGCCGTCGCGGCTCACCACGCGGTCCAGGGCTGGGCGGGCAGCAGCGACCGGTTCGGCCAGGCGACCGCGACCTTGGCCGGCGACCTGTGCCTGCAGTGGACCGACGAGCTGTACGCCACCTGCGGGCTCCCGGCCGCCGACCTGCGCCGTGGCCGCCCGGTGTTCGACCGGATGCGCACCCAGCTGATGGGTGGGCAGTTCCTCGACCTGCTCGAGTCGGCCCGCGGGTGGGACGGGTCCAGCACCGCCGAACGCATCGAGTCGGCCCGGCGGGTCATCCGGTTCAAGAGCGCGAAGTACACCATCGAGCAGCCGCTTCTCATCGGTGCGCTGGCGGGGGGCGTCCCCGAGCGGTCGGTGGACGTGCTCTCCCGCTACGGTCTGGCGCTCGGCGAGGCGTTCCAGCTGCGCGACGACGTCCTCGGGCATCTACGGCGACCCCGACCAGACCGGCAAGCCAGCCGGCGACGACCTGCGCGAGGGCAAGCGCACGGTCCTGCTCGCCTTGGCCCTCGACTCCGCCGACGACGCCCAGCGTGACCTCGTGGCGGCGGGTGTCGGCCGCGCCGACCTGACCGCTCGCAGTCTCGACGCGCTGCGAGCGGTGATCCGCGACACCGGGGCCCTGGACGCCGTCGAGAAGCGAATCAGCACGCTCGCCGGCGCCGCGAACGCGGCGCTCAGGGACGCCATCGACCTCGACCAGGAGGCGCACGAGGTGCTGGCCGCCCTGGTCGAGGTGACGACGGCGCGCGACGCGTAGCCGGTTTCAGGCGCACTCCGGTTCAGGCCACCTAGAGCGCCAACGCCTGGGCCCGTCGGCGGACTTCGGTCTTGTGGCCGGCCGCGAGCGAGTCGATCGGGGCGCCGGGCACCGGCAAGGTCGGGTCCGGGGTGAACAGCCAACGCACGATGTCCAGGTCGCTCATCCCCCCGTCGGCAAGCACCGTGAAGGTGCCCTTGAGCTCGGGCCGCGGTCCCGACTGCCCGAGAAAGCGCTCGGGCACGGCAAGTGCCCGGTTGGGTCCGACCCGCAAGGCCAGCAGCTCGCGATCAGCCAGGTGGCGCCGCACGCGCGATCAGCGGTATGCCGCACCGGGCGCCACGTCCGGGAGGTAGACCCACTCCCGACCAGAGCCTCGACCTCGCGTTCGGTCGCCTCGGCGTCGCCCGGACCCTCGTCGGGCCGGGTCGTACTGCGGCGTGCCATGGGTCCAGCCTGCCACGGCCGCAGGGGCGCGAGCGCCCGCCTGGGCTTCGGGCTCACCCACGCGCCACCGCCGACGGCACGCCGAACGCGCTCCCATCGCGGTCGACGCCTTCCTCGGCTCAGGATCGACCCACCTGGGTGACCCAGGTCATAGTCCTGCGCGCTGACCGGTCAGTCGTGGCGGCGTAACGTGCGAAGTGGCGGAATGACCACCGTGCTCCCGGCCCCGGCCGGGTGCCAGGTCGGGGTCGTGGCGCACCCTCGAGGACGAGGTGCCCCATGCCAGCCATCGACGTGCATCACCTGCGCAGGGTCTACGGCACCTCGCCGCCGTGGACGGGATCTCGTTCTCGATCGAGCACGGCGAGGTGTTCGCCCTGCTCGGGCCGAACGGCGCCGGCAAGACGACGACGGTCGAGATCCTCGAGGGCCACCGACCGTCGGACGCCGGGGACCGTCGACGGTGCTGGGCCACGACCCGGAGACGGCCGGGCGGGAGCTGCGCGAGCAGCATCGGAATCGTGCTGCAGGAGGCCGGGTTCGACGAGGACTTCACCGTCCGCTCGAGCTCGTCACGGCTGTACCGGCCGGATGTACCCGCGCCGGCTCGGCGTCGACGACGGTCATCGAGCTCGTGGGGCTCGCGGAGAAGCGCGACGCGCGGGTGAAGACGCTCTCCGGTGGGCAGCGTCGCCGCCTCGACCTCGCCCTCGGCCTGGTCGGCGACCCGGACCTGCTGTTCCTCGACGAGCCGACGACCGGGTTCGACCCGAGGCGCGGCGGCGGGCCTGGGAGCTGGTCGAGAGCCTGCGCGCGCTCGGGCAAGACGGTGCTGCTGACGACGCACTACATGGACGAGGCCGAGCACCTGGCCGATCGGATCGCCGTGATGGTGCGCGGCCGGCTCGATCGCCGTCGGCACCCCGGCGGAGATCGTCCGGCCGCCGGCGAAGCGACCTCGGTCGTGTCGATCCGGCTGCCGCCCGGCGACCGAGGCTGTCCGACCTGCCGTCCCTGGGCGGCGAACCGGTCTCCCGGGGAGCGGAGTGGCAGGCTGCGCGACCACGTCCCCCGACCCGGACGCTGTACGCAGCTGACGACGTGGGCGGACGGTCGCGGCGTCGAGTTGCCGACGCTCACGGTCGTCGGCCCTCGCTCGGAGGACGCGTACCTGGCGCTCGATCGCCCAGTGGACCCGACGAGGCCTCGCACCCTGGAGGAGGTGCCGGCATGACCAGCGTCCTCCTGCACCGGGCCCGGCTCTCGAAGGACTGCGCAGGCTCATCGGTCCACCGTGAGCCTGGTGCTGGGACCAGACCGGCTACACCCTGCGGGAGTGGTGGCGCTCGCGCGTGTTCTTCATCTTCACCTTCCTGGTCCCGCTGACCGTCCTCGTCGTGCTCGGCTTCGTCTTCGGGACCCAGACCATCGAAGGCACCGGGGTGCCGATCATGCAGGTCGTCACCCCCAACGCCATTGCCGTGGGGGTGCTCTTCGCCGCGTTCCCGCCGGTGGCCAGCACCGTCGCCCAGGCCCGCGAGACCGGCGTGCTCAAGCGGGTCCGCGGGACACCGTTGCGCCCTTGGGTGTACCTGGCCGGCCGTCTCGCCGGCGCGGTGGCCTTCGCCCTGGGCTCACTGCTGACCCTCGTCGT
Source organism: uncultured Actinomycetota bacterium (assembly GCA_963769085.1). Lineage (GTDB taxonomy): Bacteria > Actinomycetota > Actinomycetes > Actinomycetales > Dermatophilaceae > Phosphoribacter. Next base: position 20,423 of record CAVYKM010000052.1, on the reverse strand, counting down.
CGTGGCAGTGAGCTTCTACGGCGTGCGGATCATGTGGTCGACGGCACTGGCCACGACCGTCACCGTCGTCGTCGCCGTCGCCTGCTTCGCCGCCCTCGGCCTCGCGGTCGCGACGCTGGCGCGCTCGGCGGGCGTGGCCGATGCCGCGTCGTTCGGCGCCGTGATGGTGCTGTCCTACGTGTCCGGCGTCTTCAGCGATCGGCTCGCAGCCGACGGCGTCGGCCGGCCGCGTCGCCGACGTCCTTCCCCTCAAGCCGTTCGCCGACGCGCTGCGCGCCCAGTTCGACCCGTCCGCCGCCGGCTCCGGATGGGATGTCAGGGCGCTGGCGATCATGGCAGCCTGGACGCTCGGCGCGACCGTCGTCGCCGCGCGGGCGTTCCGCTCGGATCCCCACCAGACCGCTTCCCGAGACCCCCGTCCCGCGCACCGGACGGGGCGCCCGTGTCCGTGGCCGTGACCGCTGAGCTTCGCGCGACGGCGCCGGGACGGCCGAGCACCGCGGCCATGCTCCTGACCCAGGTCCGCCACATCACGGTGGCAGCCTGGCGGGACGTGGGATGGGTCGTCTTCGCGGTGGCTGTACCCGTGGGCCAATTCGCCTACCTCGCGTACTCCGTGGCTCCCGCTGCAGCCGACGTCACGGTCGAACGGCCTGCCCTACCTGCTCGCTACGGCCGCAGGGATGATGACGTGTGGAGCGGCGATCACCTGCTTCATCTTCATGCCGGATGCGCTCGTCGCGGGCCCGGGACCAGAAGCTGCTCAAACGCCTGCGCGGTACCCCGCTGCACCCCGGAGGTCTACGCGGGTGGGCGGATCCTGTCGGCGCTGGTGATCGCCTACGTCACCGCGGTGCTCGTGCTCGCGGTGGGTGTCGCCTTCTTTGCGCTTTCGGTGTCCTGGGCCGGGCTTCCGCTCGCCACGGTCGTGCTGCTGCTGGGCAGCGCCACCCTGGGAGCTTGCGGCATCGCCCTGGCCGCACACCTGCCGAGCAGCAACGCCGTCGTCGCTGTGGGCCTGGCCGTGCTGATGCCGCTGTCGTTCTTCTCAAACGTCATCGTCTTCCCGGGCCTACCCGCCTGGATGGGCACAGTCGGGTCGCTGTTCCCGCTCAAGCACCTGGCCGACTCCGTGGCCGCGGCCCTCGCGCCTGGCGGCCCGGCCGTCAGCTGGACGAGCCTGGCGGTCCTCGCCGCCTGGCTGATCGCAGCGAGTCTACGTCGCCGTGCGAACGTTCCGATGGGACAGCGACCGTCCATGAGCGAAACGCACCCCACAGGAAGCATGCCAGGCCTGGTGTTGCTGGAGGTCGGCGCCGTGCGGTCTCAGGCCAATGTCCGGGCCCGCTGGGCGCCTCAGGGCGAGGGATACCGACAATTCACCCCCTCATGGCCACCCGGTCCCACTCATGGCCGCGTATACGAGGTCATGAGTGCGATTCCGGTCCATGAGCAGAGGAAGACCCCCCGGAGGCGCCCGACTAGGCACACCGTTGCCAACCCCACGGGCAAGGCGGCAGCAGTGCCACAAAGCGGCAGAAACAACTGCCGCCGTGGGGCACAACTGCCGCCGTGGCCAAGAGCTGCCGCATACCAGAAGAATCCGGGCGCTCCCGCCCTGCCTGCGCGGCAATGGCTCGCAGGCTTCGTACACTCCCTGCGTGACGTCCAACGCGCTGGACGCAGCCGTCGGGCGGGTGCTCGACGGGCGCTATCGCGTGCTCTCGCGCATCGCCGACGGCGGGATGGCGACCGTCTACCTGGCCCGCGACGAGCGCCTCGACCGAGACGTCGCGGTCAAGATCATGCGCCCGGACCTGGCCCGCGACCAGGCGTTCGTCGCCCGGTTCCAGCGCGAGGCACGCCTCGCGGCCGGGCTGTCGCACCCCAACGTCGTGGCCGTGCACGACTTCGGCACCGACGGCGGCGACATGTTCCTCGTCATGGAGTACGTCGAGGGCCAGACGCTGCGCGAGCGGATCACCTCGCGCGGGGCGATGAGCGTGCGCGCCGCCCTGGCGATCTTCGACCCGATCCTGCAGGCGCTCGACGCGGCGCACCGCGCGGGGCTGATCCACCGTGACATCAAGCCGGAGAACGTCATCCTGCGCGACGACGGCACCGTCAAGGTCGCCGACTTCGGCCTGGCCAGAGCGATCACATCGACCACGACGACCGGCGAGTCCGGGGTCCTGCTCGGCACCGTCGCCTACCTGTCGCCCGAGCAGGTCGAACGCGGCATCGCCGACGCGCGCAGCGACGTCTACGCCGCCGGGCTGATCTGCTACGAGATGCTCACCGGGCAGAAGGCGTTCCAAGGCGACACCCCCATCCACGTCGCCTACCAGCACGTCCACGGATCGGTGCCGGCGGCCTCGGACCGGGTCGCCACGGTGCCGCGGGAGATCGACCGGCTTGTCGCGCTGGCCAGCGCCCGTGACCCAGACGAGCGGCCCAGGACGGCAGGAGAGCTGCTGACGGAGGTCCGCCGCACCCGCTCGGCCCTGCCGGCGACGACCCTCGACGCCACCGCCACGGTTCCTCGCCGGTGCCGCCGCCCACGACCATCGTCGTGCCTCGGTCCGACCCTCTGCCCCAGCCCCGACCCGGCAAGGGCACCACGGCGGCGCTTCCGGTCGGTGACCCCACCACCGCAGAGCAGCCGCCAGCCAAGAGCGCCGCACCGCCGCGGCAACGACGACCGAACCAACCACCGCGCTCACCCCCACCAAACGCCGACGGCGTGGCCCGATCCTCGCCGCCCTGTTGGCCGTGCTGCTGCTCGCCGGTGGCGGGTGGTACTGGTACGACACCTGGGGCCCCCGCTCGCAGCGCACCGTCCCCCAGCTGGCCGGGCTCGCGCGACCTGACGCCGAGCGCGCCCTCGACGCGCTCGACCTGCGAGCCGACGTCGGCACGGCATACGACGAGGTCGTGGCGAAGGACACCGTGATCTCCGCGGCCCCGTCCCCGGGCAGCGAGGTGCGCAAACGCTCCTCGGTCGCGCTCACCGTCTCGCTCGGACCGGAGCGGTATGCCGTGCCCGCCCTCGTCGGCGGTCCGCGCAGCGACGCCGACGCCAAGCTCGCCGAGCGCCAGCTGGCCCTGGGCAAGGTCGACGAGGCGTTCAGCGAGACCGCTGCCGCCGGCGTCGTCATCAGCCAGGACCCGGCGGCCGACTCGCCCCAGAAGCGCGACACCCCGGTCAACATCGTCGTGAGCAAGGGCCGCCAGCCGATCCCGGTGCCCAACCAGACCGGCCAGCCGGCCGATGCGTCTCAGGGCGCCCTGGAAGCCTTGGGTCTCAAGGTCGCGCGCGGCGAGCCGGTCAACAGCGACACGGTGCCCGCGGGGTCGGTCGTCAGCCAAACCCCCTCCTCCGGAACGCTCTTCAAGGGCGACACGGTGACCCTCGTCGTCTCCAAGGGTCCGGTCCTGGTCGCCGTCCCAGGCGTCACCCTGAAGTCCCCGGCAGAGGCCAGCGCGATCCTGCAAGCCGCTGGTTTCCAGGTCAAGGTCGACAAGTACTTCGGGGGCATTCTCAACACGGTCCGCTTCCAGAACCCGGTCGCCGGCAAGCCGGTTCCGAAGGGGTCGACGGTCACCCTCACCGTGTGGTGAGCGGGCCGTCGGCCACCGCCCGCCGGCAGCGGACCGCTGGCCACCGCCCTGCTCGTCGCCCTCACCGCGGTGTGGGGCTCGACGTTCCTGCTCATCCACGACCTGGTCCAGACCGTGCCGCCGGTCGACTTCCTCGCGGTGCGCTTCGGTATCGCGGCCGCACTCATGGTGCTCGCCTTCTGGCGCCCGATGCGCGCACTGAGCCGACGCGACGTCGCGGCCGGGATCGGTCTCGGGGCCCTCTACGGCGCCGCGCAGATCCTGCAGACGGTCGGGCTGGTCACCACCGATGCGTCGGTATCCGGCTTCGTCACCGGCACCTACGTCGTGCTCACACCGGTCTTCTCGGCGCTGCTGCTGCGCGAGCGGGTGCCGGCGAGCACGTGGTATGCCGTGCTGCTCGCCACCGCCGGGCTGGCCCTGCTCACCCTGCATGGGCTGTCGGTCGGCGTCGGCGAGGCGCTGACCCTGCTCGCCGCCGCGCTGTACGCCCTGCACATCCTCGGCCTCGGCCGCCTCTCCACACCCTCGCGGGCGACCGGGATGTCGGCCGTGCAGATGCTCGTCATCGCGCTCGTCTGCCTGGCGGCTGGGGCGCCCGGCGGCGTGGTCTGGCCGCAGGGTCCAGGCCAGTGGGCAGCGGTCGTCTACATGGCGACGTTCGCTGGGGTGCTGGCCCTGTGGTCGCAGACGTGGGCGCAGGCGCACATGAGCGCGACCCGTGCGGCCATCGTCATGACCCTCGAGCCGGTGTTCGCGGCCGCCTTCGCGGTCGGCTTCGGCGACGAGAGCCTGAGCTGGCGGATGCTGGCCGGAGGGGCACTGGTGCTCGCGGCCATGTACCTGGTCGAGCTGGCCCGGCGACCGCCCGGCATACCGCCTCCCGAGGCCCTCCACCACGAGGTCTGACGACCGGCTAGCCGCGCTCCCGCCTGCGCCGCAGCAGGTCGGTGACCACCTCGATCGCGTATGCCGTTGCCTCGTCGTCGACGTCAAGGTGCCAGACAAAGCGCACGTGAGCCGGCCCGGCGGCATACCCGCGGACACCGGCAGCGAGCGCCTCGGTCGACAGGTCCGCGGGCGCCCAACCTGCGGCGGTGGCGTCGAGCATGACGATGTTCGTCTCGACCGTTGCCGGGTCCACCGAGCCGGGTGCCGCCTCGGCGAACGCCGTCGCCGCCCGCCGCGCCCGGGCATGGTCGTCGGCGAGGCGCTCGACGTGCCGGTCCAGCGCGTAGCAGGCCGGCCGCCGCGAGGATGCCGACCTGGCGCATGCCCCCGCCGTACCGCTTGCGCCACACCCGGGCCTCGGCCATGGCGTCGGCCGGGCCGACGAGAACCGAGCCGACCGGTGCGCCGAGCCCTTTGCTCAGGCACACCGACACGGTGTCGAACTCCCGCCCGTAGTCGGCAAGCGGCACCCCGCTCGCCACATGCGCGTTCCACAGCCGCGCGCCGTCCAGGTGCGCCCGGATGCCCCGGTCCTCGGGTCCCGGCGCGCACGGCCCGGATCGCCTCGATCGGCTGGACCGTCCCGCCTCCGAAGTTGTGGGTGTTCTCGACGACGACCAGCGCGGTGCACACCTGGTAGGGCCCGGCCCCGGTCACCGCCAGCTCCATGGGCTGGCGTGGGTCCAGCAGCCCGCGCGGTGCCGACCAGGTGCGGGACGTGATCCCGGAGAAGACCGCCGCCGCCCCCAGCTCGGCCCGCACGACGTGCGCGAGCTCGTCGCTGACGAGCTCTTCACCGGGACGTACGTGCAGGCGCAGCGCCAGCTGGTTGGCCATCGACCCGGTGGGGGTGAACAGCCCGCCCTCGTGGCCGAGCAGCCGCGCGACGCGCTCTTCCAGCTCACGTACGGTCGGGTCCTCCCCGAAGACGTCGTCCCCGACCTCCGCAGCGGCCATCGCCGCGCGCATCCCCGGGGTGGGCCGGGTGAGGGTGTCGGACAGCAGGTCGGCCCGCAGCGGCCGGCCGGGCGACGTCACGGCTCGCCGTGCTGCTCGCCGAGCATCTCGGCGAGCAGGAACGCCAGCTCCAGGCTCTGCTGGTGGTTGAGCCGGGGGTCGCACAGCGTCTCGTAGTTGCGCACGAGATCGGCGTCGAGGATGTTGCGTGACCCGCCGATGCACTCGGTCACGTCATTGCCGGTCAGCTCGACGTGCAAGCCACCGGGGACCGTGCCCAGCTCGCGGTGCACCGCGAAGAACCCGCGCACCTCCTGCATGATGTCGTCGAAGTGGCGGGTCTTGTAGCCGTTGCTGGACTCGAACGTGTTGCCGTGCATGGGGTCGCAGATCCAGGTCACCAACGCACCGGATGCCGTGACCTGTTCGACGAGCGGCGGCAGCGAGTCGGCGATCCGGTCGGCGCCCATGCGGGTGATGAACGCGAGACGCCCCGGCTCACGATGCGGGTCGAGCCGGTCGACCAACGCGAGCAGGTCATCCGGGTCGGCCTTGGGCGACACCTTCACCCCGATGGGGTTGCGGACGCGCGCCACGAAGTCGACGTGCGCCCCGTCGACCGCCCGGGTGCGCTCGCCGACCCAGATGAAGTGCGCCGACGTGTCGTAGGGCTCACCGGTGCGCGAGTCGATGCGCGTCAACGGCCGCTCGTAGTCCAGCAGCAGCGCCTCGTGGGCCGAGAAGAACTCGGTGCGGCGCATCTCCTCGAAGTCGGCACCGCAGGCGACCATGAACTTGATCGCCATGTCGATGTCGTGGGCGAACTTCTCGTAACGCCGGTTCGCCGCCCCTGAGACGAAGCCCTTGTTCCACTCGTGCACCATCCGCAGGTCGGCGAACCCGCCCATCGTGAACGCCCGCACCAGGTTGAGGGTCGCCGACGACGAGTGGTAGGCCCGCACCATGCGTCGGGGGTCGGGCGTCCTCGCCTCGGGCGTGAACGCGAAGTCGTTGACCATGTCGCCGCGGTATGCCGGCAGCGTGCGGTCCTGTCGCATCTCGACGTCGGCGCTGCGCGGCTTGGCGTACTGGCCGGCCATCCGGCCGATCTTGACCACGGGTACGGACGCGCCGTAGGTGAGCACGGCGGCCATCTGCAGGACGGTCTTGATCCGGTCGCGGATGTTGTCGGCGGTCGCGCTCGCGAACGTCTCGGCGCAGTCGCCGCCCATGAGGACGAACGCCTCGCCCCGCGAGGCGGCCGCAAACCGGTCCCGGAGCACGTCGCACTCCCCGGCGAAGACGAGCGGCGGGTAGCTGGCCAGCTCGGCCACCGCGGCCCGCAGCGCCGCGTCGTCCGGCCAACGCGGCTGCTGCGCGGCGACCAGCCCGCTCGCCGCCCGTTCGAGCTCGTCCTGCAGGCGGACGCTGGGGTTCGTGCTCACTGCACCAGCGTAGTCGGGCACTGGTGCCCGCCTTCTCGCGTGGAGGTAAAACCGACGGTGGAGGTAAAACCGGCTGCTGGAGGTGAAGACGTGCGCTAGCGTGCGCTGGCGCTCGTTTTCACCTGCGCACTGCTCGGGTTTACCTCCAGCTCGCGCAGCCGGCATACCGTGCTAGAAACGTGCCTATGGCAACGACCGTCCTGAAGGGTTCCTCCATCAACACCGTGGGCGAGCTTCCCGTCGTGGGAGCAAGCGCCCCAAACTTCACACTGACCGACAGCACCATGTCCGAGGTGTCTTCGGCCGACCTGGCCGGCTCCCGCGTCGTGCTGAACATCTTCCCGAGCGTCGGCACCGGGGTGTGCGCGCGTAGCGCGAGGAAGTTCAACGAGCTCGCCGCCGGGCTGGACAACACCAGGGTGCTGACCGTCTCAGCCGACCTGCCGTTCGCGCTCGGGCAGTTCTGCGCAGCCGAGGGCATCGAGAACATCACCATGACCTCCAGCTTCCGCAGCACGTTCGGACGCGACTACGGGGTGACCATGGCCGATGGGGCCTGGAGGGGGCTGCTCGCCCGCTCGGTCATCGTCCTGGACCCCGAGGGCACCGTCATCCACAGCCAGCTGGTCCCCGAGATCGGCCAGGAGCCGGACTACGACGCCGCGGTCGCGGCGCTGCGGTGAGGCGCCCGGCCGAAGTCCGGCCCTACCAGTCCAGGCCGTGGTCGATCGCGTAGCGGGCCAGCTCGACCCGGTTGTGCATCTGCAGCTTGCTCAGCGTGTTCTGCACGTGGTTCTGCACCGTGCGGTGCGAGATGTACAGCTGGGAGGCGATGTCCTTGTAGCCCAGCCCGGTGGCGACGAGACGCAGGATCTCGGTCTCGCGCTCGGTCAGCTGGGGAGCCGGATGCGGTCCGCCGTGGTCCGGGGCGTTCTGCAGCCGCCGGTACTCCCCGAGAACCAGTCCAGCCAGGCCTGGGGTGAACACGGTCCGCCCTTGCGGCCGTGCGGCGGACCGCCTCGAGGAACTCTTCGCGGCTGGCCGACTTGACCAGGTACCCGCTCGCGCCGGCCTTGACGGCGTCGAGGACGTCGCGTTGCTCCCCACTGACCGAGAGGATGAGGACTCTCGTGCTCAGGTTGGCCTCGGTCAGCTTGGCGCAGACCTCGTGACCACGCAGCCCGGGCAGGTTGAGGTCCAGGACGAGCACGTCCGGCTTCGCGGCGAGGGTTCGAGTCACGGCGGAGGGCCCGTCAGCCGCCGTGCCGACGACGACGAACCCGGCGTCGGCAAGGTCGCGAGCGACCGCGTCGCGCCACATCGGGGTGGTCGTCGGCCACCGACGGTCACCGGTGATCGCGGCGCCGTCGCGTCACTGCTGCTCGGCTCGCGCTCGACCATGGCTACTTCACCTTCTTCGGGACCCACATCTCCAGGGTGGTCCCCCCGCCTGGACCGAACAGGTACCGCGCCTTCCCGCCGAGATCCTCGATCCGCCCGCGGATCGAGGAGGACACCCCGAGCCGGCCCCGCGCACCCGCCTCGTCCATGCGTTCCTGGGAGACGCCAACTCCGTTGTCGCGCACCGTCAGCAGCACCTCCGGGCCGAGGTCGTCGACCAGCACCCAGGCCTGCGCGCCGTCTCCGGCATGACGGCGCACGTTGTCCAGCGCCGCGTCGACGGCCGCCGCCAGCTCGTCAGCGAGGCCGCGGTCGAGCAGGACCGGGTCGGCCGGCGCGACAACGGTGGCCGTGCCCGTCGCCGTCGCGGTCAGGGCGGCGCAGCAGGTCGACCGGGCCGCCGACGGTCGACTCGAGCTGGTCCAGCGGCACGCCGCTCACGAGGGCCCGCAACCGCCGCTCCTGCTCGGAAGCCATGATCCCGAGCCGGGCAGCCTCGCCCCCGAGGTCGCGTCCGCGGCGGTGGATGAACGCCAGCGCCTGCAGCACCCCGTCGTGGACGGTTCGGGCCAGCCGGTCTCGTTCGGCGAGGGTGGCCTCCCGCTTGAGGGCCTGGCTCAGCTCGTCCTGTTCCTTACGGGCGACGTCGGCCCCGTAGCCGACGCAGGTACCGAGCAGGATGAGCAGCCCGGCGTTGCTCACCGGCTCGGCGTCCAGCCGGCCGACCGTGGCGACCATGACGAGGCTGACCACGAGCGAGGCGAGCAGGTCACCGCGCCACCCGAGGATGACGGCGATGGCGACGACCGGGACGCTCTGCCACACACCCGGAACGGTCGTCACCCCTTCGTTGACCGCCTCCGGCGTGTCGACCCACCGGGTGGCGTACACCGCGGCGCAGGCGAGCACCAGCTCCACCACATGGATCTGCAGGTCCCGCCGGTTCCACACCTGCATGAACACGGTCCACACCAGGAGCAGGCTCAAGATGAGCGCGGCGCCCTCCGGGCTGGCCATGTCCTCGCGGCGCGCCCAGGCACCCCAGGCGGCATACGCGAGGGCGAGCCAGCGGAACACGCGGACCGCGCCCCACATCGCGTTGAGGACAAGTGAGTCCCGCTCGCCGACGTCCCGCTGGGCGGCGCCCATCGGCTCAGCTGGCCCGCCTCTGGATGCCCTCCCCGGACGGCCGCGCCCCTGCGGCAGGGCGCGACGCCCCCACGTCAGCCACGTCAAGCCCTGGGTCGTCGTCAGTCTCAGCATCCGCGGTGGCCGAGGTCACCCGCTTGACCGGGCCGATCTGGCGGGCCCGGTCGACGGCAGTCTGCAGCACGTTCTTCTTGATCGACGTGGCGTAGACGTCGACGTACTCCTGGCCCGACAGCAGCATGAGCTCGTACATGATCTCGTCTGTGATCGAGCGCAGCACGAACCGGTCGTTCTCCAGGCCTTCGTAGCGGCGAAAGTCCAGCGGCTTGCCGATCCGCATGCCGATCCGCACGATGTTGGGCACCTTCTGGCCGGTGGGCTGGGCCTTGTCGGTGTTGACCATGGCCACCGGGATCACCGGGCAGCCGGCCTCGAGCGCCATCCGCGCGATCCCGGTCTTGCCCTTGTAGAGCCGCCCGTCGGGCGAGCGGGTGCCCTCGGGGTAGATGCCGAACAGCTCGCCACGGCGAAGCACCCTGAGGCCGGACTCGATGGCCGCCTCGCTTGCCGCCCCACCGGAGCGGTCGATGGGGATCTGTCCGATCCCTTTGAAGAACCAGGCGGTGAGCCGTCCCTTGATCCCGCGGCCGGTGAAATACTCCATCTTCGCCGGAAAAGTGATTCGCCGCGGGCACATCACCGGTAGAAAGAACGAGTCCGAGAACGACAGGTGGTTGCTTGCGAAGATCGCCGGGCCGGTCCGTGGGAAGTTCTCCTCGCCGTCGACCCACGGGCGGAAGATCAGCTTGAGGATCGGCCCGATGACGATCTTCTTGAGAAACCAGTACAACACCGACGGCACCTTCCGCATGTGACGCCGAGCACTCTACGGCACTACCACCCCCGCACAGGGCCGTGGGACCATGTGGCGGACCCCTCGAAAGGAGACGACCGTGGCGATCATGCCCGGGGCGGAGCCCTACTCGCACGACGGCAACGAGGTGGGTGTCCTGTTCTGCCACGGCTACCCGAGTACTCCGCAATCGCTTCGTCCGTGGGGTGAGTACCTAGCAGATCAGGGCTACAGCGTGCGCCTGCCGCTGCTCTCCGGCCATGGCACCAGGTGGCAGGACGTCAACCGCACGACCTGGCAGGACTGGTATGCCGACCTGCAGCGTGACTACGACGAGCTCACCGCGCGGTGCGACGTCATCTTCACTGCCGGTTTGTCGATGGGCGGGCTGCTGGCCACCAAGGTGGCTCTCGAGAACCCGCAGGTTCGGGGACTGGTGCTGGTCAACCCGATCTTCAAGCACAACGACCCGTTGCTGCCGCTTCTGCCGATCCTTCACCACATCATCCCGTCCCTCCCGGGTCACATCGGAGACATCAAGAAGGAAGGCGTGACCGAGCTAGGCTACGACCGCAACCCGCTGCACTCGATGTACTCGCTGAGTCAGCTGTGGAAGATCGTCGGGGAGGACCTGCCGAAGCTGACTCAGCCGATCCTGCTTTTCCGGTCTCGGGAGGACAAGGTCGTGCCCAAGATCAGTGTCGAGTTCTTCCACGAGCAGGCGACCAACTGCGAGGTGACCGAGGTCTGGCTGGAGAACTCCTACCACGTGGCCACCCTCGACAACGACGCGCCGCAGATCTTCGAGGGATCGGTCGAGTTCATCGAGAAGCTGCGGAACTGACGGTGGCCGCCGAGGGACCGGGCCACGACCCTGACGTCGACGAGGAGTTCGCCCGCATCGTCGCCGGCTGGGACGATGTCGCCCCAACATCAGGGTCGTCCCACCTGCCGCCCGACCCTCCCTCGGTGCAACGGGTAGAGCGCGAGGCGCACGAACCGACCAGCGAGGCCGCCCCGCCACCCCCCGCCGACGCTGAGGCTGAGGCTGAGCGGGCGGCCGGCGACCCGGCATACCTGCCCGAGGGCGAGCCCTGGCGCAGCTACGTGCCCGACGAGGAGCCGGACGAGCACTTCGAGCCACCAGAACCGCAGCTGCCACCAGCCCACGACGCGACCTACTGGCTGGCCGTCGTCGGCATGGTCGCCGGCCCGCTGCTCGTGCTGTGGGCGGTCGTCTTCTCCGGGAACCCGGACCCTGGCTGGCTGATCGTCGCCGGGCTGCTGCTGCTGGGCTTTGGGTTCGGGCTGCTGGTCATGCGCGGCTCCGGCGAGCGCGACCCGGGCGACGACGGTTCGCGGGTGTGACCCGCCAGGTACACCCAACAACGATCGGGCCGGAGGGTGAGAAGCATGCAGACCTGGGACGCGATCCGGGCGCGCCGAAACGTGCGCCAGTACACCGACCAGCCGATCCGCCGCGAGGACCTGGAGCGCATCCTCGAGGCGGGACGGCGAGCCCCCTCGGCGGGGAACTGGCAGCCCTGGAACTTCGTCGTCGTCACCGACCGAGAGCAGCTCACCCAGCTCGCGAAGGTCTGGGATCGGGGCGGGCGACATATCGCGCAGTCGGCAGCCACCATTGCTCTGGTGGTACAGGAGCCGCAGGACGCGTCCCAAAGAGACCGGCTCATGTACGACCTTGGGCAGACGACCGTCAATATGATGTTGGCTGCGACGGACCTTGGAATCGGGTCCGGTCATTCGTCGGTTGTCGACCAAGAACAGGCCCAGCGGGTCCTGGGGTTTCCCGACGGCTACTTGGCCGCCTACCTCATCGGTCTGGGTTACCCGGCCGATCGGCCACTTCGGCCGCTGATCGCACCCGAACGGCGGCCGTTCGACGAGGTCGTGCACTGGAATCGCTGGTGACGGCCACGTAACAGCTCAACGCGATCCAGTGAGCTCCAGGCGGGCCAGGTCCGCAGCGCCGATGAGCCCGGCCTCGTTGCCCAGCTCGGCGGCGACGATGCGCGCCTCGGTGCGGTACCCCCGCCCGGTGAGCTGGCTTCGATAGGTGGCGCGGGCCGGGTCCAGCAGCAGCGGGCCGGCATGGCTCACCCCCCCGCCCACGACGAACGTGCCCGGGTCGAAGGCGGCCGCCAGGTTGGCGATCCCAACCCCGAGCCAGTGCCCGAGCTCGGAAAGCAGCTCGACCGCGACCCGCTCGCCGGCCCGAGCGGCTTCGCTGATGAGCGGCCCGGTCAGCCCGGCCGCATCACCGCCGGCCCGGGCGCGGAGGTCCTCGGCCATGGGCGAACCCGCTGCGATGAGAGCCCGGGCTTCGCGCACGAGCGCGTTTCCGCTCGCGTACTGCTCCCAGCAGCCGCGGTTTCCGCACTCGCACAGCAGCCCGCGCGGGACAACCTGCATGTGCCCGAACTCCCCCGCCATGCCGTACCGTCCCCGCTGGAGGCATCCGTCGACGACCACCCCGCCGCCGATGCCGGTGCCCAGGTTGACGGCCACCAGATGGCTCTCGCCCCGGCCGGCGCCGAACTTCCACTCGGCCCACGCCGCCGCGTTCGCGTCATTCTCGACGACGGTCGGCAGCCCCACCCGCTGCTCCAGAGCCGTCCGCAGCGGCTCGTTGCGCCAGGACAGGTGCGGTGAGAAGGCGACCGTCGCGCGGTCGGCCGACACGAAGCCCGCCGCACCGACCCCGACCGCCGCCACGGTGTCCCGGCCGACCTCCTCGACCAGCCGGGCGACGACCGTGGCAATGACGTCCTCGACGACATCCGGCGAGGTCGACCGGTGCGGGCTGTCGGCGCGAGCTCGCGCCTGGATCGAGCCGGCCTCGTCCACCGCGCCACCGGCGATCTTGGTCCCGCCGATGTCGATGCCGATCGTGTATGCCGTCACGGTTGATCCGAGCGCCCTTCCGGCACAGTAGCTTTCCCCGTAGGTGGTCTCGCCGCAGCCGCCTCCCGGCGTGACTCGGCGAGACCCCGCAGGCCAACGCTGACCATGTCGACGACGTCCGCGAGCCGGTCGATGGTGTCAGGGCTGATTCTCCGCACGAAGCCGACGAGCTGGCACACGGGGCACAGCCGGCATACCGAGTCTTGCTGTCTCCCAGAGTGATTCGCACCCTCAGCCGAGGCGTCGTGCCCGCACGTCTCGCAGACCCCAGTTCGAGCCGAGGCCCGAGCCCCAGCCGCACGTGCCTCGGCGTCGGTCAGCTCACTCGCGAGCAGTCCGATCAGTCTGGCCGCTTCCTCGGCGACCGACCCCACATCGGGGTCGTGCGCCTCATGGCTCACGTCAGCCCTCGACCCGCTTCTTCAGCTCTTTCAGGGCGGTGTCCACGATGGTCTTCTCCGCCTTGCGTTTGAGCATCCCGAGCATCGGGATGGTCAAGTCGACGGTCAGCTGGTACGTGACGAGCGTGGCGTCCCCGTCCATCACGAGGGTGTAGGAGCCGTCCATGGCGCGCAAAATGTTGCCCCGGACCAGGCTCCACGTCAGAGCACCGACGGCATCCTCGTCGAAGTCCCAGTCGTAGCGCAGCGTGTAGGTGTCCTTGATAACCCCGGCGTCGAGGGTGAACTCGACGGCGTCCGCCCATCCGTCACCCTCCTCCGAGAGCACCGACACCCGTTTGATGTCCCCTGCCCACTCCGGGTAGGCCTCGAAGTCGGCGATGACGTCTAGCACCAGGCCTGGTGGCGCTGCAATGACGATCGAAGACTCAGTGCGGTGTGCCATGAACGCAAGGTTATCGTGGTCCATGATGGGGGTGGTGCGGGAGAAACCGTCCGCCGCTTCGATAGGAGACCCCGTGCAGGAACTGGTCATCCCCCCCGCCGTGCCACCCACCACCAAAGGAAACCTCGCCGACCTGCCAGCGCGCAACGCCCGCGAGACCCCCGACAAAGCCGCGTTCTCGGTCCGCCACGAAAGCGGCTGGGTAGACGTCTCGGCGAGCGAGTTCGCCGCAGCGGTCGACGGACTCGCCAAGGGCTTCATGGCTGCAGGCGTCCAGCCCGGTGACCGGGTGGCGATCTTCTCGCGCACCCGCTACGAGTGGACGCTCGCCGACTTCGCCATCTGGGCTTCGGGCGCGGTGAGCGTGCCGATCTACGAGACGTCGTCGGCCGAACAGGCCTGGTGGATCCTCTCCGACAGCGGGGCGGTTGCCGTCGGTCGTCGAGAACCGCACCCATGCCTCGATCGTCGCGGACGTGCATGACCGGCTGCCCGAGCTGCGGGACGTCTGGCAGATCGAGACCGGGGGCTTGGACGAGCTCACGCGTACCGGGCGAGAGGTCGCCGACGAGCTGCTGGCCGCTCGGCGTGCTGTCGCCACCCGCGACGGACGTCGCGACGATCATCTACACCTCCGGCACCACCGGGCGGCCCAAGGGCTGTCGGCTGACGCACGGCAACTTCATGGGCCTGGCCGAGAACGCCGTGCCGTCGGTGCCGGAGGTCTTCGGGGCCTCGGTCGTCTCGACCTTGTTGTTCCTTCCGCTGGCCCACGTCTTCGCGCGCCTCGTCCAGATCCTCTGCGTGCACTCGGGCGCCACCATGGCCCACTCGCCGGACATCAAGAACCTGCTCGGCGACCTGGCGACCTTCCGGCCGACCTTCGTGCTCGCGGTGCCCCGCGTGTTCGAGAAGATCTACAACGGAGCCGAGCAGAAGGCCATTGCGGGCGGGCGCGCTCGCGCCCGGATCTTCGCCGCGGCCACGAGCACGGCGATCCAGTACAGCGAGGCGCTGGTCGCGGCCGACCCGGGCCGGTGCTGCGAGCGCGGCACGCCCTGTTCGACCGGCTCGTGTACTCGACGCTGCGTGCGGCGATGGGCGGGCGGATCCGCTACGCCGTATCCGGCGGTGCACCGCTCGGCGAGCGGCTCGGCCACTACTTCCGTGGGGCCGGTGTCACCATCCTCGAGGGCTACGGGCTCACCGAGACGACGGCACCGGCCAGCGTCAACCTGCCCTCGCGGATCAAGATCGGCACGGTGGGGCGGCCCCTTCCCGGGGTGGGCGTCCGCATCGCAGACGACGGGGAGATCTGCATCTGCGGGGTCAACGTGTTCGCCGGGTACCACAACAACCCCGAGGCCACCGCCGAGGTCATGCAGGACGGCTGGTTCGCCACCGGCGACCTCGGCGAGCTCGACGAAGACGGGTTCCTGCGCATCACCGGGCGCAAGAAGGAGATCCTCGTCACCGCCGGCGGCAAGAACGTCGCCCCTGCCGTTCTCGAGGACCGCCTGCGCGCCCATCCCCTGGTCTCGCAGTGCATCGTCGTCGGCGACCGGCGGCCGTTCATCGCGGCTCTGGTCACCATCGACGAGGAGATGTACCCGGCGTGGGCAGCCAACCGGGGTCTGGACAGCGTGTCGCTCGAGCACGCCCGGTCGCACGCCGACGTGCTGGCCGAGCTGCAGAAGGCGGTCGACGACGCCAACCTCGCCGTGAGCAAAGCCGAGTCGATCCGGGCCTTCGAGGTGCTGCCCGTCGACCTGACCATCGAAAGCGGCCATCTGACACCCTCGCTCAAGCTCAAGCGGCACCTCGTCATGGAGGACTTCGGCGAGCAGATCGAGCTGCTCTACACCCGCGGCCGCGGAGGCTGAACGGCGCGCAGTCGGGCCACCAGCTCGGAGCATGGTCGTCGGGTACACGGCCTCGGTGAGCCCGGCGAGCGCGTCCAGGCGCACCCACGAGACGCTCATCGTCGAGCGGACCTCCAGCTCGTCCAAGCCGGTGGTGTCCGGCTCGACCCGCTCGACCCGCGCGAGGTAGAACTCCTGGTCCTGGTGGACGAGTCGCGCCGTCGAAACCGAAGACGACGCCGTTCGGGCTGGAACGGTCCGACGAGCGCGTCGGGGTCCACGACCACCCCGGCCTCCTCGAAGGCCTCCCGGGCGGCTGCCCGTCGCGGGTCCTCGCCGGGGTGCACGCCACCTCCGATGGTGAACCAGTAGGCGACCTGCGGCACTGCAGGGTCGAACCCACGCACCAGCAGGACGTGCTCGTCGGTCTCGTCGACAAGCACCAGGCGGGCGGCCCGGCGGTACACCTGCCGCCCCGGTGGACCACGCTCCCGCGTGACGTCCAGGGGGCCGTTCGTCACCGGGCCAACGCCTCCAGCTCGTCTCGCCAACCCTCGACGAAGGCCTGGGTCGTCGTGCCGAGGACGGTGCCGAAAGCCTCGTCGCCGTCTGGGCCGGCGTTCCCGGCGCTCCGGCGACTGCTCGGTAGAACGCCATGAGCCCGGGCTCGCCGTGCTCGGCGGCGATCCTGCGCACGGCAAGCCACGCGGCCTGGTATGCCGTCGCCAGGTCCTGCGCGCGCGGAGTCGAAGTCGCTGGGCGCGGGCAGGGTCAGCGGCGGGCCCTCGGTGCGAACCTGCGCCAGCAGCTGGGCCGAGGCGGTCTGGACCGGCATGCTCACCGGGCCCCACGCGACATACTCGGCGAACCCCTCCGAGAGCCAGGGCGGCAGATGGGCGGTCGTCGTGGCTCGGGTGGCCACATGGGTGAGCTCATGCGTCACGACGACCCGCCGTCCTTGCGCCGTGAGCCGCTGGAACGCATCGGGACTGAGCACGACCCGGTCGGCGCCGGCCGTGCCGAGCGGGCCGCTCTGTCCGTCCGTCGTCGCAGCGACCTGTGCGGGCATGCTGCTGTCGGGATGGCCGACCTGGCGCGCGGCCTCCCCGGCGGTCGCGGGGACCACGAGGACCGACGGCGTTGCCGCCCCGAAGAGGCTCCGTAGCCGGTCCGCGGCAGCGTCGGCGTCGGCCAGCCGTTCGGCAAGCGTGCTCTCGGGCACGTCGCCTGCGACCAACGTCGTCGTCGAACGCACGACGTGCAGCGCGGGCAGGTCCCACACCTGCAGCTGGTCGGTCGCTGCCGCATCCGTGGCTATGCGCCAACCGGCCGGGGTCGACGCCAGAGTCAAGGTCCGGGTGGCCACCCGCGGTTCCCGGTCGTATCCCGGTATCTGGTGTCCGATCCGTGTGGTGATGGGGTACGCCGATGGGCGCTCACCGTCTACGGATGCCCTGGGCGGCGCAGCGTCTGCCCGCACATCGGTGGCAGTCAGCTCCGTGACGCCGAGAGCCACCAGTCCGGCGTAGGTCGACATCTGCTGACGACCGTCGTCGCTGGTCGGGTCCGCGATGGTCGACTCCCAGGCCGACTCGTCGTGGCCCGCCAGCGCCGCCGAACGGATCGACACCAGGCTCGCAGCTGCCCTCTCCAGCTGGCCGGGCAGGAACCGCTCGAGCCGTCGGGCGCCTGGGCAGCAGCCAGATCGACAGGTGCGGTCGCAGAGGTGCCGGCCGCGCCGGTCGTCCGCAAGGCGAGCTGGGCCACACCCGTCTCCAGCGCCAGCCCTCCCGCGACGACGAGAGCGACGACAAGGGCGACGAGCGCCAGCCACGTCCTCTGGCGAAACAGTCGGCCCACACTGCATGGTAAGCGCCGGGCCCGCAGCGACTGGTCGGTCCGCCCGCATCGGTCAGCCGCTCACCTGACTCCACCAGGCCTCAGGCTGACCCCGGGCCCGCAGCGAGCCGGCATACCGGCGCTCGATGAGTCCCGCGTCGACAAACGCCCGGACCGCGCGCTGTTCGGCCCCGTCGAGGGCCAACCCGAGGCCAGGTGACCCGGCCACGGGCATCGCGGCCAACGCGGTGACGACGCACCCCTCGCATCGCAGTCCTCGTACCGGGCAGGTGCTGCACTCGAGGATCATTGCCACTCCTTTCCGCTGCCAACCGCCCCGACGCTAGGACCTCCCACCGACAGCGTTCCCTGGACCAAACCCTGGGCTCCTTGGGCCAAAGCCGGGTGGCGCCCGCGCGCCTGAGCGGGGCTGTCAGCCCGCGCGGTTAGCGTCACGGACGTGCAGCCGGTGCAAGGGACGCTCGACGACCTGGGCACCCCGTTGGTGGGGGTCACCTTCGTCGTCGTCGACCTGGAGACCACCGGAGGCACTCCCGCGGACTGCGCCATCACCGAGGTGGGCGCCGTGAAGGTCCAGGGTGGCGAGGTCCTCGGCGAGTTCCAGACCCTCGTCAACCCCGGGACCCCGATTCCGGCCTTCATCCAGGTCCTCACCGGCATCTCCGACGGCATGGTCGCCTCGGCACCGTCGATCAGCAGCGTCCTGCCGGCCTTCCTCGAGTTCGCTCGAGGCAGCGTCCTCGTCGCTCACAACGCCGGGTTTGACGTCACCTTCCTGCGCGCGGCTGCCGCGGCCACCGGAGCGCAGTGGCCCGGCTTTCAGGTCATCGACACGGTCACACTGGCCCGCCAGCTCGTCGGGCACGACGAGGTGCACAACCGCCGCCTGGGGACGCTGGCTGCCCATTTCGGGGCCAGCACGACACCGGACCACCGGGCGCTGCACGACGCCAGAGCCACCGTCGACGTGCTCCATGCCCTCCTCGGGCGGGTCGGCAACCTCGGCGTGCACACCCTGGAAGAGCTAGCCAGCTACACCTCCCGGGTGACTCCAGCGCAACGGCGCAAGCGGTTCCTTTCCGACGGGCTGCCTACCGCGCCAGGGGTGTACGTCTTCCAGGACCGCTGCGGACGGCCCCTGTATGTCGGCACGTCCCGCAACATCCGCGCACGCGTCCGCAGCTACTTCACCTCAGCCGAGCAACGCACCCGGATGGCCGAGATGGTGGGCATCGCCGAGAGCATCCAGCCGATCGTCTGCCAGACCACGCTCGAGGCCCAGGTTCGCGAGCTGCGGCTGATCGCCGAGCACAAGCCGCGGTACAACCGCCGTTCCACCCGCCCAGAGGCGGCCCGGTGGGTCAAGCTGACGGCCGAGCTGTTCCCACGCCTGGCCATCGTCCGCGACGTCCGCGACGACGGCGCGCGGTATGCCGGGCCGTTCGCCTCGAGGGCGGCAGCGGAAGCGGCCGTCGCGGCGGTCCACGAGGTGCTGCCGCTGCGCCAGTGCACCACCAGGATGACCGCCAAGGGCCTCGGCAGCGCGTGCATGCTAGCCGAGCTGGGCCGATGCGGGGCGCCGTGCATCGGCGGTCAGAGCGCGCAGGACTATGCGGTGGTCGCCGACGCCGCCACCGCCCTGTTCTGCGGCGACGGGCGCGAGATCGTCGAGGCACTGCGCGAGCGCCTGACCTTCCTCAGTAAGCAGGAGCGCTATGAGGACGCCCGCGCCGTCCGCGACCGGGTCGCGCACCTGCTTCGTGGGGCGGCGCGGTCCCAGCGGCTGGCGCCGCTCGCGGCCATCCCCGAGGTCGTGGCCGCTCGGCGCGGCGACACCGGCGGCTGGGAGCTGGTCTGCGTCCGGCACGGCCGGCTCGCTGGGACGAGCCTGGCTCCTCGTGGCACCGACCCGATGATCTACGTCGAGAGCCTGCGCGCCACGGCCGAGATCCCGACACCGCTGCCCGGGCCTGCGCCGGCCGCGCACGCCGAGGAGACCGAGCTCGTGCTGCGCTGGCTGGAGGCTCCGGGGGTCCGCATCGTGGACCTGGACGGGGAGTGGACCTGCCCCGTTGGCGGTGCTGCGTCGTTCAAGGACGCGTTCGCCCCCGGGCCTCAGGGCGCGCTGGTCACGGCGCAGTAGACCCTTGGCGGTGCTCACCGCAGTAGTCTTTGGCGGTGATCACCGCGATCGTCATGGTCAACTGCGATGTCGCCCGCATCCCGGAAGTGGCCCAGCAGATCGCTGCGCTCGAGGGGGTCACCGAGGTGTACTCGGTGACCGGCGACGCGGACCTGGTCGCCATGGTCCGAGTCCGCGCCCATGAGCACCTTGCCGACATCATCGCCGACCGGCTGTCCAAGGTCGACGGGGTCGTCGCGACGAGCACCCACATCGCCTTCCGCACCTACTCCACCCACGACCTGGAAGCCGCGTTCAGCCTCGGCCTTGACTGACCCGACGGAAACCGTGGGTTGCGGACGGTAACAACCGTGCGGCGCTCACGGTTTCCGCAGGTCCAGCACGGTTTGCGCAGCCGGCGACGCTTCTGG
>CAVYKM010000051.1:0-15328 GCA_963769085.1 uncultured Actinomycetota bacterium | reverse complement strand
CTGTGAATCCGATGAAGCATCCCTAGTGGCGTGTCGCCTCTAAATTGCTTTGGTATGTCTGGTCCGCTGTTCGGGTTGATACTCGACCAGAAGGAGTTGACGGCGTGCCTCGTCCGAAGGAGTACACGGTCCTTGACTGAGGGTGATCGTGCGAAGCTGACCAAGGTGGTCTCGTCGGGGCGTCATCCTGCCCGGATGATCACTCGGGCCAGGGTGTTGCTGGCCCTGGATGAGACGGGCGGGCCGACGCCCGATCGTCGTGTGGTGGCCGAGCGGTGTGGCACCTCGGAGAGCACGGTGTATTTGGTCGCGAAGGCGTTCACGACGCATGCCGGTCGGGTCGATCAGGTAATCGCGCGCAAGAAGCGGGTCACGCCACCGGTGGAGCCGAAGGTGACCGGGGACGTGCAGGCACGGGTGATCGCGTTGGCGTGCAGCCAGCCGCCGGCGGGACGTCAGCGGTGGACGCTGCGGCTGCTGGAGAGACAGGTGGCCCTGACCGAGGGGATACCGCCGATGGACCACTCCACGATCGGGCGGGTCCTCAAAGGGGGCGCTGAATAGCCTCACCTGAAGGCGTGCTGGACGATCCCGCCCAAGCAGAACGCAGCATTCGTGGCGGCGATGGAGGACGTGCTGGGCGTCTACGCCCGCGCCGGCTGCGGATCATCGACATGGTCAAACAGCAGCAAATCCATGCAGGTCGCGGTACGCGCCCAGATCGAGAAGTTCACACCCTCGCCAGTCACCCTGGCCCCGAACGGGTGAGCCAGCCCAGGGCGCATGCCGGCCGTCATGAAGCCATCCTCGTGCCTCCTCCACCGCCGCACCGGACATGCCCTCCCACGCGGAGCGCCCGCAGGCCAGGCCGGTGATGGACAGCACCGAGCCATCATCCAGCGCCTCGAAAGACCCGGCTATCCCGTCGGCATCGCTGAGATGATCCTCCCGCTAGTGAACGCCGCGGGCACCCGGTCGAACGTCCTCTGGTCGGCGATGAAGCGTGCCGCTGAGGCGTCGGTGGCGGTTTGCGGCGCATCTGACAACATCGCGAGCCGCCAGGTTGCAGCGTCCCGGATTCCTGCTCACTGGCCGAGCCGCCCCCCATAGGTGTGCGTGCTGGGCATTGACGAGGCCTGACGGGCAAGTCCACGTGGGTTCAGGACCCCGCCTCACGCGCCGGGGGCGGCTTGCGGCGCACCGAGGCACCACGCCCTCTGGACGCGTCGGCGCCGTTGGGCTAGTGGCGCACGGGGAGGGCGCACCTCGGCCAGGTTGCCGAGTGGGCCACCGGCACAACCGAAGTGGTGGCGGGACGGGTGACCCACCCATTGCCAGGTGAGGTTGCGGGACGGGCGGGTCACCTGGTGATACCGCTGCAGGTACCGACTCACCTGCATGGCCAGCGGCGCGCCGGGGCCGCCGGGCGTGCCCGAGAAGAGGTCGATCGGTGAAGACCGTCCGGCCGCCTGCGGGAGGATCTCGACGTGCGCCGCCACGTGCTTGCTCATCCGGGTCAGCGCCAGCGGATGGGTCGGCGCCCGAGGGGGACACAGCTGACCGGCGGTGGTTACGTTCGGACTTAACTACCCCAGCCCATCGAGGGGCGCAGGGCCCTCGTCTCACCCGAGGTTGAGGGTTCGACTCCCGTCGACGGGTGCAGCGCGACATGCCGGAGCGCACGCCGGACCTCATGGCCGAGGTAGGAGGTCGCCGCGTACCTACGGGTCAGGGCGGTCGCAGGTACAAATCCTGTCAGCCCACGGACAGGCACAGCCCCCCGCACGGGGGGTCGGCTACTCCTGCTGGGGCTCGACTGCGTAATCTTGCGCGGTCGACGCCGTCGCGGCCAATCAGGTATAAAAGCGACTTGAGGCACTTGCGAGGGGAGTGAGTGAGCGATGACCGACGGCTACTGGGTTCCCGATTCGAGGGTGCCGCCCGTTGGGGCGGAGTGCATTGTCGTCAGGTGCGACAACCTGCCGACGCATCTGCACGAACCCGTCCTGCCCTGGTTGGCCTCGGCGGGTGTCACGATCAAGGGCTGGGCTTGGAAATGCGAAGAGCACGCCTCTTGGCAATGCGATGAGCACGCCTAAGGGGCCTTGAGCGTCATGGACGGTCCGACCACTGGGCGCGTGCGCCGGACCTGATGACCATGCCGAGGTGCCCGCCTATCTTCGGGTGTCGCGGTAACGGTGCGCTGCTAGGTCGAGTCGGGCCAGATCGAGGTGTACGTCCTGCCCGCTCGGACGCTGCGCTTTCGTGAGGATGCCGCCGAGGCGTTCGTCTCGCAGCATCCGAACATGGCCGGGAGCCTCCCTGCGGGGCCGGTCCCGAGCAGTCCGGGGGAGGGTGTCCGCGGGGGCGTGCGTGAGCATCGCATGAGAGTCTCTCCCGGCCTTACGCCAGGCCCGGCCTTGCGCCGGACGTCACCGTCGACCACACACACACCCCGGGGGCGAGCGTCCTCCCCCGTCGGCTCTTGCTCGTCCTATGGTTTGCGCATGGCAGGCGTGTCCGTGGTCACCCCGCCGGGTGAAGGCAGGGTGGTTGAGGTGTACCTCACGTTGGATGAGATCGAGCGGGTGGTGCGCCATGAGCGGGTGACGTTCAGCCGCGGTGTTGACCTCGACTCGTCCATGGGCACCGTGGACATGGACACGTTAGTTGTCAATCTGAGCCCTGGCGCCTAACGCACCGGTCGCCGACCATGACGAGCCCTGCCCGGCCTGGGTGAGCAGCTCCTCGGTGGCCTTGACGGCCTGCAGCTTGACCAGCCTCGGCGCCGCGTCGGCAGGGTCGGGTGGGGTGAGCGCGGTGCCGTCGATGGACCACCCCCCCGTCGTTGTTGCCCGGGTCGACGAAGGTCGACAACGGGATGGCGTGAATCCGCTGACCCTGACGTCAGGGGCTCGGAGCGCCTCATGCCCGCTAAGGACTCACTTGAGAATTGCTCGGGTTTGTGGCTCTCCTGACACATCTGTGGGTGGGTTGGCGAGCCTGTAACGGGGCACGCCGTTTCTGCTGGCTAGGTTCTGAGCTGTCGAAGGCACGGAACCAGTGGTCAGGAGAACGGCGTGCGTGTTGCCACTTTATGGCGTGCTGTTGTGGGGGTCGAGAAGGCGGTCGTTGAGGACGTCGAGTTCGACGAGGAGCAGGGCTGTGTGGTGGTCTCGGTGCGTCCGACGGCGCGGGCTCGGGGCCGGTGTGGGATCTGCCGGCGGTGCTCTCGCGGGTATGACCAGGGGGCGGGTCGGCGGCGGTGGCGGTCGTTGGATGCCGGCACGGTGATGACGTTCGTGGAGGCGGACGCGCCGCGGGTGAGCTGCCCGGAGCATGGGGTGGTGGTCGCGGCGGTGCCGTCGGCTCGCCACGACGCTGGGCACACCTACGTCTTTGATGAGCAGGTCGCCTGGTTGGCCACCCAGACCTCCAAGACCGCGCTGTCGCAGTTGATGCGCATCGCCTGGCGGACCGTGGGCGCGGTCGTCGCGCGGGTGTGGGCCGACGTGGAAGCCGTCACGGATCGGTTCGAGAGGCTGAGCCGGATCGGCATTGACGAGATTGCCGACAAACGTGGGCACCTGTACCTGCTGGTCGTCGTCGACCATGACACCGGTCGGCTGGTGTGGGCCGCGCCGGGACGCGACTCGGCCACCTTGCAGCAAGGTCCGCCGTCAGTCCTGGAACCAGGCCCGCGCCCTGGCCCGTAAGACCGAGCCCGAACGCGGCCGGGGCCGGCCACCAGCGGATGCGCCACCCCGGCCGGCCAGCGAGCGGGCCAAGGCCCTCAAGGGCGCCCGGTTCGCGCTGTGGAAGAACCCCGAGGACCTCACCGAGAACCAGCAGGCCAAGCTCGCTTGGATCGCCATCACCGACCCCGCGCTGCACCGGGCCTACCTGCTCAAGGAAGGCCTGCGGCTGATCTTCACGATGCCCCATGAGCAGGCCAGTCAGGCTCTGGACGGGTGGATCGGCTGGGCCCGCCGGTGCCGCATCCCGGCGTTCGTCAAGCTGCAAAAGAGCATCGTGCTCTACCGGGACTCGATCCTGGCCGCCATCAAGCACGGGCTGTCCAACGGACGCATCGAATCGGTCGTTCTTCGACGCCTTCGGCCGGCGCGGTGCGCGAAGATCACTCATGTCACGGCCGACAGCGCGAACTTCATTGCCACCACGGTCGCTTCGAACTGTCCGCAGGCGGTGCAGTGCGCCGACCCGTTCCACGTCGTGAAGTGGGCCACCGACGCGCTGGTCGACGGAGATGCCGGGTCACCCCGTGCCCTGGAACGCGCCGACCTGCCTGTTGATGTACCGGAACTACATTTCGATGAGCTGGCGGGGGCGACCGTTGATCTCCCACGAGGTCATCATCGAGACCATCGGCGCCGTCACCACCACCACGGGTCTGAGGGTCCAAGCCGCACTCGACACCGATTCCTACCCCAAGGGCATCAGGATTACCGACAAGAACATGAAAGCTTCGAGGCCCAACACCTCCAGCGACACAAGTTCCACGGCACTGGAACTACACGATCACCCCGGCGCCACCCACCAACCAGACACGCCCGGAGAACCCCGAGTAATTCATCTGTCGGCCCTAATCGGATCTCAGGGAGTGATAGCAACCGGCGGCGGCAGCTGGCGGCGGTGGCACAAGCGGTGGGCCGCTGGGCCTTCGAGGTCGGGTTCGTGGCGGTCGAGGTCGAGCGCCTCGGGCGACAAGCGCCTCGTCACGAGGTACGGCGATCGCCTTACGCGAGCAGGTGGTCGGTCGGCTGGTGCTGCGTGCCGAGGGCCTGCGCAGCCGACTGTCTCGGCTCGACGAGCAGCTGCCCGGGACCGGGTCCGCCGGGCCGCGGCCCGGGCCAGCCGGCTGGTCGACGAGCTGGGCGATGGTCCCAGTTGCGGCGGTCAGAGGCCAGCGAAGGTCTGGATCATGCGGATGGCGCCCGGCCCGATGACCACGACGAACAGTGCCGGGAAGATGCACAGCAGCATCGGGAAGAGGATCTTGACGGTGACCTTCTGCGCCTTCTCCTCGGCCTTCTGCTTGCGCGCGAGGCGCATGACCGACGTCTGCTCCCGCAGGACGTTGCCGATCGGCAGGCCGAGCCGGTCGGCTTGGACCAACGCGGTCGTGAAGTTCTTGACCTGCGGCAGCGTGACCCGCTGGCCCAGTGCCGCGAAGGCCTCGGCCCGCGACTTGCCGATCTGGATCTCGGACAGCATCCGCGCGAACTCGCCGGAGATGGGGCCCTCGACGGTGCGGGCCACTTGGCTGAGCGCGGCGTCGAATCCCTGGCCGGCTTCGACGCAGATGGTCAGCATGTCCAGCGCCTCGGCCAGTCCTTTGGCGGTGTCGTCCTGACGGTGCAGGCTGACGTTGTAGAGCAGCAGGTCGGGCAGGAAGAGGAACGCTGCCCCGAGCGCCCCGGCGAGGAAAACTCCACGGAGCGAGACTCCTCCGTAGATGACGCCGAGGAGGGCTCCCAGGAGCAGGCTGGCGCCCTTGGCGCCCATGATCCGCTCGACGGTCCAGGGGGCGGGGTTTCCGGCCTTGTCGAGCTGGGCCGCGAGCCGATCAGCCGTCCCGCTGGTGGAGAGGGCGACGGCGAGCTTGCGGGTGCGCTCGTAGAGCGGCGTGAGCAGACGGTCTTTGGCGTCCAGCTCGACCCGCACGACGCTGCGGTCCCCGACGCTGTGGTCGATGAGGCTCAGGGACTTGGCCACCCCGCTGGACCCGCTGGAGCTGGCCACCAGGGTCAGCACCCCCGCAACGACCGCAGCGGCAACGAGGCCGGCACCGACCAGAAGCAACAGCATTCTCAGACCTCGATCTTGACGACGGCGCGCATCCAGAACACCCCGATGACAAGCGCGACCAGCGCCCCCACGAGCATCACGACGCCCAGCAGCTGGGTCCACAGCAGGCTGACGTAGTCGTAGTTCACGGCGAGCATGTAGAAGAACACGCCGATCGGCAGGGCGATGAGGATGTATGCCGACAGGCGCCCCTCGGCGGAGAGCGTGGACACCTGCCGACGCAGCGACGCTCGCTCCCGAAGGGTCTTCGCGGTGGTGAGCAGGGTGTCGGCCAGGTTCCCGCCGACCTCGCGCTGGATGCGGATGGCCATGACCGCCCATCGCATCGGCTGTGCTGTCCATCCGATCGGCCATGTGGTCGAGGGCGTCGGGGACATCGGTGCCGATCCGGGTCTCTGCCAGGGCACGGGAGAACTCCTTGCCGGCCGGCTCGGCGGCGTCCTTGGCGACGGCGTCGAGGGCCTGCGGCAGGCCGAACCCGCTCTTGAGGCTGGTGGCCACGAGCATGAGCACGTCCGGAAGGACCTGCTCGAACGCGCGCGCCCGTCGGCTGGCGAGCAGCCGCAGCCCCACCGTGGGGACCGCCCATCCCAGCGCTGGCACCGATCGCAGCGGCGACGGCGATGAGCAGCAGGTTGCCGCCTCGGGCAATGAGCATTGCCAGGGCAGCGCCGACGATGGCGGACGCGAGGTTGATGAGGAACCACTCGCCGGCCCGGAACGGCAGGTCGGCACGCTGGATGAGGGCCATCGTTCCCTTGGTCGTCTGACGACCGCTCATGACGCGCTCACCCCAGGCGACCAGCTGCTTGCCGACCTCGGCTCGGCTGCGGCGCGGTGGGCGTCCTCGACGTGGGCGTGTGCCGGTGTCACGTAGGTCTCGATGGACTCCACGCGCTTCTGGCGACGGGTCTGCAGCGAGGGCGCCAGCGCCAGCCCCAGGCCTGCGAAGAGGGCGACGGCCACGAGGAGGCCAGCGAGCCACATCTGCC
Organism: uncultured Actinomycetota bacterium; assembly: GCA_963769085.1. Classification (GTDB taxonomy): domain Bacteria; phylum Actinomycetota; class Actinomycetes; order Actinomycetales; family Dermatophilaceae; genus Phosphoribacter. The sequence continues at coordinate 8,507 of CAVYKM010000051.1, read as the reverse complement.
ACGGTGGCGAGGCCGGCCGAGGCAGCTGAGCATCCGCTCGGGGGACGGTCCTGCTTGGGCTGACGCGGTGGCTGGCGGCTGGCGAGCCGGCCGCAGCGCCCGAGAAGTCGACCGCTTGGGTGAGCGTGAACGGCGCGCCTGCGGCGGATCCGGACAGCGTGAGCGTGTGCACTCCGGTCAGAGACCCTGGGGTGGAGATCGAGAACGGCACCTGGGCCTCGAGCAGCTTCGCCGACGACTGGAAGGCGGCGGTGACGGCAGCCGTGTCCCCGGCCGCGGCGACCGAGCCGCCGCCCGCTGCGGCGAACCCGCGCAGCGCGGTGACGGCGTCTGGGTCGTTGGTCTTGAACTGCACGACGTCGACCCGCACCCCGGCGCTGTTGAGGGCGGCGGTCACCGAGTCCCTCGATGCGGCCTTGTTGTCGGCCATGGTGTCGGCACCGTCGCTGAGCAGCACGATGCTGCGATCGCCCTCTGCGCCGAGGGCTCCCAGGGCGCTTTGCACCCCGGCGTACAGGCTGGTGTCGCCCCGGGAGACCAGCCCGTTGACCACCTGCTGCGCGGCCGCCCGGTCGGTGGTGGGGCCCAGGTCCACGCCGGCCGTGTCGGCGAAGGTCGCGACGCCGACGAGCACGTCAGAGGGCACGTCGTGCAGGTACTGCGCAGTCGCCGCACGGACCGTGGCCATCCCCGATGCGCCCATCGAGCCGCTGGTGTCGACAACGAGCATCGCGCGCCGCTGCCGCGGGGGGGTCTGGGTGATCCGCGACCGGCGCGTCCTTGCCGTCGATGCTGGCTTTGAGTGTGTTCGGGTCCACCTGGGCTGGCGACTGGCTTCGCACGGTGAGCATCCCGCTCACCGAGGAGCTGTCCCCCTTGACGTCGCTCATGGTGACGGTCGGCGGGTCGGCGGCGTGCGAGACGTCGGTGTGGGCCGCGAGTAGGCCTGCGGCGCAGGCGAGCACCGCGCACACTCGGCGCCATCGTTGCCGGCTCACCGCACGCCCCTGGCGAAGAGCGTGTGGGGCAGCTCGACTCCGAGGTCGGCGAGGTCCTGGGTGAACTTGGGCCGGATGCCCGGTCGGCACGAGGCCCCCGACATACCGTCCGGTCTCGTCACGCCCGCGGAGTAGTCGAACGTGTAGATGTCCTGCAGGGTGACCACGTCGGACTCCATCCCGACGACCTCGGTCACCGCGACGATCCGGCGGGAGCCGTCCTTGAGGCGCGACTGCTGGATGATGAGGTCCACAGCGCCGGCCACCTGCTCGCGGATGGCCCGCACCGGCAGCTCCACGCCGGCCATGAGCACCATGGTCTCCAGGCGCGAGAGGCTGTCCCGGGCGCTGTTGGCGTGCACGGTCGTGATCGAGCCGTCGTGACCGGTGTTCATGGCCTGCAGCATGTCCAGGGCCGCCCCGTCGCGGACCTCGCCGACGATGATCCGGTCGGGGCGCATCCGAAGGGCGTTGCGCACCAGGTCGCGGATCGTGATGGCCCCGCTGCCTTCGATGTTGGCCGGGCGAGCCTCCAGGCGCAGCACGTGGTCCTGGTGCAGCTGCAGCTCGGCCGCGTCCTCGATGGTGACGATCCGCTCGTCTTGGGGCAGGAAGGAGCTGAGCACGTTGAGCGTCGTCGTCTTGCCCGAGCCGGTTCCGCCGGAGATGACGATGTTGCGACGGCCCCGCACGCAGGCGTAGAGGAAGTCCCGCACGGTCGGGGTCATGGTGCCGAAGCTGACCAGGTCGTGGGCGCTGAACGGGTCGGCGGCGAACTTGCGGATGGTCAGGATCGCACCGTCGAGCGCGATCGGCGCGACGACCGCATTGACCCGCGAGCCGTCCGGGAGCCGGGCGTCGACCAGCGGGCTGGACTCGTCCACCCGCCGGCCCACGCGCGAGACGATCTTGTCGATCGTGCGGCGCAGGTGGACGTCGCCGGAGAAGTGGGCGTCGACCGGGTAGAGCCGCCCGTCCCGCTCGATGTAGATGTCGTTGGGCCCGTTGACCATGATCTCGGTGACGTCTGGGTCGCGCAGGAACGGCTCGAGCGGCCCGTGCCCGAGGATGTCGTCGGACACGTCCTGGGCGATCTTGGTGCGGTCGGCGTGCGACAGCGGGGTCTGCTCGGAGCCGATCACCTGCTGAAGGGTCGCCCGGACCTGCGCAGCCAGCTCGCTCTCGGACAGGTGCGGGTCGTACAGGCGCGGCCCGAGACGACTCGACCAGCGACTGGTGCACCCGCTCCTTGACCGGGGCGAACGGGTCGGCACCACGGCGCTTGGCCACCCCGCCCACCGAGGGCGTGCTGGGCGTGGCGGCGCCGGGTCGCTGTCGGGCCTGGTCGAGCCGGTCGGCAAGGGTGGTCATCGCTTGCTCCCGAACAGGCTGAAGCCGCGCTTGACGCCGTTCTGTAGCTCTTCCCCGAAGCGCTGGCGGATCTCGCGGTCGGCCACCTCCCGGATCGACATGGCCACCAGGCCGCGCGGCTCGTCCAGAACGATGGGCACGCCTCGGTTGACCGACGCGGGGACGGACAGGCTGTTGGGCACGCTCACCGAGATGGGTGCCTTGAGGGCCAGCTCGACGTCGCCCGGGGTGAGCCCGACCTTGGCGTCCGAGCGGTTGAGCACGATGCTGCGCGACTCGGCTGGTGCGCCCAGGGTGTCGAGCGTGTTGATGGCGATCCGCAGGTTCTTCACCGCGGGAATGTCCAGCGTCGCGACGAGCAAGGTGAGGTCGCTCAGGTCGAAGGCGGCCAGCACCTGCTCGGTGAACGACGGCGGGGTGTCGACGATGACGTAGTCGTAGTGAGATGCGGGCGACCCGCAGCAGCTCCGTGATCGACCTCGGCGGGCACCCGGTAGGCGTCGCTGGGGTCGCTGGGGGCGGCGATGACGTGCAGGCCGCTGCCCTCGTGCTGGGTCACCACCGATTCGATGCCCTGTAGGTCCAGATGGCCGCTCATGGCGACGAGGTCGCGCAGCGAGTTCTGCGGCTGCAGCTGCAGGCTGATGGCGACGTCGCCGAACATGAGGTCGAGGTCGACGAGCACGGTCCGGGCGCCGGTCGAGGCGAGGTATGCCGCGACGTTGGTCGACAGGGTCGTCTTGCCGACGCCTCCCTTGGCGGAGAAGACGGTGACGATCTTGCCCTCGCGTCCGGCCACGGACGGGTGGTGACCCGCCAGCGCCATGGTGAGGGCGCTGCTGCGACGGACCGCGTCGGCCAGCGCGGGCAGGTCGTCGGCCTGCACGACCTCACGCACCCCGCTGCGCAGCGCCTGCGCCAAAGCGGTGACCTCCAGGCGGTGGCGCAGCAGGATCACGCCGAGCTCGGGCCGCTCGACCCGCACGCCCTCGGCGAGCTGGCAGGCCGCCTCGAGCGGGATGTCCGCTCCGATGACCACGAGCGTGTGGCTCGGGTCCTCCTCCAGGGCCCGGCTCACCCGCGGACCAGCGTCGAGCCGGGTCGGCTCGCCGCCGAGGGCGAACCGGTAGGTGTCGGCAGCTGCCGGGTCTAGGTCCCAAAGGATGGTCATGGGGTCACCGCCTTGAAGATGGTCATGTCGTTGACTTGCGGCGTTGGGGTCGATCTTCACGTCCGAGCCACGCAGCGCGGCATACAGCTCGTAGTCGTTGATGCCGTGGATGAGCCTGGTGGCCTGCTCGGGTGTCACCGCCACGGTGACCAGGAAGCTGGCGGCCTCCGACGTGCTGGACTTCGACTTGCTGTCCGCCGTGCCGGTCTTCTTGTCGTCGGCGGCCGGGTTTGCCGGGGCCGCCAGCGGGGCGTCGCCCATGCCGATGACCTGCACGTCGTCCAGCAGCACGCTCGTGCCCTTGACGTCGTTGTCGTTGATCGCCTTGGACTTCGGGTCGTCGCCCAGCGACTTGATCTTGTAGGAGGAGTAGATGGCGATGCGCGAGCCGGGCGTGACGAACGTGCCGACCCGGGCCGGGTCCTTCAGCTCGACGGAGACGGCGAGCATGCCGGCCGGCACCGCGATGGCCTTGGTGCCCACCGGAGTGGTGCCGAAGCGGGCACTGAGCAGGAACTCGCCCGGCTGCACGTCCGACAGCGCGAGCTGCGCGTTGTTGTCCGCGTTGATGTCCTGCAGCGCCCCGGCCGGCACGGCGCTGGCCGCGACCTGGGTCTGGGCGATGAGCTCGGTGCGCTGCGCGTCCTTGAGCGTGGTCCCGGTCGGGACGAGCTTCTTGGCAACCCACACGGTGGTGGGCTGCGCCGAGGCGATGGCCCGGGCGTCGGCGCTCTTGGCGTACGCGATGACGAGCGCGCCTCCGCCCAGCGCCAGTACGACGGCAGCCAGGACCGCAATGATTCGACGGTTCATGAGAGTGTGATTTCCTTTGTTGTCAGCCAGCAGGAAGGACCTGATAGGTCCCGAAGTCGTTTGTGCCACCTGGAGGGACGATCGACCCGCTGTCCGGGTCGAGTGAGCCCTTGAGGAACCACCCGAAGAGGCACCGAGAGCCGCCCCCCGCCGGACACGACGTGTGCCCGCCCGGCAGAATGCTGCTCGGTCCCTGCCCGCTCAGCTTGTAGCCACTGAGGTAGAACTTCGCCCAGCCCGCGATGTGGTAGTACGTGTTGTTGCCGCTGGAGTCCCTTTGGGTGGGATCGCAGGCGCCGGGAGTGGTCGGAGGCGCGCCGGACGGCGTGCCGTGAGAAGCGACGAGGCAGTCGAAGACGGGAAGGGCGATGACCGTCCCGACCAGGCCGGGCAGCTTGTCCTTGCAGCTCTGCGGGACGTTGTTGCCGGTGTCGATCTGGGCCCAGCCGCCACTGGTCACCTGGGCCGCGCAATTGCTGGCGTCAACCCAGCCGAACCCGCCGGCGGTGTCCTTGCCGTTCCACGTGCAGTCATTGGACTCGTCGTTCGGGTCGTGCAGCGTGATGACGGTTTCCCGCGAGGGGGCCGGCCAGGTCGACTGGCCCGGTCCGTAGCCGGGCTTGGCGCCGGTCGGGCCCTCCGACACGTAGTTGGTGCCGCCCGCTGTCTGCTTCTTCCACTCGCACGCCGAGAACGTGATCGGCACGGTGCTCGTGTACGACCCCGGGACACCCCACGCGGCCCGTGCGCAGGCCGTCACCGACGCATCCGCGCCTCCGCCGACCAGCAGCTCGGAGAAGTACTTCGGCAGGATCGTCGAGCCACCCGCCGTTTCCGTGCGTGAGTAGGTCTCGACATACGGCATGCCGGCCGCGTTCTTCAGCCAGGTCGGCAGCGGTGGGCACTTCGTCAGGTCCGTGATAGCCGCGGTTGTCGAGGCCGACTCGCACTCCGGCATACCCGGGAAGTTCGTGCCGCTCGGTTCTCGGGCGCACTGGCCCTTGACGGTGCCGCTGCGGGTGTCCAACTGCGAGGCGTGGTCTTTCCCGGCGTTCGCGTCCAGCAACGGGTCGAGAGTCGACGGGGTCTGGGTCGGGTCGCATTTGGTCGCGTCCCTCGCGCAGATGTCGGCCAAGGCCATCGACGCAGCGTCCGCGCCGTTCTGCAGCTGGCGCCGCTCGAGCCAGATGCCGCCGACGTCGATCGTCATGGCCAGCATGCCCATGACCACCCCGCCGGCGAGCAGGACCGCGAAGATCGTGCTCACGGCGCCGCGTTCGCGACGTCGGATCGCCGCGAACGGTGCCCGGCTCAGCCGCCGCATTTCATCACCGCCGTTGACGAGAGTGTGCCGGCAGTGCACCGCCGGCGCCGACGACGTTCATGCGCCGGCTGGAGCAGCAGCCACTGGAACGATGCGGCGGCGCGTGACCGTCGCGTTGTCGCCGGAGCTGCCGCAGATCGTCGCGGTAGTCGTGATGCCGGGTATGCCGGGAGTCGACGATTGAGCTCGAAGCTTGATGTCCGCTCCAGTCATCGTGCTGACGACCGCTGCGCGAGCACCCTCGCGGGCCGCGTTGGTCAGCTCGATCTGGGTGAAGAACGCCCGTCCGAAGTCCACGATGCCGGCGATCACCAACAGGAAGACCGGCAGCAGCAGCGCGAACTCGATGGCCGCAGCCCCCCGCTCACGCCTCTGTCCGACTCGCCCGTCGCGGGCGGCCGCCATGCTTTTCACCTGTCCCCCAACCAGATTCGTGACTAGAGCTGTCGAGCGGGTGCGCTCCCTCCCCGCGAGGGAGCGCACCCGAGAAGAAGGGCTCAGCCGCCCAGTGCGGTGACCACGGTCTGGAAAGCCGTCGTGACCTGGGTCCCGAGGATGCCCACGACCCCGACGATGGCGGCGGCGATGAGCGCGACCATGAGGCCGTACTCGACGGCGGTGGCACCCTTGTCCGAGTACAGACGGCTGTGGATACGTGCAGCAAGCTTGGTCATGTGAAGTGTCTTCCTTGTACCTGGGGCCGCCCCTTGCGATCCCGATGCACACGAAGGTACGGACGTCAACCCGTCCTTGTCCTGAAAATCGTAAAAATCAGGTAAAAAATCTTTTTGTCGCGATAGATCATGATTTAAGGCCCCAGATTGGCTCAACAAAGCGTGCGCCGGGCCTGCGGGCACGACCGACCGAGCGCCGGGCTGCGCATCTTGGAGCCGGCGATCTGATACTCCCGAGAGATCGGGACCGGGCACTGCCACGGTCGCGCGTCGATCTACGTACCAAAGGGTATGGTCAGCGTGGTCGCCTTGTGGGCTCTTCTGCGGAAATGTCCACTGTGCGTCGGGCCACAGCCGGCCGGGGCGAACTGGAGAGGATGCCATGCCGACCCCAGCCTCGATCGCCCTGGCAGCGGCCGTCGGTGTGGTGGCTGGCGTGGCGATCGTTGTCTGGCTGCGACGGATGGCCTACCGACTCGCCGAGGAAGCCGCCCTGCCAGGGCGATTCGTCGGATGGGTGGTGCCCGTGACCGCGCTCGTTACGGCGCTTACCTGGTGGGCGGTGTCCCCAGGGCGACCCGTCGTCGTCCCCGTCGTCTACGTCGTCTCGACCTGGGTCATGGTGGTCCTCGCGGCGATCGACGTCGACGTGCACCGCCTGCCGGACGCTATCCAGCTGCCCGCCTATCCGGCCCTGGCCGTGCTGCTTGCCGCCTGCTCCTACGCGACGAACGCGTGGCCAGCGTTTCTTCGAGCCGTCGAGGCTGGACTGGCGATGTTCGCCCTCTTCCTCGTCCTCGTGCTCATCGCTCCCGGGGGCGGCATGGGGTTCGGCGATGCCAAGCTCGCCGGCCTGCTGGGAATGCTGCTTGGCTGGCTCAGCTGGGCGCACGTTATCCTCGCGACCCTTGCGAGCTTCCTGCTAGGCGGGTTCGTGGCGGTGGCGCTCCTGGCCACCCGCAGGGCCAGGCGCACCACCGAGTTCGCCTACGGGCCAGTGCTGCTCGTTAGTGCCGTTGCAACCATTGCCGGGCTGCCGCTCCTGGTTGCGTGAGCGACACCGAGACGGCCCCTTCCCACCACCCGAAGAGAGGGACAACCTGGGCCAACGCATGTCCGCGGATCGGCTCAGCCCTCACGGCGCGATGATGTGGAAGAACCCCCACGGGCTCGGGGGTGGGTGGCATCGCTGGCAGAGTTCTTTGCGGCGTCGCATACCTCGCCAGCGACGACGCGTCCTTCGTCACAGGCCTTGAGCTGTACATCGACGGCGGGTTCATGGCGCGCTGAGCATTGATGCCACCCCGGCAAGATCACGCTGTACCAGCGCTTCGTCCGCACGGTCGAGGCTGCCCGTCGCCGACGGCCCGGAGAACCCGGCGCCGGTGAGCTCCCATCCGGCGGGCTAGGGTCGAGGTCCACGGCGAGAGGGGATGGTCATGACATCACGCGTCAGGAATGTCGCTGCGGCTGGGGCGCTGTCGGCAGCCGCCGCAGCAGTGGGCGGGCTGGCCACCGACCCGCAGAGCGCCTGGTACCGCTCGCTCGAGCTGCCCCCGTGGCAGCCACCCGCCGTCGCCTTCCCTCTGGTGTGGACCGGCCTGTACGCCTCCATCGCGGGCGCGTCAGGCCAAGCGGTCACGGCATACGAGCAACAGGGCCGCCGCGACGAGGCTAAGGTGACCTGGCGCGCGCTGGTCGCGAACCTGGTCCTCAACGCCGGCTGGTCGTTCACCTTCTTCGCCCGCCACCGCCTACCCGCGGCAACCGGGGTCGCCGCCGCCCTCACCGCCAGCTCGTGGGACCTGTCCCGCCGGGCCGGCCGCGCAGACCCCCGCGCGGGCCGAGCCCTCCTGCCGTATGCCGGGTGGTGCACCTTCGCGACGATCCTCACCGCGGAGATCTGGCGCCGTAACCGTTGAGCTTCGCCACGCTCGGGCAGCGTCACCCGGCGAGGCGCAGGACGACGCGGGCCGGGTTGCCGACGGCGACCACGTTGGCCGGTAGGTCGCCGCTGACGACGGCCCCGGCGCCGACGACGGTGTTGTGCCCGATCGTGACCCCGGGGCACACGATCACGCCACCGCCGAGCCATACGTTGTCGCCGATCGTGATCGGGTTGGCCGTTTCCCCACCCGTCGGCCGGGGGCTGCGCT
>CAVYKM010000050.1:0-75030 GCA_963769085.1 uncultured Actinomycetota bacterium | reverse complement strand
AATGCCCTCGCGCTTGTAGACGTCGATGAAGTTCACCCCGGCCGCGCGGACCGCCACGCGTACCTGGCCAGGCCCTGGCTCGGGGACCTCGACGGTCTCCACGGAGAGAACGGACGCGTCACCGTGACGCGGAACGCGAAGCGACCGGGCGAGTGTCATGCGGCACAGCGTAGGGCGTGGCAGGCGCCGGGCCTACGGCAGGCAGTCGCCGCAACGACGTAGGCTTTCGGCAGCCATGAGCACCCTCTTCGACGACCTTGGCCTGCCCGGGTTCGCCGCCGCGACCCAGGCCGAGCATCCGCACGCCCCCACGCTGCGCGACACCCACCCGAGCGAGGTCGACGAGGCGGGCCGGCCGCTGTGGGCGGTGCCCGGGAGCTCCGAGCCGGCGCCGGGCGACGGCTGGGCCGCGCTGGCTGGCAAGCCCGCCCAGCACTCGGTGGAGCGCCTGCTGGCCGGCCTCAACCCCCAGCAGCGCGAGGCGGTCGTCCACCAGGGCGGGCCGCTGCTCATCATTGCCGGCGCCGGCTCTGGCAAGACCCGGGTGCTCACCCACCGGATCGCCTACCTGCTGGCCGAGCGCGGGGTGGCACCGGGCCAGGTCCTGGCGATCACCTTCACCAACAAGGCCGCGGCGGAGATGCGCGAGCGGGTCGAGGGGCTCGTCGGCGCTCGCGCCCGGGCGATGTGGGTGATGACCTTCCACGCGGCCTGCGTGCGGATCCTGCGCCGCGAGGCGGCCAAGGTCGGCCTGAAGTCGAGCTTCTCCATCTACGACGCCGCCGACAGCCAGCGGCTCATGGGCATGGTGCTGCGCGACCTCAACCTCGACCCGAAGCGCTACAGCCCGCGAGCCTTCTCGCACCAGGTCAGCAACCTCAAGAACGAGCTCGTCGACGAGGAGACGTTCGCGCGGCGGGTCTCCGAGAGCGGCACGCACCACGAGCGGACGATCGCCGAGGCGTATGCCGGGTACCAGCGGCGGCTGCGCCAGGCCAACGCGCTGGACTTCGACGACCTCATCATGACGACGGTGCACCTACTGCAGGCCTTCCCGGATGCGGCCGAGCACTACCGTCGCCGGTTCCGGCACGTGCTCGTCGACGAGTACCAGGACACCAACCACGCCCAGTACCAGCTGATCCGCGAGCTGGTGGGCGTCGGCGAGGCGGCCCCGCGCCTTCGGTTGGTGCGCTCCGCGAGCGGGGATGAGGGGGTGGACGGTGCCGACCCGGCATACCCGATCCCTCCGGCGGAGCTGGTCGTCGTCGGCGACGCCGACCAGTCGATCTACGCGTTCCGGGGGGCGACGATCCGCAACATCGTCGAGTTCGAGCTGGACTACCCGCACGCCCACACGATCCTGCTGGAGCAGAACTACCGCTCGACCCAGACCATCCTGCACGCCGCCAACTCGGTCATCGCCCGCAACCCGGACCGGCGACCCAAGAACCTGTGGACCCACTCCGGCGAGGGCGAGCGGATCGTCGGCTACGCCGCCGACAACGAGCACGACGAAGCCGCGTTCGTCGTGCGCCGCATCGACGAGCTGAGCGACGACCACGGCGTCAAGCCCAGGGACGTCGCCGTCTTCTACCGCACCAACGCGCAGAGCCGGGCCATCGAGGAGGTCCTGGTGCGGGCTGGTATGCCGTACAAGGTCGTCGGCGGCACGCGCTTCTACGAGCGCAAGGAGATCAAGGACGCGTTGGCCTACCTGCGCGTCGTGTCCAACCCGGCCGACACGGTCAACCTGCGGCGCATCCTCAACGTGCCGCGGCGAGGCATCGGCGAGCGGGCCGAGGCCTGCGTCGCAGCCTTGGCCGAGCGCGAGCGGATCCCGTTCGTGGCCGCCCTCGGGCGGGCTGCGGACGCGCCGGGCATCGCCACCCGAAGCGTCGCCGCAATCGAGGCGTTCACCGGGCTACTGGAGGCGCTGCGCGTCGTCTTCGAGGGCGGGTCCGGGGTCGCAGGGTTGCTCGAGGCCGTCCTGGAGCAGAGCGGCTACCTCGCCGAGCTGCGCCGCAGCCCCGACCCGCAGGACGAGACCCGGGTCGAGAACCTCGCCGAGCTGCTCGCCGTGGCCCAGGAGTACGACCAGGGGCGCGCCGAGACCGGGGCCCCCGTCAGCCTGGAGGACTTCCTGGAGCAGGTCTCCCTCGTCGCCGACGCCGACGAGGTGCCCGACGCTGAGGTGGCCGAGCAGGGCGTGGTCACGCTCATGACCTTGCACACGGCGAAAGGGCTGGAGTTCCCGGTCGTCTTCCTCACCGGTATGGAGGACGGCACCTTCCCGCACCTGCGCTCGCTCGGTGACCAGAGGGAGCTCGAGGAGGAGCGCCGGCTAGCCTACGTCGGCATCACCCGGGCCCAGCAGCGGCTGCACGTGTCGCGGGCCGCGATGCGCTCGGCCTGGGGCGCCCCGCAGTACCACCCGGCATCGCGGTTCCTCGACGAGATCCCGGACCCGCTCATCGAGTGGGAGCGCGAGGAGGCCGCGAGCGACGCGCTGCGCACCGGTCAACGCGCCTCGACACCTGCAGTGGCGACGCTCGCCGCGCGTCCCGGGGTGCGCTCTCCGGGCAACCGTCCGGTCATTGTCTTGAAGGCCGGGGACCGGGTCACCCACGACGCGTTCGGCCTGGGCACGGTGCTGCGCGTGGAGGGCGAAGGCGAGCGGGCCATGGCGCATGTGGATTTCGGCGCCGACGACGGCGTCAAGCGGCTGCTGCTGCGCTACGCCCCGGTCGAGAAGCTGTAGTCGGCGCTGCTGGAGCGCTTCGAGTCCGGCGTCGCCTTGGCCGACGCTTCCATTCTGGCGGCGCAAGCGCCAGAATGGCGCCATGCCGAGTGTGCAGATCAAGGACGTACCGGAGCAGACCCACGCTGTGTTGCGTCAGCGCGCCGCATTGGCGCATCAGTCCCTCCAGGAGTACTTGCGGGCCTGGCTCATCGAGGTAGCGAGCGAACCCACCCTGGACGAGGTGCTCGACCGAGCCGGAGGGCGCTCGGGTGGCCGGGTTTCGTTCCAGACGGCCGCGGCGGCGGTGCGCGCCGACCGTGATCGTCGTTGACGCCAGTGTCCTCGTCGTCGCCCTCGCCGACGACGGCCCGGACGGTGACAGCGCCCGAGGGCGGCTTCGCGGCGAACGACTGGCCGCCCCGGACCTCGTCGATCTCGAAGTCGCCTCCGTCCTACGCCGGCAGTTACGCCATGGTCACATCGATGCCCGTCGAGCGGCGCTGGCCCTGAGCGACCTCGCGCAGGCACCCCTTCGGCGGGCGCCTGCGCGACCCTTGTTGGCGCGTTGCTGGGAGCTGCGCAACGCGCTGACTGTGTACGACGCGGCATACGTCGCGCTGGCCGAAGCACTTGACACCCGGCTGGTCACGGGCGACGGGCGGCTCTCGCGAGCCGTGGGGTCGCGGTGTGCGATCGAGCTACTGCGCGAGTCGTCCTGACCCACTGTGCGGCAGCTATGCCACCACGCGGCAGTGCAGATGCTTGGAGCCTTCCCCCCAGCGGCCGATGTGAACCCGCGCTACGCCGTCTTGAGCGGGTGGCGTTCGCAGCGCGCCGAGGGCACAGGCGTGCAGCCCGTGAAGCTCGCCCACGACGTCCTGGGCAACTCGGTGCCGCACCTGCCGTAACCCTGCCGCAAGCTGATCACTTGCGTCGCGCTACAGAGCTAGAGTTGCGCTGTGGCGACATACAGATTCGTGAGATTCCCAACGACGCATACGAGGTGATCCGCAAGCGGGCCCGGGCCCACGGCCGGTCCATCCAGTCCTACATGCGTGACTGGATCGTCGACTTCGCCAGCCGCCCCACCACCGAGGAGGCGCTGACGGCATTGCAGGACGCCCTGTCGCACAGCGACACGCCGGGAGCGACGCGCGAATCGATCCTCGCCGATCTCGTCGCTGACCGGCGGTGAGCGACTGCGTTCTCGACGCCTCGGCGTTGGTCCTCGCCGTGGCCGACAAGTCCAGTCCGGCCCCGGCGTTGTGTGGCGGCACACCCTGAGCTTCTATGACGCTCTCTATGTCGCCCTTGCTGTCTGGCTCGAGCTGCCGCTGGTCACTGCGGACGTCCGCCTGAGCGAGGCAGCGGGCTTGCCCTGCACGATCGAGCTCGTCTGACCGATCCGACGTGCAATCCCGCAACGGATCGGCGTCCGGCTCGCGCTCGAACGTAAGCCGACCCCTACCGGTCGCCTGGTGCAGGACCTGCCGCGTCGCCCAGGATTCATCGCAACGAACGCAAGAAGGAGAGTCGGATGGACGGGTCCGCAGGGTCCTACTGGCAGCTGCACTTCGACGAGAACGGACATCAGGCGCCCGGATCCTCCGATCCCGCGGACGTCATCCAGCAGGTGGCTGACGGCGGCGTGCAGGACCTGTTCGTCATGAGCCACGGCTGGGGTAGCTCAGAGGGGGATGCCGACGACCTCTATCGGGCCATGTTCCCGCTGGTCGACGCGGCGTCAGAAGCCCCCGGCTCGGCGCGGTTTCTGGGTGTCTACTGGCCGTCGCTGTGGTTCCCTGACCCGCCGGCGGCCACGCTCCGCGGTCTGAGGACCCTGCGGGGAGCGCCGCCCGAGCCTGGACAGGTCGACGCCGCTCTGACCGGGAAGGCCATCACCGACGCGCTCGCAGCGGGCTTGCCGAAGGCCGACCAGGCGAAGGTCAAGCGAATGGGCCGACTCATTGACGAGGGCCTGCAGGCAGCTGCCCGAGGCGAGGACCGGTCAGCCCAGCAGCGGCGTCTGGAGCAGTTCCACGCCCTCCTCACGGCGGTGTTCGCTACGAGCGCTATCGCAGGCGAGGACTCCGGTGAGTCCGCGCTTCTGTCCGTCAGCGACCCGAGCACGGCATACCGCGCCCTGGCCCGAACGATGGGCAGTGCCGCCGCGGTGGACGACACCCGAGGGCTGGGGGACTTGTTCGGCGACGTCTGGAACGGCGCGAAGGACGCGTTGCGGGTCGCTTCGTACTTCCAGATGAAGGAGCGAGCCGGCACCGTAGGACGTGAGGGCCTCGGCCCCTTCCTCACCTCCCTGAAGGGCGAGATTCCGCAGGTTCGGGTGCACCTTGTCGGGCACAGCTTCGGAGCCCGTCTGGTCGCGTTCTGCCTGGCCGGCATACCCAGCGCGTCGGATAGCCCGGTTGCTTCCCTCACGCTTCTCCAAGGCGCCTTCTCCCACTGGTCCTTCAGCGACGGGTCAACAGGGCTCGGCATCCGGGGTGCACTCGTCGGCCTGCAGGACCGGGTTCACGGACCCCTCTGCGCCACCTTCTCCGGCGCCGACTGGGCGCTCGTGCGGTGGTACCCGCGAGCGTCGTTCCTGGCCCACCAGGACGATCGAGACCTGGATGCGGGCGGCCGTTGGGGAGGCATGGGCGCGGACGGGTACCAGGGGGTCGCCGCCCACGAGATCGCCTTGCCGCTGGGCGGCAGCGAGACCTTCGTGCGTAGCGAGTTCCACCGCGTGGACGCCAACCACGTCATCAACGACACCAACGCCAGCGCCTTCGCCGGCGCACACTCCGACATTCGCAAGCCGGCGGTCGCCGCCCTCATCGCGGCCGCGGCGAGGTCCTCGGTCCCCGGCTGACCGCGGCCGGTCAGCGCAGCTCTCGCTTGAGGACCTTGCCGCTGGCGGTCCTGGGCAAGTCGGCAACGACCTGCACCTCCCGCGGTGCCTTGAACGTCGCCAGTCGCGCCTTGCACCAGGCCGCGAGCTCCTCAGGGCTGACCTGCGAACCGGGCCGGGGGATGACGAACGCCTTGACGCTCTCGCCGCGGTAGGCGTCCGGCATACCCACGACGGCGGCCTCCATGACCGCCGGGTGGGTGAGCAGGACCTGTTCGACCTCACCCGGCCAGACCTTGAACCCCGACGCGACGATCATGTCCTTCTTGCGGTCGACGCAGTAGAGCATGCCCTCGTCGTCGATGAAGCCGATGTCCCCAGTGGCGAACCAGCCGTCGTGGATCGCGTTCGCCGTCTCGTTCGGGTTCTGCCAATAACCGGGCGTCACGCACGGGCCCTTGACGACGATCTCGCCGCGCTCGCCGATGGGCAGGTCCTGGCCGTCGTCGCCGACGATGCGCACGTCCATGCCGGGTAGGGGCACCCCGTTGGACAGCGCCTGCGACGCCTCGTCCATCCGAGCCCGGCGTCCCGGAACGGCAAAGACGCAGGCCCCGGCCGTCTCGGTCAGCCCGTAGCCGTTGTTGACGTACTTGCCGAACCGCTCGAGGAACCGCTCCACCACCGCCGGTGGCAGCACCGCCCCACCGGCATACAGCAGGTCCAGCGACGCGAAGGCCTCCGGTGTCGCGCTCGGCACGGCCATGAGCGCTGTGTACACGGTGGGCGGGCACACGACGAACCGGGGCCGATACTCGACCAGGTGCTCGAGCATGACCTCGGGAATGGTGCGGTAGGGCAGCACGAGGGTCCCGGCGAGGTGCAGCGCGTGGGCCACCTGCAGCACCAGCCCAACGACGTGGAAGAGCGGGGCGGTGCCGTAGATGACCCAACCAGGCTGCGTGCCCAGCCACTGCGAGTTCAGCGCGATCGTCGTGGCGATGTTCGCGTGGGTGAGCATGGCGCCCTTGGCCGGGCCGGTCGTCCCCGACGTGTAGCACAGCACCGCGACGTCACCAGGGGCTGGCTGGTATGCCGGGAAGCCGTCGTCGGCGTGGCCGCGGGCGACGGTCATGAGGTCATCCGTGCCCTCCACCGCCTCGTCGGTCAGCCCCGCGAACACCCTTGGGTCGGGGTCGTCGATGACATCGACCTCGCTGGTCGTCACGGACACCCGCACAGCGGTGCCCGCCAGGACCGGAGCCACGACGGTCCGGTAGCCCTGCTGCGACGAGACCACGGCAACCGCGCCGCTGTCGCCGAGCAGGTGGGCCACCTCGCCCTCGCGGTACATCGGGTTCATCGTCACGAGGATCGCGCCGACCTTCCAGGCGCCGAGGGCCGCGACCACGAAGTGCGGCGAAGTCTGCAGGCACACGGCGACCCGGTCGCCGCGCCGCACTCCCCGAGACGCGAGGTATGCCGCGAAGCCGTCCGACAGCCGGGCCAGCTCAGCATGCGTCGCCGTCCAGCCGTGGTAGGTGAGCGCCAGCCGGTCGGGGGCCGATCGGGCGGCTGCCGCCGCCATGGTGACCAGGTCGGGGTGGGCGGCGAGAGGCCCGAGCCTGCGCTCGGCATACCACCTCGACCACGGCCGGTCCTGGCCTGCGGGGTCCGGGTTACGAGCCACCAATGCGCCTCCCGGGATGGATGGTGACCTGCCAGCTGGGCAACGGGTCGGCGTGATGGGCATGGCAGGTGAGACGAGCCACCCCGTCACCCTTAGCCGCGGTCACGAGGACCGTCCACGGCGCCCCCTCGACGTCGAGGCGCACCGCGGTCGTCGGGCCGTCACGGTGCGCGCCGACCGGGCGCAGGGCGGCGATCCGGTCCTCACCGAGCCTGCGGCGAAGAGCAATCTCGGCGACTTGTACCGGGACCGGCTGGGCGCACCAGCCGCGTAAATGTGCCAGGTCGAGCCGGCCCGCCGCGTGACTCGTGGCGAGCTGGGCGGCATGCTCCGCCGTGACCCGCCCGTAGTAGACCCCGTCGGGCAGCACCAGGACGTTGCCCGAGAACCGGTCCCCGCCGATGTGGGAGCACTCCCAGGTGTGCTTCGGGCGGGCCGACGCCAGCGCCGCGGCCACCGGCCGGCCCAGCTCGGCGCAGCACGGATCATGCCGGCCATGGGTGCAGACGGCGAAGGCCGGCTGGTCGAGGCGGGTGAGGCCGATGGATCGGCCGGCGCTCAGCGCCGCGAGGTCGAGCTCGAGGATGTCCGCCCAGCTGGACAGCACCCCGTACTCCAGCCATGGCGCATCGCGACGGGTGTGGCTGGCCAGGACCCGAATCCCGCCATGGCCCAGGCGGCGCTGGCGGTGCCGTCGCACGAGTAACGGTCGGACCTTGGCCTGCCGGGCCCGGCGGGCCAGCTCGGGCCCGAGGCCATCGGGCACGCGTGCGTCCCGCAAGGCCGAGCGCCCCCAGGACCCTGGGTGCTCCACGAGAAGGAAGGCGTGCACCGTCGACGCGGTGCCGGCTAGGTCGTCATCGCGTAACCGGCTGGCGGCACTGCACCGGAACGGGCCGGTCATTCGGCGAACTCGAGGGCACCCTCGCGGATGAGCCGTCGACACAGCACCAGGCGACCGTCTCGGTCGAGCCAGCTCGCCAGAATCCGCCGGGGTGAGCCGGTCGGCTGCGGCAACTGCCTCGACGGCGGGACGGATCCGGGCCGGGACCCGCAGCGTCCGGTCACCGAGGAGCAGGGTGATCCGGTCGCCGTCTGGGACGATGGTCAGTGGGCGGCCTGGCCGGAGGCGCAACGGGGTTGCGTCGTCGAGGGTGTCGAGCCGGACCCGGTCAGTCAGGCCGCCCCGCAGCCGGGGGGCGCGGCCGGTGAGGAACTGGCGGATGTGCTCGTCCGCGAGCTGGCCCATGTCGAGTTCGGTCAGCGCGACCGCCAGGGCGGCGACCCGCGCGGCCAACCCCTCCGCGAGGCCGTTCGAGTGGTCCAGGTACCCGGCGGGCAGTCGCTCGGTACGGGCGGCCTGGTCGACCCGGTTGCCAGCCGACCGGACGGCCAGATCGACCAGGTCACGCCAGCTGAGCTGGTTGACCCCGATCGTTACGTGCAGCGACACCTCGTCTTGGGCCCGGGCGGCGTGCGGCGTGCCAGCAGGCAGGTACTGCGACACCCCTGGTTCGAGAACGACGTCCGCTGGGCGCTCGGCATCAGGGCCATCCCAGAATCTGCCAGAGCTTGGTGCCGGCGGTCTGGACGACGAAGACGTCGTGCGTGTCGACGTGCCGGGCGAAGCCCTGAGCGCCGGCCGGGGTGAGATAGGCGTTGGCCTGGCATGGGTGCCCGAGCTCGAGCTCGAGCTCGGCGACTACGTCGGTCAACGGCGGGTGATAGCGGTGCAGGCCCTGCAGCACCACGGTGGCGCCCTCGTCGAACAGCCGCAGCGCGGTCCGAGGGTCCAGCAGGCCGGTCAGCGGCAGCCCGGCGATGCTGGCCGGTCGGGTGATCCGGTCGGTTGGGACAACCCGCCCGTCCCGAACCAGCCGAACCGCCGGGGCCCGCAGGGCGCTGGCAGTCAGCAGCCGGTCGACGTCGTCGAGGGTGAGTAGTGACGTCAGGGCCCGGTGGTCCCCGCAGTGGCGGTGCTGCCGGGTCCCCCAGTCCGTTGCGGCGAACGCCTGGGGGTCCCCGGCGAGCAGGCTCAGCGCCGGCACTCAGGCGTCCGTGCCATCCGCATCCCCGGAGTCGGTGCCGTCGGCGTCGCCGGAGTCGGTGCCGTCGGCGTCGCCGGAGTCGGTGCCGTCGGCGTCGGCAGTGTCCGTGCCGTCGGCGTCGCCCAGCTCGGCGGCGGCGATCGTCTCGCTGCTTTCGATCTCCTCGTCGGACAGGGACAGCGCGTCGTTCTCGTTCACGCAAGAGCTCCTTCGGATCGGTAGGCCGCCTCAGATCGGGCGACAGCACGAGTATCCGTGCCCGGTGCGGGGCGGCGTCAACGGTGCGGGCCCAACTTCGGCCGACTGCTGGCCTGGGTCAGTATGCCGGCGCGGATGGGGTCCGGCGACCCGATGGCGGGATCCGGGTCCCCGTGGCCCGGTGGCCCTGTGCCCCCGTGGCCCGGTGGCGCTGCGGTTTGCGGCCACGGCATAGTGAGCAGCGCAGGCTGGCCGCCCGCGCGAGGTCGAGGGGCGCACGATGGCGCGAGACCGCACAGCCGATGACGAAGACAGGCGCCGACAACCCGGCGAGGAGACGCCATGACGACGACCGAGATCCTGTGGACACCCTCCGCCGAGCGGATCGAGGCCGCGCGGATCACCGGCTTCCAGCGCTGGCTACGTGACTCCCGAGGGCTCCGGCTCGAGTCGTATGACGAGCTGTGGCGCTGGTCGGTGAGCGACCTGGATGGCTTCTGGGGTGCCATCTGGACGTACTTCGGCGTGCGGGCCCACCAGCCGTACACCCACGTGCTAGCCCACCGTCAGATGCCGGGCGCCACGTGGTTCCCGGGGGCCCAGCTCAACTATGCCGAGCAGGCCCTGGTCCGCGACGACGACGAGCCGGCGATCCTGTTCGCCAGGGAGGACGGGCTGGAGCGGGCCGTCAGCTTCGCCGAGCTTCGTGCGGCGGTCGGTGCAGCAGCGGCCGGGCTGCGCCGGCTCGGCGTGCGCCGCGGTGACCGGGTGGCCGGTCTGCTGCCCAACGCGCCGGAGACGGTCATCGCCTTCCTCGCCACCGTGAGCCTCGGCGCCACCTGGTCGAGCTGCTCGCCCGACTTCGGGGAGCGGGCCGTCGCCGAGCGGTTCACCCAGATCGAGCCGACCGTGCTGCTCGCCGTAGATGGTTACTGTTACAACGGCAAGGGCTTCGACATCCGGCCCACGGTTGCCGCTCTGCGCGAGGAGCTGCCGGGGCTCAAGGCGACGGTGCTCATCCCGTACCTGGACCAGACCGCGACCCTGCCGGGCACGGTGTCGTATGCCGAGCTGCTCGCCGAGCCGGCCGAGCTGGCGTTCGAACCCGTGCCAGCGGACCACCCGCTGTGGGTCCTCTACTCGTCCGGCACGACCGGGCTGCCCGAAGGCGATCGTGCACGGGCACGCCGGCATGCTCGTCGAGCATCTCAAGGCTGTCGACCTGCACATGGACGTCGGGCGCGGCGACCGGTTCTTCTGGTTCACCACCACCGGCTGGATGATGTGGAACTTCCTCGTCGGGGGGCTGCTCGTGGGGAGCACCATCGTGCTCTACGACGGCTCACCGGCATACCCCGACCTAGGCGCGCTGTGGCGCCTTGCCGAGAAGCACCGCATCAGCTGCTTCGGCACCTCGGCGCCGTTCCTGCTGTCCTGCCTCAAGGCCGGTATGCGCCCGGGCGAGGAGGCCGACCTCAGCGCGCTGCGCACGATCGGGTCGACGGGGGCGCCCCTTCCGCCGGAGGGCTTCCGCTTCGTCTACGAGGGCATCGGCCGCGATGTGCTGCTCGCCTCGATCAGTGGCGGCACCGACGTGTGCACGGCCTTCGTCGGTGGCGTGCCGATCCTGCCGGTCCATGAAGGTGAGATCCAGTGCCGGCTGCTGGGCGCCAAGGTCGAAGCCTTCGATGCGACGGGAACGTCCGTCGTCGACGAGGTCGGTGAGCTGGTCGTCACCGAGCCGATGCCGTGTATGCCGGTGAGTTTCTGGAACGACCCCGACGGCAGCCGGCTGCGCGCGGCATACTTCGAGGACTATCCGGGTGTCTGGCGCCACGGCGACTGGGTCCGCGTGACGCCGCGAGGCACCGTCGTCATCAGCGGCCGAAGCGACTCGACCCTCAACCGGGGCGGCGTGCGGATGGGCACCGCCGAGTTCTACTCCGTCGTGGAGGAGCTGCCCGAGATCGCCGACTCGCTGGTGGTCGACACCGGCGACCTGCTGCTCTTCGTCGTCCCCGTCGCTGGTGTCACGCTGGACGGAGAGCTGGAACGCAAGCTGCGCACCGCGATTCGCACTGGGCTGTCTCCTCGGCACGTGCCAGACCGGATCATCGCCGTCCCTACCGTCCCCCGCACACTCAACGGCAAGAAGTGCGAGGTGCCGGTCAAGCGCATCCTGTCGGGGGTGCCGGTGGACAAGGCCGTCGCGCGCGACTCGCTCGCCGACCCGGGTGCCCTCGAGCCGTTCCTGGCGATGGCGGGAGCCGGCGGCTAGCTGACGGCCTCGGCCAGGCGCACCACCGCTTCGGCGACGACGGGCCCGAACATCACCTCGTCGTTGTGCCCGACCCCGGGCAGGACGAGCTCCTCGTGCAGGTTGCCCACGCCGGCAGCCACCTTGGCGCTCAGCTCGGTTGGGACGACCTCGTCCGCGTCCCCGCGGATGACCGTCACCGGGATGTCGCTGCCCTTGAGCAGCTCTAGCACCGGAAAGCGGTCTGGTGTCAGCATGGCCAGCGGTCCCAGCAAGCCCATGGCCACGTCGACGAGCGACGTGAAGGGGGAGCGCAGGACGACACCGGCCGGCTTATGGGTCGACGCGAGCCGGGCAACCACGGCGCTGCCGAGCGACTCGCCGAGGTAGATGGTGCGCCGCTGGTCGAATCCCTCTGCGCGGAGCAGGCTCGCGGCGGCCCGGGCGTCGGCGGCCAAGCCGTCCTCGGATGGTTCGCCGGGGTTGCCGCCGTACCCTCGGTAGTCGATCGACAGGACCGTGAAGCCGCGCGCCGCCAGCTCGGCGACCAAGCCGGCGCGACCTTCCCGGTTGCCGCCGTTGCCCGGCGCGTAGAGCAGCCCGATGCCGCGATCTGCCCGCAGCGGCGGCACCAGCCAGGCCCCGAGGGTCAGCCCGTCTTCGGTGTGCAACTGGGCGTCGCGGCCGCCCGGGAACCACCGTCGCGCCGAGCTCACCGGTGTGGTGTCGGGGAAGTAGATGAACCGGCGCTGCATCCCGGTGATCAGCCTCACCGAACCTCCTCACTGAGTCTGCTGTCCTAACGCGCTGGTGGCTGTCCACACCCCGGATCAGTGGGGCGGGCGACCAACGCCAACGTACCTCGTCGGGACGGGGAGGTGCGCGGGCCAGTGCAGTTCGCGGGCCTAGCGGTACCGGTCCGGACTGGCGGAAGACCAGACGGGTTTCGGACGCGCGCGGGTACTCGAATCGATCAGACCTCGGGCTTGGCCGGCAACGGCATCGCCTTGGCGGCGTCGATCGCCTGCTGTGCAGCGGTGTTCCAGTCTGCAAGAGCCGCGTCGTAGGCTGCGGTGATCCGCTTGGATTCTGACCGGAAGGTCTGGTATGCCGATGTGTCCTGGACGAAGCATTCGCCCCAGTAGCACGTGGCGGTGTCCAGGCCGCGCAGAGCCGACTCCGTCCCGGCGACCCCGTCGCTCACAACATTGACGAGTCGATTGTGGGCAGCTGCTGCCGCGGCCGGGGGACTCAGGGACAACATCGTGTCGCGGACGTCGCGCCGATCGGAGGCGCCCTTGTTGAACTGGGCACGGGCCACGTCCACTGTGCTGCCCTTGGTGTCGATCACCTCGATGTAGTCCGAGAGGTCGTTGCGCAGGCGTGTGTACTTATCGATGGCGTGCTTCATCGACTCCTTGTACGAGGTCGCACCCGAGATCGCGGCGTCGCGCTGGGCGACGGCTGCGCTGTTGTCCGACTGCCATTTCTGGTAGGTGGCCGCAGCCGGATCGATGATCTTGTCGACATTCTGGACGGCGGAGTTGATCAGGCTTGCCGGGACCCCGGCTTCCTGCACGTCTGTGGTTGCCGAGGCCCGCAGAACGGGTTCCGCCTCGGTCCATGCCGCGGGGTTCTCACCCGATGCGCCCTTGAGCGAGGTCACGGCGCTGAGCGCCTTCGAAAGCGCCACCAGATCTGCCGGGGCGCCATCGCTGGGCAGGGTGGCGAGAAAGGCGCTGGTGGCGGCCGCCTGGTCAGCCGCAGCGGCACCGGCAGCGCGCACGTCGGACGGCTTCTGCGCTGTGGAGACCTGTGTCAGCGAGGCGGTGAGTGCCTTGGACGCTTGATCGACCTGCTTGTCTGTGCTCGATGGAATGAGCATAAAACCGGCGGTGCTGGCAGCGGCTATCAAGGCAAGCACCACGGCGCCCGCGACTGCGGACCGCTTGCGCCAGTTGGGGCGCGACGACCGGTCCGGGGTTTCGTCTACCCCAGCGGCATTGATCTGGCACCCGCACCCGGAGCAGTAGGCGGCTGCCTTCGGGACTGATTGGGAACACCCCGGGCAGACGTCGACGCCTGGGCGATCAAATCCGTTTCTTGTGTCTGGCTGGGACAACGTCATTTCACTCATGATGCTCATTTCTCTGTCAGGGGTTTCGCCGAGTGGCTTTGCGGTCGCGAATGAGACGGCCTTAGGACATGGTGATGACGGCGGCCTACGTGTGAGGTAGCGCACAGCTCCGGCGAAAGGCCTCGCAGTCCGGCGCGGTTTAGCCGGCGGGATGACTGCCCTGATCCACCCTGTTGTTGTACTTCAGTGCGACACTCGTCCCATTAGTTCTGAATCCAACCCTGAGAGAAGCCGACACAAGACACCGCTGCTTGAGCTGATCGAGCCGACCGAGCTGGACCCCAAACGCAGGTGCGGCTGGCGCACCAGCCCGCCTGGCCACTGGCGTTCGAGGTGGCCGGAGTGGTCAGCGGCGAGGGGATCGCTGCGGATGGGCGCGACCACGGGGAGCGTGCCGACGACGAGCCGGTGGTGTGGATCGTGGAGGGTGCGCAGTGCGAGCACCCGCTCAAGGCCGATAAGCTGGCCGCCCGTCAGCGCCGCGGCACCGGCTGGAGGCAGCCCAGCTTCGACCTGGACAGGTGAAGCCACGCAACGTCTTCGAACGCGCCCCGTGAACAGACTCCACGGCACTCGCGCGGTCGCCACCCGCTACGACAAGCGCGACTTCGTCTACCACGGCACCATCGACATCGCGGCCTTCCGAATCTGGTTGCGCGACCCCGTCAGCAACGACTGACGGTGCACGCCCCAGTGCGGTGCAAGCAGTCTGACGACGGCTGTCGGTGCTCACCGATACCGTCAGCGACATGAACGGACGCGACATATTGGGTGCGCTGGGCGACGCTGGTGCTTCGGTGCCTAACCCTGGACCGATTCAGACACACTTGCGGGCATACGCGGATGGTGCGCTGAGCCAATTGGTCTGCTCAGGCTCTTGTCAGTGCTCACCGATACCGTCGGGGACATGACCGAGAGGGACGTAACCGATGGCCTCGCCGTTGATGCGAGCGCTTCGATCCGTGGCGGGCGGGTCGCCGTGGCGCAGGTACGCGCGGCCCTGGCGACGACGGCAACAATGTTGGGCGCGTTGCCGGAGGTCCTGTGGCAGGCCGGCGGTGCGGACTTGAGTGTGTTGTTGGGTGAGCTGGACCGGGTCGCTGCGTTGGCCGCTGCGGGTCGGGTGGCGGTGACGGCCGAGGCGGTGCAACGTGGTGAGGTGGCCGCCTCGCAGTGCGCCTCGGCAGCGGCGTGGGTGGGCCAGCACGCGCCGTCGCTGGCGAGCGCGGGCGGCGCGGGTCAGGTCGCCAAGTGTGCCGAGCTCCTCGGCAAGCCCAGGCTGCATCCGGTGAAGGAGGCGGTGCTGTCGGGTGAGCTGGCGGTTTCGGCCGCCCTCGTGGTCGTGTCCGAGTTCGACAAGCTGCGTCAGCGGATCATCCCGGAGGCCGAGGCACTGGTGCTGGAGGGGTTGGTGCGCATCGGTAGCGAGGACGGCGCGCGGGAGGTGCGCAAACTGCGTTCGCGCTTGCTGGCCGAGCACGGGGCCGAGGGCGAGTTCCAAGAGGAGCAGGACAAGGCGGCCGGCCAGGTCGGCTTGTCGCACCCGATGGCGGTGGAGGAGGGGGTATGGGAGTACCTGTTCCGCGCAGACGCCGAGGCCAAGGCGGTGCTGGAAGCCGCCATCGGGCCGCTGTCCGCGCCGATACACCCCGACGGTGGCCGGGACCCGCGCAGCGCCCAGCAACGCCGAGGCCAAGCCCTGGTGGAGGTATGCCGGCGCGTCACCGCGGCCGCCAAGGCCGCCGGAGTGTTCGGCGGGCACCCCCGCGCCGACGCTGCCCCGGGCTCCGCGCACACTCGGCCCGCCGGGCGCGAGCGCGGCGGTCACACGCCCGAGGCGGGGCCGACCGCAACCGGCACAGACCCAGCGGGCACAGACCCAGCGGACACAGACCCAGCGGACACCCCCCTGGGGGGAACGGATTCAGCGGACACCCCCCTGCGGGGCACAGACCCAGCGGACACAGACCCAGGGGGAACGGACTCAGCGGGCGCCGCCCCAGGGGGAACGGACGAAACGGTAATAGTCGGCATGAGCGATGGCTCAACGACCAGTGACTCAGCGGCCGGCGACGCAGGGGGTGCCGGTGCGCGAGACCACGCCTCGAGCACAGGCGCGGCAGGCGACGCAGCGGACGGTGCGTTGACCCGCGGTGCGCCACCGGCCTTCAGGTCGACGGCCCGGGGCGGACCAGGCGAGCACCGCACAAGTGTTGGGCCCGCTGAGGCGGGTTCCCAACTTGGGGGTCGTGCCGAGGGCGACCGGCCGAGAGGTGACCCCGATCCAGCCGCATCGTCGGTCAGTGACTCACCGCCGCTGGCTGGCGCCGGGGCTGACCCACCACGCGGCGATTCCCGGGGTTTTGACCCGCCGCGACCTGGTCCGCTTGAGAGCCCGTATCCGTGGTACGAGTCGGCGGCCAGTGAGCCGCCAGGCAATGATCCGCAGGCGTTCGATCCGGCGATGCTGCAGGCTGCGTTGGCAGGGATGGGCGCCGGCGGGGCGAAAGCCACTCTCATGCTCACCATGCACCTGAGCGACCTACGTGAGCGCATCGGCGCGGCCAGCGTGCTGGGCACCACCGAACAGGGGACGCTGCTGGCTCCGGACACCGCCCGGCGGATCGCCTGCGACGCCGGCATCATTCCGGTCGTGCTCGGCCGTGCGGGGGAGGTGCTCGACCTGGGACGCACAGAACGACTGTTCAGCCCAGCCCAAGCCCGCGCCGTGCTGCTACGAGACCGGCGATGCAGCTTCCCGTTGTGTGACATCCCGGCGTTCTGGTGCCAGCTGCATCACGTCACACATTGGGCCGACGGAGGGC
Organism: uncultured Actinomycetota bacterium; assembly: GCA_963769085.1. Taxonomy (GTDB): domain Bacteria; phylum Actinomycetota; class Actinomycetes; order Actinomycetales; family Dermatophilaceae; genus Phosphoribacter. The sequence goes on along the minus strand of CAVYKM010000050.1, from coordinate 58,278 downwards.
CTACCGATACCCACAACGCCGCTCTGCTCTGTGGACGGCATCACACGATCGTGCACCGCGACCGGCTCACCGCAACCGTGACCCAAACCGGCGTGCACTGGGACATCACCCCCGGTTCCTACGACCACGCCCTCACCCGCGACCGGACCCCAGCGGCTTGAGCCGACGGACGGCGGTGAAGGAGGGCGGCGCGTGCTGTGACCAAGCCCGTCGAGACGTGACGCAGGACGAGCGGGTGGGGCTTGGCGGACGGCCTGGTTCGACAGCGTCGTTGCGCGTTGGCCGGAGTACGCCTCGCAAGGTGTCTGGATGCCGGTTGCCCACGGCGGTGAGCCAGTCAAGTTCACATAGAGATGCCGTGCTTGGCCAGCCAGGGCAGCGGCGGAACGGGGTCCCCTCCGCCGGGGTGGATCTCCAGGTGGACGTGCGGGCCGGTCGAGTGGCCGGTGTTGCCCGAGGCCGCGATGACCTGGCCTGGCGTGACCGTCTGGCCCGCGCTGACCTTGAGCGAGCTGTTGTGGGCGTACCAGGCGACGGTGCCGTCCCAGAGCTGGATCTCGAGCTTGTTGCCGTAGCCACCCTCCCAACCCGCGAAGATCACGGTGCCGCTCGAGAGCGCGAGCACGGGCGTGCCGACGGGCGTCGCGAAGTCCTGGGCCGGATGCATGCTTCCCCAGCGCATGGCAAACCCGGACGTCATCGTGTAGGCGGAGTTGAGGGGCTTGATCCAGGCCTTTCGGTCACCGGCCGAGGCTGCACTTGCGGCGGCTGCGGTCTGCGGTGTCGCGGGTGCCGCCGCCCCCTCGGTACCACCTCCAGACGCGGGGACCGTGCTGACGTCGATGACGCGCTCATTGGCCGCCAAAGCCGCCTCGGTCTCAGCGCGGCGGGCCGTCTCGGCCGTGACTGCTTCGCGCTCGCTGTCGCGCGCCGCCCGCTGCTCCGCCGCGCGAACGAGCGGTTCCGCTGGGATGGTCTCGTCGGCACTGCCTTCTTCGGCCAAAGCCGTGAGCACGTCGTCGCGGCTCACCCCGGCCAGGGCCATGGGGCCGGTCCCGGAGGCGGTCGCGGTGACGGCGCCCACCGTCATCGCCGTCGGCAGCACCAATCCGGCGCCCAGCACGGTGTGGCGCAACCGCGCTGACCGCACAGGGCGGTGGCGCCCGCGGTAGGTGACGATCGACACGGTACTCATTCCGACGTGGGACAACTCCAGTCGATTGACCGTACGAGACCGTTTCGTTATCACCAAACCCGCTGGGTGATATATCGCCGCAGCTGTGGCCTGTTGACATCCCATTCATGGGGTTACGAGGGGTTTCCACGCATACCGCTGGCCGGGTTTGCTGTGGTCGACGTCACAACGATGCTGGTCCAGAATCGAGCAAGCGGACTTGGCTGAGATCGCCAAGCCGGTGGCGGCGCCACCCCACGCAGGATGGTGAGGGTGCCCACGCAACGCCCCGGCTGGGTCCGGCCCAAGCGCTAGAGTCGGGCCATGAGTGAGTCCCCAATCCGCGTCGTCGTGGCCAAGCCCGGGCTGGACGGGCACGACCGGGGCGCCAAGGTCGTCGCCCGAGCCCTACGCGACGCCGGGATGGAGGTCGTGTACACGGGCCTGCACCAGACCCCCGAGCAGATCGTCGAGGCCGCCATCCAGGAAGACGCCGACATCGTCGGGTTATCCGTGCTCTCCGGCGCCCACATGACCCTTTTCGCCAAAGTCATCGAGCTGCTGAAGGCACGCGACGCTGACGACATCCTCGTGTTTGGGGGCGGCATCATCCCTGACGCCGACATCCCTGAGCTGGAGCGACTCGGCGTGGCCAAGGTCTTCACTCCGGGTGCGTCGACGCACGAAATCGTCGACTGGGTGCGTGGCCACGTGGTCGCGACCTGAGCATCCATGGGCAATCGGGCCGGTCGCTCCCCCGACGCGCTCGTTTGTCGCAATGAGGACATTAAAATGTTCGTAAGGAATGACGCTCCAAAGGCCCGAAGCGCACGCTTCCACGCCATTATTGGAGCAGACGTCGTCGAAGCCTCTCCCCCCAGGCACCGGCCCGTCGAGTCAAGAACGAGTGGGAGAACCCCCGGAACTCCCGCATCCCGGGCGGCACTCGCGCCAGCAATGGCGCTCGCTGCGGACCTGATCCGCAGGCCATTCGTTCCTGACGTCGGTTGTGGGGCCACCACATGGTGGCCCCACAACCGTGTTACCCATCCATCAGGCCCCCCGGTGAGCCCCCAGCCGTGACGGCGCGCCTGCGCCGCCAGATGGCTGCCGCCGGGCTGGTGATGGCGGCGGCCATGGGCGCCTGCAGCTCGGGCGGCGCCGACACGCCCCCGACCGCCCCGGCCGCAACCTCGTCCACGCCCACGTCGGCGGCCATCACGACGCCCTCGCCCACCACGCCGCAGACCACGAGCCTTGGCGGTGGACCGGTGCTCGCCGTGAAGATCGACAACACCGCCCCCGCCCGTCCGCGCATCGGGCTGGACCGAGCCGACGTGGTCTACCTGGAGCCGGTCGAGGCGGGGTACACGCGGCTGCTGGCGGTGTTCTCCTCCTCGATGCCGCCCGAGGTGGGTCCGGTGCGCAGCGCGCGCGAGTCCGACCTCGAGCTGCTGGGCAACTACGGCCCGGTTGCGTTCGCCTTCTCCGGGGCGTCGGCGTACACGCTGGGCATCGTCGCGACTGGTGCGCAGGCCAACCTCTCCAACGATGCCTCGCGCCAGGGCTTCCGGCGGGCGGCCGACCGCCCGGCGCCGTACAACCTCCTCGGCGACCCTGCCGCCCTGCTTGCCCGGGCCGGCGGCAGTGCCCCGCCCGGCGATATCGGGTTCCGGTTCGGGCCCAACGCCGGCGCTGGGCGCAGCGCCGTCAGCCTCGAGACGGCATACGGGCACAGCTCGGTCTCCTTCACGTGGGACCCGACCCAGGGCCGGTACCTGCTCACGACCGACGGGCAGCCTGAGCTGGTCGCCGACGGCGGCCAGGTCGGCGCGTCGACCGTGATCGTGCAGACCGTGACGGTGCGAGAGTCAGCGAACCGGGACGTCAACGGCATACCGACGCCCGTCGCCTCCCTGGTCGGGCAGGGCAGTGTCACCGTCCTGCGCGAGGGTCAGCAGTGGAGCGGGCAGTGGTCACGGCCTGCCCTGGCCGCCCCCACGAGCCTGCAGACCGACGACGGCCGCCCGATCACTCTCGCCGGCACCCCGGTGTGGGTGCTGCTCGTCCCACAGGGCCAGTCGGTCACGGTCCAATAGTGCGCCCGCAGGTGACATTCGCCATGCGGGCGCAACCCAGGGCCGCAGGGGGGAGGAGGGTGGCGGCAGGCTTGCACTAGAGTCCAACGCAGCCCTCTTGACCACCTGGTTCACTCCCTTCGACGACGAGGATGGACGCCCGTGGATCTGTTCGAGTACCAAGCGCGAGACATGTTCGAGGCGCACGGGGTGCCCGTGCTGGCCGGGGTGGTGGCCGACACCCCTGAGAAGGTCCGCGCTGCGGCAGAGACGGTCGGGGCCGGAAGCGGCGGCGTGGTCGTCGTCAAGGCGCAGGTCAAGACCGGGGGCCGAGGCAAGGCCGGCGGCGTCAAGGTCGTGCGGTCGCCCGGTGAAGCAGCCGAAGCAGCCGAGCGCATCCTCGGCATGGACATCAAGGGCCACATCGTCCGGCAGGTGATGGTCGCAGCCGGAGCCAAGATCGCCGAGGAGTACTACTTCTCGCTGTTGCTTGACCGGGCCAACCGCTCCTACCTGGCCATGTGCAGCAAGGAGGGCGGCATGGACATCGAGCAGCTGGCCGTCGAGCGACCCGACGCGCTGGCCAAGGTGCCGGTCGACCCCGAGGTCGGGATCGACGAAGCCAAGGCTCGCGAGATCGTCGACGCGGCCGGCTTCGACCCGGCGGACCGGGACAAGCTGGCGGCCGTGTTCATGAAACTGGGGGAGGTCTACCAGCAGGAGGACGCCACCCTGGTCGAGGTCAACCCGCTGGCCAAGACCGAGGACGGCGCGATCGTCGCGGTCGACGGCAAGGTGAGCATCGACGGCAACTCCAGCTTCCGCCACCCCGACCACGAGGCCCTCGTCGACCACTCCTCGACCGACCGGCTCGAGGTCCTGGCCATCGAGAAGGACCTCAACTACGTCAAGCTCGACGGCACGGTCGGCATCATCGGCAACGGCGCGGGGCTGGTCATGTCCACGCTCGACGTCGTCGCGTATGCCGGTGAGCAGCTGATCGCCAAGGACGGCAGCCATCCTCGCCCGGCCAACTTTCTGGACATCGGCGGTGGCGCCGACGCGAGCGTCATGGCCAACGGCCTGGAGGTCATCCTCGAGGACGCCCAGGTCAAGGCGGTCTTCGTCAACGTCTTCGGCGGGATCACCGCCTGTGACGAGGTGGCAACCGGGATCGTCAAGGCCTACGAAATCCTCGAGGCCGACGGCGCGCACCCCAAGCCTCTGGTCGTTCGGCTCGACGGCAACAACGCCGAGCTGGGCCGGCGCATCCTCGACGACGCGCGCCTGCCGCTGCTGGAGCGGGTCGACACCATGGACGGAGCGGCCCGGCGGGTCGCCGAGCTGGCCGCAGCTGCCGACTAGCCCCGACAAGCCACCTACGGAACGGACCAGCAGACATGGCGATCTTCCTCAACAAGGACTCCAGGGTCATCGTGCAGGGCATGACCGGCTCGGAGGGGATGAAGCACACCACGCGCATGCTCGCCTCGGGCACCACCATCGTCGGCGGTGTCAACCCGCGTAAGGCGGGGACCACGGTCGACTTCCCCAGCGGCGTACAGGTGCCCGTGTTCGGAGGTGTCGCGGACGCGGTGGCGCAGACCGGGGCCAACGTCTCGGTGATCTTCGTCCCGGCTGCGTTCACCAAAGCGGCCGTCGTCGAGGTCGTCGACGCGAAGGTGCCCCTGGCCGTCGTCATCACCGAGGGGGTCGCCGTCAAGGACACGGCCGAGTTCTTCAGCTACTCCCAGAAGGCGGGCACCACCCGCCTGATCGGCCCGAACTGCCCCGGGCTCATCAGCCCCGGCCAGTCCAACGCGGGCATCATCCCGGCCGACATCTCCGGTCCAGGGCGGATCGGGCTGGTCTCCAAGTCAGGAACGCTGACCTACCAGATGATGTACGAGCTGCGCGACTTCGGCTTCTCAACCGCGGTCGGCATCGGCGGCGACCCGATCATCGGCACCACCCACATCGACTGTCTCGAAGCGTTTCAGGACGACCCCGACACGGACGCCATCGTGATGATCGGCGAGATCGGCGGCGACGCCGAGGAGCGGGCCGCGGCATACATCAAGGACCACGTGACCAAGCCGGTGGTCGGCTACGTCGCGGGGTTCACCGCGCCCGAGGGCAAGACGATGGGCCACGCCGGGGCCATCGTGACCGGCTCCGCGGGCACCGCGCAGGCCAAGGCGGAGGCCCTGGAGGCGGCGGGTGTCAAGGTCGGCAAGACGCCGTCGGGGACGGCCGACCTGATGCGCGACATCATGCGAGGACTCGCCGGCTGACGCTCTTCGCCATCCAGCCGTGACGCACTGGGCCACGGTGTTCCGCATGCGGTTACGCCGTATCGGTGTCAAGACCAGCTCCACCCCAAGGAGGACACCGTGCCCAGTGCCAACCGCATGTCGACCCCAGTCTCGGTCGACGCCGACGAGATCGAGGGGCGTTACGCGCCGCTCGAGGGCTACACCGTCGCCTTCGAGACGTTCAAACGAGACGCCGACCCGGCGCCGTTCTTCGTCGGCCTGCCCGACGACCGTTGCCAGTGCGCGCACTGGGGCGTCGTCACCGCAGGACAGCTCACCTTCCGCTGGCCCGACCACGACGAGACCTACGTCGCCGGCGATGCCTACTACGCGCCACCCGGCCACCTGCCCCTCGTGACCGCCGGAACTTCCGTGGTCGAGTTCAGCCCGACCTCGGACCTCGAACGGACCATGTCCGTGGTTCAGGGGAACCTGCTCGCGGCCGGAGCTCAGGCATGAACGCGCCGCTGGGCGCAGCCGTCGCCACGCAGGCCACCGGGCGACCGGAGATCACGAACGCGGTGGCGAACCTGATCCGCTTCCTCGAGACGGGGACCGCGCCCGACGGCCTGTTCGCGCCCGACGTCTTCTCCGACCTGTCGCTTCCGCACTGGCGGGTTCAGACCACCACCGCGCAGGACCTGATGGCGGTTCGGGCCTCCTACCACCCGTTCCAGGGGCAGGTGCGGGTCGAGCGGGTGGAGCAGACCGACCACGGGTTCACCATCGAGTTCGAGGAGCGCTGGGACAACGAGGGGCAGCGGTGGTACAGCCGCGAGATGATCCGGGCCGACGTGGTCGACGGCAGCATCGTGGAGGTGTCGATCTACTGCACCGGTGACTGGGATGAGGCCAAGCAGCACGAGCACGCCCAGGCCGTCCGGCTGGTTCGCCCCTGAGTACCTACGATGAGGGGTGGTGAGCCGCCCGTCCACCGTCGACCATCTCCTCGACCGGGCCGACGCCGAGCGCGAGGCCGGTCGAGGAGATGCCGCGGCGCGCCTGTACGACGAAGCGATCACCCTGTGCCGCACCGAGAACGACCTCGCCAGGTGGACGCGTGCGGTGCTGGGCGCCGCGTCCGTCTACGTGTTCGGCACCGAGCCCGGCAAGCTGCCGGCGCAGCTCTACGACGTGCTCGTGCGGACCACCGACGACACGAACCGGGCGCGGCTCGCGGCCGCTCTCGCCCGGTGCTGGGTGTATGCCGGGCAGGCGGCGCGCGCGGTACCGTTCGCCGCCGAGGCGGTGGAGCGCGCCGAGCGGGCGGACCGGCCGGAGGTTCTCGCGGACTCCCTGGACGCGGCGTTGGCAGCGCACTGGGGGCCGGACGAGCTGGACGTGCGGGTCGAGCTGGCAGCGCAGCTGGACGAGGTGGCCGCCCATGTCCTCTACCCGGGCACCCGGCTGCAGGCACACCTGTGGGGGCTGCAGGTCGCCTGTGAGGCACTCGACGTCCAGGCGATCCACCGCCACATCCGCGCGCTCGAGAACCTCGGCGAGGAGTCCCCGCGGGCGCTGTTCTTCGCCGCGTCGCGCCGGCTGATGCTCGACCTGCTGCGTGGCCGCACCGACACCTCGGCCCAGCTCATCGAGGTAGCCGCCCAGGCCGGCGAACGAGCGTCGCTGGCGGATGCGTGGATGGTGGTGGAGGCGATGAAGGGCTACTCGGCGCTCCAGTCGGGCGACGCGACCACCTGCGCGGAGGCGGCCGAGAAGTGCGAGCGCCTCGCACTCTCGGAGGGAGCGACGGTCCTCTGCGCCGAGGCAGCATACATGTGGCTCGGTGCCGGCCGCCTCGACCGGGCCCGCATGCTCGTGCGGACATTCCACGGGCGGGTCCTGGACGACCTGCCGCGCGATGTCAACTGGCTACTCATCCTCCAGGGCGTGCTCGAAGCCGCCCTCGCCGTCGGCGATACCGACGTCGTCGCAACGTGTGCCCGGCTGCTGGGTCCCTACGCCGGACGGGCTGTGTTCAACGCCGGGGCGGTGATGTTCCACGGGGTTACCGACGACACACTTGCTCGCGCGATGGACACGCTGGGCGAGCACCAGGGCGCAGCCCCGCTGCGCGAGCGGGCCTTGGCGACGTACGAGCGGCTCGGCGCCAGCTGGTGGCGCGACCGGCTCCGAGCGTGGCCGTGGTCCGCCGCGACCCGCCCTTCCACCACGCCGCCCTCGGTTCGGCTGCATCCGGCCGCTGACGGGCTGTGGGTTGTCGGCCCGGACTCGGACGCACTCGCGGTTCGAGCCGTGCGCGGCTACACCTACCTGCGCGAGCTGCTGCGCCGGCCTGGACAGCCGGTGTCGGCGCTCGACCTCGTCACGGATGGCCTGGGCGGTGTGGTCCAGCGCGGGCTCGGGGATGTCGTCGACCGCCAGGCCCTTGATGCCTACCGGCGTCGGCTTCGCGACATCGAGCGCGATCTCGCCGAAGCGCAGGACTGGTCGGACTCCGGCCGGGTCGAGGCTTTGCAAAACGAACGCGAGGCGCTCCTCGACGAGATCGCCGCGGCAACGGGGCTTGGCGGTCGAGCCAGAACCACGGGCTCCAGCAACGAACGGGCCCGGGTTGCCGCGACAAAGGCGATCACTGCCGCCATTGCGCGGATCGCGTCGGTCAACGAGTCACTCGGCCGACACCTGCGGGCCACGATCCACACGGGAACGTTCTGCAGCTACGAGCCGGCTCCTGAGGACGGGGTCACGTGGGTCCTCGACCCGCACGTCGATGCGCCTGGTGGTCCGTCGCGTCGCTGACAGCGGGAAGGCGCCCGGCGCGCCCCCGGGCTTTGCGGTCCGGCTGCGGCGACGATGGGCCCATGAGCCTGCTCGACCGGGTCCGGATTCCGCGGCTGCCGTCCAGCGACGAGTCTGGTTCCGCCGCGCCGCGTTGGCAGCTGGTCGCGGGCGGGGTGGTCGCAGCCGTCGCGTCGTGGGCGGTGCTCGCGCTGCTCGGGTTGCTGGCCTGGCTCTCTGCACCCGAGTCGGGCGGGGGACTGGCTGACGCCCTCGGGGTCTCGACGGCGATGTGGTTCGTCGGCACCGGTGGTCGGGTGGTGGCCTCCGGAGTTGCCCTGGAGGTCGTGCCGCTCGGGTTCTGGGCCATCGCGGTCTGGCTCACGGTCATCGCGCTGCGCCACACGCTGCGCATCGCCCATCGTGGTGAACGCGGCACCCGGTGGCGGCAGGCACTGGCCCGCGAGGTCCTGCCGCTCTTCGCCGCCGGGTATGCCGTGCCGGTCGTGGCCCTTGGGCTGGCCAGCGTCCTGGGACCAGCCCGGCCGACGGTGGCCGGGGTGATTGGGATGTTCTCCGTGCCGCTGGCCGCGGTGGGGGTCGTGCTCACCCGGCCGGAGGAGTCGGAGGCACCGGTTGTGGCCAGCCTCGCCGAACCGGTGCCGCTGTGGCTGCGGCGCGGACTGCTTCCGGGCTTGTGGTCAGCCGCTGCTCTCCTTGCAGGCGGGGCGATCGTTGTCCTGGTGGCCCTCGGGTGGCGGCTCGGGACCATCGTGGGCCTGCAGCAGTCGGTCGACGCCGGCTGGTTCGGGGGCCTGCTGCTCGTGCTGGCACAGGCGCTCTACCTGCCCACCCTCGCGGTGTGGGGGGTGGCGTGGCTGGCCGGTCCTGGGTTCCAGGTGGCGACGGGTGGGGCGGTGACCGTCTCGGGCGCCGAGCCGGGCCTGCTGCCGTTGGTGCCCGTCCTCGGGGCCGTGCCCCCGGAGGCCAGCTACCCCGCGTGGGTAACGGCTGCCCTGCTGGTCCCGGTGGCCGTCGGAGGGTTCGCAGGGTGGCGGGCCGCTCGGGCGTGGAGCCGACTGGCCGGCTGGCGCGTCAAGGCCTACTCCTGCCTCACCGCTGTCGGCACTGCTGCGCTGCTGGTCAGCGTGCTGACCGTCCTCTCGTCAGGGGCCATGGGGGTCGATCGGCTCGCTGCCCTTGGGACCAACCCGTTCCTCGTGGGACTGGCGCTCGTGTGCGAGCTCGCCCTCGGCGCCCTGGCGTATCTGCTCGTCGACCTGGTGCGCCTCCAGCTCTTCGACTGAGGCCTCGTTGACTGGGACTTCCTCGACTGAGCTGTCGGCAGGCCGATGATGTGCGCGCGGCGCGGTGGTGGTAGGGAGTACCCAAGGCCTGTGCCGTCATCGAGAGGAACACCCGGTGGCCGAGTCCCCGTACTACATTCCCAGGAAGTACCCCCCGTCGGCGGTCACATCGATGCCTCCCGATGCCAGACCGTTGCCCGTCGTCATCGTCGGTGGCGGGCCCGTTGGTATGGCAACCGCCATGGTGCTGAGCCAGCGCGGCATACCGGTGACGATCGTCGAGGCCGCCGACCAGGTGTCCTTCGGCAGCCGCGCCATCTGCATCTCTCGGCACAGCCTGGAGGCGGCGGAGCGGCTCGGGTTCGGTCCGGACCTTGAGAAGGTCGTCGTGCCGTGGTCATCCGGGCGCAGCTTCTTCCGCGACACCGAGGTCCTGCACTTTCAGATGCCGACATCGACGTACGACGTCCGGGCGCCGATGGTCAACGTCTCGCAGTCGCAGGTCGAGCAGATCATGGTCGACCATCTCGAGGCCGACCCCCTGGTCACCTACCTGTGGGAGGTCCGGGTCAACGGGTACATCCAGGACGAGCAGGCGGTGACCCTGCAGCTCGACACCTCGGCAGGGTCGCGCACGTTGCGCGCTGCCTGGGTCGTCGCCGCCGACGGCGGGCGGAGCCGGATGCGCGAGCTCGCCGGGCTCACCCTGGAGGGCACCAGCTACGAGGGGCGCTACGTCATCGCCGACATCCACTGGCAGTCTGACCTGCCGGTCGAGCGGCGGGTCTGGTTCGACCCACCAAGCAACCCGGGGTCAACCGTCATCATGCACCGTCAGCCCGACGACATCTGGCGCATCGACTACCAGCTCGACGAGGGGCAGGACGCCGATGCCGAGACGAAGGTGGAGCGGATCACGCAGCGGATCGCGCAACACCTGGACTGGCTGGGCAACGAGCGGCCGTGGACGCTGGAGTGGCACGGGATCTACTCCGCGCACGCTCGCGCGCTCGACCACTTCGTCCACGGGCGAGTGCTGTTCGCCGGGGACGCCGCCCATCTCGTGCCGATCTTCGGGGTCCGCGGCCTGAACTCCGGAGTGGAGGACGCCGAGACACTCGGCTGGATGCTCGCCGCCGTCATCAACGGCACCGCAGATCCGGCCCTGCTGCAGGTCTACTCGACGGAGCGGCGGTCGGCGTGGGAGCAGAACATCGCCAACGCCGGCAAGTCCACTCGGTTCATGACCCCCGGCAGCGACGGCTACCGTGCGACCCGGGCCGCGATCCTGCGGCTGGCCACCGCCCGGCCGGAGTTCGGCTTCCTCATCAACCCGCGCCAGTCCAGCGCCACCCATGCCCACACCTCACCGCTGACCTGGCAAGCCGACCCGGCAGCCAGGGGGATCCTGCCCGGCGACCCAGTTCCCGACCGGGTCGTGATCACGGCCGACGGAGCGTCGTCCTCGGTGAACCGGCTGCGCGGGACGGGGTTTGCCCTCGTTGCCTTCGAGTGCGATGCCCGCGCAGCCACGGCGGTCCGCGAGGCCGCGGCCCAGCTGGCCAAGGCGATGGCGCCCGAGCAGTGGGCGACGATCCTCGTCAACCCCGCAGCAGATGTGTCCGATCCCGACGCCGTCGTCGACCCGGCCCTGCAGCACGATCTCGGTGGCCGCGCTGGGGAAGCTTTCGTGGTGCGGCCCGACGGCATACTCCTGGCGCGCCTCACCGACCCGTCGCTGCTGACCGGCCTCAGCGACTCGTTGCGCACCGGCCAGGCACCCGCCGGCGGCCAGGTCGCCCCGGAGTGGCCCGACCCGACGCCTCCTGCCGAGCGCCACCTCGAGGCGGTCTGGCTCGGGTTGTCCGACGCGCTCGACCGCGCCGACCCGTCCGACCGGGAGGGGTTCCTCGTGCGCCTGGCCCTGCTGCTGGGCAGCCAGGTGGGCTCGGGACGGTTCGCCTCAGCGGTCGGCAGGGCGCTGGCCCAAGAGCGGACGTGAGCCGGTGAGCCAGTCCGCGTTCGACGAGGCGATCCGGGCCACCCCAACGGGCTCGGTCGACACCTACGACATCCACCTGCCGCGGTCGTGGACGGTGCATGGCGGCCCGGTCAACGGCGGGGTCACCTTGGCGGCTGCGGCCAACGCGCTCTCGGTACGGCTCGGCGAAACCCACGGGCACCCCGACCCGCTGTGCGTCAGTGCCTTCTATCTCACCGCGGCCGAGGCTGGGCCGGGGGAGGTGCTCACGGAGGTGATCCGTGCCTCCAGGTCCCTCTCGACCGGGCAGGCCCGGGTGGTCCAGACCGACGAGCGCGGCGCCGCTGTGGAGCGGCTGCGGGCGACGGCGACCTTCGTCGACCTGACGACCACGCACGCCGAGGTCCTGACCGTGGCCCGACCGCCCTACCTGCCGCCGCGGGAGGAGTGCTTCTCCCCGGAGTCCATGGGAGGAGATTCTCCGCTGGTCGTGTCCGAGGTGATGAGCCGCTACGACATGCTCATCGACCCGACGACGGCCGGCTGGTTCGGCGGACGCCCGACGGGGCTCGGCCAGATTCGGACCTGGTTCCGGATGCGCGACGGCAGCGAGCCCAGCCCGCTGATGCTCCTGCAGGTGGTCGACGCGCTGCCTCCGGTCGCCTACGACCTGGGCCTGACCGGCTGGGTGCCCACCCTGGAGCTCACCGTGCACGTGCGGGCCAAGCCCGCGCCCGGCTGGCTGCGGCTGAACATCGCGTCGGTCAACCTCGCCGGCGGGTTCGTCGAGGAGGACGCCGAGATCTGGGACTCCTCGGACCGGCTGGTGGCCCAGGCCCGCCAGCTGGCCAAGGTGCCCTTCACCCCGGCACCGCCGCCCGGCTACGGCTGGGTCGTCTGAGTGGTATGCCGGGGGGCCCGGTAGCATCGCTCGCCGTGACATCCACCGGACGCGCCGCGGCGCTGGCGTCCTGCGTCATGCCGGACGTGCGGTATACCGCACGGTTGGCATGACGAAGACAACGGCTCCGGCGCCAGGGAGGGTCGGCGTCATCGTCGTGCTCGTCTCCGGGTCGGGCACGCTGCTGCAGGCCCTCATCGACGCGTGCACCGACCCGGCATACGGGGTCCGCGTCGCGGCGGTAGGCGCAGACCGCCAGGGCACGCGGGCGGTCGAGCGGGCGCAGGCGGCCGGCATACCCACCTTTGTATGCCGGGTCGAGGACTACCCCACCCGCGCGCACTGGGATGCGGCGCTCACCGAGGCCGTGGCCGGCTACCAGCCGGTGCTGGTCGTCTCGGCCGGGTTCCTCAAGCTCGTCGGGCCCTGCTTCCTGGGCCGGTTCGGCGAGCGCTACGTCAACAGCCACAACTCGCTGCTGCCGGCCTTTCCCGGCATCCACGGCCCCCGGGACGCGCTCGCGTACGGGGTCAAGGTCACCGGCGCGACCCTCTTCGTCGTCGACGAGGGCATCGACACGGGGGCCATCGTGGCACAGGTCGCGGTGCCGGTGCTCGAGGACGACTCCGAGGAGAGCCTGACCGAACGGATCAAGGCGGCCGAGCGCCCGCAGCTGGTCGAGTGTGTGGGTCGGATGGTCCGTGAGGGCTTCACCGTCACCAACCGGAAGGTCACCATCCCGTGAGCGATACCACCAATCCCGCTGAGGCGGACGCCGCCCGATCCGTCGGGCGCTCGTGTCGGTGTACGACAAGACCGGCCTGGCCGACCTGGCCAAGGCACTCGACGCGGCCGGCGTAGCGATCGTGTCCACCGGCTCGACGGCCGCGGCCATCGCCGAGGCAGGGGTGCCCGTCACACCCGTCGAGGCGGTCACCGGCTTCCCGGAGTGCCTCGACGGGCGGGTCAAGACCCTGCACCCACGCATCCACGCCGGCCTGCTCGCCGACACCGCCAACCCGGCTCACGTCGCCCAGCTGGCCGACCTCGGCGTCGAGCCCTTCGACCTGCTCGTCTGCAACCTGTACCCGTTCGCCGACACGGTGCTCTCGGGCGCGTCGCCGGGGGAGTGCATCGAGCAGATCGACATCGGCGGCCCCGCCATGGTCAGAGCCGCGGCCAAGAACCACGCCAGCGTCGCGGTCGTCACCAGCCCCACGGCATACCCGCAGCTGGTCGAGGCCCTCGAAAGTGGCGGGTTCACGCTCGCCCAGCGCCAGCGCCTCGCCGCGCAGGCCTTCGCGCACACGGCGACCTACGACGTGCACGTGGCCTCCTGGATGGGCAGCGTGCTCACTGACACGTCCGAGGGCAGCTGGCTTCCCGGCCTGGGTCGGCGCCACCTGGACCAAGCAGGCCGGGCTGCGCTACGGCGAGAACCCGCACCAGCCGGCTGCCCTGTACCGCAACGGGTTCCAGCCGCGCCCCGCGCTGGCGCAGGCCGAGCAGCTGCACGGCAAGGAGATGTCCTACAACAACTACCTGGACGCCGACGCGGCGATCCGGGCGGCCTACGACCACGGCGACCAGCCGACGGTGGCCATCGTCAAGCACACCAACCCGTGCGGGATCGCGGTCGGCGCCGACATCGCGCGGGCCTACCGCAAGGCGCACGCGTGTGACCCGGTGTCGGCCTACGGCGGGGTCATCGCGACCAACCGGCCGGTGACGGCCGACATGGCCGAGGGCGGTGGGCGAGGTCTTCACCGAGGTCATCGCCGCACCGGACTTCGACGCCGACGCGCTCGCCCTGCTCACCACCAAGAAGAACCTGCGGCTGCTGCGGTGCGCGGCCCCGGTGCGCGGTGGAGCGGAGACCCGGCCGATCTCCGGCGGGCTGCTCATGCAAATCCGCGACACGATCGACGCGGTCGTCGAGCGGCGACCCGCCGGGCGGCGACGCGCCGTCGCGCTGGCGGCTGGTGTCCGGGCAGCCGGCTGACGAGACGCACCCTCGCCGACCTCGAGTTCGCCTGGCGCGCAGTCCGAGCGGTGAAGTCCAACGCCATCCTGCTAGCGCGCGACGGGGCGTCCGTCGGCGTCGGGATGGGTCAGGTCAACCGGGTCGACTCGTGCCACCTGGCCGTGCAGCGGGCCGGCGCCGAGCGGGCCAGGGGCGCGGTCGGCGCCTCCGACGCCTTCTTCCCCTTTCCCGACGGTCTGGCGGCCCTCATCGACGCCGGGGTCCGGGCCGTGGTCGCCCCCGGCGGGTCGATCCGCGACGGCGAGGTCATCGCGGCCGCCCAGGCGGCGGGGGTCACGATGTACTTCACCGGGACGCGCCACTTCGCGCACTGAGCGTCACTCGTAGAGGACGTACTCCGGCTGGGGAGTGAGCCCGAGGACCTGCTCGGGGGTCATGAGCGCCCCCTTGGCGGAGTCCTCCTGGTGGAACAGCTTGAACCCGCGATGCACGTAGGGCGGGGTGAGCGCAGTGATCCGGTTCCACGTCGCGACCTTCTGGGCCATCGAACCGATCCCGTCGACGGAGACGACCAGGGCGATCCCCGGGTGCGCTCCGAGGGCCTCGGGGGACTGGACGATGTGCGGCGCCAGCTGGTGGTAGAGCATGACCTTCTCGGGCAGCCCGTGGCTCGCCACGAGTCCCGACAGGTATGCCGCGACCCCGTCGAGCTGCGCGCCAGTCACCTGGCCGAACACCCGGCCCGGCACCTGTCCGGGGCCCACGGCCCATTCGGGGTCCAGCGCCACGCCCACGTCCGGCTCGCGCAGCCAGCGCTCGTAGGCCTGCACCTCCTGCAGCAGGTCGGCTCGGCCGGGCTGGATGTTGAGCAGCAGGTAGCCCCGCGTGGCCCGGGCGGCCGCGAGGTGGCGCTCGATGACGTCGTCGCCGAGGCGGGTACGGTACCCGCCGTCCGCGCCGGGGGTGGAGCGCACGACCGTGGCGATGAGCTCGAGCACGGGCAGCGGCTGGCGACCGGAGGCGTAGCGAGCCGCCAGCGGGTCGAGCTCGGCAACCCGGTCCTCGAGCCGGCCGACGCCGAGCCGGCCCAGGGCAGCAGAGCCGGGCGCGCCGGCATACCCGACGAGCCGGTATGCCGGGAACACCTGGCTGCCGCCTCGGGGCAGCAGGGAGGCGGGCTGGCGTGCGTCGTCTTCGGCCGACTCGCCGCGCGGGTTCGCGCCAGCTGTTGCGTCCGCGGCCGCGGATGCGGCGGGCGTCGTGGCCGGCGGGCCGTCTGGCCAGGCCGAGGCCGTGCACGCGCCGAGGAGGGCAGCGATGACCGCCGTAGCCAGCAGACGCGGCATACGGGCGAGCATGCTGGCCGGTCCTCCCCTGGCAGGATGGGGCTGTGAGCGCGCAGATCCTTGACGGTACCGGCACGCTGGCCACGGTCAAGGAAGAGCTCGCCCTGCGTGTCGAGGCGTTGGCCGACCGAGGGATCGTGCCCGGGTTGGGGACGATCCTCGTGGGGGATGACCCGGGAAGCCGCTGGTACGTGGCCGCAAAGCACCGGGACTGCGCCGAGCTGGGGATTCACAGCATCCGCCGGGACCTGCCGGCCAGCGCCACCCAAGGCGAGGTCGAGGCGGTCATCGACGAGCTCAACGCGGACCCGGACTGCACCGGCTTCCTGGTGCAGCAACCGACGGGGCTGGACGAGATGGCCTTGCTGTCGCGGGTCTCGCCGGACAAGGACGTCGACGGGCTGCACCCGGTCAACCTGGGCTGGCTGGTCCTGGGCCGGCCGGCTCCCCTGCCGTGCACGCCGGTCGGGTGTGTGGAGCTGCTGCGCCGCCACGGCGTGCCCATCGCCGGCGCCAAGGTGGTCATCATCGGGCGTGGCCTCACCGTGGGTCGACCGTTGGGCCTCATCCTCACCCGGCGCACTGAGAACGCCACGGTCACCCTGTGCCACACGGGAACCCGCGATCTGGCCGGTGAGGTGCGGCGGGCCGACATCGTCGTGGCTGCCGCTGGGGTGCCCGGTCTGGTCACCGCCGATACGGTCAAGCCTGGTGCAGCGGTCCTCGACGTGGGGGTGAGCCGAGTCGTGGACGAGCAGACCGGGACGTCACGGATCGCCGGCGACGTCGCGCCGGACGTCGTTGACGTCGCCGGGTGGGTGAGCCCGAACCCGGGTGGGGTGGGTCCGATGACCCGCGCCGAGCTGCTCACCAACGTCGTCCTGGCCGCAGAGAAACAGGCCGCGGCGCAGTGAGATGGAGTCGGCTGCGCCGGCTTGGGCCATGGTGGGGCATGGCCATCGGCGCCGCCGTGGGGGTGGGGCTGTGCGCGGTCGGGCTGGTCAGGACGGGCGGCTACGTGCGTGGCGACCTCGTTGGCGATGGGGGCGGTGCTGCGGGCCGTGCTCCCTCTGGAGGCGGCCGGGGGCATCGCGGTGCGTCGACGCTGGCTGGACGTCGTCGCACTCGGCGGCTTGGCCGTGACTGTCTTCATGGCGTTCACGCTCGTCGCGCTGTGACTGACGGGCCGTCGAGGCTGGCCGCCGCTCGGGGCTAGATCAGGTCGAGCTCCTTGACCGCGTCCCGCTCGTCGGCCAGCTCGGCCACCGACGCGTCGATCCTGGCGCGGGAGAAGTCGTCAATGTCCAGGCCCGGCACGATCCGCCACCGACCGCCCTCGACGGTCACCGGGAACGAGCAGATGAGCCCCTCCGGGACGCCGTACGACCCGTCGGAGCAGACCGCCATCGACACCCAGTCGCCAGCTGGTGTGCCCTTGACCCACGTGCGGGCGTGGTCGATCGTTGCGGAGGCGGCGGAGGCGGCTGACGAAGCGCCCCGCGCCTCGATGATGGCTGCCCCGCGCTTGGCGACGGTGGGGATGAAGACCTGCTCGAGCCAGGTCTGGTCACCGACGGCGTCGGCAGCGTTCTTTCCGGAGACCTCGGCGTGGAACAGGTCGGGGTACTGCGTCGCGGAATGGTTGCCCCAGATGGTCATCTTCGTGACCGCCGTGACCGGCACGCCGAGCTTGCCCGCCAGCTGGGAGACGGCCCGGTTGTGGTCCAGGCGAGTCAGGGCCGAGAACCGCTCAGTGGGGATGTCGGGTGCGTTGCTCATGGCGATGAGGGCGTTGGTGTTGGCCGGGTTACCGGTCACGGTGACCCGGATGTCGTCTGCGGCGACGGCGTTCAGGGCCTTGCCTTGTGGGGCGAAGATGCCCCCGTTGGCTGACAGCAGGTCGCCGCGTTCCATGCCCGGGCCGCGCGGCCGGGCTCCGACGAGCAGCGCGTAGCTGACTCCGTCGAAGACCTTCTCGGCGTCATCGCCGATGTGCACCCCCGCCAGCGTCGGGAAGGCGCAGTCCTGCAGCTCCATGACGACGCCCTCGAGGGCCTTGAGCGCTGGGGTGATCTCCAGCAGCCGCAGCTCCACCGGCGTATCCGCCCCGAAGATCGCACCGCTCGCGATGCGGAAGAGCAGGCTGTAGCCGATCTGACCGGCGGCGCCGGTCACGGCCACCTTCACGGGTGTGGTGCTCACGACAACTCCCTTGGCGACGTGGTCCTGGACAGCTTGCGGGCTGCCCCGACGCTACCAGTGCCCCGGCATGCGGGGGCGGGACGGGGCTGGTGCTGGTGACCTGGCGCAGCAGCCCCGTGCTGTTCGTCCCCACGCCGTGGTGTTCGTCAGAAGTTGACCGCCGCGGTCGGCTGGACCTCAGTGCGCATGGCACGCCAGAGCTCAGCGACAGCGCCTGTCCGGCGTTCGCACGAAGCCGGCGCGGTGCAATGCCACCAGGTTGCCGCCCCCGAGGTAGGCAGATCCCAGCGCCTCCACACCCAGGCACAGCTCGGGGCTTGCCGTCGTGCGCTGCACCGTGGCCTGGCCGGCGTCGTCTGCGCGGATCCGCCAGGTGCCGTCGTTCCAGGGAGCCGTGGCATCGGCCACCTCGACCACGACGTCGCACGGCGCGCTCCACGCCCGCGCTTGCAGCGCCTCGGGGAGGTCGACCAGGCGGACCCAGAGGCTGTCGTAGGTCGCGACGTCGGACGTCGACCTCGGGCCACCGACCCACAGCAGCAACGGGTCGTCCACCCCGACGGTGCCGATCTTGACCGTCCCGATCAGGTCGAAGTCGACCAGTCGCCGCAACAACGCCAACTGCGCGGCCACGTCGCCCACCAGCGCCCACACCGCCAACTCTCCCGCGGGACGGGCACGCTCCCACTTGTGCGTACGGCGGAACATGGCAAACCCGACATCGACCGTGTCGCGGCGGGCGAAGAGCACCCGCCAGGGCTCCTTGTCCCGTAGGTGCTCGGGTATTTGGCGGCAGACGCGGGCGTAGTAACCGGCTTCGCCGACCACGGATCCAAGTGCGGCACAGCTGAGATGGCATTCCCGCATCCGCTTGGCGACGTCGGGATCGTGCGTCGTCGCGAAATGGGTGGTGACCGCGGCGGCCGGGCCGTCCAGATCGGGCGCGGTCAGCGTCGTACCTCGGGAGAGGCTCACCTGCAACTCCATCGACGCCCGGCCGTAGCCGTGGCGGCCGTAGATGGCCGGCTCGCTGGCATGCAGTGCCGAGATGTGAGTGCCGGGCTGCTCGTGCACCTGCTCGAAGTGGTGGCGCATCATCGCGGTCAGCACACCCTTGCGGCGGTGGTCCGGATGCACGCCCACCCAGGTGAGGCCCGCGCACGGCACCTGCCGGGTATCCGCGTCACGCCCCGGGATCGAGAGGGTCAGCGGAAAGACACCGTAGATCCCGGCATACGTCGCCCGATCGCCGCCGTCCACATCCGCCGCGAAACGCAGCTGCTCCGGTATGCCGGTCAGCTGCTCCTCCGGGGACGCAGCAGGGACCTCCTCGAACCAGACGGTGTGGTCGGTGGCCAGAAAGCGCTCCGCGTCGGTCGCGCGCCCGACGCGGATACGGGGCTCGGTCATAGCCCCCAGCGAACCGCTGCGGGTGCCCGTGACTCAACCGGTTTACCAAGCCCGAGGGCGCTCGCCCAGCTCCCGGGCGAGAGCTCGAGCGATGCGCCGTCCGTCCTTCGACGCCTCACGCAGCAGACCCGACAGTTGGACCGAGATCGCGGCGAAGTGCAGGCCGGGCAGCGTCGAGCGCGGAATGCCGTGCTCGCCGAGGAGGCCGAGGTGGCCGACCAGCGGCTCAAGCCCGGGCCGATATCCGGTCGCGGCGATGATCGCATCGGGCACCACGCGAGACCCGTCGGCGAGGACGACGTCCGGGCCGTCGAGTGCTACGACACCCCCGACGACCTCGACGGCGCCCGCGCGGACCGCGTCCACAAAGCCGACATCAACGACGGGCACCGTCGCGCTCTGCTGGAACTGCGAGAACGGCGCCGTCGGCCGGGGCAGCCCGTATGCCGTCAGGTCGGGGATCGTTGCGCGCTGCAGCGCCCGGCTGACCGGGTCCATCATGGACGGCGGCAGGCCGCTCAACGCGATCCCGAACAGCTGCGTCGGCAGGCCCATGGTGTCGCGCCGGACGATGGTCGGCGACGTGCGCACCGCGATCCTGACCCGGGCCGCGCCCCCCTCGGCGAGATCCACGGCAATCTCGGTGCCGCTGTTGCCAGCCCCCACGACGAGCACGTCGCGGCCGCGGTAGCGCTCAGGGTTTCGGTAGGAGCAGGCGTGCACGAGGGGACCGGCGAAGGAGCCGGGCCACGGCGGGAGGTACGGCACCCGGGAGTACCCGGTCGCGACGACCACCCCGCGCGCGTGGAAGGCGCGCTCTCTCGAGGTGACCCGCCACCCGGCGCCGGAGGGCTCGATCGAGGTGGCTTCCACGCCGAGTCGGGGCTCGAGCCCGTGGCGGGCGGCATACTGCTCGAGGTACTCGACGAAACCGTCCCGTGCCACCCATCGGCCCAGCTCGCGCGGGATCCGATACCCCGGCAGGTGCGAGAGCCATCTGATCGTGTGCAGGTGCAGCCGGTCGTACCGCCCAAGCCATGGCTCCCCGATCCGGTCGGCGCGCTCGAGGATCGTCGCCTGGATGCCGTGCGCGCGAAGCGAAGCCGCCGCCGCCAGACCCGCCGGGCCGGCACCGACGATCACGACCTCGTCCACGCGGTCATCGCCTCCCTGTCTGGCCATAGACACGGTCAAAGCCTCATAGGCGCCCCACGGCGACCCGGGCCACGGTGGCCAGGACGCTCGCCCAGAGCAGGCTGGTGAAGCTGCCGATGATGAAGCGTTCCGCCGCCCCCTCACTGGGGGCACGCAGCTCGGCGAACCGCCCAAGGCCCTTGAGGGCGATGATGCCCAGGACCCCTTCAGGGTATCCGGCGAGGATGGTCAAGAAGGCGGCGCTGCGCTCGAGCAGGCCGATCGTCTGACCGCCGCGCAGCACGACCGCGGCGGCTCGTATGCCGGCGACCCCACCTGACGGCCCGCTAGGACGGTCCAGATGCGCGAACACCCACGTGGTCAACGGTCCGCCGAGGAAGACCGCGAGGATAGCCGACAGCAGGATGGCTCCGCCCAGCAGCGCCTGTGTCGCCGTCATCACCGCTCCCCTCGTCGGCATCCGGTCTACCATCAGCGACCGACAGGTGGTGGGCGACGAGCCGAGCGCCCAGGCACTGCTCCTGCCAGGCGGCCCGCCGGACCCGCTGGCTCACGGCCGAGGCACTCACGCCGAGCTTCACCGCCGCCTCGTTCTGCGTCAGACCCTCAGCGAGCAGGTCGACGACCTCCCAGCCCTGCGGGCTGCGCCCCCGCAGCACCCGTGCGTAGCAGCAGCAGCGCGCCCTCGGCATACTCCGCGTGCGCGGCCGCGTCTGCGCCGGTCAGCGGCAGTCAGGTCCGGGTCGGAACCCAGGCGGACGGCCAGCTGCCCCGGCCTGGGGTGCGCCGCCTCGATGGCCACGCGGGCCGCCCCGAACGCCGTGCCTCGCCCAGCCCGCGTTGTGGGCGGCAGCGGCAGCTCCACCGGACCCACGCCGATGCCGATGCGCCAGCATCCGTCCCGGACGAGGCGCTCGACGAGGCGCACCACGGTGTCCGGGTTGTCGGTCACACCCTGGATCTCGTCGCCCGCGGTCCGTTCGAACGCTCGCATCGGCCCGGCTCGACCAGTCCCAACGCCTGCAGGGCCGAGGGGACCCGGTCCTTGCCAGTCCGGCTGCGGATCTGGTCGGCAGTGACGACGTACATGGCGGCTCCCTCGTTCGATCCGACGTAAGTCTACTAGCTTCATTATGAGAAATGAAGTCTCGGATCTTAAGCCGACGGTGTCTGCCTCTCGTCACGCGCATGAGTCGGCGTGGGGTGCTGCCTGCGGCGCGCGAGTAGCCTGGGGCGAGCCCGCGACCTGCCAGGTGCGCTTCGCCCGCCGACCGACGTGGAGACCCGATGACATCGACAATCATGTGGACCCAGATCGACGAGGCGCCGGCGCTGGCGACGTACTCGCTGCTGCCGATCGTCCGGGCCTTCACCAAGGGGACGGGGGTCGCGGTCCAGACGAGCGACATCTCCCTGGCGGGCCGCATCCTGGCCTGCTTCCCGGAGCGGCTGACGGCCGAGCAGCGGGTGGACGACGACCTGCGAGCCCTCGGTGAGCTGACCCACAAGCCCGAGGCCAACATCATCAAGCTGCCGAACATCAGCGCGTCGGTCCCACAGCTCAAGGCGGCCATCAAGGAGCTACAGGACAAGGGGTACGACGTGCCCGACTACCCGGAGGAGCCCGAGACCGATGTCGAGCGGGCGATCGCGACGACGTACTCACGGGTGCTTGGCTCGGCCGTCAACCCGGTTCTGCGCGAGGGCAACTCCGACCGCCGG
This sequence comes from uncultured Actinomycetota bacterium, assembly GCA_963769085.1. Classification (GTDB taxonomy): domain Bacteria; phylum Actinomycetota; class Actinomycetes; order Actinomycetales; family Dermatophilaceae; genus Phosphoribacter. Next base: position 35,961 of record CAVYKM010000050.1, on the reverse strand, counting down.
GCGCCGCTGTCGGTGAAGAGCTACTCGACGCAAGCACCCGCACAAGCTCGGCGCCTGGGACCCCGCCACGAAGGCGCGCGTCGTGACGATGAGCGGGCACGACTTCTACGGCAACGAGCAGTCGGTGGTCCTGGAGCACGGCGGTGACGTCCGGATCGAGTTCGTCGCATGCGGACGGCACCAAAGTCCGCGCTGACAGAGACGCTCACCGCGGCCGAGGGCGAGATCCTCGACGGGACGTTCATGAGCGTGGCTGACCTGCGCGCCTACTACGCGGAGCAGATCGAGGTGGCGAAGGCCGACGACCTGCTGCTGTCCCTGCACCTCAAGGCGACGATGATGAAGGTGTCCGACCCGGTGATGTTCGGGCACGCCGTGTCGGTGTTCTTCGAGGACGTCTTCACCAAGCACGCCGAGGTCGTTCGACGAGCTCGGCGTCAACCCGAACCTCGGGCTTGGGGACCTCTATGCCAAGATCGCGGATCTGCCGGACCAGCAGCGGGCCCAGATCGAGGCGGACATCCAGGCGGTCTACGAGAAGCGTCCGGCGCTCGCCATGGTCAACTCGGACAAGGGCATCACCAACCTGCACGTGTCCAGCGACACGATCATCGACGCGTCGATGCCGGTCGTCATCCGCGAGGGCGGCAGGATGTGGAACAAGGACGGCGCGCTGCAACCGACCCTCGCCATGGTGCCCGACCGCTGCTACGGACCGCTGTATGCCGAGGTGTTCGAGAACTGCCGCACGCACGGGGCGCTCGACCCGGCAACCATGGGCTCGGTGCCCAACGTGGGGCTCATGGCCCAGAAAGCCGAGGAGTACGGCTCGCACCCGACGACGTTCGTCATCACCGCCCCCGGCACGGTGCGGGTGCTCGCCGGCGACGGCACGGCGCTCATGGAGCACCAGGTGGCACAGGGCGACATCTGGCGGATGTCCCGCGTCAAGGACATCCCTATCCAGGACTGGGTCAAGCTCGCGGTGACGCGCGCCTCCCACAGCGGGGCTCCGGCCGTGTTCTTCCTCGATGCCGGGCGGGCCCACGACGCCAACGTCATCGCCAAGGTGGAGCGCTACCTCAAGGACCACGACACCAGCGCACTGGAGATCACGATCCTGCCGCCGGTCGAGGCAGTGCGCTACTGCCTCGAGCGAGTCCGGGAAGGCAAGGACGCCATCTCGGTGACCGGCAACGTGCTTCGTGACTACCTCACCGACCTGTTCCCGATCCTCGAGCTGGGCACCAGCGCGAAGATGCTCTCCATCGTGCCGCTGCTGGCCGGGGGCGGCCTGTTCGAGACGGGCGCCGGCGGGTCGGCGCCAAAGCACGTGCAGCAGTTCGTGGCCGAGGACTACCTACGGTGGGACTCCCTGGGCGAGTTCTCCGCGCTCGGTGCCTCGCTCGAGCACCTAGCGGTCTACTCCGACAACCCCAAGGCCCAGGTCCTCGCGGACACCCTCGACGCGGCCATCGCTCGCTTCCTCGACGAGAACAAGTCGCCGGCTCGGCGGGTCGGGCAGATCGACAACCGGGGCAGCCATTTCTACCTTGCCTTGTTCTGGGCCGAGGCGCTGGCCGGCCAGACCGCCGACCTGGCGCTGCAGGAGCGGTTCGTCGACGTAGCGAGGGAGCTGCGTGACCACGAGCAGCAAATCAACGACGAGCTCATCGCTGTGCAGGGCCATCCGGTCGACATGGGCGGGTACTACCGGCCCGACCCCGCGAAGGTGTCCGCCGCGATGCGTCCCAGCCCGACGTTCAACGCCATCATCGACGAAATGTGAGCGCAGCGCGGCACCCTGCTCACTGCCTGCGCTAGTCGGACTGCTCCACGAGACGGTCGGTGCGCAGGGCGTCGCCCAAGGCTCGCATCTTGGGCACGTCGACCAGCAGCACTGACTCCTGGGCCGGCGTGGTGCTCGAGCCGGCGACAGGTGCCTGGAGGAAGGACACCCCTCCGGCCCGAATCCCCCGGAGGTCAAAGGCAACCGAGCGCATCTCGTCGACGGTGAACGCCCTGTCGACGGTGAGGTTCTCGGTCGCGGCGTCCAGGAAGCCGGCCAGCCGCACCGGGTTGGCCAGCCCGCCCGCAGACAGGCTCTTGGCCATCAGCGCGGAGAGGAACGCCTGCTGACGCGTCCCACGTGACAGGTCGCCGCCGGTGCGTTCACGGACGAAGGCCAGGGCCGTCTGCCCGTCCATGTGCATGGTCCCGGGCACGAAGGTGTAGCCCGGCCACTCGCCGGGCTCGGTCACCAAGACGTCGACGCCCCCGACCGCGTCCGTCATCCCCCGGAACCCGGCAAAGCCGGTCACCGCGACATGGTCGACGACGATCCCCAGCAGGTCCTGCACCGCCTCGACCAGCAGGGTGGCGCCCCCGATCGTGTATGCCGTCCTGAGCTGGTCCGGGCCGTGCCCCGGGACCGTGACGTACAGGTCACGAGGCAGGCGCGTGAGCACGACGTGGTCGCGCTTCTGGGTGACATGGACCAGGAAGATGACGTCCGACCACCCCTCCCCGGCGACCTCCTTGTCCGACCCGATGACAAGCACGTTCAGGCCGGTGTCGGCCAGCTTGACCGGCAGGCTCGACGCCGGGTAGTCCGGGCCGAGGCTGGCAGCACCCGCTCGGGCCGCTTCAGCATCGGTCGGCACCGCCCCGCCCGGCAGGAGGTCTTGGTGGACCACGTTGTTGCTCACGAGCTGATGCAGGTACACGGCATACCCCGCGGCCGTGACGGCCAGCAGCGCCAGCACCGCGAGCATGGCCCCGACCAGCCTGCGGCTGCGCCTGCCGCCGCGCGCGGGCAGCGGCGTGCGCACGTCCACGACCTCGACGTTCCCCGCCATGCCGACCACCGTAGAAGCCACCTGGGCGTGCTCATGCGGGTTTGCCGAGAATGCACCCGCCGCGGCCGCGTCAGGCCTCGCGGTGGCACGCGCGCCGGACGAAGTCGGCGATGTCCTTGCTCTGCTGCAGCCGGCTTGGCTCGTGCACGTACATCATGTGGCCCGCCGGGTAGGTGGCGTGCTCGATGTTGGCGCGCAGCTCGTCCGGGATGCGCAGGTGCGCCACCACCTCTTCGGCCGCCGATGGCGGCGTGGCCAGGTCGTAGGTCCCGTAGCCGACATGGACCCGTAGGTGCGGGTTCTGGCGCATGGCCCGCTCGAGCTTGGGCGTCACGTCGACGGGTCGACCCTCGAAGTCCTGGTAGGACCACGGCTGCACGCGGGGTGAGATCTGTTCGTAGTGCAGGTCGCTCTCGTACTCCAGCTCGGCGCGAACGTAGTGGTTCACTGCCGCGGCATACGGCCCGACGATGGCGTCGTACGAGGCGTCTGCCTCCATCATCTCGGCGATGGGGCTGTCCGAGGGGCCGGTGAAGCGCCCGTCCAGCCGCCCGACCACCAGGCGCTGCTCGCGCAGCAGCTCCCCGCAGAAGCGCCAGTGCTCGATGCGCAGGTTGGCCCGCTCGACGTAGTCCTCGGTGAGGCCGGTCAGGCCCGCCACCGTCGAGACGGCCGCGCTGCGCTCGGCCGCGGTCAGCCGCGCCCCGCGGGACAGCGCCCACGGGTAGTCCCGGGCGGCGTACTCCTGCGCCTCGGCGAGCACCGCCTCGAGGGTCCGCCTACCGAGCTTGCCGTGGTAGTGCGCGACGGCGGCATAGGTGGGTAGGTAGTTCGCGTGCGCGCGGTCGTTGCGCTGGTTCTCGAAGTCGATCGAGCTCAGGTCGAGCACGCACGAGATGAGCACGAGCCCGTTGAGGTACATGCCGTAGCGGTTCTGCAGATGCTCGGCGAGTGCCGCGGCCCGCAGCGTGCCATACGACTCGCCGGCCAGCAGCTTGGGCGACATCCATCGTCCGTGCCGGGAGGTCCACAGCCGGATCAGCTCGGCGACCGACTCGATGTCGCCCTGGTAGCCATGGTAGGTCCCCGGCTTGCCGCCCTTGATGGCCCGCGAGTAGCCCGTCGACACCGGGTCGAGGAAGACCAGGTCGGTCTCGGTGAGGAGGGTCTCGGCGTTGTCGACGAGGTCGTAGGGCGGCGGCATCAGCGACCCGACGTCACCCATGACGACGCGCCGGGGGCCGAACAGGCCCATGTGCAGCCATACGCTCGAGCTACCCGGGCCACCGTTGAAGGCGAAGGTCACCGGGCGGGTCGCCGGGTCGGCGTCATCGAGGGTGTATGCCGTGAGCGACATCTCAGCCTTGGCCGTGTGGCCGGTGAACGCCCCGTCCTCGTAGACCTCCTCGCGCAGCACGACCCGCCCGGTGGTTGCGGTGTAGTGCAGTGAGCGGCGACCGCTGCGCACCGTATGCCGGGTGGTGACCAGGTCGTCCTTCGGCTCGGGCGGCGGGGGACTGGGCGGCGGGGCGGCAGGTGTTGGCTCGGTCTTGGTCGGTTCCTTCTCCTCGGCCACGGCCCTCAATGTAGCCGTCGGCCCGGTGCTGCCCTCCGATGGGGCGACCAACGTACTCAGGTCAACGGACGCGCGAGGCGCCGTTGGACGCCGACGCGAGACGGATGTCCGGCGGCCCGAACCCACGCGCCTCGAACGCTGCGTGGACCGCGCGGCCCACGGCGTCGGCATCCTGCGCCGGTACCAGGGCGATGGCCGACCCGCCGAACCCGCCTCCGGTCATCCGGGCACCGAGTGAACCGGCGGCACGCGCGGCGTCCACCGTGACATCCAGCTCGGGACAGCTCACCAGGTAGTCCTCTCGCAGGGAGGCGTGGGAGGCGAGCATGAGCCGGCCCATCTCGGCAAAGGTGCCGGTCTGCAGGGCCTCGACGCACCGCACGACCCGCTCGGTCTCGGTGACGACGTGGCGGACCAGTGCCCGCGTCCGCTCGTCGTGCAGGCCGGCCAGGGCAGCGTCCAGCGAGCCGGGATGAACCTCGCGCAACGTGGCGACCCCCAAGGCCGCTGCGGCCTGCTCACAGGTCCGGCGGCGGTCGGCATACAGGCCGTCGACGAGGGCATGCGGTGCCCGGGTGTCGATGACGAGCAGGGCCAGTCCCGCTGCGTCGAGGTCGAACGGGACCGGCTGCGCTCGGCCGTCCCGGAAGTCGAGCAGCAGGGCGTACCCTTCGCGGCACCGCAGCGACGCCAGCTGGTCCAGCCCACCTGTGGGGGCGCCGGCGATCTCGTTCTCGGCCCTCCGGCAGGCGGCAGCAAGGACCGTGCGGCCTCGGTCGTCATCGAGCAGGCCGAAGCCGGCGACATCCGACAGCGCGGCCCCGACCGCGCAGGCGAGCGCGGCCGAGCTGGCCAGGCCGGCCCCCACCGGCACCTCGCTGGTCAGGTAGATGTCCGCCCCAGGCACGTCGTAGGCGGCCTCGCGCAGCGACCAGAAGACGCCCACGACGTATGCCGTCCAGTCTCGCGGGTGCCCCGGGCGCACCTTCGTCAGGTCGATCGTGACCGTGCCACCCGGCATACTCTCGCTGCTGACCCGCACCAGGCCGTCGCCGCGGGGACGCAGGGCGGCGTAGGTGCGCCACGGCAGCGCGATCGGCAGGGCCAGGCCCCCGTTGTAGTCGGTGTGCTCGCCGATGAGGTTCACCCGCCCCGGCGCCGCCCACACCCCGTCGGGAGGTCGCCCGAACCGGGTCGCAAAGCCTGGTGTCGCGCGGGCCGCAGCCGAGGTCACCACGCGAGGCTACGCGGGGGCCTGTCACAATGAGCGCCATGCACCCGGCGCCGGACTCCTGGCAGGGGCCTCGTCTGGTGGGCGTGTCGATCCCCATACCGGACCCCTTCGGCGGCTTCCTGCAGTCCAAGCGGGCCGAGTACCGCGACCCGCTGGCGGCCACGACGACCGCCCACGTCACCCTGCTCGGGCCCACCAAGCTCACCGAGGACGGGCTGCCCGCCCTCGTCGAGCACCTTGACGGGGCGGCCGCAGCCGCCGGCCCGTTTCGCATGGTGCTGCGCGGCACCGGGACGTTTCGGCCGGTCTCGCCGGTGGTCTTTGTCCAGGTCGCCGAAGGCATCTCCTCATGCGAGCAGCTGGAGGGCGCGATCTGCAGCGGCGAGTACGACCGCACCCGGGACTTCCCCTACCACCCGCACGTCACCGTCGCGCACAACGTGGGCGAGGACGAGCTGGACCGGGCCTTCGAGGAGCTGGCCGGGTTCACCGCGCGGTTCGTCGTCGAGCAGTTCTGGATGTACGAGCAGGACGGGGGCGGGGTGTGGCAGCCGATGCGCGCGTTCTCGCTCGGGCGGCGCGTCGGTCGGGCATGACGGAGCTGGTTCGCAGGGCGCAGCGGCTGCGTCCGGTCCGGGTGTGGCAGCGGTTCGTCTACGCGAGGGGCAAGCTGCTCGCTGCCGGCATTGCCTACTACGGCTTCCTGTCGCTGTTCCCGGCGCTCGCGCTGGCCGCGGTCGTCTTCGGGCTGCTTCTTCAGGGCCGTCCCGAGCTGCTTGCCGCGGTGAACGCGACCATCGACGACCTGCTACCGGGGATCATCGCCACTCCGGAGCATCCGGACGGCTTCCTGGTGCTCAGCCCGCCCGCCACAGTCACCTTGAGCATCACCGGAGTCGTCGCTCTCGTCACCCTGGTCTTCGGGGGGCTCGGCTGGGTCGGCTCGATGCGCACCGGAATCCGGGCCGTCTTCGGGGTGCCCGGATACCCAGGCACGCTGGTGACCGCCAAGCTGCGCGACCTGGCTGTGTTCGTCATGCTTGGCGTCGGCATCCTCGTGTCCGCCACGCTCACCGTGCTCGCTACGGAGGTGGCCCAGTGGGTTCCCCAGCTGCTGGGAATGCAAGACGACAGCTGGGTCGTGACCGACGTCAGCCTGCTGGTGTCCCTCCTTCTCAACACCGCGATCGTGCTGCTGCTGCTGCGCGTGCTCTCGGGGGTAGTGCTGCCCATCCGAGCCATCCGCAGCGGGGTTCTGTTGGGTGGGCTTGGGCTGACCTTGCTCCAGGTGGCCGGTGGGGCGCTGATCGCGTTCGTCACCCGCAACCCGCTCTTCGGGTCGATCGTCGTGGTGGTAGGCATGTTGTTCTGGCTCAACTTCACCGCGTGGGTGATCCTGCTGTCGGCGGCGTGGACGGCCAACGACATCGACGACACCAGGGCGGCATCCGACCTGCCTGAGCTCGAGACGGTCTCGAGTGCCGACCAGGCGCTGGGGTCGGGGCTGCTCACCAACGACGGTGGCGTCGACCCGAGCAGCGCCCGGGAACGGGCCGTGCACGGCGTGCCGGCGATGAGCGTGCGTGGTCAGGATCGGGTCAGCATCGCGGCCGGAGCAGTACTGGGGGTGACCGCCGCCGTGTCGGTCAGTGCCGCGGCTCGGGCAGTCGCCCGGCTGCGGCCGCGCCGTCCGCGCTCGTAGCCGCCTCGGTTACCGCTCGTAGGCCCCCCCTCGTCTACGTCGTACTCGCACCAGGAGCCAGGTGAGCACCCCGAGCACGACTGCCGCCACCAGTGCTGCTCGAACCGGGTCGGCGATGCTGCTCCACCCGCTGGCGGCTGCGGCGGCGACAACCGACTCGACCGGCTCGGGCGCCGTCGAGCTCGGGTTCGCGATGGCGATGGCGATCGTCGGGTCGTCGGTGACGGCCGGTGTCGACTCGGCGACGGCCGGGTTCGATCCCCACTCCGGCGGCCGCGGGGCCCCCGGCGCGACGAGCGTCCCCACGGGACGGAGCCGGCCGGCATACGCGAAACCCCAGTCGAGCAGCGCCTCGGTGGGCTGCGTCTGCCGTTCGACGCTGCCCATCTCGGCAAGCAGCAGGGTCCGCCCGCCTCGGGTCACCGCGGCGACGAACGTGTTGCGCGCCTTGGTCGTGTAGCCGCTCTTCACACCGATCGTGCCGGGGTAGGTGTCGATGATGGGGTTGTGGTTCTGGATCTGGAACGGTGCCACGACCTTGCCGGTGCCGTCCGTCCCGCCCGGGAACTGCGCCTGCAGCAGGACGGCATGCCGGCGGAACTCCGGCAGCGCCATTGCCGCCCGACCGATAAGCGCCAGGTCGTAGGCGCTCGTGTGCTGGCCGTCGGCATCCAGCCCGGACGGGTCGACCGCGACCGTGTCCCAGGCACCCAGCCGGGCCGCCTCGGCGTTCATGTCGGCAAGGATCTGCTCGCGGCCCCCGTAGGCACGCGCGATCGCGTATGCCGTGTCGTTGCCGCTCACCATGAGCATGCCGTTGAACAGGTCCTCGACCCGGTAGGGGTTGCCGGCGAGCATGCCGACCCGCGTCCCCTCGACATTGACGTCTGCGGCGGTGGCGACCACGACCTGCTTGGGGTCCAGCTTGGGCAAGGCGACGAGCGAGGTGAGGGTCTTGAGCGTGCTCGCCGGGTAGAGCAGCGCATGCGGAGCCTTCGCGGCGAGCACCTCACCGGTGGTCATGTCGGCGAGGACGATAGGACGCGTGCGGCGTCTCGGGCGGCGCCGGCACCCCGGCCGACCGGTCGGTGAGCACCCCTTTGCCGGCGAGCCCGCTGCCGCCGACCGTGTGTTCGGGGGCGATGACCGGCCCCTGCAGCGGAACCGGCGCCGCGATGGCACACGACTGCCGGACCGTGTGGCCATCGGGATAGGTCGTGACGTTGGGGTCGGCGGTCGTGGGGCGGGCTGCCTGGCGCGGCGCTTTTGGTGCCGGTGAGGTGACCAGGGTCGGCGTCATCCCCGAGGGGCACGGGTTGGCGGGGGAGCCCAGACCCTGGGTCGGCGCCGGGGCCGGCGTCGAGTCCGCAGCGGCCGGCGCGGCGGCGACGCCGACGAGCAGCCCGGCCAGTGCGCTGGCGAACAGGAGAGTTCGGAGGCGTCGGTGCGTCATTGCCACCGGAGCCTAACCGCTGCAGTTGTGGGCGCCTCCGGGCGAGAACACCCCCGCCGACCGGAGGTAAAACCGAGCGACGGAGGTAAAACCGAGCGCTCTTGCGCACGCCAGCACCTCCACCGGGAGCGGAATCGCCGCGCGGCTGCTGCCCTCGGCCGGCTACCGGCCCTGACGTAACGCCATGCGCAGGTCCCTGTTGAGCTGGTTGATGACGTCGAGCGGGATCTCCTTGGGGCAGGCCTCGGCGCACGCGCCGACGTTGGTGCAGCCGCCGAAGCCCTCGTGGTCGTGCTGGGCGACCATGCTCACGACGCGGGCGTAGCGCTCCGGCTGGCCCTGGGGCAGCTCGGCGAGGTGGGTGATCTTCGCGCCCATGAACAGCATCGCGGAGGCGTTCGGGCACGCCGCGACGCACGCGCCGCAGCCGATGCAGGCGGCCGCCTCGAAGGAACGGTCGGCCTTGCGCTTCTCCACCGGCACCGAGTGGGCCTCGGGCGCCGACCCGGTGTTGGCGGAGATGAAGCCGCCGGCCTGGATGATCCGGTCGAACGCCGAGCGGTCGACGACGAGGTCCTTGATGACCGGGAAGGCGGTCGGCGCGCCACGGCTCGATGGTGATCGTCGTCGCCGTCGGTGAACGAGCGCATGTGCAGCTGGCAGGTCGTCGTCACCTCGGGGCCGTGGGCCTTGCCGTTGATCACCAGGCCGCACATGCCGCAGATGCCCTCGCGGCAGTCGCTGTCGAACGCGACCGGCTCCTCGCCCTTGGCGATGAGCTCCTCGTTGAGGACGTCGAGCATCTCCAGGAACGACATGTCCGGGGAGATGTCCGACAGCGGGTAGGTGACCATCCGGCCCTGGGCGCTCGGCCCGGCCTGCCGCCAGACCTGAAGGGTGACGTTCACTTGTAGCTCCGTTGCTTCAGCTCGACGAACTCGTAGACCAGGTCCTCCTTGTGCAGGATCGGCTTGCCGATGTCTCCGCTTTCGGGACCGCCCGCGAACTCCCACGCCGCGACGTAGGCGTACTCGTCGTCGTGACGCAGCGCCTCGCCGTCCTCGGTCTGGCTCTCGCGCCCGGAAGTGACCACCGCAGGACTCGCGGCGGTGCAGCGCGTCGATGCACATCAGCTCGCCGAGCTCGAGGAAGTCCGCGACGCGTCCGGCCTTCTCCAGGCTCTGGTTGAGGGTGTCAGCCGGAGCCGAGCACGCGGACGTTGCGCCAGAACTCGTCGCGAAGGGCCCGGATGAGGTCGATCGCCTTGAGCAGCCCCTCCTCGGTGCGCTCCATGCCGCAGTACTCCCACATGATGTGGCCGAGCTCCGGTGGAAGGAGTCGACGCGTGCGGTCGCCGTTGATCGACAGCAGCTTGCTCACCCGGCCGCTGGACCGACTCGCGGGCCTCGACGACCTCGGGGTGGTCCTCGGCGATCGGCGGGTAGGGCCGCTGCGGCGAGGTAGTCGCGGATCGTGTTCGGCAGGACGAAGTAGCCGTCGGCCAGGCCCTGCATGAGGGCGGAGGCACCGAGGCGGTTCGCGCCGTGGTCGGAGAAGTTGGCCTCGCCGGTGACGAACAGGCCCGGGATGTTGGACTCGAGGTCGTAGTCGACCCACAGGCCGCCCATCGTGTAGTGCACCGCGGGGTAGATCCGCATCGGGACCTCGTACGGGTTCTCGCCGGTGATCCGCTGGTACATGTCGAGCAGGTTGCCGTACTTCTCCGCGACCGCCTCGGCGCTCATCCGGTTGAGGGCGTCGGTGAAGTCGAGGTAGACGCCGCGGCGGAAGTCGCCGACCACGGGCCGACCCCGCGGCCCTCGTCGCAGACGTTCTTGGCCTGGCGCGAGGCGATGTCGCGCGGCACGAGGTTGCCGAACGAGGGGTAGATCCGCTCCAGGTAGTAGTCGCGGTCCTCCTCGGGGATGTCGCGCGGGTCCTTCTCGCAGTCCTCGCGCGTTCTTGGGCACCCAGATGCGCCCGTCGTTGCGCAGCGACTCCGACATGAGCGTCAGCTTGCTCTGGTGCTCGCCGGACACCGGGATGCAGGTCGGGTGGATCTGCGTGTAGCAGGGGTTGCCGAAGTAGGCGCCCTTGCGGTGCGCCCGCCAGGTCGCCGTGACGTTGGAGCCCATGGCGTTGGTCGAGAGGAAGAAGACGTTGCCGTAGCCGCCGGTCGCGAGCACCACCGCGTCGGCGATGTGCGTCTCGATGGCTCCCGGTGACCAGGTCGCGGGCGATGATGCCGCGGGCCCGGCCGTCGACGACGACGAGCTCGAGCATCTCGTGCCGGGTGTACATCTCCACCGTGCCGGCGGCGACCTGGCGCTCGAGCGCCTGGTAGGCGCCGATGAGCAGCTGCTGGCCGGTCTGGCCGCGGGCGTAGAACGTGCGCGACACCTGGACGCCGCCGAAGGAGCGGTTGTCGAGCAGGCCGCCGTACTCGCGGGCGAACGGCACGCCCTGGGCGACGCACTGGTCGATGATGTTCGCGCTGACCTCGGCGAGGCGGTAGACGTTGGACTCGCGGGCGCGGTAGTCGCCGCCCTTGACGGTGTCGTAGAAGAGCCGGTAGACCGAGTCGCCGTCCTCCTTGTAGTTCTTGGCCGCGTTGATGCCGCCCTGCGCCGCGATCGAGTGCGCCCGTCGCGGGCTGTCCTGGTAGCAGAAGGACTTGACGTTGTAGCCGGCCTCGCCGAGCGTCGCCGCGGCGGCACCGCCGGCCAGGCCGGTGCCGACGATGATGACCGACAGCTTGCGCCGGTTGGCCGGGTTGACCAGCTTGGCCTCGAACTTGCGCTTGGTCCAACGCTCGTCGATCGGGCCGTCCGGGGCCTTGGTGTCGGCGATCGGCTTGCCCTCGATGTAGAGCCCGTGGGTGATGGTCTCAGTCATGTCTCGTCCTCCCACGTCACTTCACGAGGCCGAACGAGGATGGCGAGCGGCGGCAGGATGAAGCCCACGACGATCACGGCGGCGACGACGTGGGCGGTGGCCTTGGCGACCCGGCGGGAGTGCGCCGAGTTGGTCCAGCCCAGCGTCTGCGCGCCGCTCCAGACCCCGTGGAACAGGTGCAGGCCCAGGGCGGCCATCGCCGCGACGTAGATGAGCACGACCCACCAGAGCTGGAAGCTCGCCACGACGAGTCGGTACGGGCTCTCGCAGCGTGGCGGCGGTCGGCACGCTGCTGTTGAAGTTCACCTTCGGCACGGTGAACTGCACGAGGTGGAAGACGACGAACAGCAGCAGCGCGATCCCGCCCCAGCGCATCCACGTCGACCTGGCCGCGCCCTTGGCAGCCGAGCGCACGGCATACCGGTTCACGCGTGCGCCCCTCGCTCGAGCCCACAGGACAAGGGCGGCGTAGGCATGGACGGCGAGGCTGACGATGAGCAGCACGCGCAGGATCCAGAGGAAACCCGAGTACGGCAGGATCGGCATGAGGATCTCGCGCAGATGAGCGGCGTACTCGTCGAAGGCGGCCTGCCCCGCGAAGAGCTTGAGGTTGCCGTACATGTGGATGAGGACGTAGAGCACGAACAACGCGCCCGTGATCGCCATGAGGATCTTCATGAAGACCGTCGTGCGGCGCGCCCGCGTCTCGACGGTGAGAAGCGTCGTAGTGGCCACGGCTCCAACCGTAGCGCCTGGGCAGCGAGCGCCCCCTGGTGCGGGCGGCCGGGAGTGGTGAGATCGCGCACTTCGCTGCGCCCCCGGCTATTTTGGGCGACATGACGACGGGCGCGGGAGACATCGACGGCTTCTGGGCGGTCATTCCGGCCGGTGGCGCGGGGACCCGGCTCTGGCCGCTGTCGCGCCGGGCGGCGCCCAAGTTCCTGCACGATCTCACCGGTTCGGGGCGCACTCTGCTGCAGGGCACGTGGGACCGCCTGGCGCCGCTGGCTGGCAACCGCGTGGTCGTGGTCACCGGAACCGCGCATGCCGAGGCGGTGGCCGCACAGCTGCCCGCTCTCGGGGCTGCGAACCTGCTCGCCGAGCCGAGCCCCCGCGACAGTATGCCGGCAATCGGCCTGGCCGCGGCCGTCGTCGCCCGTCGTGACCCGGAGGCGGTCATCGGGTCGTTCGCGGCCGACCACGTCATCGGGCAGGTGGGCGCCTTCCACGACGCGGTTCGCGAGGCGGTGGCAGTCGCGCGGACCGGCCTGCTGGTGACGATCGGGGTGACGCCCACCGAGCCTGCGACCGGGTTCGGGTACATCTGGGAAGGCGCCGCCTTCGACGTGCCCGGGGCGCCGTCGGCTGCGAGCGGTGCGCGCCTTTGTGGAGAAGCCCGATGCGCAGACGGCACGCGGCTACGTCGACAGCGGTGAGTACCGCTGGAACGCCGGGATGTTCGTGGTGCGGGCGAGCGTCCTGCTGGAACTGCTGCGGCGGTGGCATCCAGCTCTCGCGGCCGGGGTCGAGGCTATTGCCGATGACCTGGACCTGCTCGGCGAGCGGTGGGGCGAGCTGGCGAAGATCGCGATCGACCATGCGGTTGCTGAGCCGGCCGCTGATGCGGGGCGAGTGGCCGTCATACCCGCGCCGTTCACCTGGGACGACGTCGGCGACTTCGACTCGCTCGCGGCGCTGCTCGACGGGGCCGGGCGCTCGGCGGCGGAGCCGGCGTCGGGAGTACGGGTGCTCGGCCCGGATGCCGACGTCGTCGCGATGGACTCCACCGCGTTGGTGGCCCCTCGTTCCGGTCGGCTCGTCGCGCTGGTGGGAGTCGATGACCTGGTCGTCGTCGACACTCCGGATGCCCTGCTGGTCGTGCCGCGCTCCCGGGCCCAGCAGGTCAAGGCCCTCGTGGACCGTTTGGCCGCTGACGGTCGCTCCGACCTGCTCTGAGCGCGGGTGCCATCTCGTGTGCGGTGGGCGGTCCAGTGATTCTGGGCGGTCAAAGGTGCGCCATAGCTCTCGTCTGACCGCCCACACTGGCGCCGCTCACGCCGCCCGCTCTGACGCCAGCCGGTGGGCCCGAACCACCTGCCCCATGAACGCCTCTTGGGCTAGTCGCAAGCCAAGGACCGGCAGTCGCAACACCAAACCGCGCCCGAGAACAACCTCGTTCTGACGCAGCGCATCGTCGACCGGGTTGAGTGCGGATAGGTGGTGGCCGCCGTCGACTTCGACAACAAGATGCACGTCTTCCCACTCCACATCCAGGTAGACCCGGCCGTTGGGCAGTATCCGTACCACTTGCCGGCTTGGCTTGGGCAGCCCGTACCGTCGGCACAAGGCGGCGAAGTCCAGCTCCCCCAGGGAATGGGCGCCGTCGCACACGTCATGGATGACGTGGTCGAGCAGCTTGCGGCGTCGGCTGTACCGGACGGTCTGCCATGCGGCCAGCAGCCGTTCGGTGGACACCAGTCGTTGCTGGACCGGCAGGCAGACCAGCAAGGCCGCGGCCCGGTCGGTCTTGGCCCATTGCGCCGCGTGGATCGTCGCCCACTCCGGCCGCACCCTGGGAACGCCGACCTCAACGGAGGGGGCGGGTGTCCGAGGACGCCGGACCCGGACACCGGCCACCCGACGCGGGTGCGTACCCCGGGGAACGCAGACATCGATGACGTCCGGCTCGAAGCCGGTCAGCCCGCTTGCCAGCAGCGCCGCTGCGCCGTCCAGAACGGCTCCCGACCCGCTCTCCCAGACCGCCTGCCACCACCGGCCTTGGCCCTGTGGTCCGCTCGTGCTGACGACGACGGTATGCCGTCCCGCAGCAGTCCAGCGACCAGCCTGGATCTCGGTGCGCACCTCGAAACGACCCACGCCGGCTGCCCGGAGGTCGTCACGGTGGGCGACCCCCCCATGACGTTCGGCAAGGGCACCCGCCACGAACGCTCGTCGCCGCCTACGCTCCCGAGCCTTCGACATGGCACCCCCTCGACACTGCATAGCCCTCGACACTGCACAGACTGCCGGGTTTCGCGCCCCGCGTAGTGTTGACCGCAGGTCCTGTGGATAACCGGCTTTGGGCTGGGTGGCGGGCCTCTCGGGGGTCCCGGACGTGCGGTGTTGGTTACGTTGGGGCGCCCCATCGCCGGCACCCGCCAGTACGCTCAGGGCATGGCTGACACTGGCGCGCGCTCCGAGTCCGACCTTCCGATCCGTTCCGTGTATGCCGCCGGCGACCTCGCGGGCTTCGACCCGGCCACGGCGCTGGGCGAGCCGGGTCGGTACCCCTACACGCGGGGGGTCTACCCGTCGATGTACACCGGACGGCCCTGGACGATGCGCCAGTATGCCGGGTTCGGCACCGCGAAGGAGTCCAACGAGCGCTACCACCAGCTGGTGCAAGCCGGCACCGGTGGGCTCTCGGTCGCCTTCGACCTGCCCACGCAGATGGGCTACGACTCAGACGACCCGATCGCCTCGGGCGAGGTCGGCAAGGTCGGCGTCGCCATCGACTCCCTCGACGACATGCGGGTGCTCTTCCAGGGGCTGCCGCTGGACAAGGTGTCCACGTCGATGACCATCAACGCACCGGGCTCCACGCTCCTGTTGCTCTACCAGCTCGTCGCCGAGGAGCAGGGCGTCGCCGGCGACCAGCTCAACGGGACGGTGCAGAACGACGTGCTCAAGGAGTACATCGCCCGCGGCACCTACATCTACCCGCCGAAAGCTTCCCTTCGGCTGGTCTCCGACAGCTTCGCCTACTGTCACAAGGAGATGCCGCGCTGGAACACGATCTCCATCTCCGGCTACCACATGGCCGAGGCCGGTGCGACGCCCGCGCAGGAGATCGCCTTCACCCTGGCCAACGGCAAGGAGTACGTCCGGGCGGCGCAGGCGGCCGGCCTGGACATCGACGACTTCGGACCAAGGCTGTCGTTCTTCTTCGTCGCCCGCACCACCCTGCTCGAGGAGATCGCGAAGTTCCGCGCGGCCCGGCGGATCTGGGCCCACATCATGCGCGACGAGTTCGGCGCCAAGGACCCTAAGTCCCATATGTTGCGCTTCCACACCCAGACGGCCGGGGTGCAGCTGACGGCGCAGCAGCCCGAGGTCAACTTGGTCCGCGTGGCGTTGCAGGGCCTCGGCGCGGTCCTGGGGGGCACCCAGTCGCTGCACACGAACTCCTACGATGAGGCCATCGCCCTACCCACCGAGAAGGCCGCCCGGCTGGCGCTGCGCACCCAGCAGGTCATCGCCTACGAGACCGACGTCTGCAAGACCGTCGACCCGTTCGCCGGCTCGTACGCCATCGAGGCGATGACGGACGAGCTCGAGGAGGCAGCGCTGGAGCTCATCCAGGCTGTCGAGGACAAAGGCGGGGCGGTCCGCGCCATCGAGCAGGGCTTCCAGAAGATGGAGATCGAGCGCTCGGCATACCGGGTCGCCCTGGAGATCGACGAGGGCACCCGCACCGTCGTCGGCGTCAACCGGTTCACCCTCGACGTCGAGGAGGAGTACGACCCGCTGCGGGTCAACCCGGCCATCGAGCAGGAGCAGCGCCAGCGGCTCGCTACGCTGCGCGCCGAACGCGACAACGGGGCCGTCAAGGCCGCCCTGTCGGCGATGCAGGACGCAGCGCAGGGCACCGACAACGTCCTCTACCCCATGCGCGAGGCGCTGCGCCTGCGCGCCACCGGCGGCGAGGTCGCGAACGCGCTGCGCGAAGTCTGGGGCGGCTACACCCCCAGTGACCCGTTCTAGGAGGGCCGCGGCGGCAGCCATCACCCGAGCCGCATCGAGGCCACACTAGACTCACCCTTTCGTGACCCCCTCGTTCGCCGACGACTCCGTGCTCGGCCGGGTCGATGCGCTGTTCCCCGTCCTGGTCGAGCTGCGGCGGGACCTGCACCGGCACCCCGAGCTGGCCTTCGAGGAGGCGCAGACCACCGAGCGGGTCGGCTCGCTGCTCTCCGACGCGGGCATCACCGTCAACCGGCTCCCGGGCACCGGCCTGGTCGCCGACATCGGTCCGGGCGACGCGGCATACCGGGTGGCCCTGCGCGCCGACATGGATGCTCTCCCGGTCACCGAGCGCACCAACCTGTCCTACTCGTCCGCGGTGCCCGGCGTCGCCCACGCATGCGGGCACGACGTCCACGTTGCGGCCTGCCTGGGCGCCGGGCTGGCCCTGGCCATGCACACCGGGACCCTCACGGAGGCCGGGGTGGCCACTCGGCTGATCTTCCAGCCGGCCGAGGAGGTCATCCCCGGCGGGGCCCAGCCGATCAGCGACTCCCGCTGGCTCGACGACGTCGATGAGATCTTCGCCTTGCACTGCGACCCGTCGCTCGACATCGGGCAGATCGGGCTACGGGTGGGGGCTCTCACCGCCGCATCCGACCGGGTCACCGTGCGCTTGGCCGGCTCGGGAGGGCATACGTCGCGTCCCCAGCTGACCCAGGACCTGGTGTTCGCCCTCGCGAAGGTGGCCACCGAGGTGCCCGCGGCGCTCTCGCGGCGGCTGGACCCGCGCGCCGGGGCCTCGCTCGTCTGGGGGATGGTTCAGGCGGGTGGTGCGCCCAACGTCATCCCCTCAGAGGGAGTACTCGACGGGACCCTCCGGGTGCTCGACTCCACGTCGTGGGAGCGGGCCGGGTCGCTCGTCGAGGACCTGGTGCACACCGTCGTCGCTCCGTATGCCGTGCAGGCCGACGTCCTGCACGTCCGCGGTGTGCCACCGGTCATCAACACCCGGGCGGCGATCGAGGTCCTGCGCCGCGCGGCGGGCGCTGCGGGCCTGGCCGACGTGCCGATCGAGCAGTCCATGGGTGGCGAGGACTTCGCGTGGTACCTGCAGCGGGTCCCTGGTGCGATGGGCCGGCTGGGCACCCGCACGCCGGGTGGGCCGACCTACGACCTGCACCAGGGCGACCTGGTCGTCGACGAGTCGAGCGTGCGGGTGGGAGCACGGGTCCTGGCCGGCACGGTCGTCGCGCGCTGCGACGGTACCGTCCGGGGCAAGTGACGAGTCGGTAACGCTTTGCCCCACCCCTCGCAGCGGCCGGGACTGCCGCACAGCGTCGCGGTTTAGGCTCCCCAGGGGCGGCGGGAGCGGCCGCCTGATCCGTGTGTATGGGGAGGAGGAGCCGTTCTTGCGTCTGCAGCTACGGGCAGTGGCGCTGGTCGCGGTCGCCGCCCTCGGCATGGGCGCATGCTCCAGCAGCCCTACCGGCACGACGACCAACCCGACGCAGACCAGCCTCGTCCCGACCGCGGGGGGGCGCTCACCCAAGGTCGGGCTGGCCTTCGACGCGGGTGGTCGGGCTCCCGGAACGGCCAACGAGCTGGCCTCGCGTGGCCTCGAGAAGGCCGCCAAGGAACTCGGCGTGGACGCCAAGGAGGTGAGCCCGCAGGCCCAGAGCGCCGACCGGGCGCAGCTGCTGCGCCAGCTGGTGGGCGAGGGATACAACCCGGTGATCGGTGTCGGCGCCGGCTATGCCGACCCGATGGAGACGCTGGCCAAGGAGTATCCCCACGTGCAGTTCGTCCGGATCGACGGGGAGCCGAGCGCGTACAGCAACGTCGCGGTCATGAGCTTCGCCGAGCAGCAGGGGGCCTTCCTCATGGGGGTGGCCGCCGCGCTGAAGTCCAAGACCAACCACGTCGGGTTCATCGGGACCAACCAGTCAATCGCCAGCAGCCGCTCCGCCGCCGGCTTCGCCCAAGGGGCTCGCCAGATCACCCCGAACATCGTCGTCGACGACGTGCGTCTGGACACCGGCGTGGGCACCAAGGGGCTCAACGACCCGGCCGGAGCCAAAGCTGCGGCCCAGGGCATGTACCGCAGTGGCGCGGACATCGTCTTCACGTCAGCGGGGGAGTCGTATGCCGGGTCCTTCCCGGCCGCACTCGAGGCGGGCAAGCTGGCCATCGGTGCCGGCGCCGACCAGTACCTCACGGTGGCTGACCCGGCCTGGCGGCCGGTCATCCTCACCTCCATGGTCAAACGGGTCGACACCGCCGTCTACCAGTCCATCTTCGCCTTCAAGAGCGACGGCAAGGTCGACAAACGCACCTTCGGCCTGCACGACGAGGGGCTCGGCTACGCGACGAGCGGTGGGGCCATCGACGCGACGACCAAGTCCAAGCTGGACGACTACTCGGCCAGGATCGGGTCCGGCGACCTCGTCGTCGGCCAGGCCTGACGTCGGCGGTGTCAGGATGCCGGCTCGCCAGGACCCCCCCGACGTCGACTGGGACGCCTTGCGCGCGGCCGCGCTGCACGCGCGAGACACGGCATACGCGCCCTACTCGCGCCTTGCCGTGGGGGCGGCCGGACTCGTCGAGGACGGTCGGGTCGTCGTGGGCTGCAACGTCGAGAACGCGTCGTACGGCCTTACCCTGTGTGCCGAGTGCGGGCTCGTCTCTGCGTTGCACACGAGCGGTGGGGGGCGGCTCGTCGCGGTCTCGTGCGTCGGGCCCGGCCCGGAGCCGCTGCTGCCGTGCGGGCGCTGCCGCCAGCTGCTGTGGGAGCACGGCGGGCCGGACTGCCAGGTCATGACGCCCGACGGGCCGGCACCGATCGCTGTGCTGCTGCCGCTCGCCTTCGGCCCCGACGACCTGTCGGCGGGGGGCGCGGCGCTGGGCTGACCGCGGCGGGGTCATGATGACCGGGTGAGCACTCGCGCAGCTGAGCCTTTCGACGCGGTCGACGTCATCGTCGCCAAGCGCGACGGGGCCGAGCTGACCGACGCCCAGATCGACTGGGTCATCGACGCCTTCACCCGGGGGGACGTGGCGGACGAGCAGATGTCGGCCCTGGCGATGGCGATCCTGCTCAACGGGATGACCGACCGGGAGACTGCGCGCCTGACGGCGGCGATGGTCGCCTCGGGAGTGCGCATGGACCTGGCCACGCTGGGCCGCCCGACGGTCGACAAGCACTCGACGGGTGGGGTCGGTGACAAGACCACCCTCGTGCTCGTGCCGCTCGTGGCCGCGTGCGGCGTCGCCGTGCCGCAGGTGTCCGGCCGCGGGCTGGGGCACACCGGCGGCACCCTGGACAAGCTGGAGTCGATCTCCGGCTGGCGATCAGAGCTGAGCCACGCCGAGCTGACCGATCAGCTGCGTTCCGTCGGCGGGGCGATCTGCGCCGCGCACGAGGGACTGGCTCCGGCCGACCGCAAGCTCTACGCGCTGCGGGACGTGACCGGCACGGTCGAGGCGGTCCCGCTCATCGCCAGCTCGATCATGAGCAAGAAGATCGCTGAGGGCACCGGCGCCGTGGTCCTGGACGTCAAGGTCGGCTCGGGGGCCTTCCTGACCAGCCTGGAGCAGGCCCGAGACCTGGCGCGGACCATGGTCGGCCTCGGTAGGTCGGCGGGGCTGCGGACGGTGGCGCTCCTTACCAGCATGCAGACCCCGCTCGGGCTCACCGCGGGGAACGCCTTGGAGGTGGGCGAGGCGGTCGAGGTCCTCGCCGGGGGCGGCCCGCCAGACGTCGTCGAGCTGTGTCTTGTGCTGGCCCGCGAGATGCTGTCCGCCGCGGGACGCGAGGACGTCGACCCGGCGGACCCGCTTGCGGATGGCCGCGCCATGGATGTGTGGAACCGGATGGTGCGGGCCCAGGGCGGTGACCCGGACGCGCCCTTGCCGGACGCACGGCATACCCACGAGGTCCTGGTGCCGGGTGACGGTGTGCTCACCCAGCTCGACGCCCGCGCCGTCGGCCTCGCCGCGTGGCGGCTGGGGGCCGGCCGGGTCCGCAAGGAGGACCCGGTCCAGGCCGGCGCCGGCGTCGAGCTGCACGTCAAACCCGGGGCGCCCGTGCGCGCGGGCGAGCGGCTGCTCACCATGCACACAGACACGTCGGAGTGTTTCGAGCGAGCGCTGGAGGCGCTGCAGGGCGCCTACGTCGTCGCCCCGGAGGGCTCGCGCCCGGACCTGCCGCCGCTGGTCATCGAGCGGATCGGTTAAGGGCGGGTCAGGCCGGTGGGGGCGCGAGGGGATCCTGAGGGATCGAGCCGGTCGCGTAGCGCCGCGTCTCGCACCAGCCGGGCCACGTCGCGGCGGCGCCGGTCGGCGATGACGGCGGCCAGGACGTACTCAGGGTGGTTTCCCGGCGGTGGCGGGGGCGACACGTAGAGCATCACCTCGTCGAGCAGCTGCCGGCCCATCTGCTCGCGCACCCGCGGCGTCAGGGTGAACGCGGCCGGCAGGAACGAACGCACCGTCGTGGCCAGACCGTCCGGCAGCACGCCCAGGTCGGCGGACCGGGCCCACCTAGCCAGGTGCGGGGGCATTGGCACCGGCGGTGCCAGGCTGGCCCGGACCCGGTCGCGAACGACGTACGTGCCGGCGGCGATGTCACCAATGCACTTGGCTCGAGCGGTGACGACGCAGGAGATGACCGCGGGGATGCCCCAGAGCAGGTACACCTCGACGACCCAGATGAGCCCTCGCGCTAACGCGTGCCGGAAGGTGATCGGGCCGGCGTCGTCGCGCACGGTGCGCAGGCCCGCCGCGAGCTTGCCGACGGAGCGGCCGCGGGTGAGCGTCTCGATGGTCACCGGGTAGCCGACGAGGGCAGCGATGCTGACCAGCAGGACGATTGCGGTTTGCAGGGCTGCGTCCAGCCGCTGGACCAACGCCACTGCGCCGAAGGTCACGGTGAAGACCAGGATGCCGACGATCAGGTAGTCCAACGTGCCGGACAGGATCCGAAGGCCGACTGAGGCAGGCGGCAGGTCGAGAGCGACGGCCTCACCCGTGACGAGATCGTCCTCGGTCACCCCGAGCGTTGAGATGGCGGGCTCGCCCACGGTGCGCCTCCCCTGCCTGGCTGGTGGATGCAGCCTAACTGCCTCGTGCGACAGGGCCCCGAGACGGACCGCGGCCCCGGCATACAGTTGGCCGGTGGACCTCGACGCCTTCGTGATGATGCACCAGCACGAGTGGACCCGGCTCGAGCAGCTGGCGGCGCGTCGCGGCACGTTGAGCGGCGCCGAGGGTGACGAGCTGCTTGACCTCTACCAGCGCGTGGCCACGCACCTGTCCGAGGTGCGCTCGACGACTCCAGAGCCAACGGTGGTCAGCTACCTGTCCACGCTGCTCGCCCGCGCCCGGTCGCGTTCGGCCGGCACGCGCACCGTCTCCTGGTCCGACGCGGGGCGCTTTGTTGTCGAGACCTTCCCGGCTGCCCTGTACCGCACGCGCCGGTGGTGGCTGACCACGATGGCGGTGAGCATCGCCGTGGCGGTCCTGCTGGGCTGGTGGTTCTATGTCAACCCGCAGCTCGAGTCGGCGCTGGCCTCACCCAAGGAGATCGAGGCGCTGGTCAGCCACGACTTTGCGGACTACTACAGCGAGTACGCCGCGGGCTCGTTCGCCGTCAAGGTCTGGACGAACAATGCGTGGATCGCCGCGCTGTGCATCGCATTCGGAGTGTTCGGCGTTCCGGTCATCGTGCTGCTCTGGGACAACATCGCCAACATCGGGATCATCGGCGCCCTCATGTGGCGGTATGACCGGGCTCCGCTGTTCTTCGGGCTCATCCTGCCCCACGGTTTGCTGGAGCTGACCGCGGTGTTTGTCGCTGCCGGGGTGGGCCTGCGGATCTTCTGGGGGTGGGTCGACCCCGGCCCGCGCACCCGCCTCTCGGCGGTTGCCCAGGAAGGCCGGGCGGCGATGTCGGTGGCTCTTGGCCTGGTCGGCGTCCTGCTGGTCTCGGGCATCATCGAGGCCTTCGTGACGCCTTCCCCGTTGCCGACCTGGGCCCGGATCCTCATCGGGCTGCTCGTCGAAGCGGCCTTCCTCACCTACGTCTTCACCCTTGGCCGGTATGCCGTGCGGCGCGGCCACACCGGTGACGTCTCGGTTCGCGACCAGGGCGAGTCTGCCCCGACGGTGGCCTGAATCCCGGGTTCCCGACCGGGCCGGCCGTCCGGCGCGCACGTCGGCAGCTGTGCCATGAAGCGGCAGTTGTTTCTGCCGCCTTGTGGCAGTACCGGCTGACTTACCTCGGCGCGCCTCAGCTTACGGGGCCCTCTGGTCACAGCAGGCCCCGGGACTTCAGCAGCAGGTAGTGGTCGGCGAGGCGTGGCGGTAGCTGGTCGGGAGGGGCGTCGATGACGTCGACCCCGAGCCGGCCCAGCATCGCCGCGGTGCGCTCCCGCACGGCCAGGGTCCGTTCGGCCGCCGCGGCGTCGTAGACCTGGTGGCTGGTCTCCCGCTCGCGCGCCATCGCGTCGAGGGCGGGGTCGGACACCGAGGCGAGCACCACCCGGTGGTGGTGAGTGAGGGTCGCGAGGCTCGGCAGCAGCGACTCGTGGATCGCGGCGGGCTCGAGCGGGGTGAGCAGCACGACGAGCGAGCGACGCCGGCTCGTGTCGGTGATCGCACTGGTCAGGGTGGGCCACGACGCTTCCAGCAGGGCCGGGTCCAGCGGTGCCATCGCCTGCACGAGGTCACCGAGCAAGGCGGTGCGCCCGGAGGCGGCGGTGACCCGAGCGCGTATCCAGCGGTCGCCGGCCAGGAAGTCGACCCGGTCGCCAGCGCGGGAGGCCAGAGCGGCCAGCAGCAGTGCGGCGTCCATGGCCGCGTCGAGGCGGGGCTGGTCGCCCACCCGGCCCGCCGAGGTCCGGGACGTGTCCAGCAGCAGGATGACGCGGCGGTCACGTTCCGGCTGCCAGGTGCGCACGACCACCGTGCTGCGCCGCGCCGTGGCCCGCCAGTCGATGGAGCGCACGTCGTCGCCCTCGACGTAGTCGCGCAGCGAGTCGAACTCGGTGCCCTGCCCGCGGATGCGCACGGCCGAGCGTCCGTCGAGCTGGCGCAGCGTCGCCAGCCGAGACGGCAGGTGCTTGCGGGAGTCGAAGGGGGGCAGCGCCCGGATCGACCCGGGGATGTCGAGGGACCGCTGCCGGGCCCCCACGCGCAGCGGCCCGAAGGAGCGGACGGTCACGCGGTCGGCCTGGCGGTCGCCTCGCCGGGTGGGCAGCAGCGGCGTGGTCAGCCGGCGCCGCTCGCCGCCCTTGATCCGCACGGTATGCCGGTCGCCGGATGCGCCGGCCGATGGCTGCCACGCGTCGCGCACCACGGCATACAGGCTGCGTCGACTCGGATTGGTCACCAGCAGCGACGACGACCCCGGCTGCCCGAGGCGCACCTGGGCGACCGGCTCGCGCTCGATGCGCAGCCGGGTCGGGCTCACCGCGAGGAGCATGTCAACGACGGTGACCGCGAGTGCGACGAGGACCCAGAGCAGGACCGTGCGGCGGGTCGGTTCCAGAACCACGGCGACCGCACCGATCATGACCAGGACGGCCAGCCGGCCTGAGACCGCCATCAGCGGGGGACTGGGACCGACGCAATCGCCGACGTCAAGACCGCCGCGACCCCGACTCCCTCGAGCTCGGCCTCGGCCCGCAACGTGAGCCGGTGGGCGAGCGTCGCATGCGCGAGTGCCTTGACATCGTCGGGGGTGACGAAGCCGCGCCCGTTCATCCAGGCCCAGGACCGGGCGGTGGCCAGCAACGCTGTCGCGCCGCGTGGGCTGACGCCCAAAGCAAGCGACGGCGACGCTCGGGTGGCCCGGGCGATGTCGACGATGTAGCCGGCCACCTCCGGGGTCACCGACACCCGCTTGACTGCCTCAGCGCCGGCCGCGAGGTCGTCGGCGGAGGCCACCGCGTGGATACCGGCTGCCTGCAGGTCGTGCGGGTCGAAGCCGTGAGCGTGGCGTTGCACCACCTCGATCTCCTGCTCGCGAGGCGGCGGGGGCAGCACCACCTTGAGCAGGAACCGGTCCAGCTGGGCCTCGGGAAGCGGATAGGTGCCTTCGTACTCGACGGGGTTCTGGGTCGCGGCGACGAGGAACGGGACCGGCAGCTTGCGCGCAGTGCCCTCGACCGAGACCTGCCGCTCCTCCATGGCCTCCAGCAGCGAGGACTGGGTCTTGGGCGGGGTTCGGTTGATCTCGTCGGCGAGCAGCAGGTTGGTGAACACCGGCCCTTCGCGGAAGGTGAACTGCGAGGTCGCGCTGTCGAAGATGAGCGAGCCGGTGACGTCTCCGGGCATGAGGTCGGGCGTGAACTGCACCCGTTTGGTGTCGATGGCCAGGGCCTGCGCGACCGCGCGCACGAGGAGCGTCTTGGCGACGCCGGGAACACCCTCCAGGATGATGTGGCCCCGGGCCAGCAGGCAGATGATGATGCCTGACACGGCGGCATCCTGGCCGACCACCGCCTTGGCGACCTCGCCGCGCACCGCGAGCAGGGCCTGGCGGGCCCGGTCGGACTGCGGGTCATGGCGGACCGCATCGGGCGTCGGTGGCTCCTTGGCCATCGGCTCGGTCGGCACCGTCCCGGTCGGCATCGGCGAGCCGGCTCGCGGGAGCAGCCCTGGCGGTGGTGGCGCCGAGCCCCCTGACGGGGGCGGCACGGCCACCGTGGGCGGACCGGCTGGCGGCGGCGTGTCGGTCATGGGCGGCGGGTCTCCTTCTCCAGGGCGTTGAGCGCCACCGCGAGGCCAAGCAGGTCGGTGTCGTTGGTGGGCGGCGGTCCGAACAGCAGCCACCGGACCTGGTCGGCGCTGCGGCCGCTGGCGTCGGAGACCGCGGTGACGACGGCGTCAGGGTGGCTCACGGAGGGCAGGCCAAGGTATGCCGTGAGCCGTCGACGGGTCGCGTCGCGCAGCACTGCCGACGCTCGCGTGCCGTCGCGGGCCTTGCGGTAGAGCCGGCCTCGGCTCTCGGTCGTCTCGACCGCCCGGATGACGACGGGAAGCGGCTCGGTAACCAGCCGCCCGAGCCGCCGTCCTCGCCAGAACATCACGGCGAGGACGGCGAAACCGACGAGGAGGACCATCGGGCCGAGCCAGTCGGGGAAGAGCTGCTCGGGCTGGTCCTGCGAGGAGAGCGGGGCGTCGCGCAGGTCCGGCACGTACCACACCAGCCGGCTGCTGTGACCGAGGGTTCGGATGGCGATGGCGGCGTTGGCGTCCCGGGCGACCCGCTCGTTCGTGACGACGTCGGTGCTGCCGAGCAGGACCAGAGGCGCATGCTGGATTCCAGCCGGGACCTCGAGGGACACGGCATACCCCTCGGTGACGAAGCAGGCGTTGGTGGCCGTGCGGGAGAGGTACTCGGCCTGGGACCCCGAGAGGGTCTCCCCGGGTCGCACGTCGGGTGTGTCGCATGAGCTGACCAGGCCCTCGTGGTAAGCGTCGCGCATCGAGACGTCAGGCGCGAGCTGGCGCACGACCCTGCGCTCGGGCCGGACCAGGACGAGACGCTCGGCGGCCCTGGTCAGCGAGGCCATGGTGGCGACCGTCGGCTCACGCAGCGGAGCCGACAGCGTCACCACGACCGTCGTGTCGCCGTCGATGCGGGCCCGGCGCAGGTCGTCTTGGCCACGAGCGACGACGACGTCGACGCCCTGAGCCGCCAGGACGCGCGCCAGGGCCTGAGCGCCGTTGTAAGCGGGGTTGTCAGGGTCGTACGGCACGGTCGTGGGCACCGGTCCGCTGCCCCACGAGACGAGCAGGGCGGCGAGGACCAGCACCCCCGCGACCGCCGCCAGCACCAGCCGACGTCGCCTTGGCGAATGGCCGGTAGGGGATGGCTCGCTGCCCGGCGGCGCCTCGCGGCCGGCTGCGGCCAGGTCGGCGTCGTGCCACACGGAGGTGCTCACTGGCGTGGCCCTTGGCGCCCGAACTCGAGCGCGACCGGCCCAGGCGGCTGCGCCTGCGGGGTGACCCCAGGCAGGTCAGGCCGGGCGTCGCGCAGGGACTCGCACGTGGCCCGGGCGTGCTCGGCGTCGGGCTCGGTTGCGCCGTAACGGCCGTAGCGGACCGCGTCGAACAGGTCCATGGTGCGCAGCACCGCGGGGCCGTGGCCGGGGAAGACACTGGCGAGCCGGGCCCCGACCTCGTGCGCCGTGAGCGAGGGCGCGTCCGCGAGCAGTGTGCGGTCCGAGGCGTCCCGCGCGATGGCTCGGGTGTAGAGGACGATCGCGTCGTTCCAGCGACCCTCGCGCATCGCGGCAGCTGCCCGGTCCCGGAATGCCGGGGCGCTGAGGGTGAGGGCGCCGATGCTGCCGTCGGCTGGCTCGACCGCCCGCCGCTGCGCGCGGACCTTGGTCAGCAACAGCACGATGGCGCCCACGAGCGCAGCCGCGACGAGCGCGATGACGACTGGGTGCACGGCAAGGCCGGGACCCTGGTCGGTGGCGCTCTGGGCCTTGGCGAGCTGCTCGGCGAACCACCGGAAGACGCGTTCCAGCAGCGATCGTCCGTCGTGGTACTCGTCCCTGGCCAGCTCGTCCTCGAGCCAGCGCCGAGCCTCCTCGGCGCCGGGGTTGAGGTCCAGGCGCATCACGAGCCCGCACCGGCTCTCGTGCTTGTTCTGCGCAGCAGGACCAGGTCCAGGCCCTCCTTGCGCATCCGGGCGTCGACGTACTGCAGGATGACGGTCCCGGCCAGGAACGGGCTGACCAGGGTGGCCGAGACCAGGGTGCTCAACGGCGTCACGAAGCTCATGGCGCTGGCGGTCTGGACCCGGGTGAGGTCGAGCAGGTCGATGGCGATGCCGCCGATGACCACCCCGACGAGCTCGAAGAAGAGGAAGACGAGGGCACTGACCGCGACGGCCAGCAGGCTGACGCCGAGAATCGGCCAGTAGCGTCTGCGGGAGAGCTCGCTGGCCCGAGCCAGCCCGGCCCGCACCCCAACCCCTTCGAGAGCCACGGCCGGCCCAGCGAAGACCATGCGGGGCAGCAGCCAGGCCGTGGCCACCAGAGCCGCCACCCCAAGCAGGAAGCCAACAACAAGGACTACGGGAACCGGTGCGTTGGCGACGAGGACCAGCCCCAGGACAAGCGCTACCCAGGGCCCGACGGCCACCCCGGCAACAGCAAGAGAGGTGGCGAGCACCCTTGGCAGCACCGAGCGGGCGGCGCTCCAGGCTTCAGCGAGGCTGATCCGCCGCCCGAGGATGGCCTCGCCGGCGACCGGCGCAAGCAGCCCGGTGAGGACGATCGTCGCCAGCACCGTGCCTCCGGTCAGCAGCAGCCCCACCATGCTGGCGGTGTTGATGACTCGGCTGATCCCGCTGCGCTGCAACCAGGTGCCCCCAGCGACCCCGACGACGAGAGCGACGGCCGGCAGAACGGCGATGGCGTTGGTGAGGGCCGAGAGCCCCAGCACCGTTCCAGTGCCACGGCGGACCAGCTTGGTGGACCCGTCGAGGATGTCGCCGGGAGACAACGGCTTGAGCGCGATGAGGCCGGGCTTGTGCGCCACGCCGACGGCATACCGATGCCGGTATGCCGTGGCGCTGCCGGAGAATGGGCCTGCCGCACTGACATCGCCCGGCGACCCCAGACCGCCGGGCGGTAGGTAGGACGCGGGGCGTCTGGGTGCGGTCGGCTCGGATGCCCCAGGCGGTGGGCCGAACCAGCTCATCGCGCGCCCCACCGCCCCCGTCCACCGCCCCCGGCGGGGGTCTCGGCGGGCTCTGGCATGGGATCCGAAGCTGGCACGGTCGGGCGCCCCCTGTCCGGCGTTCTGTCGTTCCCGCCCGAACCTACCAGCACGTGCTGACGACGAGCGGGTTGGCGGTTCGCCCCCCCCGCGGGTGGGGTGTTATTGCGATGCGTCACGGCTCGCCGGGGTGTCATGATGTGTCGGTCATGGACAGCGTGGAGCCGGACACGACCCGGCATACCTTCCGCCAGCGGGGCTCGGTCGTGCTGGGGGCGGTATGCATGCTCGCGTGCGTCGGGATGTTCCTTGGCTCTCTGTCGCAGACGAATCTCGCCTTTGCTGGGTCGATGGCGCTCGCGACGTGCTGGTCGTTCGTCCTGCTGGTGCGTCCATCCCTTCAGCTCAGTGTGGCGGGCGTGCACATCAACAACCCGCTGCGCCGCACGACGATCCCGTGGCGCCTGGTCGAGGACTGCCTGACGCGGTGGAACCTGCAGGTGTATGCCGGCGAGCAGGCCGTCACGGCCTGGGCGATCTCCTCCAGCATCGAACGTCCGAAGAGCGCTGGCCCGTATGCCGGCAGGCTGTTCGGGCCTGGCCTGCGCGCGGACGTGGCCAGCTCCGTGCCGCGGGCGGCGTCGGCACCGGCGGTGGCGCAGCTCATCCGCGAGGGTCGCGCGGAGTGGGACGACGAGGTCGCGGCCGGGCTCATGGTCGACGACGGTCGGGCCCAGGTGGTGCGGCAATGGGACTGGCTCGACGCGGTGCTGCTCGTCGGGCCGATCTGTGATGGTCGCCATCGGTCACGACGACAACGTCGCCTCAGTCCTGGCCGCCTTTGATCTTGCTGGCGACCAGCCGGTTGTGCTCGTCGGGCACAGCCTCGGCGGAGTGACCATCAGCCAGGTTGCCGACCGCCGCCCGGACCAGATCGACCGACTCGTGTACTGCGCGGCATTCGTGCTCGGAAGACGGCCAGGCCGCGGCTGACCTCATGCCCGAATCCCATCGCACGAGCTTCGCCGGCCTGGCCGCCTCTCGGCGGGACCACGCGATCGCTCTGCCCTGGGAACTGTGGCGGTCCAGCTTCATCCAGACGGCTCCGGAGCAGCTAGCGCGTACCAGCTTCGACCGGCTCGTGCCCGACCCCTATCGGCCGGTCTTCGAGCCGATCCGGCTCCGCCGCCCAGTGCATCGGCAGCTTCCGACATGCTTCATCGCCCTGCGGGCGGACCTGACCTTCCCGGCGGGTTTCTGGCATCCCGGTATCAGCAGCAGACTCGACGGCGCGGCCACCATCGAACTCGACGCGGATCACGAGGTGATGCTCAGCGCGCCGGACCGCCTGGCGGACGCGCTACATCAGGCGGCGACCGACGCGGCCTGAGGGGAGCGCGCTACCTCGCGACAGCCGGGCTTGTCGGAGCGATGCCGCACAGCGCTGCCCGGTTCGTCACATCCACACGAGGGAGAACGTTATGACCACCTCCGATACCCCCCTGCTGTCCCTACTGGTCGGGGCCTGGCAGGCGCGGGCGTTACAGCTGGCCGCCGAGCTCGGCGTCGCCGACCAGCTCGCCATGGGCCCACGGCCGGTGACCGAGCTCGCGCGGGACCTCGGCCTCCACGCGGACGCGCTGTATCGACTTCTCCGAGCACTCGCCCAGATCGGCGTCTTCCGAGAGCTCGACGAACGCCGATTCGCCAACACCGAGGCGTCCAACGCGCTCCGAACCGACCTTGCGAACTCGCTCGGCCCCCGGGCTGCCATGCTCGCCGGACTGGCAGTGGCGCTCATGGGCGGCTGCCGACTACAGCATCCGCACCGGACATCCGGCCTCGGAGCACGTGCTCGGCATGCCCTTATGGCGCTACCTCACGACGTCGACCCGCGGGCCGGGCAACAGTTCGCGGCGGGAATGACCGCACTGTCGGCGATGACGGATTCAGCCGGTGGCCGCCGCGGTGAACCTGCCAGGCGTCCGCACAGTGGTCGACGTCGCCGTCGGCCAAGGGGCATTTCTCACCGCCATCCTCGCCCGCAACCCGCACATCGAGCAGGCCGTCCTGTTCGACCAACCACACGTGGTCGGGATTGCCCAAGGCCCGCTCGACCCTCGCGTGCGTGTCACAGGAGGCCACGATGCTCGAGGGCGTCCCTCCAGGCGCAGACGCGTACCTGCTCAAGAACGTACTGCACAACTGGGACGACGACTCCTGCGTTGGCATCCTCTCGAACGTCCGGCGAGCCATGCCGGCTGACGGCCGTGTGTTCGCTGCCGAGGTCGTACTCCAGTCCGGTGCGACCCCGCCTCTCGCTTACCTTCTCGGACCTGCACATGCTTGTGACGCTTCATGGGCGCGAACGCGGCACGTCCGAGATGCACTCACTGTTCGCCGCAGCTGGTCTTTCCATCGATAGGATCGTCTCCACCGGGTCGCTCTTCTCGGTCATCGAGGCGATCCCTGCCCTTCCCGCGGGCCGCGCGCCTGCAGGTCAAGCCTCTGGGCGCTGCACATCCCGGCAAGGTCAGACCCCGGGGACGGCGCCCACGCCTACCGGGCGACGCGCTAGCCAACAACGACAGAGGACAGCCGCTCATTGAGCGAGCAGGCAGTAGGCACCACGGACGGCAACGGAGAGTGAGCACGATGATCAGCCGCATCTGGCATGGCTACACGGCGCCAGCAGACGCCGACAGCTACGAGCAGCTGCTCAGCACGGAAATCTTCACCGGCATCATCGACCGGCGAATCCCGGCTTCCGGCAGATCGAACTGCTCCGGCGCGACCTGACCACCAGGTCGAGTTCATCACGATCATGTGGTTCGACGACCTCGAAGCGGTCCGCCAATTCGCCGGCACTGACTACGAAACTGCCGTCGTACCACCAGCCGCCCGTGCCCTGCTCACCCACTTCGACGACCGCTCGCAGCATTACCAGGTGCGCGAACGACGACAATCCAAATAGCCTGCCACCCCGGGCCCTAACCAACGTCCGCGCGGGCGGTGGTCGCGGGGCGGACACCGAGGCGCCGCCGCGCTGCTTGCGTGCGGGTTGATCTCCGACGTGACTGCCGAGGTGCGAACGATGACCAAGCCAGACGATCTAGCCGAGCGCGTTTACGTCCTCGAGGCCAAAGATGACATTCGCCGGCTGATGGCCGCGTACGTCCACGCTCGCGATATCACACACGGTCCCGTGGCTGACTACTTCACGGCTGACGCCGTCTGGGAAGGGATCGGACGCCTCGCCGATGTGCTTGGCCGGCACGAAGGCCGAAGCGCCATCGTCGCACGGTTTGCTGGTCCGGTCCCGCCGAGTCTGCACCTCCTTGCCAACGAGTCGATCACGGTCGACGGCGACGACGCGGTTGGGTACTGGACGTATCTTCAACCGTCGGTTCTGGCTGGACGCGCGTTCTGGGTAGCGGCGCGTTACCACAACGACTTCCATCGCCAGGAAGGCAGATGGCGCTTCCAACACGTACGCATCGAAGGAATCTTCGAGGCACCCTACGAAGAGGGCTGGGCGCAGGCGGCGTTCTTCGCACGGTAGGTCGAACCGGTCACGGACCAACTGGCCAGAAGTTCGACGCTCCGCGGGGGGGTCACATCGCTGACTCTGGCCCTGCGCTGAGCGACGGCTGGGCTAGCCCACGCTGAGTACCGCGGGCAGCATGCGCGCCAGCAGCTGGCCGCACCGGTCCGCGGCAGTCCGGCCGGTCTCCAGGACCTCGTCGTGCGACACCGGCCGCGGCGAGACACCGGCGGCGAGGTTCGTGACCAACGACAGCGCGAGCACCTGCATCCCGGACTGACGGGCGGCGATCGCCTCCAGGGCCGTGGACATCCCAACCAGGTCACCTCCCAGCAGCCGAGCCATCCGGACCTCGGCGGGCGTCTCGTAGTGCGGCCCCGGGAGCTGCACATAGACACCCTCAGGAAGGCTGGGATCGACCGTGTGGGCAAGCGCTCGCAGCCGGGCCGAGTAGAGGTCGGTCAGGTCGAGGAACGTCGCGCCTTCCACCGGCGACCTGCCGGTGAGGTTGAGGTGGTCGCTGACCAGGACCACCGTTCCGGGCGGCCATTGGGCGCTGAGCCCGCCGCACCCGTTTGTGAGGACAACGCGGCGGCACCCCGCGGCAGCCGCAGTGCGAACCACGTGCACGACCGCACGCACGCCACGACCCTCGTAGAGATGCGTCCGCCCACCGAAGACGAGGGCCCGCTTGCCGGTGTCCCCCACGGCTAGAGAGCGGACAAGCCGACTCTGGCCAGGCACGCTGGGGGCCGCGAACCCCGGTAGGTCACCCTGGTCGAGCGTGGCCTCGACATCCCCGAGCCACCCGCCGGCGTCCGCCCATCCGGACCCCAGCACCAGCGCAACGTCGTGGCGGTCTGCCCCGGTCCGCTCGCGCACGACGGCCGCCGCCGCCTCGGCCACCTCGAACGGGTCGGTGCTCGGGTCGTCGAGCCGCGCGGCGCGTTCGTCGGTCACGTGCGCACTGTAGTGCGGCAACCCACGCTCCAGGTGGCGCCTCCACGTGTAGACGGGGCCGCCCGGCATACCGGTGGTTGGATGGCCCCGTGATCACGCGTAGCACCTCGGTTGTCATCATCGGCGGGGGACCCGGGGGCTACGAAGCGGCGCTGGTGGCCGTGCGGCTCGGAGCCACGGTGACCCTCGTCGACCGCGACGGCCTCGGCGGGGCCTGCGTGCTCACCGACTGCGTGCCGAGCAAGAGCCTGATCTCGACGGCCCATGTGCTGCGCCGGTTCGGGACGGCGCATGAGCACGGCGTCGAGCTCACCCTCGGAACGATTCCGGCTGACCTGCGTGCGGTCAACCACCGCATCGTCGACCTGGCAACGGCGCAGAGCGAGGACATTGCCACTCGCCTCGTCGCGGAGGGGGTGCGCGTATGCCGTGGCACCGGGCGGCTGCCCAGCGCCAGCCGGGTGGCGGTCGAGCACGCCGACGGCGAGGCCGAGGAGCTGGCCGCTGACGTCATCCTGCTCGCCACCGGCGCTACTCCGCGGGTGATGGACACCGCCCGCCCGGACGGTGAACGCATCCTCACCTGGAAGCAGCTGTACGCCCTGACCGAGGTGCCCGAACGGCTCATCGTCGTCGGGTCCGGGGTGACGGGGGCCGAGCTGGCGCAGGCCTATTTGGGGTTCGGTGGCCAGGTCACCCTGGTGTCCTCGCGCGACCAGGTGCTGCCGGGGGAGGACTCCGACGCGGCCCGGGTCATCGAGGACGTCTTCCGCCGCGAGGGCATGCTCGTGCTCAGCCGGTCGCGGATGAGCGCTGCCGAACGGGTGGGCGACGGGGTTCGGGTCCAGCTCGAGGACGGCCGGGTGGTCGACGGCAGCCATGTCCTGCTCGCCGTCGGGTCGGTGCCCCAGACCAGCGGCATAGGTCTCGACCAGGTCGGCGTCGAGTGCCGCCCGAGCGGGCACATCGAGGTCGACGGGGTCTCCCGGACGTCCGTGCGCGGTGTGTATGCCGCGGGCGACTGCACGGGAGTGTGGCCGCTGGCGTCGGTCGCGGCGATGCAGGGGCGCAAGGCGATGGCGCATGCGCTCGGCGACGCGGTCTCTCCGCTTGACCTGGGGGTCGTGTCGGCCAACGTGTTCACCGACCCGGAGATCGCGACGGTCGGCATCACCCAGCGCGATGTCGACGGCAGCGACGTCGACCTTCGCTCGGTCACGCTGCCCCTGGCGACCAACGCGCGGGCCAAGATGGACAGCTTCCACGACGGGTTCGTCAAGATGTTCGTGCGCAGCGGGCAGGGGACTGTGCTAGGAGGCGTCGTCGTTGCCCCGCGCGCGTCGGAGCTCATCTACCCGATCACGCTGGCCGTGCAGAACGGGCTGACCGCAGACCAGATGGCCAGCTCGTACACGGTCTACCCGTCCATGACCGGGTCGGTCGCCGAGGCGGCGAGGCTCGCCCACCCCGATCCTCGGTAAGTCGGCAGATCTTCCATAAAG
The DNA here is from genome assembly GCA_963769085.1 of uncultured Actinomycetota bacterium. GTDB lineage: Bacteria > Actinomycetota > Actinomycetes > Actinomycetales > Dermatophilaceae > Phosphoribacter. The sequence goes on along the minus strand of CAVYKM010000050.1, from coordinate 1,755 downwards.
CGGCAGATACAGCTGCCGCTTTGTGGAAGATCTGCCGCGACGCGGATCGGGGGAGAGCTCAGTCGGAGTCCTTGATGTCGGCGATGACCGAGCCGCTCGTCACGGTCTCGCCGACGGAGGCCATGAGTGAGGTGATCACCCCGGACTTGTGGGCGTTGATCGGCTGCTCCATCTTCATCGCCTCCAGGACGACGACGAGGTCGCCGGCGGCGACGGTCTGGCCTTCCTCGACGGCGATCTTGACGATGGTGCCCTGCATCGGCGCGGTGAGCGAGTCGCCCGAGGCGGCGGCGCCCGAACGACGGTCGCCGCCGCGCTTGGGAGCGGCCCGACGTCCCGGCCCGCCCGGCGCTGCTCCGCCCGCGAGCGCCAGGCTGGCGGGCAGGCTGACCTCGATCCGCTTGCCAGCCACTTCGACGACGACCTTCTGGCGTTCTCCGGCCTCGGGCGCCTCAGGCGTCGACCCGGCATACGGCTCGATGGTGTTGTCGAACTCGTCCTCGATCCACCTGGTGTGGACCGTGAAGGTGGCGCTCGGGTCGAGTGGCGCGAAGGCGGGGTCGGTGACGATGGCCCGGTGGAACGGCAGGACCGTCGGCATCCCGTCGACGACGAACTCGGACAGGGCCCGGCGGGAGCGCTCGATGGCCTCCTGACGGGTGCGGCCGGTGACGATGAGCTTGGCGAGCATGGAGTCGAAGGCCCCGCCGATGACGTCGCCTTCGACGACGCCGGAGTCGACGCGGACCCCCGGGCCCGCCGGCGGTCGGAAGACCGTGACCGTCCCAGGGGCGGGCAGGAAGCCTCGGCCGGCATCCTCGCCGTTGATGCGGAACTCGATGGAGTGCGCGTGCGGCGCCGGGTCGGCGTAGTCGAGCGTCCCCCCGGCGGCGATGCGCAGCTGCTCGCGGACCAGGTCGATGCCAGTCACCTCCTCGGTCACCGGGTGCTCGACCTGTAGCCGCGTGTTCACCTCGAGGAAGGAGATGTCGCCGGCCGGGCCGACGAGGAACTCGCAGGTGCCGGCGCCGACGTAGCCGGCCTGCTTGAGGATCGCCTTGGACGCGCGCACCAGCTCGGCGTTCTGCGCCTCGTTGAGGAACGGAGCAGGCGCCTCCTCGACGAGCTTCTGGTGGCGCCGTTGCAGCGAGCAGTCCCGGGTGGAGACGACGACGACGTTGCCCTCGTGGTCGGCCAGGCACTGGGTCTCGACGTGACGCGGCTTGTCGAGGAACCGCTCGACGAAGCACTCCCCGCGCCCGAAGGCGGTCACCGCCTCGCGGACCGCCGAGTCGTACAGCTCGCGGATATCGGCCATCGTCCGAGCCACCTTGAGGCCGCGGCCGCCGCCACCGTAGGCCGCCTTGATCGCAACCGGCAGCCCGTACCGCTTGGCGAAGGTGACCACCTCGTCCGGACCAGCCACCGGGTCGGGGGTGCCGGGGACGAGCGGGGCGTCCGCGCTGAGCGCGATATGCCGTGCCGCCACCTTGTCGCCGAGGGCGTCGATGGCGTCGGGGCCCGGGCCGATCCAGACCAGCCCGGCCTCGATGACGGCCCTGGCGAAGTGGGCGTTCTCGGCAAGGAAGCCGTACCCGGGGTGGATCGCGTCGGCCCCTGACTGGGCCGCGATGTCAAGCAGCTTCTCCTGCACCAGGTAGCTGTCGCCCGGGGTCGAGCCCCCGAGGGAGTAGGCCTCGTCGGCCACCGTGACATGCAGCGCGTCCCGATCCGGCTCGGCGTAGACCGCGACCG
>CAVYKM010000049.1:0-79951 GCA_963769085.1 uncultured Actinomycetota bacterium | reverse complement strand
GAGAAAAAGGAAGATCCGCCACGGATGAACACAGATGAACACGGATAAAAGCTGATCCGTTTTTTCAATCTGTGTTCATCCGTGCTCATCCGTGGCTTCAATGGCTTTTTGGCCCAAATTCACCGGGTTCCCTGACTACTTCGCGGGTTCCTTCGTGGGCTTGGGCGCCCAGAAGGCCGGGTCGCTGGCGACCACGGAGGGCGCGGGATAGCTGAGCTTGGGGTTGAAGGCGAAGAGCTGGTTCTCCACGCCGTTGACCGTTTCCCGTGAAGGTCTTCTGCATGGCCTTGCGCCCCTCTTCGCCCAGGGCGTCCATGAACGCTTTATTGGCGGTGTCCATGGCGTCCATGTCCGCGAGGGACTTCATGGGGCGCAGCACCACGAAGGTCGGCGTCCAGGTGCCGGCTTCGACCTCGTAGAACGCGAAGGAGGCCGGGAAGTGGCTCTTCTCGTAAGCCGCGAGGGCCGCCTTCACGCCCTCCTCGAAGGTCCTGGTCATGCCCTGCTTGACGCGGAAGGTGCGGATCCGGAAGTACCGCATCTTGCCGATCTCGACAGGCGGCCCGTAGCTCAGGTCCTTGCGGAGGGACCCCAGGAAACTGCGGGTGCCGCCGAGATGCTCGCCATCCTTCAGCGAGATGGCGTCGATCTCCTTCTTGAGGGCGGGGTTCTTGTCCGCCTCGTTCTGCTTGGCTTCCCAGTCCGCGTGGAGCCATAGCCCATGATGAACCAGGCCTCCGAAGGCCCCGTGAGCGAGGTCATGCCCAGGTAGTGCCGCGGATTCTGCCACCTCACACGGTCAACTGGACATTCGTCTGTCGGTGTCGACTCCCGGTTGCGTATGGCTGCCTGCTTGTCGAGTCGGACCGCGGGCCGCGGGTTGGCAGGTAAACCGAGTTACAGCACAGTATTCCCTCGGATTCCCAGCACTGCCGGGGTCCCCTCGTCCGGCGAAGCCAGAAGGACCATGGCGACCCAGGGCTTTCGAAGATAGGCGCCGCCCGGCTCGTTCGGGTAGAGCTTGTCCCATCCTTCTTTCCAGACCACCGTGCGGCTCGTGGCTGCAGTAGTCGTGGTGGAGCACTTCAGGCTGACCGCGATGAGCGATGTCGACCCTGCACGGGCGACCCGGATCGCATCCGAGACGCCGGTCTGCGGCGCAAGGTCGGAGTACAGCGAGCAGCTGATACGGCGGTCCGAGAATTCCCCGGGATCGACCTGCTTGGCCCGGAAGTCCGCTGCCTGCCTCAGGTCGAGCCAGGGAGGCGCCTCCCCGGTGCTGAACCACTTGGCGAGCAGCTGGCCGATCACGGTGGCGTTCTGCTGTTGCTCGAGCGTCGCTGCTGCCCCAGATGCCTCGGTTGGCAGGTCAGCACGCCTCGTCGCGACCTCCTGCGACATGAGCCATGGAGCCCCGTCACTGGCCTGTTCGAAGACCGCGACCAGTATGTCCGGATCACTGGATGGCGCCGTCGATGATGAAGCCGTCGCGGTGGAGGGCGTCGGCGCCGCCGACGAGTTCGTCGTCGTCACGGTTCCGAGGACCCACTTCGGGTAGCTGTCGCGGACCGTGCCGTACTGCTGCACCGCGCGGTAAAGGTGCTCGCCGGTCTGGGCCGGTTCGTTGAACACCTCGTCGTAGCGCGTGTCGAACATGTCCCCGTCCAGGATGGCGCCCGCGTCAGCGGTCTTCCAGAGCGACGCGTCGTAGTGGCCCGCGGCGGCGATGGCGGCGTTGTTGCGGACGTTGTAGTCCGCAACAACCTGCTCGAGCAAGCTAGGGGTGGACGTCGAGCTCGCCGGTGTGGGCTCGCTGCTGTCCGCCGACCCTGTGCACGCCGCGGAAGACAGCATGAGTGCAGCAACGAAAGTCCATGACAGGCCCACCTTCTGCTTCATGTCCGCGAGCGTAGGAAAAACGCCCTCAGCCCGCGCGCCAAGGGCGGCGCCCTGTGGATAACCGCGCTCTGATTGGAGGTAGAAACGAGCGATGGAGGTGATCACGAGCGTTAGAGCGCTCGGACATACCTCCGATGCTCGGTTTTACCTCCGCCAGCGCCGACGCGCCGTAGGCGACTGGAGGTGAAGCCGAGCGTTAGAGCGCTCGGCTTTACCTCCGACCGCTGCCCTCAGGCCTCGGCCGGCCCGTCGGACCGAGCCTCGCCAGCGACCGGCGCAGCCGGCTCGGCCACCACCGCAGCCAGCGACAGCTTGCCGCGCGGGTCGACCTCCTTGAGCTCGACCTGCAGCTTCTGGCCGATCTTGAGCACGTCGTCGACGCTGTCGATCCGCTTGCCGCCGACGAGCTTGCGCACCTCCGAGATGTGCAGCAGGCCGTCCTTGCCGGGCAGGAGCGAGATGAAGGCGCCGAACGTCGTCGTCTTGACGACCGTGCCCATGAACCGCTCCCCCACCTCGGGCATCTGCGGGTTGGCGATGCCGTTGATCGCGGTCCGCGCCGCCTCGGCCGACGGACCGTCGACCGCGCCGATGTAGACGGTGCCGTCGTCCTCGATCGAGATGTCCGCGCCGGTGTCCTCCTGGATCTGGTTGATGATCTTGCCCTTCGGGCCGATGACCTCCCCGATCTTGTCGACTGGCACCCGGACCGTGATGATCCGCGGCGCGTACTGGCTCATCTCGTCGGGCGTGTCGATGGCCTCGCTCATCACGTCGAGGATGTGCAGCCGGGCCTCCCGGGCCTGGGCGAGCGCCCCGGCGAGCACCGAGGCCGGTATGCCGTCGAGCTTGGTGTCCAGCTGGATGGCCGTGACGAACTCGCGAGTTCCGGCGACCTTGAAGTCCATGTCGCCGAAGGCGTCCTCCGCCCCGAGGATGTCGGTCAGCGCGGCGTATGCCGGTCTCCGTCTCGCCGTCGCCGTTCACGACCGTGTCGGACACCAGCCCCATGGCAATTCCAGCGACGGCCGCCCGCAGCGGCACGCCTGCGTTGAGCAGCGACAGGGTCGACGCGCACACCGACCCCATCGACGTCGAGCCGTTGGAGCCCAACGCCTCGGACACCTGCCGGATCGCGTAGGGGAACTCCTCACGCGTGGGCAGCACCGGCACCAGCGCCCGTTCGGCGAGGGCCCCGTGGCCGATCTCGCGGCGTTTGGGCGATCCGACCCGGCCGGTCTCGCCCGTGGAGAACGGCGGGAAGTTGTAGTTGTGCATGTACCGCTTGCGGGTCTGCGGCGACAGTGTGTCGAGCTGCTGCTCCATCTTCAGCATGTTCAGCGTTGTGACGCCCATGATCTGGGTCTCGCCACGCTCGAAGATCGCGGACCCGTGCACCCGCGGCAGCACCTCCACCTCGGCGCTGAGGGCTCGGATGTCCCGCAAGCCGCGCCCGTCGATGCGTACCCCGTCACGCAGGATGCGCTCACGGACCAGCTTCTTCTGCAGCGCCCGGTATGCCGCGGACACCTCCTTCTGGCGCCCGTAGAACTGGCCGATCCGTCCGTCCGGCCCGCCGTCGTGGTCACCGACGAGGTCAAGGTGCAGCTCGGCCTTGATCTGGCCCAGCCGCTCCTCGCGCTCCTGCTTGCCGGCGATGGCCAGCGCCGCTCGCACCGGCTCGGACACCGCGGCCTCGACCGTCTCGTACACGTCGTCCTCGTAGTCGAGGAACCGCGGGTACTGCAGCTCGACAAACTCCTCGTGCGACTTCACCGCGTCGAACAGCTCACGCTGGGCGTCGCACAGCACCCGGATGAACGCCTTGGCCGCCTCGAGGCCGTCCGCCACGACCTCCTCGGTCGGCGGCGGCTGACCTTGACGCTTGACCAGGTCCCAGGTCGCCTCGGTGGACTCAGCCTCCACCATCATGATCGCCACATCAGACTCACCGCTGGACGTGGTGACGACCCGACCCGCGACGACCATGTCGAAGGTCGAGCGCTCGGCGTCCGAGAACGTGGGGAAGGCCACCCACTGCCCGTCGATGCGGGCCAGGCGCACTCCACCGATCGGCCCGCTGAACGGCAGCCCGGAGATCTGGGTCGACGCCGACGCCGCGTTGATCGCGAGGACGTCGTACTGGTGGTCTGGGTTGAGCGCGTAGACGGTGACGATGACCTGCACCTCGTTGCGCAAGCCCTTGGCGAAGGACGGCCGCAGCGGCCGGTCGATGAGCCGGCAGGTCAGGATCGCCTCGGTCGTCGGGCGGCCCTCCCGCCGGAAGAACGAGCCGGGGATCCGCCCGATCGAGTACATCCGCTCCTCGACGTCGACGGTGAGCGGGAAGAAGTCGAAGGCTTCCTTGGGCGCGCGGCCGGAGGCGGTGGTCGACATGATCATCGTCGCGTCGTCGAGGCTCTTGTCGTACAGGTAGGCCACGACGGCGCCGTCGGCCTGCTTGGCCAGCCGGCCGGTCTCGAACCGGACCGTCCGGGTGCCGAACCGACCGTTGTCGATGCTCGCCTCGGCGAAGGTGATCTCTGGACCCTCCATGGGCCCTCCGTTTCTGTGGTTCTCTCTCGTCTCCCGCGCATCGTCGTTGTGCGCGGGTGCTCGCGGTGCTGCGGGTCCCGGGTTCGGCCAGGTATGCCGGCCGCCCCCAGTCATGCCGTGCCCGTTCATGCGAGGGCGGTCGCCGCTCGACGCGGTGACCGCCGTACCCATGAGCGCTATCGGCGCAGCCCCAGGCGCTTGATCAGTGAGCGGTAGCGCTCGATGTCGGTCGCCTCCAGATAGCGCAGCATCCGCTTGCGCCGCCCGACGAGCAGCAGCAGCCCTCGCCGGCTGTGGTGGTCGTGCTTGTGGACACGGGCATGCTCGGTGAGATCCTGGATGCGCTTGGTGAGCATCGCGATCTGCACTTCGGGGGAGCCGGTGTCGCCTTCCTTGGTGGCGTACTCGGTCATGATCTGCGCCTTGGTGACGCTGTCCAACGGCATGAGCTACCGGCTCCTTACCTTCGTTGTTGCGCGGTGCACCAGGGCATGTCCACCTGGGCGCTCTCCATCCGCGGCCGCTTCACGGCACCTCGTAGGCTACCATCCGCGCAGGTCAGGGGACGAATCCGGCGGAGCGCGCCAGAGCCGCCTCCGCGGGCGGCCCGGGTCTGGATGGGCCTTGGCACCGCCGGTCGGCCCCGGACTAGACTCAGTCTCCGTGACGCAGCGGGCAGTGCCGTGCTTGTTCATGCGTGGTGGCACGTCCCGGGGCCCGTTCTTCGACGCTGCGGACCTGCCGGACGACCTGCCCACCCGCGACCGGGTCCTGCTCGCGGTGATGGGCTCCCCGGACCGGCGCCAGATCGACGGGCTCGGCGGGGCGCACCCGCTGACCAGCAAGGTCGGCATCGTCAGGCGCAGCGAGCGCGACGAGGTCGACCTGGAGTTCCTCTTCGCCCAGCTGCAGCCCGACCAGGACACCGTCGACACCACCCCCAACTGCGGGAACATGCTCGCCGCGGTCGTCCCGTTCGCCCTCGAGACGGGCATGCTGGCCGCCCAAGGCGACACGACGACGGCTCGGGTGCTCACCCTCAACACCGACATGGAGTGCGACATCACCGTCCTGACCCCCGAGCAGGACGGCGGGCGGTCGGTCGAGTATGCCGGGTCGGCCAGCATCGACGGGGTGCCCGGCTCGGCGGCCCCCATCACCATCGACTTCCTCGACACCGCCGGCTCGGTCTGCTCGAGCCTGCTGCCCACCGGTCAGGTTCGCGACTCGGTCACCGTCTCTGGCGTCGGCACGCTCGACGTCACCTGCATCGACAACGGCATGCCGCTCGTCATCATCCGCGCGGAGGACCTGGGGCGCACGGCATACGAGGAGGTCGCCGAGCTCAACGCCGACACCGAGCTGAAGACCAAGCTCGAGGCCCTGCGGCTGGTGTGCGGCGAGCTCATGGGTCTGGGCGACGTCGGGCCGAAGAACTACCCGAAGATGACGCTCGTCGCCAAGCCGAGCCACGGCGGCAGCATCGCGACCCGCAGCTTCATCCCGCACGTGTGCCACGAGGCGATCGGCGTGCTTGCCGCGGTGACGGTCGCGACCGCGTGCGTGCTCGAGGGGTCGGTCGCGAACGAGGTGGCGACCGTATCCGACGGCGAGGTCAAGACCATCTCCGTCGAGCACCCCACCGGCGAGTTCAGCGTCGAGCTGGAGGTGGACCCGGACAACCCGCAGAACGTCACCCGTGCCGCCTGCTGCGCACGGCGCGGCTCATCATGCGCGGCGAGGTCATGGTGCCCGCCGACGTGTGGCCGGCGGAGCCGGCGCAGGAGGAAGCGTCGAGCGTGAAAGCGCAGGGGCCCGCGTGATCATCGACTGCCACGGCCACTACACGACCGCCCCTGGCGCACTGGAGGCCTGGCGGAACCGACAGGTCGCCGCGATCGGCGACCCGGCGAGCGCACCAAGAGCGTCCGAGCTGCACATCACGCGACGACGACATCCGCGAGACCATCGAGGCCAACCAGCTGCGCCTCATGCTCGAGCGCGGCAGCGACCTCACCGTCTTCTCGCCGCGGGCCAGCTTCATGGCCCACCACGTCGGCGACTTCCAGGTGTCCTCGACGTGGGCGGCGATCTGCAACGAGCTGTGCTACCGGGTGAGCCAGCTGTTCCCCGACTACTTCATCCCGGCCGCCATGCTGCCCCAGTCACCGGGCGTCGACCCGGCCACCTGCGTGCCCGAGCTGGTGCGCTGCGTCGAGGAGTACGGCAACGTCGCGGTCAACCTCAACCCCGACCCGTCTGGAGGTCACTGGACGGCGCCGCCGCTCACCGACCGCTCGTGGTACCCGATCTACGACAAGCTCGTCGAGTACGACATCCCCGCCATGGTCCATGTCTCGACCAGCTGCAACGCCGCCTTCCACACGACCGGCGCGCACTACCTCAACGCCGACACGACCGCGGTGATGCAGCTGATCCAGGGCGACCTGTTCGCCGACTTCCCCACCCTGCGGCTGGTCATCCCGCATGGCGGGGGCGCCGTGCCCTACCACTGGGGCAGGTTCCGGGGCCTGGCGCAGGCGCTCAAGAAGCCGCCCCTGACCGAGCACATCCTGCGCAACGTCTTCTTCGACACGTGCGTCTACCACCAGCCGGGCATCGACCTGCTCACGACGGTCATCCCGGTCCAGAACATCCTGTTCGCATCCGAGATGATCGGCGCGGTTCGCGACGTCGACCCGACGACCGGCCACTACTACGACGACACCAAGCGCTACATCGAGGCGTCGACCATCCTCAAGCCCGAGGAGAAGGAGCAGGTGTTCGAGGCAAACGCCCGGCGGGTCTATCCCCGCCTTGACCAGGCACTCACCGCGCAGGGCCGCTAGGCAGCGGGAGCGGCGGCGGCACTGACACTGGTCAACGGACCGCACACGAAGGAGCAGCATGGCCCTCAACGACGTCGGCATCGTCAGGCGCACCATCACCCGGGCCGACCCGGGAGCGGTGTCGGAGCTGTCGCAGTTCGGGGTCGCGACGGTCCACGAGGCGATGGGCCGGGTCGGGCTGATGAAGAGCTACCTGCGTCCGATCTACCCGTCCGCCCGGATCTGCGCGACGGCGGTCACCGTCCTGCTGCAGCCGGGCGACAACTGGATGCTGCACGTCGCGGCCGAGCAGCTGCAGGAGGGCGACGTCGTCGTCGCGGCGTGTACGAGCGACTGCGAGGACGGCTTCTTCGGCGAGCTGCTGGCCACCTCGTTCCGGGCTCGCGGCGGCAAGGGCCTGGTCATCGACGGAGGCGTCCGCGACGTCGGGGACCTCACCGAGATGGACTTCCCCGTCTTCAGCCGCGCCGTCAACGCCAAGGGCACCGTCAAGGCCACGCTTGGCTCGGTCAACATCCCGGTGGTGTGCGCAGGCGCCCAGGTCAACCCCGGTGACGTCGTCGTCGCGGACGTCGACGGTGTCGTCGTCGTTCCGGCGGCGCTGGCCGGCGACGTCGCCAAGGCGTCGGCGGCTCGGGAGGCGAACGAGGCCGGCAAACGCGCCCAGCTCGCCTCGGGCGTACTCGGCCTGGACATGTACTCGATGCGCGAGCCGCTCGCCGCGGCCGGCCTCACCTACGTGGACTGAGCCGTGGCACCACGCCGTGACCCTACCAAGTGGCGCGTCGGCCTCGTCGGGTACGGCGAGGTCGGGAAGATCCTCGCCGAGGACCTGCGCGGGCGCGGCATCGCGGTGCACGCCTACGACCTCAAGCTCGACGCCCGCCCCGACGGGCCAGAGGGGTCGGCGGGCGAGGCCATGCGCGCGCACGCATGCGAGCACGGGGTCGACCTCGTGCCTGCGCACGCCGACCTGGCGGCGCGGGCCGACCTCATCGTCTCGGCGGTGACCGCCAACCAAACGGTGCCAGTAGCGTGGGCGTGTGCGCCGGGCATCCGCCCCGCAGCGTTCTTCCTCGACCTCAACTCCTCCTCGCCCGGTGCCAAGACCCGGGCCGCCGCACTGGTCGAGGCCGCCGGTGGGCGGTACGTCGAGGGCGCCGTCATGACGGCCGTACCGCCGTACCGTATCGGCGTGCCGCTGCTGCTCGGCGGTCCTCATGCCACGACCGCCGATGCCCCGTTGCGGCCAGCTCGGCTTCGCCGGCACGGCATACGACGAGGAGCTCGGGGTCGCCTCCGCGACCAAGATGTGCCGCAGCGTGATGATCAAGGGCCTTGAGGCCCTGGTCGTCGAGTCCCTCACCGCGGCCCGGGCCTACGGGGTCGAGGACCGCGTCGTCGAGTCGCTGTACGAGACCTTCCCCGGGGTCGACTGGGAGAAGCAGGCCGCCTACGTCTTCCAGCGGGTCATCGAGCACGGGCGCCGACGCAGCGAGGAGGCCCGGGAGGTCGCTGAGACGCTGTGCGAGATCGGCCTGACGCCGTGGTTGACGGAGGCCACCGCCGCGCGGCAGGGCTGGGTCGCCGACCTGGCCGACGAGGGAGTCTTCGGGGTGCGCGGGACGGGCGAGTTCGCCCAGTCACCGGACTGGCGCACCGAGGCCGACCGGATCCTGGCCCGAGTACGACTGGTGCCGAAGGAGTGAGGATGCCGTTCGAGAAGACGCCGGGCTGGCTGGACTGGTATGCCGGTCCGTCGACGCCGCGGTTCACCGTCCCAGCTCGGGGCCGTCGACGCGCACTGCCATGTCTTCGGCCCGGGGACGAGTTCCCGTTCGCGCCGGAGCGCAAGTACACCCCGTGCGACGCGTCCAAGGACCAGCTGTTCGCGCTGCGCGACCACCTCGGGTTCGCAGCGCAACGTCGTCGTGCAGGCCACCTGCCACGGCGCCGACAACCGGGCCATGGTCGACGCGGTGGTGCATTCCGGCGGCAGGGCGCGCGGCATCGCCACGGTCCGCCGCGACGTCACCGACGAGCCAGCTCAAGGAGCTGGACGCCGCCGGCGTGCGGGGGGTGCGGTTCAACTTCGTCAAGCGCCTCGTCGACTTCACGCCCAAGGACGAGCTGCTGGAGATCGCCGGGCGGATCGCCCCGCTGGGCTGGCACGTCGTCATCTACTTCGAGGCGGTCGACCTGCCCGAGCTGTGGGACTTCTTCACCGCGCTGCCGACGACCGTCGTCGTCGACCACATGGGCCGGCCCGACGTGAGCAAGCCAGTGGACGGTCCGGAGTTCGAGACGTTCGTCCGGTTCATGACCGAGAACGCCAACGTGTGGTCCAAGGTGTCCTGCCCCGAACGGCTTTCGCTCAGCGGACCCCCGGCCCTGCACGGCGAGCAGGCGGCATACCGTGACGTCGTGCCCTTCGCCCGCAGGATCGTCGAGACCTTCCCCGACCGGGTGCTGTGGGGCACCGACTGGCCGCACCCCAACCTCAAGGACCACATGCCCGACGACGGGCTGCTCGTCGACTTCATCCCGCACATCGCCGTGACTCCCGACCTGCAGCGCAAGCTGCTGGTCGACAACCCCTTGCGCCTGTACTGGCCCGAGGACTTCGATCCGAACGAACCCGAGAAGGAGAGCCACCATGGCGCTTAGCAAGCCCTACGAGAAGCTGCCGGGCACGAAGATCTTCGACGCGGAGCGCTCCCGGCAGGGGTACTACCTCAACCAGTTCTGCATGTCGTTGATGAAGGCCGAGAACCGCGAGCGGTTCAAGGCCGACGAGCGGGCCTACCTCGACGAGTGGCCGATGACCGAGGCGCAGAAGCAGGCGGTCCTGGACCGCGACCTCAACCGGTGCATGGAGCTGGGCGGGAACATCTACTTCCTGGCCAAGATCGGCGCCACCGACGGGCTGTCCTTCCAGCAGATGGCCGGCAGCATGACCGGCCTGTCCGAAGAGCAGTACCGCGACATGATGATCGCGGGCGGTCGCTCCCCCGAGGGTGTGCGGCTGCGCGACGCGGTGAAGGAGGCGGCCGGGGCCGAAAAGCCGAGCCGACCACCCACGCACGGATCACCGCCAGCGTCTACTCCTCGCACGTGCCGGCGATCGGCGCGGCCATCGACCTGGGCAAGACCGAAGAGCCCTACTGGCAGAAGGTGTTCGCTGGCTACGAGTTCACCAAGCAGTGGGAGAAGGACAACCTGCCCGACGTCGTCTTCCTCGTCTACAACGACCACGCGACGGCGTTCGACCTGTCGCTGATCCCGACGTTCACCATCGGCACGGCCAACTCCTACATCCCGGCCGACGAGGGGTGGGGGCCTCGGCCGGTGCCGCTCGTCGAAGGGCACAGCGAGCTCGCCTCGCACATCGCCCAGTCGGTGATCCAGGAGGACTTCGACCTGACCATCTGCAACGAGATGGAGGTCGACCACGGCCTGACCGTGCCGATGTCGCTCGTGTTCGGCCAGGTCGACGAGTGGCCGGTCAAGGTCATCCCGTTCGCGGTCAACGTCGTGCAGTACCCGGTGCCCTCGGGCCGGCGCTGCTTCCAGCTGGGCCAGGCGATCCGGCGGGCCATCGAGACGTTCGACGAGCCGCTCAAGGTGCAGATCTGGGGCACCGGCGGGATGAGCCACCAGCTGCAGGGTCCGCGGGCCGGCCTGATCAACCGCGAGTGGGACAACGCCTTCCTCGACGAGCTGATCGCCGACCCGAAGCACCTGTCCGAGCGCCCGCACCTCGAGTACGTCGACGAGGCCGGCTCCGAGGGCATCGAGCTGGTCATGTGGCTCATCGCGCGAGGGGCGATGTCCGACATCGCCGGCGGCCCGCCGCCGAAGGTCGTGCACCGCTTCTACCACGTGCCGGCGTCCAACACGGCCGTCGGCCACCTCATCCTGGAGAACGGCTGATGACGCTGCGGATCGCCCTGGCCGGTGCCGGAGCCTTCGGCATCAAGCACCTGGACGGTCTGGCCAACATCGACGACGTCCAGGTCACGTCCCTCATCGGGCGTGAGCTGGACAAGACCCGGGCGGTGGCAGAGAAGTACCAGGTCGGTCACGTCACGACCGACCTGGCCGACACCCTGGCCCGTGACGACGTCGACGCGGTCATCCTGTGCACCCCCACCCAGATGCACGCCGACCAGACCATCGCCTGCCTGCAGGCCGGCAAGCACGTCGAGGTGGAGATCCCGCTGGCCGACAGCCTCGCGGCGGCCGAGGACGCCGACCGGGTGCAGAAGGAGACCGGGCTGGTCGCCATGGTCGGGCACACCCGGCGGTTCAACCCGAGCCACCAGTGGGTGCACAACAAGGTCGCCGCCGGCGAGCTGAACATCCAGCAGATGGACGTGCAGACCTACTTCTTCCGGCGCACCAACACCAACGCGCTCGGCGAACCAAGGTCGTGGACCGACCACCTGCTCTGGCACCACGCCGCGCACACCGTGGATCTCTTTGCCTACCAGGCCGGCTCGCCGATCGTGCAGGCCAACGCAGTCCAAGGCCCGACGCACCCCGACCTGGGGATCGCGATGGACATGAGCATCCAGCTCAAGGCCGAGAACGGCGCGATCTGCACCCTGTCGCTGTCGTTCAACAACGACGGGCCGCTGGGCACGTTCTTCCGCTACATCGGCGACACCGGCACCTACATCGCCCGCTACGACGACCTGGTCACCGGCAAGGAGGAGCCGATCGACGTCAGCCGAGTCGCCGTGTCGATGAACGGCATCGAGCTGCAGGACCGCGAGTTCGTCGCAGCGATCCGCGAGGGCCGCGAGCCGAACTCGTCCATCGCGCAGGTCCTGCCGTGCTACCGCACCCTCGATGCGTTGGAGCGCCAGCTGAAGTCCAACGACTGACGGCGAGCACACTCTCCCGGCCCGTCCTGGCCCGTCCTGGCCCGTCCGGTGAGTTTGGGTGGCTGAACGTGCGTCATAGTGCACGTTCAGCCACCCGAACTCGAGCGACCATGCCTGTGCCGCCGTTGTGAGCGGAATCACTCGACGCGGGCACGCCTGCGTCTTGCGGCTCTCGCTTGTGAGGGCGACGGTGAGGAGACATTCAAGGCCTTTGTCCAGGGGGTGGCCAAATGTCTTTTCGCCGGTGGTGTGTCCTTGTCGTCGTGACCGCGTTGGTGGCGACCGTGGGGCCCGTGGCTCAGGCGCCCATCGCGCAGGCCGCGGCCGCGGCTGCTCCGGCGGGGGTGGAGTCATCGGCGGTGTCGGCGGGGTCGTCATCCGCTGCCGGCGAGGTGACTCCTGTCGTTCCCAGCGGGGATTTTGCGAACCCTCCGGGCGGCTCAGTGCCTGCTGTAGCGCCGCGCCGGTGAATGTGAGGACCGCCGCTGGTGGTTGGGCCCGGGTCGACTCGTCGCTCGGCGGGAACGGGAAGGGCCGGTTGGCGACGAAGGCGACCGGTATGCCGGTGTCGTTCGCGGAGTCCTCGGCAGCGCCGGAGCTGGGTCTGGTCGGCTCGTACTTCGACGGCTTGGGCAACCGCGAGTTCCCCGCTGGGGAGGCCCCTGAGCTGGTACGCACCGACGCGCAGGTCACCTTCGACTGGGGTGCGGGATCACCGTATCCTCCGGCGGTCGCAGCGGACGGGTTCCGGGTCCGTTGGTCCGGCTACCTCACCGTGCCAGCCACTGGCTCCTACGAGTTCGGGGTGACCCGCGATGACGGAGTGCGCGTCGTGGTGGACGGGACCACGGTGTTCGAGCAGTGGTACGACGCGGCGGTAGCCGACCAGTTCGGCACCGCGAAGCAGCTCGCGGCTGGCGTGGCGGCTCCGATCGTGGTGGAGTACTACGAGAACGGCGGCGGGGCCCAGATCCAGCTGAAGGTCCGCCCAACCGGGGGGCGGCGTACGAGATACCCGCGTCTTGGCTGTCGCCGGCTCCGCCGCCGTTGCCGACCGGCTGGGAGCTGTCTGCCGACATCGACGGCGACGGTGGCTACCTCGGCGCCCGGGTGACCGATGCTGCGGTGGTGCTCAGCGACTCGTCCGGCTCGACGCACACCTACACTCGCAGCTCGGACGGCTCGTTCGCTGCGCCGGTCGGGGAGCACGGCATCCTGGCCAAAGACGCAACGGGAATGCTGGCGTTCGCCGACGAGGATGGACGGTCCTACACGTTCGACGCCGCGGGCAAGATCACCAGCGCGACGTCCGCGGCCGATGACCGCAAACCGGCCTCGGCGGCATACACGTGGGGCGGCAGCCCGCCGCGGCTGGCGACGATCACCGATCCAGCGTCGGGGCGGACGATCGGGATGCGCTACCAGGGCCGCGACAGCTGCCCAACCCCGCCAGAGGTGACCGCCGGACCGGCATACGACCCCCAGCCTCCGCCCGGGATGCTCTGCGGGCTGGACTACCCCGACGGCTCGAACAGCAGCGTCTTCTATGTCGCCGGGCAGCTGGCCAGCATCATGGACCCGGGTGGGGAGGTCACCCAGTTCCGGTATGCCGACGGGCGGATGAGCGCCTACCGGGCGCCGTTGACGGTGGACTGGGTCGCGGTCGACCCGGCCGGTCGGGACACCGACGCGACCTGGGCGCTGGTCGGCTACGACCCCAGTGGGCGGGTCACCCGCGTGCAGTCGGCGGAGCCCACCGGCGCTGCGACCAGTCCGAGCGGGCGGCTCGGCCATTCCTACACCTACGATCGAACCGCTGCGGCGGCTCCGGTGTCGACCGTGCATATCGATGGGGATACGCCGCAGGTGCTCGCATCGACGGTGAGCATGGACGCCACCGGTCGACCGGTGTCGGTGACCAATGCGGCCGGAGCGACGAATACGACCGGGTGGTCGGTGGCGGATTTGCCGTTGTGGACCCGTGATCCGGCCGGCCGGGTCAGTGTCACCGACTACGACACGGCCGGGCGGCCGACCGACACGTGGGGCCCGTGGAGCTCAGAGTGTTTCGCCGACGCCGCTCGACCCGATGGCACCCACAAGGTGCCGGTGGACACGCCGGCGTGCCAGCCGGCCATGCCGCACACGCACACCGGGTATGACGAGGGGATGGCGGGCCTGGCCGCGACCTGGTGGCCGAACCTCACCCTGACCGGTTCCCCGGCGGCGCACTCCACCGCGACCCCCACGACGTGGGGCACGGGCAGCCCGCATCCGGCGCTGTCCTCGGCCCAGGGGTATGCCGCGCGGTTTACCGGCGCGTTGACCGTGCCGGCCGGCTCGTACACGTTCGCGGCGGATGTCGGCGCGAACGGCGACGACGGGGTGCGGGTGTACGTGGATGAGCAGGTGGCGCTGCAACGCTGGGACTCGATGGCTCAAGCGGTGACCGCGGATCAGCCCAGCGGGTACTGGCGCCTGGGCGAGGGCTCAGGCTCGGTCGCCGTTGACTCGAGCCCCGGCGCCCACGCGGGCACGTACGACGGCGTGCAGCTCGGTCAGGCGGGCGGGCTGGGCGCCGATCCGGACACCAGCGCTGCGTTCCCCAACGCTGCGAGCGTGACCGTGCCGCAGACGGTGGGCACCGACACGTTCACGGTGGAGGCGTGGGTCAAGCCGACCGCCCCGATCGCCATCCAAGACCCCGACGACGACGGCGCCGCTGGCACCGCCGGTCAACGCTGGCTGTTCTACCCGTCCCAGTCCGGCGGGAACGCCGGCGCTGGGGTATCCGTGGGCACCAACGGCATCGGGGTGTATGAGCACGGCGACGGCTACCTGCCGCCGCGGGCGAGCTACCAAGCTGACCTGTCCTCCGGGTGGCACCACGTCGCCGTGGTGTACTCGGCCCGCTCCGCCACCGTGTACCTGGACGGGCAACCGGTTGCCTCCTCCGCGACCTCACCGCGCCCCACCGTGATCGCCCCCACCCAGATCGGGTATGGCAACTACGGCGACTACGAAGGCGGCGTCGACGAGGTTGCCGTGTACGGGCGGGCGTTGGACGCTGGCCGGGTCAACGCGCACTACCGGGCCGGGCGGCCCAGTTTCACCAGCGCCGCGCAGGCCACCGGGCCGGCCAGCAACGGCGTGTTCGACTTGAGCAATGGGCAAACCGCACCGGCTGCGGGTGGACTACAAGAACCCAACCGGCCCCGGCAACCTGACCCTCACCGCCACCAACGCCGCAACCGGCGCGGTGATCTCCCTGGCTGGGGATCGGCTGACCCCGCAGTACGGGCTAGCCACCACCACGGTGACCGACGACTCCGGCGACCCTACCCCGAGCATGACCACATCAACCTCGTATGCCGATGCCGCCACGGGGATCGACCCGGCCCTGGGGTTGGCTACCGCCACGACGACGGATCCGGGCGGGCTCGGGTTGACCAGCCGCACGTCGTACGAGCCGTACCTGGCCCCGGACAGCCTGCTGCGGCGCACCGCCAGCACGCTGCCTTCCGGGCCGGCCACGACCAGCACCATGGAGTATTACGCCGCGAAGAGCGCCACGGCCGCGGCGGAGTCGCGGCTCAACCCGTGCCCAGGGGGCACTGACGCGAGTCAGCATGGGTTGGCCAAGGTGAGCATCGATCCGGCTCCGGCGACCGGCCCGGCGGATGCGGTCGAGAGCGTGTATGACGTGTGGGGCCGAACGGTTGCCTCCGGGCACCGCGACGGGCAGCCCACCCCCGAGTCGTGGACGTGCACGGCATACGACGCCCGCGGCCGGACCACGACGGTGACCATCCCGGCGTACGGTGACGCGCCCGAGCGCACCGTGACCCATGACTATGCCGTCGGTGGGGATCCGTTGACCACGTCGGTGTCCGACCCGGCCGGTACGATCACCACCACCGTGGACCTGACCGGGCGCACCGTGCGCTACACGCACACGGTGGCCGATCATCCCGAGCAGTCGGTGACCACGAGCACGGGGTATGACCCGGCCGGTCGGGTCAGCAGCGTGACCACGACCGGGTCGGCGGGTGCCTCCTCGACGGTGGGGTACACCTACCTGCCGGACGGGCGGCTGGCCACAACCGTCTTGGATGGGGCCAGCGTGGCGACCGCCGCCTACGATCCGGCCAGCACCGAGCTGTCCGGGGTGAGTTACCCGAGCGGGATCAGCCTCGGCGCGATCACCAAGAACCCGGCCGGGCAGGTCACCGGCCAGGACTGGGCGGTCGGCGCGCGCACGCTGGCGGAGACGCTGACCCGCTCGCGGGCCGGGCGGATCACCCGCTCGGTGGCCACCGATAACGCCGATGCGGCCCGTACCGTGGACTGGTCCTACGGGTATGACACCGCCGCCCGGCTCACCAGCGCGGTGCTCGCCGGGGCCGGGAGCCGGCCGCCGCTGACCCTGGGCTATGGCTACGCGTCCAGTGGCGGGTGTGGTGCCGACCCGGCCGCGGGCGCGAACGGGTCGCGGGTGACCGCCACCCGCCAGCTCGGCGCCGCACCGGTCGAAACCAGCACATCCTGCACCGACGCTGCGTCCCGGCTGACCACCCTCACCGGCGCCGACCCGATCCCGCCCGAACAGATCAGCTACGACAGCCACGGCAACGCCACCCGCCTCGGCAACCAACAGTTCACCTATGACGGAGCCGACCGCGTCACCACCACCAGCGACGCGAACGGCGCCCAGAGCATCCGCTACACCCGCGATGCCACCGGGCGGGTCACCCAACGGGCCGGGACCGGCACCGACCCGACGACCAGCCGGTACGGGTTCACGGACGACACCGACAGCCCCGACCTCGCCCTCGCCGCCGACGGCGCGCTCGCCAAACGGTACCTGCCACTACCGGGTGGAGTGCTGTACACCAAACCGGTTCGACCGGCGCCGGCACCTTCGCGCTCGCGAACCTGCACGGCGACATCACCACCCTCGTCGATGCCGCCGGCACCGTCACCGCCACCGCGTACGTCTACGACCCGTACGGGCAACCCCTCAACCCCGACACCCGCGCCGTCGACCCCACCGCCGTCCCCGCCACCCGAGCCGACGCTTCGACCAGCTGACGCGTGGCACGGCACCGCGCAACGCGGCTACGAACACGCCAACGGCCTCAACCAGATCCTCATGGGCGCCCGCACCTACCTACCCGCCCTCGGCCAGTTCACCGCCACCGACCCTGTTGCCGGCGGCAACACCACCACCTACACCTACCCCCAAGACCCCATCAACAACTCCGACCTTGGCGGGCAATGGCCCGACTGGGGAGAAGTAGGAAACTGGATCCAGTCCGCCGCGTCTGCCGTCGTGGATTACGTCAAAGAAACCCATGGGAAGTCGCCCTCACAGTGGCGTCCTTCGTGGTTCCCGTCGCCGCAGTAGCCGCTTGGACCTTCCGTGCGTACAGAGTTGTGCGGCTGGCTCAAGCCGCCATTTCAACAGTAAACGGAGTCAGGGCTACGCGCGCCACCAGTTGGCTCCCAGGTCGAATTTGGACTGGCCGGAATGCAATAGTCAGTACAGCCAGGAACGGTGCCACGATGCGCACAAGCATTCGAAATGGTAACGTCTGGCGAGGACCGTCGAAGTCTGGTAAAGGCTGGAAGAGCAACTTTGAGCATGGTCAAAGAGGTACCCATACATGGGGCAATTACCATGTGAACCATAGGCACCCAGTGAGATGGGCACGGTGGAGATGACCACCAACACTAACTCACCGGCACTCGCCTACGTCGGACGCGCATTCGCAGACAGTGAGCCCTCTCTCGTCTTCCTGTACGAAGATGAATGGCAAGTCAGGAGGGGCAGCTGGCTCCGTCGGACCTATGTTTCGGCACCGACTCTCGACTGGAGGGTCATTACCATCCAGGGCGAATACAATGCTACGGGACACCTTTCGGCGTTCACGGTCGAGTCGCTCTTAGCGACCCGTCGGTGCCACGTCGGTTACTTTGAGCTTTCAGTAGAGGACATCCTCAATGAGGAGGCACGAACTGAGGCTCTAAGGATGTTTGTTGATGACAACGATCTAGTGCGCTATCAGTTGGTTCCTGAGCTGAGCACGTTTCTGGCACTCATACCCCCTGAGCGTCTACAAGGGCCACACTCCTTGTGGAATACGGAAGCTTGGTGAGGTCTTCTCACCAGCGGCCCTCAAAACGAGTGATGTGAGCACCGGTGGGGTGACGCTTTCGCGGACAGCGACACTGGCGGGCTCACGCGTGAGTGCTAGGCTTTGCTGGTGTTTGTCGGCGACTTCCATGAGTGTCTTGTAGCCAACCCGGAGCGCAGCCGTTGACGATTGTAGAAGACTTCGATGTACTCGCCAGTAGCACGGCGTACTTTCGCACGCGTGTCTGGGAAAGACGGTGCGGAGGACCCGTTCGATCTTAACGCGGCGAAGAACTGTTCGGCCAGGGCATTGTCCCTAGCACGGAGGCGGTGAAACTCTTCTATGGCCGCGCCAGACAGGGTGTTCCTCGCGCAAGGCCCGCGCTGCCCGTAGACTTGCTCGCCGCTGAGAAGAGTTACTCTGTCCGGGGCGGCAAGCTCGGAATAGACGAATGCTTCATTGGTGAATTGGAGTGCTCGTTATCGTAACGACCTGGAGGCGATGCAGTCGTTGGAGCCTGGCGTTCACACCGAGGCCGCCACGTTGTACATTTCCCTCACGGCAAGAGGAGGGCAGGCGGGCATTGTGATTGCCCCCGAACAGCTCAGGCTTCTGGGGGAGCTCTGCGTGGAACTGTGAGTGGATGCCATCTGATCTCAGGCCCTCAGGCCGTGTAATTCACCAACGCACGCACGCGACTGATCACCCCTGACCACCGCTCTTGACCCATAGCAGCGCGTCCACGGTGGCGATGACCGCGAGATCCCCATTCAGAGACGCGCCGCGGTTAGCGCCGCACCTAAAACCGTGGGCGCGCTGACCATGGCGGGGCCGTACCAGGTGAGGCTGCGCCCGTCGACGAGCGGACACGGCATACCAGGGAACGCCTCCGGCCCGTCGTCGGCGGTGAACCGGTACGGCTCGTCCGGCAGCACGACGACGTCGTATGCCGGCAGCTCGCCGAGGTCGCACCGCGGATAGCGTTGCGGGTGGTCGCCCAAGACATTCGTCACGCCGAGCCGGCGCAGCACGTCACCGGCATACGTGCCGCTGCCGAGGAACATCCAGGGCCGCCGCCAGATCGGGACGACGGCCCGGTATGCCGGCTTGCGCGCCGGAGCGGACCAGGCCGCCTGTGCCGCGTCCAGCCAGCCGCGCTCCGGAGCCGCGATCAGGTCCAGCAGCCGCTCAAGCGAGGTCAGCGCACCGTTGACCGACCGTACATCGGTGACCCACACCGGAATGCCGTTGTCGCGCAAGGCCTCGACGTCGCGCTGGCGGTTCTCCTCCTCGTTGGCGACGACGAGGTCCGGCCGCAGCGAGACGATGCGCTCCAGGTGCGGGTTCTTGGTGCCCCGCACCCGCACGACGTCGAGACCTCGCGGGTGGGTGCACCAGTCGGTGGCGCCCACCAGCACACCGGAGGCGCTGGCCGCGATTGCCTCGGTCAGTGACGGCACGAGGCTGACCACCCGCGTCGGACGGGCGGGCAGGTCGCATTCCGCGCCCAGGTCGTCGCGCATCGCTCCCAGCCCAACCCCGAGAGCGCGCCTACTCCTTCTTGGGCCCGACCACGCCGAAGGTCTCGCCGTCCGGACCGGTGACGAAGGCGACCCGGCCCCACTCGATGTCGAAGGCCGGAGTCACGACTCCCCCGCCGCCGGCGGTCACCTTTGCAATCGCCTCGTCCGCGTCCGCGACCGAGAAGGTGACCGACCAGTGCGGCGGCGCGCCACCGCTTGCGACGCCGATGCCTCCGACCGGACGCTGCCCGTCGAGGGTGATGGCAGCGTACTTGGTGTCCTCGCTTGACATGTCGGTGTACTGGTAGCCGAAGACCTTGGCGTAGAAGCCCTTTCCGGCCTCGAAGTCACTCACCATGGCGTCGTTCCAGAACACGCCGCCCGGCTCGTTGGCCAGGTCGAAGCCGGTGTTCTCACCGGACTGCCAGGTGCCGAAGGCCGCTCCCGTCGGGTCGATATAGATCGCCATGGTCCCGAACGGCCCGACGGCCATGGGCTCGACCATGACCTGCCCACCGGCGGCTAGGACCGCAGCCTTGGTCGCCTCGGCGTCGTCCGTCGCGAGGTAGGTCGTCCAGACGTGTGGGGACTCCTCCATGCCCGGCATGGTCGGGCTCAGGCCCGCCACGACCTCGCCCTTGACGGTGGCGTTGCAGTACCCGCCGTACTCCGGCTGCGACTCGGTGTAGTCCCAGCCGAGCACCGAAGCGTAGAACGCCTGCGACCGAGCCAGATCGCCCGCCATGATGTCGACCCAGCACGGCGTTCCGGCGTCCCACTTCTCCTTGCGCACGACCATGCGAACAGCCTCCTCTACGGCGTTGATGAGGCGACGATCATATGCCGCGCCACCGACAACCTTGCTGCCCCTGGGCAACGACTGCAACGCCTCGACACCCCTCGACTGCAGCCGCTCATGGGGCACCGCTTGCATCGCAATGTGCATGACCACGCATCATGATGCTAGACTCGAGGGATGCGGACAACGGTGACGCTCGCCGACGATGTCGCGGCGGAGGTCGCTCGGATCCGTCGCGAGCGCGGAGTGGGCCTCAGCGAGGCGCTCAACGAGCTGGCCCGTCGTGGCATGACGAGCCGCCCGTCACGCACGCAGTACGTGCATCGGACCGCAAACCTGGGTCTTCGGATGGACGTGTCCAATGTCGCGGAGGTGCTCGACCTACTGGACGAGGCCCCATCATCGTGATCCTCGACGCAAACGTGCTGCTGTATGCCGTGGATGCTGACAGCCCGCACCAGCAAGTGGCGGCGGACTGGCTGACGTCAGCCTTGAACGGCAGCACGAGAGTCGGCCTGCCATGCCAGACGGTGGGTGCCTTCTTGCGGATAGCGACCCACCCCCGCGTGAGCCGCAACCCATTGCCGGCGAGGGACGCTCACGCGTTCGTCGACTCGTGGTTGGCGGCACCGGCCGCCTGGGTTCCGCCCGCCGGTGAAGGCGCCCTCGCGGCATACCGCCTACTGGCGACCCGGCATCACGTCACCGGTAACCTCGTACCGGACGCCCTGCTGGCCGCCCTGGCTCTCGAGAACGGAGTCCCGGTCGTGTCAGCGGACTCTGACTTCGCGCGGTTCCCCGAGGTCGTGTGGCTGAACCCGTTGCGTTCCTGACGAGGACGCGTCAGAAGTTGATCATGTGACCGGCGATGCCGTGCAGGGCCTCCTTCAGAGCCTCACCGAGAGTCGGGTGGGCGAACACGACGCGGGAGAGCTCGTCGGCTGTGAGGTCCCAGGTCTGCGCGGCGTTCAGGACCGGCAGCAGCTCCGTGACGTCCGGCCCGATGAGGTGCGCGCCGATGATCTCGTTGTGTTCGGCGTCCGCGACGATCTTGACGAAGCCAACGGGGTCGCCCAGGCCGTGGGCTTTGCCGTTGGCCGAGAACGGGAAGGTCGCCGTCTTGACCTGGTGGCCGGCCTCTTTGGCCTGGGCTTCGGACAGCCCCATCGAGGCGATCTGCGGCTGGCAGAAGGTCGATCGTGGCGCGAAGTCGTAGTCGACCGACATCGTCTCTGCGCCGGCGATGGTCTCGGCGGCGACGACCCCCATGGCTTCCGCGACGTGGGCGAGCATGAGCTTGGCCGTCACGTCGCCGATGGCGTAGATGTTGGGGACGTTGGTGCGACAGTAGTCGTCGATGGCGATGGCGCCCCGGTCGGTGAGGGCGACCCCCGTGGACTCCAAGCCGTACCCGTCGACCCGCGGCGCGAACCCGATGGCCAGCAGCAGCTTGTCCGCCTCGAGCACCTGCTGGCCGCCGCCCGTCGACACGCTCGACTCTTACCCCTGAGCCGGTGTCCTCGACCCCCTCGACCTTCGTGCCAAGGAGCACCTTGACGCCGAGCTTCTTGAACTGCTTGAGCAGCTCCTTGGACACGTCCGCGTCCTCGGTGGGCACCATCCGGTCGAGGAACTCGACGACGGTGACATCGACACCGAAGTTGACCATGACGTAGGCGAACTCCACGCCGATCGCGCCGGAGCCGGCGATGACGATCGAGCCGGGGAGCGCGTCGTCGAGGATCTGCTCCTCGTACGTGACGACGTTCTGGCTGAGCGAGACGCCCGGGACAAGCCGGGTCACCGAGCCGGCGGCGATGATGAGGTTGTCGAACGTGACTGAGCGGCTGGAGCCGTCGGGTCCCCGGACATCCATCGATGTCGGCGACGTGAGCGTGCCCCACCCGTCGATCTCGGTGATCTTGTTCTTCTTCATGAGGAAGTGCACGCCCTTGACCCGCCCCTCGGCGACGACGCGGGAGCGCTTGTGCGTCGGCCCATAGGACATGGACGCCTCACCCTCGATGCCGAACTTGGCCTTCTCGTGGGTGAGCACGTGTGCCAGCTCGGCGTTGCGTAGCAGCGCCTTGCTCGGGATGCAGCCGACGTTGAGGCAGACCCCGCCCCAGTACTTCTCCTCGACGACGGCGACCTTCAGCCCCAGTTGCGCGGCACGGATCGCGGCGACGTAGCCACCGGGGCCGGCACCGAGTACGACGACATCGAAATCAGCCATTGGCCCAGCCTAGGGGTATGCCGGGCCGTCCAGGAGCCCTCGAACGCCACCAAGGCGGCGGCACGGCATACCGGGTCCGGGCGCGCTCAGGGCTCGCCCGCCTCCCGGTGCACATCGCGCAGCCCCTCGTAGGTCGAGGCGCTCATCGGCAAGGTCGCGATCTCGTCGTCGGTCAACGGCCGGCGCACCTTGGCCGGAACTCCGGCGACGAGCGAGCCGGGCGGCACGACCATGCCCTCGGTCACCAGCGCCTTGGCCGCGACCAGCGAGCCGCGGCCAATGACGGCGTTGTTCAGCACCGTGGCGCCCATCCCGATGAGGCAGCCGTCCTCGACCGTGCAGCCGTGCAGGACTGCCGCGTGCCCGACGGTCACTGCCTCGCCAACGGTCAGGGGCGCATGCGGGTCGGCGTGGCAGACGACGTTGTCCTGCAGGTTGGACCGGGCCCCGATGCGGATCGGGGTCGTGTCACCTCGAACCACCACCCCGTACCACGCACTCGCCCCCGGCCCGAACGACACCTGCCCGATGAGGGTGGCAGTCGGCGCGACCCACGCGCCCTCGCCGAGCTGGGGCTCGTGGGCCCCGATGCGGATCAACATGGCGAAAGCCTATGGCCAGGTCACGTTTCGGTAGCGCATCGGTGCCGCGGACCTGCCTGCACGGACGCGCTGAGGGCTACCGTGCTGTGTGACAGTTGTGAACCCTCGCGGGTGCGATCTGCAGAAGGAGCAGGCCTGATGAGCGTTGACACGACACCCGTCCACAAGATCAGGAACGATCCCGATCTGCCGCCCATCGCGGTCGACGAACCACCGAACCGCAGCCCGGTGAGCCGCGGCATCTTCCTCGTCATCGCCGTCGTGGCCGCGGTCGGCTGGGCCATGGTCGCCATCGTGCGCGGCGAGCGGGTCAACGCCGTGTGGCTCGTGCTCGCCGCGGTGGGCAGCTACCTCATCGCGCTGCGCTTCTACGCGCGGTTCATCGAGTTCCGCGTGCTCAAGCCGCGCGACACCCGGATGACCCCGGGCGAGGAGTTCGAGAACGGCCGGGACTTCATGCCCACCGACCGGAGGGTCCTCTTCGGGCACCACTTCGCGGCGATCGCCGGGGCCGGGCCCCTGGTCGGGCCGGTGCTCGCCGCCCAGATGGGCTACCTGCCGGGGACGCTGTGGATCATTCTCGGCGTCATCTTCGCCGGCGCGGTCCAGGACTACATGGTGCTGCACATGTCCATCCGCCGTCGTGGGCGCAGCCTGGGCCAGATGGCTCGCGAGGAGCTGGGCCGGGTCGGGGGCTGGGCCGCGCTGCTCGGCGTGCTGTCGATCATGATCATCCTCATCGCCGTCCTGGGTCTGGTCGTCGTCGGCGCGCTCGCCCAGAGCCCGTGGGGCGTCTACTCCATCGCGATGACCATCCCCATCGCGCTGTTCATGGGGGTCTACCTGCGCTTCCTTCGACCCGGCAAGGTCGGCGAGGTGTCTGCGATCGGCGTGGCGCTGCTGCTCTTCGCCGTCATCAGCGGGCAGTGGGTGGCCGAGTCGTCCTGGGGCTCGTCGCTGTTCACGCTCAGCCCGACGGCTCTCGCGCTGTGGTTGTGCGTGTACGGCTTTGCCGCGTCCGTGCTGCCGGTGTGGCTGCTGCTGGCCCCCCGCGACTACCTGTCGACCTTCATGAAGGTCGGCACCATCTGCGTGCTGGCCATCGGCATCCTGGTCACCGCCCCCGTCATCAGAATGCCTGCGCTCACCCAGTTCGGCCGCGACGGCACCGGACCCGCATTCGCGGGAATGCTGTTCCCGTTCCTGTTCATCACCATCGCCTGCGGCGCGATCTCGGGGTTCCACTCCCTCATCGCCTCGGGCACGACGCCCAAGCTCATCGAGAAGGAGAGCCAGGCGCGCATCATCGGGTACGGCGGCATGCTCACCGAGTCGTTCGTCGCGATCATGGCCCTCATCACCGCGGTCATCCTCGACCAGCACCTCTACTTCGTCATGAACGCCCCCGCCGGCACGACCGGCGGCACCGCCGACACTGCGGCGAAGTGGGTGAACTCGCTTGCCCTCACGTCGCCGGGCGGCCTGCCGCTGGATCCGACGACCCCACAGGCGATCAACGACGCGGCCACGGCCGTCGGCGAGAAGACCATCGTGTCGCGCACCGGCGGCGCGCCCACCCTTGCCGTCGGCATGTCCGAGGTCATGTCCTTCCTCGGCGGGGCGAGCTTGAAGGCCTTCTGGTACCACTTCGCCGTCATGTTCGAGGCGCTGTTCATCCTCACGACCGTCGACGCGGGCACCCGGGTCGCGCGCTTCATGTTCTCGGACATGATCGGCAACATCCCGGGCCTGTCCAAGTTCAAGGACCCGTCCTGGCCGGTCGGCACCTGGTTGTGCTCGTTCCTCATCGTGCTCGGCTGGGGCTCCATCCTCGTCATGGGGGTGACCGACCCGCTCGGCGGCATCAACACGCTGTTCCCCCTGTTCGGCATCGCCAACCAGCTGCTCGCCGCGATCGCGCTGACCGTTGTCACGACCGTGCTGTTCAAGAAGGCGCAGTTCAAGTGGGTGTGGGTGCCCGGAGCCCCGCTGCTGTGGGTGCTCACCGTGACGATGACCGCGTCGTGGCAGAAGATCTTCTCCTCCGACCCGAAGATCGGCTACTGGTCCAACCACCAGGCGTTCGTCGACGCCCGGGATGCCGGCAAGACGAGCTTCGGCACGGCCACCAACGCGGCCCAGATGGACGCGGTCATCCGCAACACTGCCATCCAGACCGGCCTGTCCATCCTGTTCGCCACCCTGGTTGCCATCGTCTTCATTACTGGCATCGTGGTCTCCATCAAGGCGCTGCGCGCCGGCGGCCTGCCGACCAGCGAGGAGCCCGACAAGCCGTCGCGGATCTTCGCGCCGAAGACCTTCGTCCCGACCGCCGCGGAGCGGGAGGTCCTCGCCGAGTGGAAGGCGGCCGGTCTTGACCCGACGCCGGTAGGAGCACATCACGCATGACCGGGCCTGAGATGACTGGAGCCGAACAGCTCGTGCGGGCCGCGCGTGCGGTGCGGTGGTACGTGCGAGGCGTCGTCGGTGCCGACGCCTACGAGCGCTACCTGGAGCACCACCAGAGGGTGCACCCGCACGTCGCGCCGATGAGCGAGAAGCAGTTCTGGCGCGCGCACATCGACGACCGCGACAAGAACCCGAGGATGCGCTGCTGCTGAGCCGCGGCGCCTACTCGCCCAGAAAGTTGCGGTAGACCGCGAGCAACGCGTTCTTCTGCTCGCTCGTCAGGCGGGGCTCGGCCATGATGGCAGCCTCGACGCCCTCACCCTCGGCCATCGGCGCGCCCGGGGGCCGGGCCCCGGCGAGCAGGTCCTCGACGGTGACCGAGAGGGCGTTGGCCACGGCGCCGAGCACGCGCAGCGACGGCTCGTGCAGGCCGCGCTCCACCTGGCTCAGGTACGCGTTCGAGACCTTGGATACGCGGGCGAGCTCACGCAGCGACATCCGCGACAGCTCGCGCTGCTGGCGGATGAAGTGCCCGAGCGCCCCGCCGTCCATGTCGACCATGACCCCCATTCTTCCAGGCAGCCGGGAAGGTCCGGACCGCATCGCGGTCCGGACCATCCCTGCCTGTCCGTCAGTGAGGTCGGTCACGAGCTCTTCTCGACCGGAGCCTTGGGTGCCAGGTCGTTGACCAGGTCGACGAGCTTGAGGTTGTACCGGCGGCGCATCTTGTCCCAGTCGGCGTCGGTGGCCTCGACCCACTTGGCGTAGTCAGCCGGGGCGCCGAGGAAGGTCTCGACTGGCTCGACGAGCTTCTGCAGGTTCTCAGGCACCTTCGGGGTGAGCTCCTGGATCTTGCTCTGCAGCGTGGCCTGGGCGTCGACCAGCTTTGTGGCGAAGCCGAACAGCGTGTCAACGCCCTTCTTGGTGACGTCCATCTGCGTCTCGTGCAGGGTCTGTGCGAAGTCGATGACGGTGCTCATGGTGTTCTCCTTTGTCTTGCCGTTCCTGCGGGTGGTACATGGCCCTACGTTCAATAAACCATGCGGCTGCTTGGTATGTCAATCACCTGTGGTAGCGGATCGTGTGACACTGCCCACGAACGTCAGGTAACTTACAAGTTGATGACGAGTGCTCGGTTCGCCGCCATCGCCCACGACCTGCGCGAGCGCATCGCCCTGGGCGAGTTCGGCGACCTCGGCGCCGTGGACTCCGAGTCCGAGCTGTGCGCACGGTATGCCGTGTCGCGCCCCACCGCGCGGCGGGCGCTCGAGCAGCTGCGGGCCGAGGGCCTGGTCGACTCGCGTCATGGCGCGGGCTGGTTCGTCACCGGTGCGGCTTTCCACCAACGGCTGGCGATCGGCACCTTCCGGCACGCGGCATCCGCCATCACGCAGGCCGGGAAGGTCATCGAACGGCGGGTCGTCGAGTTCGGGTTCCGCGGTGCACCCGCGGCCCTGGCCGCCACCCTTGGCATCCAGAGGAGCGGCCCCGTGCTGCACGCCCGCTCCGTGCGCATGGTCGACGGCGAAGGCCTCGATGTCGTCCGCGAATGGGTGCCCGCCGCGTTCGGCGGCTCGCTGAGCCGCGATGACGCGACTCATCCGGGCATCTGGGAGTCCCTAGGCCAGCAGGGCCATCGGGTCGCCACCGTCCGCCAGACCATCACTGCCGGCGTGGCCAGCAAGAGCGACGCCGCGCTGCTCGGCATCTCACCAGGCGCCCCGCTGTTGCTGGTGCGGCGCGCTCGCGAGGCGGGCGGACGGCATACCCCTCGCCCTGTCGGACCACCGGTATGCCGCGCACCGCTTCGCCCTGGAAGTCGAGTTCAACTCCGGCCCCGCCGCGGCCACCTCAGAGCCTCCCGGCCTGCGCGCCGTGGACACCCCAACCAAGGAGCACGCATCGTGAAGGTCCTCGTCACCGGAGGCGCCGGGTTCATCGGCGCCAACTTCGTCCTGCGCACCCGCCAGACCCGGCCGCGCTGGCGGCTCACCGTGCTCGACGCCCTGACGTATGCCGGCAACCGCGCCTCGCTCGCGCCCGTCGCCGACGAGATCGGCTTCGTCGAGGGCTCGATCGCCGACGAGCGCCTCGTGGACACGCTCGTCGCCGAGCACGACCTGGTCGTGCACTTCGCGGCCGAGTCGCACAACGACAACAGCCTGATCGGGCCCTGGCCGTTCATCGAGTCGAACATCATCGGCACCTACCGGCTGCTGGAGGCGGTGCGGCGGCACGGCAAGCGGATCCACCACATCTCGACCGACGAGGTGTACGGCGACCTCGAGCTGGACGACCCGCAGCGGTTCAGCGAGACGACGCCCGTCAACCCGTCGTCGCCCTACTCGTCGTCGAAGGCGAGCGCGGACCTGTTGGTGCGGGCGTGGATCCGGTCCTTCGGCATCGAGGCGACGGTGTCGAACTGCTCGAACAACTACGGGCCGCGCCAGCACGTCGAGAAGTTCATCCCTCGCCAGATCACCGGCATCCTGGAGGGGGTCAAGCCCAAGCTCTACGGTGCCGGAGCCAACGTCAGGGACTGGATCCACGTCGACGACCACAACGACGCCGTCGTCGCCATCATCGAGCAGGGCCGCCTCGGCGAGACCTACCTCATCGGGGCGGACGGCGAGCGGAACAACCGCGACATCATCGGGCTGATCCTGGCGCTGATGGGCAAGCCAGCCGACTGGTTCGAGCACGTGAACGACCGGCCCGGGCACGACCTGCGCTACGCCATCGACTCGAGCAAGCTACGGGCGGAGACGACCTGGCGCCCGCAGTACCAGGACATCCGGGCCGGCCTGGCCCAGACCATCCAGTGGTACGCCGACAACCGCGACTGGTGGCAGGGCAGCAAGGCCGAGACCGAGCAACGGTACGAGGTGCTCGGCCGCTGACCCGTCAGAGGTAGACCGAGCAACGGAGGTATCAACGAGCGGTCTACCGCTCGGTTACACCTCCGACTTCCCCGACGGCTGGAGGTAAAAGCGTCCGATGGAGGTGAGAATGAGCGGTCTACCGCTCGGTTACACCTCCGAGCGAGGATTCGCCGGCTCACTCCTCCAGCGGGGGAACGAGGGTCACCGCCTCCTCGTGCTCTAGGCCGGTCAGCTCGAGCAGGTCCACGACGAGCGATCTGAGCTGGCCGAGCAGGATCGTCGTGTGGTACTCGCCGCGGTCGAGCACCCGAGTCCGCTCCCCCAGCACGACCAGCACGAGGCGCCCGAACTGCGGTGGCTTGTTCTCGCCCCAAGCCCGCCCGATGAGATCGACCGCGTCGGCGAGGCTGCGAATGACGGCCACGTACTCATCGGGGATCTCGGCACCCTGATGCGTCGCGATGCTGACCCGCCGGACAAGGACCCGGGTGCTGCGCAGGGCCCGGTCGAGCGGCTCGACGATCGAGGCGATGGAGCGGACGCTGCCGGCGTCGGCCCGCCGCCAGGGAGTGGACGCGATGACCGAGAGCCCCTCGTCAGCCGCCGTCTGCAGCTCGCGCATGAGCTCGTCGGTCGCCCGCGCCTTCGCCAGAACCCTGGCAGCGCGTTCGACGTCGGAACTGCGCGCGCTTTGGGCCGCGTCCCGCAGCAGCATCGAGATGGTTGTCGCCACCTTGGCGGCCTGTACTCGCGGCTGACGCAGCGCGGCCCGGGGCACGACCGCTGCCGCCACGAGCGCGACCAAACCCCCGACGACTGCGTCCAGCCACCGGGTGAAGGCTTGCCCGGGGCTGGTCCCCAGTACGGTCACCGCGATCGACTGCACGGCCGACTGCATGATGAGCAGCTGGCCGGCGTCCAGCAGCAGCGCCACGGACATCGACACCAGCACGACCACAGTGACCTGCCAGGCTCCGCTGCCGGCGATCTCGACGAACACCGAGGCGATGGCGACCCCGACGGCCACCCCGATGGTGACCTCGACGACTCGGCGCAACCGCTGCCCGTACGTCATCCCCAGGCAGACGACCGCCACGATAGGGGCGAACAGCGCCTGCTGATGATGCAGCACGTCGGTCGCGATAAACCACGCCAGCCCCGCCGCGACTGCGCATTGCAGCACATGCCACGACTTGGCCGCGAGCCGCTCCCAGCGGGTGTGCATCGACAGCCGGCTGCGCGACCACGCTCGGTCCATCAGCTCGTCGGCGCTGCGGTCGGTGAAGATCCCGGGTCTCACCCGGCCATTCTCGCGGACCCGGGTGGGCGTCCCGCGAGGAAGCTACAGTTGAGGAAACCAGATGCTGATCTCGCGCTCCGCAGCCTCCGGCGAGTCCGACCCGTGCACGATGTTCTGCGCCGAGCCGAGACCCCAGTCGCGCCCGAGGTCACCCCGGATGGAGCCCGGCGGAGCGGACGTCGGGTCGGTCGGCCCCGCGAGCGAGCGGAAGCCCTCGATGCAGCGCACCCCCTCGACGACGGCAGCGGTGACCGGCCCCGAGCTCATGAACTCGAGCAGCGTGTCGTAGAAGGGCTTGCCCGCATGCTCGGCGTAGTGCTGCTCGAGCACGTCGCGCGTCGGGCGGCGGACCTCAAGCGCCACGAGGAGGTAACCCTTGGCCTCGACCCGCCGCAGCACCTCCCCAGTGAGACCCCGTGCGAAGGCGTCGGGTTTGACCAGGACAAGCGTTCGCTCCGTTGCCACGCGGCCAGCCTAGCCAGGCGGCGACTGCTCCTGGTCAGCCTGCGCCGCCCACCGCGCCTGCGCTTCATCGATGCGGGCGCCCTGGACCAGGCAGGTCACCCACAGCGCCGTGAAGATGACCCCAACGGCCGCCATGAGCGGCACGACAACGGCACTGACGAACGTCGCCAGCTGGATGAGCCACCCCAGGGTCACCCCAACCGGACTGCGCATGAGGCCAGCGGCGATGAGGCACAGCAGCGCGAGTGCCGACCCGACGAGCAGGTATGCCGTCGCCGGCCCGCTGCTTTGCGCCAGGCTCACGCCCCGCGCGACGAGCGCGCCGAAGAACACCGCGATCGACTGCGCGGCAAGCACCGTCGCGCCCATCCGCCAGGTGAACGTGCCGGTGCGGCCGAAGAAGACCAGCCCCCTCACAACGAGGTCACCCCCAGCAGACGGCGCACGTCGGCAGCCGTGACAACCGACCCGGTTGCGATGACCCCGCCGCCGAGACCGTCGGCCTCGGCGATCGCGACAGCGGTGTCCACAGCGTCCGGCAGGGAGTTCACGACGTGCACCCGGCTCTCTCCGAAGATCTCGACGGCGACCTCCCCGAGCTCGCGCGGCGGCGTCGAGCGGGGTGAGGAGTTGCGGGTCACGACGACGGCGTCCAGGACCGGTTCGAGCTCCTCGAGCATCTCGGCCGCTGGCTTGTCGGAGAAGATCGCGACGACCCCCACCAGGGTCGTGAAGGTGAAGGCATCGGTCAGCGCCCCGCGCAACGCCCGCATGCCGTGCGGGTTGTGGGCCGCGTCGACGAGGACCGTAGGTGAACGCCGGACGATTTCCAGCCGTCCCGGTGAGGTGGAAGCGGCGAGCCCGGCGCGCAGCACGTCAGGATCCAGCCGCCGCTCGCCGCCGCCGAGGAACGCCTCGACCGCGGCCACGGCGACGGCGGCGTTGCTCGCCATGTGCTCACCGTGCAGCGGCAGGAACAGCTCGTCGTAGTCGCCGGCCAGGCCGCGCACGGAAAGCAGCTGACCCCCCAGGGCGACATCGCGACCGGTGACCCCGAAGTCGATGCCCTCGAAGAGGATCCGGGCGCCGACCTGCTCGGCACGCTCTGCCAGGATCGCCCCGACCGAAGGGTCCTGCACCCCCGAGACGGCGATCGCGCCGGGCTTGATGATCCCTGCCTTCTCGGTGGCGATCGCCTCGATGGTCGAGCCCAGCAGCCGGGTGTGGTCGAGGTCGACCGGCGTGACCACGGCAACCTGCCCGTCGGCGATGTTCGTGGCGTCCCATGACCCGCCGAGCCCGACCTCGACGATCGCCACGTGCACGGGTGCGTCGGCGAAGGCGATGTAGGCCATCGCCACCAGCGTCTGGAAGAAGTTCATCCGGACGCCGTCGCGGGCCTCGACCATCTCGATGAAGGCGATGGCCTCGTCGTAGGCGGCGACGAAGCCGTCCACGGAAATGGGCTCTCCCGCAATGCAGATCCGCTCCCGCATGGTGTGCAGGTGCGGCGAGGTGAACCGCCCGGTCGTCAGGCCGAGCTCACGGCATACCGCCTCGATGAGCCGCACCGTGGAGGTCTTGCCGTTCGTCCCGGTCACGTGGATCACCGGAAAGGCGAACTGCGGGTCCCCGAGCAGCTCCATGACCGCGCGGATCTGGTCCAGCGTCGGCTCGACGTCGTTCTCCGGGGCGCGCGCCAGGATGGCCAGCTCGACCTCGGCGAGCCGCGCGGTGAGGTCGGCGCTGGTCACCGGCACTTCTCCACGGTGATGCCCACGGGCTCGCCGCCGACGACGGCGGTCACGGCACTCGTCGCGTCGCGGTCGACGACCAGGCGCTCGGTGAGCGTCTCGGCGCAGACCCGTTCCCGGTGGGCGTCGAGCGCGGCACTTACCCCGTCGGTCGCCGAGAGGGTCAGCGTGATCCGGTCGGAGATGTGCAGGCCGGCCTCCCGCCGAGCCTGCTGGACCGCCCGGATGAGGTCGTTGGCCAACCCCTCGGCAGCCAGCTCTGGGGTGACCTCGGTCTCGAGCAGGACGTACCCACCCCCCGGCAGCACCGCCACGGCTCTGCTACCACCGTCCGCCGCGCCGGAGACCACCGTGTCGACGACGTACTCGCCCTCCTGCAGGGGTATGCCGCCGGACGTCACCACGCCGTCGGCCGTGGACCAGTCCCCGGACTTCGCTGCCTTGATCGCGGCTTGGACGTCCTTGCCCAGCCGCGGCCCCGCCGCGCGGGCGTTGACGGTCAGCCGCTGCGTGACGCCGAAGTCCGACTCGTGGGCCGCGGCGAGGTCGCGCAAGGCCACCCCTTGCACGTTGACCTCGTCGGCGACGATGCCGACGAACGGCTCCAGCTGCTGCGGGTATGCCGTGACGACGGTGAGGGCGGCGAGCGGCAGCCGCGCGCGCAGCCCACGGGCCTTGCGCAGTGCGAGCGCCGCGGAGCACACGTCGCGGGCCTGGTCCATGGCGGCAACGAGGTCCGGGTCGGCCGGCAGGGCCTGCGCGTCCGGCCAGTCGGTGAGGTGCACCGACCGGCCGCCGGTCAGGCCGCGCCAGATCTCCTCCGTTGTGAGCGGCAGCAGTGGCGCGACGGCCCGGGTGACGACCTCCAGCGCGGTGCAGAGGGTGTCGAACGCCGCGGTCGTCGAGGGGCTCAGGGCGTTGTCGGTGTCCCAGAACCGGTCTCGCGAGCGGCGGATGTACCAGTTGGTCAGCACGTCGAGGAACCCGCGCATGGTGTCGCACGCGTCGGCGATCTCGTAGGCGTCCAGCTGGGCCTGGATCGCCTCCACGAACTCGCGCAGCTTGGCCAGCAGGTAGCGGTCGAGCACGTCCGTCGACGCGGTGGAGGCCTGTGCGGCATACCCCTCTCCCGCGGCAGCCGCGTTGGCGTAGAGCGCGAAGAAGTACCAGGCGTTCCACAGCGGGATCATCACCTGGCGCACGCCGTCACGGATGCCCGCCTCGGTGACGACGAGGTTGCCGCCGCGCAGGATCGGGCTGGCCATGAGGAACCACCGCATCGCGTCGGCGCCGTCGCGGTCGAACACCTCGGACACGTCCGGGTAGTTGCGCAGCGACTTGCTCATCTTCTGCCCGTCGCTGCCCAGGACGATGCCGTGGGTGAGGCACGCCGAGAACGCCGGCCGGTCGAAGATCGCCGTGGCGAGGACGTGCATGGTGTAGAACCAGCCGCGGGTCTGGCCGATGTACTCGACGATGAAGTCGCCCGGGAAGTGGTGCTCGAACCAGTCGGCGTTCTCGAACGGGTAGTGCACCTGGGCGAACGACATCGAGCCCGAGTCGAACCACACGTCCAGGACGTCCTCGACCCGGCGCATCGTCGACTGGCCGGTGGGGTCGTCCGGGTTGGGCCGGGTCAGCCGGTCGACGTAGGGCCGGTGCAGGTCGGTGACCGCCACCTTGAAGTCGCGCTCCAGCTCGGCGAACGAGCCGTAGACGTCGACGCGAGGGTATGCCGGGTTGTCCGACTTCCACACCGGAATCGGGCTGCCCCAGAACCGGTTTCGCGAGATCGACCAGTCGCGGGCGTTCTC
Organism: uncultured Actinomycetota bacterium; assembly: GCA_963769085.1. Taxonomy (GTDB): domain Bacteria; phylum Actinomycetota; class Actinomycetes; order Actinomycetales; family Dermatophilaceae; genus Phosphoribacter. The sequence continues at coordinate 45,837 of CAVYKM010000049.1, read as the reverse complement.
CAGCCACTTGCCGAACTGGCCGTCCTTGACGTGTTCGGGTGTCCATTCGATCCGCTGGTTGAGCTCAACCATGCGGTCCTTGAACTTCGTCACCGCGACGAACCACGACGACACGGCCATGTAGATGAGCGGCTCGCGGCAGCGCCAGCAGTGCGGGTAGGCGTGGTCGTAGGTCTCGAGCCGGACCAGCACCGTGCCCGGGCTCGTTGCGCCGACCTCGCCGTCGGTGCCGTCCCGGTCGACCCGCGTCCGCGCCTTGAGGTGGTCGGTGACATGCGAGTTGGCGTCGAAGACGTGCATGCCCTCGTAGTCGGTGACCGGCCAGGTGAACCGTCCGTCCGGCCCGACCGGCACGACCGTCTCGACACCTGCCGCGTCGAGGGTGAGCTTGTCGTCCTCGCCGAAGCCGGGCGACATGTGCACCAGCCCGGTGCCCTCCTCAGTGGTGACGAAGTCCGCCGCGAGGACCCGGTGGGCACCGGCATACCCGGCGTAGTAGGTGAACGGCGGCGTGTAGGAGCGCCCGACGAGCTCGCTGCCCTTGAGCCGGGCGACGATCCGCTCGCCCGCGTCGGGGCCCAGCTCACGCTCGTATGCCGGCAGCCGCGCCTGCGCGAGCAGGTACCGGTCGGTGCCGCCGTCGCGACCGCCTTCCACGACGACGTAGTCGATGTCCGGGTGCACGGCCAGGCCCATGTTCGACGGCAGGGTCCACGGGGTCGTCGTCCAGATCAGGGCGAGCTCGCCGGTCTCCAGCCGCAAGCCCACGGTGATGGCTGGGTCCTGGCGGGTCTGGTAGACGTCCTCGTCCATGCGCAGCTCGTGGTTGGACAGCGGCGTCTGGTCGTTCCAGCAGTACGGCAGGATGCGGAACCCCTCGTAGACCAGGCCCTTGTCCCACAGCTGCTTGAAGGCCCAGATGACCGACTCCATGAAGTCGGGGTTCATGGTCTTGTAGTCGTTGTCGAAGTCGACCCAGCGCGCCTGGCGGGTGACGTACTCACGCCACTCGGTGGTGTAGGTGAGCACCGACTCGCGGCACTTGGCGTTGAACGCCTCGATGCCGAGCTCGACGATGTCCTGCTTGGTCTTCAGCCCGAGCTGGCGCTGCGCCTCCAGCTCGGCGGGCAGGCCATGGGTGTCCCAGCCGAACCGCCGCTCCACGCGCCGCCCGCGCATCGTCTCGAACCGCGGCACGATGTCCTTGACGTAGCCGGTGAGCAGGTGCCCGTAGTGCGGCAACCCGTTCGCGAACGGCGGCCCGTCGTAGAAGACGAACTCGTTCGACCCGTTCTCGCCGGGGTCGCGGGCATCGACCGACGCCTGGAAGGTCCCGTCCTGGGCCCAGTAGGCCAGCACCCGCTCCTCGATCGCCGGGAAGCGCGGCGTCGGCGGCACGCCCCGGGCGTCGGGGTCGGTGGAGACCTTCGGGTAGGTCACGGTGTGCTCTCCTGCGGCTTGGAATGGCGCCCATCGAGTCTACGGGGGTCGGTGCATGGCGCCGAACGCGATTGCCGCGGCCGTTCCAGCACCGGCACTGAGCACCGAATTCCACATTGAGCAGCGGATCCGGTGGTTGATCAGGAATTCCGTTGTGCCGGTGTTGCGCCTGTGGTTGATGTGCTGCAGCGGCAGGGCGGCGCGTACAGTCGGAAGCATGCCGATCGGCACGCTGCCGGGCCTGAGCCCCGACGCACTCGTCGTCGACCGGGACATCGCGCTGACGTATGCCCTGGACGAGTCCGAGGGAGCCGTGGCCCCATCCGACTTCACGCTGGTGCGAGCCCGGGACCGCGACGACGTCGTCGCCGTACTGGCGGAGGCGCAGGCGCACGGCATACCCGTCGTGCCGCAGGCCGCGCGCACCAGCCTCACCGGGTCAGCTGTGGCCACCGAGGGGTGCATCGTCCTCAACGTCGAGGCGCTCACCGGGATCGACATCGACGAGGTCGAGTCGCACGCCGTCGTCGGGCCGGGTGTGGTGACCCTCGCACTCAAGACAGCGGTGGCCGAGACGGGCCTGTACTACCCGCCCGACCCGGCGTCGGCCGACACCTGCACGGTCGGGGGCAACATTGCCACGAACGCGGGCGGGCTGTGCTGCATTAAGTACGGGGTGACGTCGCACTACGTCAAGGCACTCGAAGTGGTGCTGCCGGGCGGGGAGATCATGCGCACCGGGCACCGCACCGCCAAGGGCGTCGCCGGCTTCGACCTCACCGGGCTGTTCGTCGGCTCCGAGGGGACCCTCGGCGTGGTGACCTCAGCGGTGGTGCACCTGGTCCCGTTGCCGGACCCGCCGCTCACCGCGCTCGCGACCTTCGACTCGCTCGAACGGGCCGTGCACGGCATCCTCGCGCTGCGCGCCGACCCGCACCGGCCCTGCCTGCTGGAGTTCCTCGACCGGATGGCGATCCAGGCGATCCAGGGGGTCGGCGACTTCGGCTTCCCCGCGGACTGCGAAGCCGTCCTGCTCGTGCAGTCCGACCGGTCGGGGCACACCCGCGAGGACGTCGCCAGGTACGGGGAGCTGCTCACGGGAGCGGGAGCCGAGGACGTCGCCGTCGCCGACGACCAGTGGGAAGCCGACGCCCTCATGGCCGGGCGGCGGATGCTCGGCTACGCGTTGGACGCCCGTGGCGCCCGGCTCGCCGAGGACGCGTGTGTGCCGGTGAGCCGACTGGGGGATCTGGTCCGCGAAGGGCAACGGATCTCGCAGCGCACCGGCGTCGAGATCGCCTGGGGGGGGCACGGGGGCGACGGCAACCTGCACCCGGCCCTGTTCTTCGACCGGGGCGACCCGGCCAGCCTGCACCGTGCCGAGGCGGCGCTCGGTGAGGTGCTGCTCGCCGCGCTGTCCTTCGGCGGGACCATCACCGGAGAGCACGGGGTGGGCATCACCAAGCGGAGCTACCTCACCGACGAGCTTGGTGCAGCGGAGCTGTCCAGGCAGCGCGCCATCAAGGCACTCTTCGACCCGCTCGGGGTCATGAACCCGGGGAAGGTGTACTAGGAGGTGACCCGGGTAACGTGATGGCCAAGCCGCACGCGGGCGCGGCTCGAGCTGGCCAGCGAGGGCCGTGCCACGTGGTCCGTGCTGATTCGCGACCTGCGCTCCAAGACCGACATCGTCGGGGTCACGCCAGGACGGGTGCTGCCGACGGCGAGCGTGGCCAAGATCTTCCTCCTCGTCGAGGTTGCCTACCGGTTGCACTCAGGCGACCTGACGCCCGAGGAGCCGCTGCACCGCTCGGTCAGCCCGGCGGTCGCCGACTCCGGTCTCTGGCAGCACCTTTCCGTCGACAGCCTCACCGTAGCCGACGCCGCCACCCTTGTCGCATCGGTCAACGACAACCTTGCGACGAACGTGCTGCTCGCGCGGGTAGGCCTGCACGCGGTCCAGGAACGCAGTGAGCGCCTCGGCGCGCGTCGCACAGCGCTGCTCGACATCGTGCGGGACCACCGTGGGCCGCGCGACCCGGTCACACTCAGCGTCGGCTCCGCGCGTGAGTGGGTCGACATCCTCGAAGGGATTTGGGCCGGCCACGACATGTCCCCCTCGGTCCGGCGCCAGCTGCTGCGGTGGCTCAGCCTGAACACCGACACGTCGATGGTCGCCGAGCCTCTCGGCGTCGACCCGTTGTCACACCCGGGCGCCGACCACGGCGTGCGGCTCTGGAACAAGACCGGGAGCGAGAGCGGCACGCGCGCCGACGTCGGCATCGTCGGTGGACGCACCGACCTCGCGTATGCCGTCATCGCCCGGTGGGACGAGGCGGCCGACCCGACCGCCCGTCACGTCGTGCGCGCCGACCTGCACCGGATCGGCGAGGCAGTGGCCAAGCTGGCCGGTGCCGACTGACCCGGCGCTGACTGACAGAATCGGCGCATGACGGAGACGCACACCCGCAGCGGGTGGCTCAGCCGTGAGCAGCTGGAGGACGCCCGCCAGCGAGTGCCCATCCTCTACGTCAACGCGGTGCCCGTCCGGGTCGACGACCGAGGGGTCGTCACCCACATCGGCCTGCTGTTGGGCGTGTCGCCCGAGGGGGAGATCAACCACGAGCTGGTCTCGGGTCGCGTGCTCTACCACGAACGCATCCGCGACGCCCTGCTGCGCCACCTCGAGAAGGACCTGGGGCCCTTGGCGATGCCGCGGATCCCGTTGTTCCCCCAGCCGTTCATGGTGGCCGAGTGGTTCCCGACGCCGGGCGTGACGCCCTTCCATGACCCCCGCCAGCACGCCGTATCACTGGCCTTCGTCGTCACCGTGGACGGCGACGCCTCGCCGCAGGCCGACTCGTTGGGGCTGGCCTGGGTGACGGCCGAGGAGGCGACCATGCTTGCTCTCTCAGGGGAGATGGACGGTGGCCACGGCGTGCTGGTGCGCCAGGCCTTGGCCCACCTCGGCCACGCCGTGTAGCGGCAGATCCTGGGCAAGACGGCAGACCTGCCAGAAAGCGGCAGATACAACTGCCGCTTCGTGGAACGTCTGCCGCCTTGCGGACTTACCGGGCCCGCGACCGAGAGCGGCAGCAGGGTGCGGCCGGTCGGCCCGATCTCGATCGAGGTGCCCAGCTGCGGGCACACGCCACAGTCGAAGCAGGGCGTCCAGCGGCAGTCGTCGACCTCGCGCTCGTCCAGCGCGTCCTGCCAGTCCTGCCAGAGCCACTCCCGGTCGAGGCCGGCATCGAGGTGGTCCCATGGCAGGACCTCGTTCTGGGCCCGCTCCCGGGTGGTGAACCAGTCCACGTCGACCGGCGAGTCGCGGAAAACGTCTGCGGCGCACCGCATCCAGCGCTCGAACGAGAAGTGCTCGCTCCACCCGTCGAAGCGCCCCCCGTCGCGCCACACCGCCTCGATCACCCGCCCGACCCTGCGGTCGCCGCGTGAGAGCAGCCCCTCGACGATGCCCGGCTGGCCGTCGTGGTAGCGCATCCCGATGGCCGCGGCATACCGCCGGTCCGCTCCGGATCGCCTGGCGCAGCAGGCGCAGCCGCGCGTCGGTCGCCTCGGCGCTGAGCTGCCCGGCCCACTGGAACGGCGTGTGTGGCTTGGGGATGAACCCGCCGATCGACACCGTGCACCGGATGTCCCGCCGGCCGCTGACCTCGCGACCGGTGTCGATGACCTTCTTGGCCAGCTCCGCGATCTGCAGGACGTCCTCGTCGGTCTCGGTCGGTAGGCCACACATGAAGTAGAGCTTGACCTGGCGCCAGCCGGCGCCGTAGGCGGCTGCGACGGTGTCGATGAGGTCCTGCTCGCTCACCATCTTGTTGATGACCCTGCGGATCCGTTCCGACCCGCCTTCCGGGGCGAAGGTCAGCCCGGATCGTCGGCCGCCGCGGGTCAGCTCGTTCGCCAGGTCGATGTTGAAGGCGTCGACGCGCGTGGACGGTAGCGACAGCCCGACCTGGGTGCCTTCGTAGCGGTCCGCGAGGCCCTTGGTGACCTCGGCGATCTCCGAGTGGTCGGCCGAGGAGAGGCTCAGCAGCCCGACCTCCTCGAAACCCGTTGCGGCCAGCCCGCGTTCGACCATCTCGCCGATCCCGGTGATCGAGCGCTCTCGAACCGGACGGGTGATCATCCCGGCCTGGCAGAACCGGCACCCCCTCGTGCAGCCGCGGAAGATCTCGACCGACATCCGCTCGTGCACCGACTCGGCCAACGGCACGAGTGGAGCCTTGGGGTAGGGCCAGGAGTCCAGGTCGCGCACGGTGTGCTTGGCGACCCGCCAGGGTATGCCGGTGAGGTCGCCACGTGGCGCCACTCGCCTGATCCGTCCGTCGGGGTGGTAGTCGACCTCGTAGCAGGAGGGGACGTACGCCAGACCCGACCGCGCCAGCCGCATCAGCAGCTCCGCGCGGCCCCCCGGCTGGCCCTCGGCCTTCCAGTCCGCTACGAGGTCAGTGACTGCGAGCACAGCCTGCTCGCCGTCGCCGAGGACGACGGCGTCGACGAAGTCGGCGATGGGCTCGGGGTTGAACGCCGCGTGCCCGCCGGCGACGACCAGCGGCTGCCCGTCCGTGCGCGACGCCGAGTGCAGCGGGATACCCGCCAGGTCGAGCGCGGTGAGCAGGTTCGTGTACCCCAGCTCGGTCGAGAACGAGACCCCGAGCAGGTCGAACTCGCCGACGCCGCGATGCCCGTCGACCGTGAACTGCGGCACCCCGCTTTGCCGAAGCAGCGCCTCGAGATCCGGCCACACGGCATACGCGCGCTCGGCGAGCGTGTCGGGGCGCTCGTTGAGGATCTCGTAGAGAATCATGAGGCCCTGGTTGGGCAGGCCGACCTCGTAGGCGTCGGGGTACATGAGCGCCCACCGCACGGTGCGGTCCTGCCCCTGCGGCCCGAAACCGCCGCAGTGCCAGTCCTTGACCATCGAGTTCAGCTCGCCGCCGACGTACTGCAGCGGCTTGTGCACCCGCGCCAGCAGCGGCTCGAGAGCACGGAAAACCGACGCACCCGGCATTCGGCGATTCTACCGGCGGATAATGGCTGTCGTGGCCGAGCCTTCCGCTGCCGAGCGCGTGGATGCCGCCATGCGCGAGGTGCCCCGAGCCAGCTACCTGCCGCTGGACCAGCGAGGGTACGCCGAGGCCGACCGGGCCCTGCCGATCGGCCACGGGCAGACCAACTCCCAGCCGACGACGGTGCGCAACATGCTCGTGGCGCTCGACACCGAGCCGGGCCAGCGCGTCCTGGACGTCGGGTCCGGGTCAGCCTGGACGACTGCCTTGCTCGCCCATCTCGTTGGCCCCACCGGCGAGGTCATCGGCGTCGAGCGGGTGCCCGAGCTCGTCGAGTGGGGGCGAGCCAACCTGGCCGCCGCCGGTATGCCGTGGGCACGCATCATCGCTGCGGACCCGCACCAGCTCGGCGCACCGGCATACGCCCCCTATGACCGCATCCTCGTGTCGGCCATGGCGACTCATGTGCCAGAGGCGCTGTGCCACCAGCTCGCCCCGGACGGGATCTTGGTCGTCCCGGCTCAGGGCGAGCTGTGGCAGGTCGACGCGGAGGGGAGGGCGCGCAGCCTGGGGTACTACGCGTTCGTCCCGCTGCTGGGCGAGCAGTAGGACGGACGAACCAGCACGTATGTCGAGGCCCGAACGCCTAGCTGACCCCCGGGCCGCGGTCCACATAGGCCGCTGAGTGGTGATCGCAGACGAGACGGAAGTCATCGTCCAACCTCGTGAAGACCCACCCGAGGCGAAACGGAGGCAGCGACTGCTCACCGAAGGCCGCCACCACGTTGCCGGCAACGAATCCGGTCGTGCGGTCAGGCGTGAGTGCAGCGCGCAAGCCCCCAGGGAACTCGCACTGCATGACAGACTCGAGTTCCTTGGCTTGGGCCAGTATCGGTTCGACGGCGGCCCGGTAGGTAGCGGCGCCTTCGTAGACCTCCTCGGGGTCGGTACCGATGACAACAACGTCGGGACGGTCGGCGATCAGCGACAGGCGCTGCACGCCCATACTGGCCTTGAGCAGCCGCACGAGGTCCCGTGCGTCTGCGCTCACGTCGTCGCCGAACGGCGCCAGTGGTGGCAGCACGCGCCGGTACTCCTCCAGCTGCTCGTTCGCCAGACCGAACGACACGTGAAGGTGGACAGCCCGCCAGCGTCCGTGGTCCCTGGCGACGGCAACACTGGCCCGCAGCACCTGCGCAGGCCAGGGGCCGGCCACGTCCTGAGCGAGGGCCCAGCCCCACCCCGAACGGCCGCCAACCGCCAGGCCGTGGCGCACGGTGATCGGCTGGGTGAGCTGCGCAGCCTGGCCCCTCGCCGCTCTTTCGTGCGCGGCCTCGACAACCGCCTGCCGGCCCACGAAGAGGTCGTGCGGTCCGATCCCGACGGCGACGACGTCGTCGGCCACAGCGTCCGCAAGACCCTCCGCGTCCGCGCGAAGCCAGGCCTGCAGCAGGTTCTCGACCGCCGTGCGCAAAGACTCGCTGAGATCGCCGCCGCCGACGCGCATGTCCCGTCCAGGTTCAGACGTAGAGCGACTCGATCTCTTCCTGGTATTTCTCCGAGACGGCCTTGCGCTTGAGCTTGAGGCTTGGGGTCAGCTCGCCCTCGTCGATGCTCAGGTCGCGTTCGAGGATGGTGAACCGCTTGATCGTCTCCCAGCGGTTGAGGTTGGTGTTGAGCTTGTCGATGTAGCCCTGCACCATCTCGCGCGTCTGCGGTGCCGCCGCGATCTCGGCGTAGGACTTGCCCGCCATTCCGTTCGCCGCTGCCCAGCCGGTGATCGCGTCCGGGTCGAGGGTGACCAAAGCAGTGGCGTAGTTGCGGCCCTCGCCCTGCACGAGCAGGTGCGAGACGAACGGGCAGACCCCCTTGAAGGCGGTCTCGATCTGCGATGGCGCGATGTACTTGCCTCCGGAGGTCTTGAACAGGTCCTTCTTGCGGTCGGTGATGCTGATGAAGCCGTAGTCGTCGACCTCGCCGATGTCGCCGGTCTTGAAGTAACCGGCCTCGTCGAACGCCTCGGCCGTGTCGTCCGGGCGGTTGCGGTAGCCGCGCGTCACCCCTGGGCCTTTGACGAGGAGCTCGCCGTCCTCGGCGACCTTGATCTCGGTGCCGGGCATCGGCCAGCCGACCGTTCCATAGCGGAACTTGCCGGTTTCCGGGCGGTTGACCGTCGTCGCGGCGGACGTCTCGGTCAGCCCGTACCCCTCGATGATGAGCAGCCCCACGGACCCGAACCACTTGGCCACTGCCGGGTCCAGCTTGGCCGAGCCGGAGATGAAGAACCGAATCCGGCCCCCGAACCGGTCACGGACCTTGGAGAGGACCAGCCGGTCGGCGAGGACGTGCTGAGCCTGCACGAGCAGGCTGGGGCCCTCACCCTTGGCGCGCGCCTCGATCGTCTGCTGGCCGATGTCGAGCGCCCAGTCCATGAGCCTGCGCTTCACGCCTTCTTCCTGGGCGAGCATCATCGAGATCCGCGCGTAGGCCTTCTCGAAGATCCGCGGCGCGGCGCCCATGAACGTTGGCTTGACGATGGCCAGGTGGTCGACGATGCGGTCGATCTGCCCGTCGATGGCGGTGGGGAAACCGATCTGGAGCGGCAGGGTAAGCAGGATCTTGCCGAAGATGTGCGACAGGGGCAGCCACAGGAACTGCAGGTCGTCCTTGCTCAGCATCGCCACCGACGCGATCGACGCCCCTTCGTAGACGATGGCGTCCTGGGTGATCTCCGCGCCCTTGGGGCGGCCGGTCGTTCCGGAGGTGTAGATGAGCAGCGCCAGGTGCGCGGGGGTGATCTGGTCGATGCGCTCGTCGACCATGCCGGGGTCGTGCGAGAGCGCCCGGCGCCCGATCCGCTCGAGCTTGTCGAGCGTGATGATCCACTCGTCCTCGAACTCCTCGTCGTCGCCGATGGCGAAGGTGACGACTTGCGTCACGTCTGGGATCTCGTCGCGGTGCTGGCGCAGCTTCTCGACCTGGCCGTCGTCCTCGGCGAAGACGACCTTGCTGCCGGAGTCGGCGAGGATGTAGGCGACGTCCTCGGCCATCGTCGAGGGATAGACGGTTGTCGTCGCTCCCCCCGCGCACATGATCGCGAGGTCGGCCAGCGCCCACTCGTATCGGGTGTGCGAGGCGATGGCGACGCGGTCCTCGAGCTCGATCCCGAGCGACATCAGACCGGCTGCCATGGCATACACCCGGTCCTTCACCTGGCCCCAGGTGACATGAGCCAGCTGCTTGCCTTCGAAGTACTGGAACGCTTCCGAGCTCGCCGACTTGCTGACCCGGTCCCGGAAGAGGGCTGCGATGCTGGGAGCCCGGCTCTCCAGGATCGCGTGGTCGACGCGCTCGGTGCCCGCGTAACGCATGGCCACGGTTGATCTCCTTTGACGTGGGGTGGTCGCTGGGTGAAGCGAGAAGTTACCGAACAGTATCCACGAGTAGTTGGCCAGAGCCGACGAATGTGACCAAGGTATGCCGGTTTCGGCCCCTAGCCGGCTTGGCGGCGCCGCACGTAGAGCTGGCGCCGCACGCGAGCCACGACCTGCCCGGACGTGTCGACAATGTCGTTCTCGAACCACCGCAGCACCTTCTCGCCCTGGTCGGCTGCGTCACGCAGCTCGTGGACGACGGCGGGGTCCACGACGAACTCGGTCTGCACGTGGGTCTTGCCTGGACGCAGGAACTCGATCTCGGCTCGCTTGTCCCACACCACGTAGTCCGGACCGAGCCGATGCATCACCAGGATCATCCAGAACGGGTCCGTCATCGAGAACAGCGACCCGCCGAACTGGGTCCCGACGTAGTTGCGCGTCATGAGGTTGAGCTTGAGCCGGACCTTCGCCGCCGACCAGTCCGGGGCGATGTCGACGATCCGGATGCCGGCAAACCAGAACGGCGGCCAGAAGTTCATGACCCGCCGCAGCCGGTCGGGGCTGTCGAGGATCTCGCTCCAGTCAGGGACGCGAAACGCTGGGGTCTGCAGCCGGGACATGCGCCAAGCCTGCCACGGCCTCCGGACAGCGGACTCAGGAGAGCCGATCTGCGGCGGCGACCTCAGGACGGGACGATTTGCCCCAGGACCGACCGGCACTCGGCGACGTCCTCGTTCATCTGCTCGACAAGCGGGTCGACGCCGTCGAACGTCAGCGTGGGGCGCAGCCGCGACACGAACTCGTAGGCGATCCGCTCTCCATAGAGCTCCAGGTCCGTGCGATCCAGCACATAGCCTTCGACCCGGCGGCCCACCCCGTGGAACGTCGGGTTGGTGCCAATAGAGATCGCCGCCGGCAGCACCCGGTCAAGTGAGCCCGCCGGCCGGTCCAGCCTGGTGAGCCACCCGGCATACACCCCGTCCTGGGGCACCATGCCGTCGACGTCGCCGCCAAGGTTGGCCGTGGGGAAGCCGAGCAGCCGGCCGCGGTGGTCGCCGTGCACGACCAGACCGTCGACCCGGTGCGGTCGGCCGAGCACCTCCGCTGCGCCCCGCACGTCGCCGGCCGCGACCATATCTCGGGCGCGTGAGGACGACCATCGGCCCCCCTCACCGATGTCCTCCAGGACGATGACGCGGAAGCCCAGCCTCTGGCCGAGCTCGCGCAGGGTGTCGACCGAGCCGCTGTTGCGAGCGCCGAACCGGGTGTCCTCGCCGACGACGACGAGGTCTGCACCGAGCGCATCGACAAACACGCTGGTGACAAACTCCTCCGGCGTCTGCGCGGCGAACTCCTTCGTGAACTCGAGGACGAGGACCGCGTCGAGGCCGGTTGCCTCCAGCAGCCCAATCCGCTGACGAAGCGAGGAGATCATGGGCGGGGCGAGGTCCGGGCGCAGCACGGCGATGGGGTGCGGGTGGAAGGTCACCGCGATGGACATCAGCTGCAACGCAGTGCCCTGCGCGACGACGGTGTTGAGCACGGCCCGGTGCCCGCGATGTACCCCGTCGAAGTTCCCTAAGGTGACCACGGAGGGCCCGATGTCCTTGGGGACCTCCCCCATCCCGGTCCACACCAGCACGGGGGACACTCTACGAACCCGCAGGTGCAAACACGACATGGGCCCTAGCCTGCGGGCCGGACTCGTCGAGCATGGCGACGAGCCTACCGTCGGGCCCGATCCCGGCGACCGCCGAAGCGCCGGCCGCGCCCCGCTCCAGCGAGGCGATGCGACGGCCGTGGGAGAGGGCTACCGCCTCCTCAGCGGTGAGCTCGTGCACCCGGAACTGGGCCCGGGCCGCGTCGGCGAGACTCACCAGCGGCAGGCCTTCGGCGCCACGACCCTCGAGCTCGGCCAGGTCGCAGGCCGCCGCGACGCCGTAACGGCCGACCCTCGTGCGCCGCAGCCGGGTGAGGTGCCCGCCGACGCCCAGGGTCGTCCCCAGGTCGCGCGCGAGCGCCCGGACGTATGTGCCGGTGGAGACCTCCACCGCGACGTCAACGTCCAGCACGGTGGCCTCGGTGCCCTCCGGGCGGTATGCCGTGGCCGTCGCCGTCTCGAGGACGTCGAACCGGTGCACCACCACGGGCCGGGCCGCGAGGTCGACCCGCTCCCCAGCCCGCACCCTCGCATAGGCCCGCTTCCCGCCAACCTTGATCGCACTCACGGTGGACGGGACCTGCTCGTAGGGTCCGGTCAGCGCGGCAACGGCGGCGCAGACCTCGCCGGCAGTCACCTCACTCACGTCCGACGTCGCGGTCACGCCACCGTCGGCGTCGTCGGTGGTGGTCGACTGCCCCAGCCGGATGGTTGCCGTGTAGGCCTTGTCGCACCCGACCAGGAAGCTGAGCAGCCGGGTTCCTCGCCCGACCCCGACGACGAGCACTCCCGTGGCCATCGGGTCGAGCGTGCCGGCGTGGCCGACCCGGCGAGTTCCGGCCAGCCGGCGGACCTTGGCGACGATGTCGTGGCTGGTCCACCCGGCGGGCTTGTCGACGTTGAGCAGCCCGTCACCGCTGGCCACGAGTCGCTCAGCCCTCGGTGTTGACCGCAGAGCCGCTCTCCTCAGCGGGCCGGCGGTACGGGTCGGGGTCGCCGGCGGGTGCTTTGCCTTCGGCCTCGCGGGCCAGCTCGGCGTCCCGGGCCTTGGTGGCCGCCAGCAGCTCCTCCAGGTGGGCGGCGCCCTCGGGCAACGCATCGGCAACGAACTCGATCGACGGGGTCAGCCGGATGCCGAGCTGGCCCAGAGATGAGCGGATCTTGCCCTTGGCCGACTCAAGCGCCGCGGCCGTCCTGGCGCGCTCCTCATCGGTGCCGAAGACGGTGTAGAAGACCGTGGCGTGCTGCAGGTCTCCGGTCACTCGGACGTCGGTGACCGTGACGAAGCCCAGCCGGGCATCCTTGACGCGGTACTCCAGCTGTTCGGCCACGATCGCCTTGATCCGCTCGGCGACCTTGCGTGCCCGCGCCGGATCAGCCATGACACTCCCCTCCCGGTCAAGACACGCTAGTCGGTTGGAGGTGATACCGAGCGCTCTTGCGCCCGTTGACACCTCCACCGTTCGGATATACCTCCACAGACGGGCGCCAGCCCCCGCCCAGGGACGGCGCACGGCATACCACTTACACGCGCGGCTTCTCGCGCAGCTCGTAGGTCTCGATGACGTCCTCCAGCTGCAGGTCGTTGAACGACCCGAGGTTGATGCCGCACTCGTAGCCCTCGCGGACCTCCGTCACATCGTCCTTAAACCGGCGCAGCCCGGCGATCTCGACGTTGTCGCCCACGACGGTGCCGCCGCGCAGGATGCGGGCCTTGGCGCCGCGGCGGATCTCCCCCGAGCGAACGAGCGACCCGGCAATGTTGCCGAACTTGGACGACCGGAAAATCTCGCGAATCTCGGCGGTGCCGAGCTGGGCCTCCTCGAACTCGGGCTTGAGCATGCCCTTGAGGGCGGCCTCGATCTCCTCGATCGCCTGGTAGATGACCGTGTAGTAGCGGATCTCGATCCCTTCACGATCGGCGACCTCGGCGTTCTGACCCTCGGCACGCACGTTGAACCCGATGATGACCGCGTTGGAGGCCATCGCGAGGTTGATGTTGTTCAGCGTGATCGCGCCGACACCCCGGTCGATGATCCGCAGGTCGACGCCTTCGCCGACGTCGATCTGCAGGAGGGCATCCTCCAGGGCTTCGACCGAACCGGATACGTCGCCCTTGAGGATGAGGTTGAGGGTCTCGACCTTGCCTGCGGCCAGCGCCTCGTTGAGGTCCTCGAGGCTGATCCGCTTGCGGGCCTTGGCCAGCGAGGCCTGCCGGTCGGCCGCTTCGCGCTTCTCGGCGATCTGCCGGGCGGTGCGGTCGTCGGGCGCGACGACAAAGGTGTCGCCGGCCCGAGGCACCGAGGACAACCCGAGGACCTGGACGGGGCGCGAGGGGGTGGCCTCGGTGAGGTGGGTGCCTGCCTCGTCGAGCATGGCCCGCACCCGCCCGTGGGCGGAGCCCGCCACGATCGCGTCTCCGACGTGCAGCGTGCCCTGCTGCACCAGCACGGTGGCGGTGGCCCCGCGGCCGCGGTCGAGGTTGGCCTCGATGGCCACCCCACGAGCGTCGGTGTGCGGGTTGGCGCGCAGGTCCAGGGCCGCGTCGGCGGTGAGCAGGACCGCTTCGAGCAGCCCGTCGATGTTGGTCTTCTCGCGCGCGGACACATCGACGAACATCGTGTCGCCGCCGTACTCCTCGGCGACGAGGTTGTACTCGGTGAGCTGCTGGCGGATCTTGTCGGGGTTGGCCCCCTCCTTGTCGATCTTGTTGACCGCCACGACGATCGGCACGTCGGCAGCCTGGGCGTGGTTGAGCGCCTCGATCGTCTGCGGCATGACCCCGTCGTCAGCGGCCACGACAAGGATGGCAATGTCGGTCACCTTCGCCCCCCGGGCCCGCATGGCGGTGAACGCCTCGTGGCCAGGAGTGTCGATGAAGGTGATGGCCCGCTCCACGCCCTCGTGCTCGGTGGTGATCTGGTAGGCACCGATGTGCTGGGTGATGCCCCCGGCCTCCGTGGCGATGACGTTGGCCGAGCGGATCGCGTCGAGCAGCTTGGTCTTGCCGTGGTCGACGTGGCCCATCACGGTGACCACCGGCGGGCGCGGCTCGAGCTCCTCCTCGTCCTGGTCGAACTCCTCGTCGAGGTCGATGTTGAAGGAGGCGAACAGCTCCTTCTCCTCGTCCTCGGGCGAGACGACCTGCACGTCGTAGCCCAGCTCGGCCCCGAGCAGCTTGAAGGTGTCCTCGTCGAGCGACTGGGTTGCCGTGGCCATCTCGCCGAGATGGAAGAGCACGGTGACCAGCGACGCCGGGTTGGCGTTGATCTTGTCGGCGAAGTCGCTCAGCGACGAACCCCGCCGCACCCGAACGACCGTGGTGCCGTCGCCCCGGGGGACGGTCACACCACCGATCGTCGGCGCTTGCATCTGCTCGAACTCCTGGCGCTTGGCCCGCTTGGACTTGCGCCCGCGGACCGGGCGGCCACCGCCGCGGCCGAAAGCACCCTGAGTGCCGCCTCGACCGCCCGGGCCACCAGGACGACCACCGAAGCCGCCGCCACCGGCGCCAGGACCGCCGGGTCGCCCGCCAGCTCCGGCCCGACCGCCAGCGCCGGGTCGGGCGCCCGCTCCCGGACGGGCGCCGGGTCGGCCGATGGCGGCGCGGTCGGGCATCATCCCGGGGTTCGGGCGCAGACCACTGGGGCGAGGACCACCCGGGCCAGCAGCACCGGGGCGGGGGCCACCCGGGCCAGCGGCTCCGGGCCGGGACTGGGGACGCGGCATACCCTGGCTGGGGGCGAACGGGTTGTTACCCGGGCGTGGTGACCCCTCACGGGCGCTCGGCGCGCGCCCCATGCCTTGGCTGGGGGCGAAGGGGTTGTTGCCCGGCCTGGGCTGGCCCGGGCGGGGGGTCGAGCGCGCTGGCAGCGCCGTCTGGACGCGGGCTGCCATCGGGCGCGGACGGACGCGGTCCGGGGGCGGGGCTGGGTTGCGTCGGTGCCTTTGGGGCAGCCGGGGCAGCGGAGGCGGCCGGCCGGGCAGGTGCCGGCTGGGCCGGTGCGCTCGTCGTGGAGGCCGCAGCGGGGGCAGGCGCCACCGACGGCGCTTGGCCAGGCGCGCTGGCGGGTGCCGCTGCGGCGGGCGCCGGCGCCGGCTGCGCCGGGGCGGGGCTCGGCGCAGCTGCCGCTGTGGTCTTGGCTGCCGCCGTGGTCTTGGCTGCCGCTGTGGTCTTGGCTGCGGCTGGGGTCTTGGCTGCCGCTGCGGGAGCCGCCGAGACACCGTTGGCAACGACTGGTGCGGACTTGGCGGGCGCAGCGCTCGCCCAGGTCTCTCTGATCTTGCGTACGACAGGGGGCTCGATGGTCGAGGATGCCGACCGCACGAACTCGCCCTGCTCCTTCAGGTGGGCCAGCAACGCCTTGCTCTCCACCCCGAGCTCCTTGGCGAGCTCGTATACCCGGACCTTGGCCACGCTTCTCCTTCTCCTTGGTCCGGGCTTGCGAAGGCTGCTGCCTTCGCGCACGGACCGCTAGTGGGGCTTGCTCATCGCTGAGTTCTCATCGGGTGCTCATCAGCGTCTGACCCGCCTTCTGGTCGTGTTGGTGTTGGTGCCGTGGGGCGCCCGGCGAGCTGGTCTCGAGGTATGCCGTGACGGCACTGAGGTCCGCGCCGCCCCTTAGCCGCAGGGCTCGCGCGAACGCCCGTCGCCGGACGGCGTTCTCGAGGCACTGGGAGCTGGGGTGCAGCCATGCGCCGCGCCCCGGCATCCGATGCCGCGGGTCCGCCACGATTCGGGTGGTGCCCGCCTCGCCCTTCACCGCGACCACTCGCACGAGAACCGACCAGCTATCCTTGCGCCGGCAGCCGATGCACGTCCGATTTGGCTCTCGCCCTTCCGGGGTGGCCAGCTCCGTTGCCCGGAGTCCAGTCCGGTCGGTCCCCACCAGTCTACCCTGTCGAAGCGGCCACGGCTGCCCTAGACCCGCCTCGGGCCTTCGGCGGCTTTCTCGGGTCCGGCAGCATCCGGGCGTGTCCGGATGGATGTCGATGCGCCATCCGGTCAGCTTTGCGGCAAGGCGGGCGTTCTGACCTTCCTTGCCGATGGCGAGGGACAGCTGGTAGTCGGGGACGACGACCCGTGCCTTGCGCAGGTCGGGATCGACGACCTGCACCGACTGGACCCGCGCCGGCGACAGCGCGGCCGCCACGAACTGGCGGGGGTCATCGGAGAAGTCGACGATGTCGATCTTCTCGCCGTGCAGCTCGGTCATGACGGCCCGGACCCGGGCCCCCATCGGGCCGATACACGCCCCCTTGGCGTTGACGCCCGACACCGTCGCGCGCACCGCGATCTTGGTGCGGTGGCCCGCCTCGCGAGCAAGTGCGGCGATCTCGACGCTGCCGTCGGCGATCTCGGGGACCTCGAGCTTGAAGAGGGTCTTGACGAGGTTCGGGTGGGTCCGCGACAGGCCGATCTGCGGGCCTTTGGGACCGCGCTTGACACTGACCACGTAGCAGCGCAGCCGGTCTCCATGGCGGTAGACCTCGCCGGGCACCTGCTCGGCCGCAGGCAGCAGTCCCTCGACCGAGCCGAAGTCGACCAGGACGTTGCGTGGGTCGGCGCTTTGCTGGATGACCCCGGAAACGATGTCCCCTTCGCGGCCTCGGAAGTCCCCGAGGATCGCCTCGTCCTCGAGATCACGAAGCCGCTGGACGATGACCTGGCGGGCGGTCGACGCGGCGACCCGACCGAATCCGGCCGGGGTGTCGTCGAACTCGGGGCCCGGCTCGCCGCGCTCGGGCCGCTCGCCTTCGGCTGCGGGCAGCAGATCACCTTCCTCGCGGGCCCAGACCGTGACGTGTCCGCTCTTGCGGTCCAGCTCGACCCGGGCCTGCTTGTATGCACCCGGAGTGCGGTGGTAGGCCACGAGCAACGCTTGCTCGATCGCGGGGATCAGAACGTCCAGGCTGACGTCGCGCTCCCGCTCGAGGGCTCGCAGGGCGGCGAGGTCGATGTCCATCAGGCGGTCTCCTCCGCGCTCTCCTGCACGCCGGAGACCTGCCCGAACTCGACCTGAACCCGCGCAGAGCGGACCTGGCCGACCGGCATACTCACCTCGCCTGAAGGCGAGTCGAGCAGCAGCGCCTCGGCAGACACGGCGCGGATCCGGCCGGTTAGCTCGCCACCGTCGACGGTGCGGACTGTGACCACCCGCCCGACGTTGCGGCGCAGGTGGCGGGCCTCGGTGAGCGGGCGGTCCACTCCCGGCGAGGAGACCTCCAGGACGAACGGCCCCGGGCCGCTCACGTCGTCCGGCTCGAGCTCGGCTTCGATCGCCCTGGTCGCGTCGGCGACCTCGTCGAGGCTGAGCGGCGCCACAGGTGTCGCGTCGTCGGGCAGGTCCAGCGCGGCGAGGTCGCGGTCCACGGCGATCCTGATGACCCGACGACGGCCCACCGGGGAGACGGTGATGTCTTCGACGAGCAGGCCCAGGCCGGCCAGCGGACCCTCGATCGCGGTACGGATCTGCTCGGCCACCACGCCGGCTCACCTCCTGCCCTTTTCTCGAATCGGCCGGAACGCCCTGGATCGTCCCGACGCGGTCACCACTGTAGCCGCGCCCCAGTGCACGTGCGTGGACCCGAAGTCCGCGGCCTTGGGTGACGGCGCGGATGCGCAAGCGGCAGGTGTGCGGCATGCCAAAATCGGGTGGTGCCCACCTCCGCGAAACCTGGCTCGCCTTCACGGCGCGCCGTCGTGCGGGCCGGGCTGGGGGCGGGCGGGTTCGCTGTCGTGGCCCTGCTCGGCGGGTGCCGGCTGCGGTTGGAGGACGACGCGCCGCCCGTGCCCTTCATCCCGCGCAAGTCCATCGACGATGAAGCCCTGCTCATCGAGGGCTACCGCCAGGCGCGTGAGCTTTCCACGCTGGCCACTGCGGTCTCGGGGTCGGAGCTGGCCCATGCCCTGGCGGGGCAGCACGACCGCCAGGCGGTGGTCCTGCGCGGGGTGCTCAGCAACGGAGGCGTCCCGTCGTCGGTGGTTGAGCCGACCCCGACAGCCACCGCGTCGCCCACCCCCGCGGCACCCGCGAGCTCGCCCGCCAAGCCCAGCCCGGCCTCGCTTGCGGCCGCCGAGGTCCTGGCCGTTGTGCCGGCGACGCTGAGCCAGCTGGCCGGGGCAGTTGCCAACCGGCCGTTGCTTACCGCGATCACGGCCCACCGGGCATGCGCGGCGACGCTGCTCGGTGCGCCACCCACCTGGCCGGACCACGTGGCCCTGCCAGTGGAGGTGGCGCCGGCTGCGCTCGAGCCCACCCAGGAAGCGGTCTACGCGACGGAGGTCGCCGCTGCCCGCGTGCCGCCTGCCGAGCGCTCGCCGTTTCTCGGGCTGCTGGACATCCTGCACCGCCGGGCCGGGCAGCTGCGCGTGGCGGCAGGCGCGCAGGCGGACGACGGTTCGCTCGCCTACCGCCTGCCGTTCGCCGTCGCCACGCCCGACGACGCGCGTCGGCTGGTGCTCACCGTCCTGGACGCGCTGGTCGCCCGCGGCCTCGACCCGCTCGGGGTCCTGCCGGTCGGTGCGCCCGCCGTGACCGAGGTCGCCCGGCTGCAGGCCGAGGCGGCGGTGCTGCGCCAGCAGTGGGGCGGCGCACCGACCCCCTTCCCGGGCCTGGTCGACGGGTGACGTCGCTGGTCCCAGCAGCCTTCGCCGAGAGAGTGGCGCGCTTGCCGCCGGACCCGCTCGATCCGTCCGGGACGTCGTCGGTGAGCGGCTCGGACTGGGTGCGCACCCTGCCGCGGCTGCTAGACGAGATTCTTCTGGAATGGGAGCTGGCCGTGGACGGGGCGGTCCGCACGGGCGCGTGCTCAGTCGCGATCCCGGTCCGCGCGGCCGGGGGTCCGGCAATGCTCAAGGTGGGCTGGCCGCACACGGAGGCCCGACCCGAGCACCTGGCGCTGCGCCGGTGGGGCGGCCACGGAGCGGTGCGGCTGCTGCGGGCCGACCCGTCCCGGTTCGCCTTGCTGCTCGAACGGCTCGACCCTGACACCGACCTGCACGGTATGCCGGCCGAGCAGGCGTGCGCCGTCATCGGCGACCTACTGCGGCGTGCTGAGGGTACCCGCCCCACCACAGGTGCCGAGGCTGACGGCATACGCAGACCGCGTCAGGTGCGAGAAGCTGGCGAGGGCACCCGCGGTCCTTCCCCGACGGTTCGTCGACCAGGCCCGCCAGCTGGGTCGCGACCTCGGTGCCGAGCGATGCCGACTCGGTACTGCTGCATACCGACCTGCACTTCGCCAACGTGCTGGCCGGGCGCCGCTCGCCCTGGCTGGCGATCGACCCGAAACCGATGGCGGGGGATCCGGCGTTCGAGGTCGCGCCGGCTCTGGTCAACCGGACTGCCGAGCTCGCCGGTGTCGGCTCGGTGCGGGACTGCGCTGATCCGCCGCCTGGAGATCGATTTGCGACTATGGCGGCATCGATCCGGACCGCGCCCGGGCGTGGACCATCGTGCGGGAGGTCGACAACGCGATGGGCCTGGGCAACGACCGAGGCCGGATCAGTCTGGCGATGACGGTCGTCAAGGCGATGAACCCGTAGGGGCGGCACGCAGACCCATGAACCCGTAGCGACGCGCCCAGATCGTCACGAGTGGAGCCGAACGGTTGCTTCGAGTGCCCGGAAGCAACCATTAGGCTCCACTCGAAGGGGCGGCTGCGGCGCAATCGCCGGGTGTGAGGCTAGCCCTCGCCGTAACGCTCTCGGATGCTGGACCTTGAGCAGCTTGCCCGAGGCGTTGTGCGGCAGCGCGTCGGTGAAGACGACGGATTTGGGGATCTTGTACCGCGCCAGACGGCCCTGCAGGTGCTCGATGATCTCGGCCTCGGTCGCGGTCCGGTCGGGCCGCAGCACGACGACGGCACGCCCGACCTCGCCCCATCGCTCGTTGGGGACACCGATCACGGCGCAGTCGGCCACCGCTGGGTGGGTGTAGATCTGCGCCTCGATCTCGGCCGGGTAGATGTTCTCCGCGCCGGAGATGATCATGTCCTTGAGCCGGTCGACGATGTACAGGAAGCCGCCCTCCTCGACGCGGGCCAGGTCACCGGTGCGCAGCCACCCGCCGGGCAGGATCGCATCCTTGGTCGCCTGCGGCTTGCCCCAGTAGCCCTTGGTGACGTTGAAGCCCTGGATCTGGATCTCGCCGGTCTCACCCTCTGCGACCGGCTGCCCGTCGTCGTCGACGACCCGGACGTCGGTGAAGAAGCACGAGGTGCCTGCCGAACCGATCCTGGAAAGGCTGTCACGGGCTCGCAGCATCGTCGTTCCGGGGGACGCCTCGGTGAGCCCGTAGCCCTGCAGGATGCCGAAGCCGCGGTCGGCGAAGGTCTGCAGCATCGCCTCTGGCAGCGGGGCCCCGCCGCACTGGAAGTTGCGCAGCGAGCTGAGGTCGGCGCTCTCCCACCGTGGGGACTGGATGAGGTTGAGGTACATCGTCGGTGGGCCCCAGAAGAACGTGATGCCGTGCTCCTCGAACATCGTGAAGGCCTTGTCCACGTCCCAGGTCTGCTCGAGGTACTGGGTGCCGCCCTTGATGAACGTCGGCATGAACTGCTGGTTCAGTGCGGCGGCGTGGAACATCGGCGCCACGATCAGCGACACCTCGTTGCCGTCGAGGTCCACGTCGACCAGGGAGTTCGTGGTGTTCCACGTGACGTTGCCGTGGGACATCATCACGCCCTTGGGCTGGCCGGTCGTGCCCGATGTGTACTGGATCATGTAGAGGTCGTCGAGCCCGATCTGCAGGTCCAACGGATCGTCGCTGCCCATCGCCCGAACCTCGTCGAGAGACACCTGGCCGTCGGCGCCGTGGACGGCCACCGGCCGCGGGCCCGGCGGCGGGATCGGGGCAGTGACCTCTGCGCGCGCTGGCGGTGCCCACGGCTCGGGAGGGGGCGGCATCATGCCGAGCGGACCTCTGCCGCCGCCGACGAGGTCGCGCAGCCCGGGCATCGGTGGGGGGGCTGGGACCCGCGGCGGCACCGCGGTGAGCGCGATGCCGTCCAGCACCTCGTCGACGCGGTCGCCGAACGGCTCATCCCACACCAGAACGCTCGTGCCGCTGTCGACCAGGATGTAGGCCCACTCCGGTGGCACGAGCCGGGTGTTCAGCGGGATGAACACGGCCCCGGCCTTCGCCGTCGCGAACATGGTCTCGACGAACGTCGTTGCGTTGTAGCCGAGGTAGGCGACCCGGTCCCCGCGGCGCACCCCGAGGGCAAGCAGCCCGTGGGCCAGCCGGTTCGTGCTCGCGGCCAGCTCGGCATACGTGGTGGACACCCCACGGTCAACCACGGCCACCTTGTCGGGTGTCATCCGCGCCCGGCGGACCGGCCAGGACCCAATCCCGACGTCGTACATGCTGCCTCCACGCTCGCGAACCTCGTCGTCACCGGGACCGTAGCCGACGGCCCTGCGGGTGCCAAGGGACTGACGGCCCTATCCCCGGTAGCGTTGCGGAGGAGCCGACGTCCAACCTCACCCACGCTCGACCGGGGACTTACCGTCGTGGTCCGCAACGGGAATCCTCCTGTCCAGCGGACGAAGCGAAGCGCTATCGGCCCGGCCGCAAGCCACCTCAACCCGCCTGGCGGTCGATCCGTTCCCCGTCCATGCCACGGTTGCTCAGCGCGTCGGCTGCGAGGTTGCGCTCGCGCGGCACCCAGGTGAAGCGCACCGACCCGCCCGCCGCACTGATCTGCGCGCACAGCCGGCTTGCCTGGGAGGCCGAGCGCCGCATGGCCTCGTGCTTGACCTTCCAGCGTCCGCTCATCTGCTCGACGACGAGCTTGGAGTCCATCCGCACCTCGACGTCGGCACCCGGGTCGATCCGCAGCACCGCCTCCAGCCCGGCAATGAGGCCGGCATACTCGGCGACGTTGTTGCTGGCCAGGCCCAGCGGAGCCGCGCGCTCGACCAGCAGGCGCCCGGACGCACCGTCGCGGACGAGCGCGCCGTAGCCGGCCACCCCGGGGTTGCCTCGCGAGCCTCCGTCGGCCTCGACGACCAGCCGGCGTCGGCCGCTCACAGCCCGGACTCGGGCGTGCGCACGAGGATACGTCGGCACTCCTCGCACCGGAGCACCTCGTCGGGCGGCGCAGCCTTGATCCGGGCCAGGTCGACCTGGTGCAGCTCGAGTCGGCATCCGCCGCACCGGCGCTGGCGCAGCTCAGCCGCGCCGATGCCGCGGCTGGCGGTGCGGATCTTGTCGTAGAGCGCCAGCAGGTCCTCGCCGACCTCCACCACCAGCCGGTCGCGGCTGCGCCGCACGTCCACGGCCTCTGCGTCCAGCGTGCTCGTCGACTCGTCGAGGGCTCCCTTGACCTCGTCGAGCTGGACGCGCAGAGCCTGCTGCTTCGTCCCGAGTTCGCCCACCCGCTTCTCCAGTGCCTCGGCGCGCTCCATGACCTCGATCTCGAGGTCCTCCAGCTCGCTTTGCCGGCGCGCCAGCGACGTGAGCTCGTGCTGCAGGGCCTGCAGGTCCTTCGCCGTGCCCGTGCCTGCGTCGAGCCGGGCCCGGTCGCGGGCGGCCCGGTCGCGGACCAGCTGGACGTCGGCCTCCGCCTTAGCGAGCTCGCCTTGGATGTCCTGGTATGCCGTGCGCGCCAGCGCGAGGTCTCGGTCCACCACGGTCGCCTCGTGCTCCAGCTCGGCCACCTGCTTGCGTTCGGGCAGCCCAGCCCGCGTGTGGGCGAGCTGGTCGAGCCGAGTATCGAGCGCCTGCACCTCAAGCAGCCGGGCCTGCCGGGCGGGTTCGGCTAACAGGGCGCACCTCCGTCGGCGTTGGCACCGACGACGAAGTCCCACGGGTCGGTGCGCACGGTCGAGATATAGGTCTCCACCGTACTGTCCCCTGTCAGGCCGGCCACGAGGCCCTGCCGCAGCCGCTCGGCCGCCCCGGCCAGCCACAGCCACTCGGTGGCGAAGTGCCCGGCGTCGATGAGGTAGGGCGGCCCCCCGCGGGCCTGCTCGCGTGCCTCGGACGCTGGGTGGTGGCGCAGGTCTGCCGTGACGTACACGTCGGCGCCGCATCGTCGCACGGCCTCGAACCGGTCGTCACCAGAGCCGCCCACGACCGCCACCCGCTGCACCAACGCCTCGCGGCCCCCGGCAACGCGGACACCTGCCGCAGTCGGCGGCAACGCCGCCGCGAGCGCTTCGGCGAAGGCACCGAGGCTCGTGGGCTCGGCCAGGTCGCCCACCCGGCCCAGCGCGCGGCCCGCTTCGAGGTCAAGGGGCTCGGTCTGGGCCAGCCCGCACGCAGTCGCGAGGGCGTCGCTCACTCCCGGCGTGGCCAGGTCGGCGTTCGTGTGCGCGCAGTAGAGGGCCAGGCCGGCCCGCACCGCCCGCGTGACGGCATACCCCTTGGCGCTCGTGGTGGCGACCGAGTGTATGCCGCGCAGCAGCAGCGGGTGGTGGGTCACCAGCAGGTCCGCTCCCGCGGCGACGGCCTCGTCGATCACCGCGATGGTTGGGTCGACGGCGAGGTGGACCAGCCGTACCGGCTGGCCGAGGTCACCGGTAACCAGCCCCACCTGGTCCCAGTCCAACGCCGTGGCAGGCGGGTACATCGCCTCGAGGACGTCGACGACGTCCCGCAACGTCGCCGTCTCCGTAGGCTCCATGGAGCGTGAGTGTAGGACCCGTTTCGCCACCGGCAGACGGCAGTCGGAACCCGGCTACCATCGGAGCCCTCATGGTCGAGCACGACGCCATCGCGCAGACGGCAAGCCGGCCCACCGACCGGGCCTGGCTCGTGGAGGCGATCCGCCGAGTGGAGGCGGATGCCAACCGCAGTGCAGACACCCATCTGCACGTGTTCCCGCTGCCCAAGGACTGGGGGATCGACCTCTACCTCAAGGACGAGTCGGTCCATCCGACCGGCTCGCTCAAGCACCGGCTGGCGAGGTCGCTCTTCCTCTACGGGCTTGCCAACGGGTGGATCACGCGCGGCACGACGATCGTCGAGGCCTCCAGCGGGTCGACCGCCATCAGTGAGGCGTACTTCGCGCAGCTGCTCGAGCTGCCGTTCGTGGCCGTGATGCCGACGGGGACCAGCCCCGAGAAGGTCGAGCTGATCGAAGCCGCGGGCGGCAGGTCCGCCCTGGTCGAGGACCCCGCAACCATCTACGACGTCGCCCGGTCCATCGCCGCCGACACCGGCGGCCACTACATGGACCAGTTCCTCTACGCGGAGCGAGCAACCGACTGGCGCGGCAACAACAACATCGCCGAGAGCATCTACGAGCAGATGAGGCTGGAGCGGTATGCCGTGCCGTCCTGGATCGTGGTCGGGGCGGGCACCGGCGGGACCAGCGCGACGATCGGGCGCTACATCCGGTACCGGCGCCATGCCACCCAGCTGTGCGTCGTCGACCCTGAAGGTTCGGCGTTCTTCGACGGCTGGACCTCGGGCGACCCTGCCGTGACCGCCTGCGGCTCACGGATCGAGGGCATCGGGCGCCCGATCGTCGAACCGTCGTTCCTGCCCAGCGTGGTCGACCGCATGTGCCGGGTCCCTGACGCGGCGAGCCTTGGCACGATGCGCGTGGTTTCCGAGACCACTGGACGGACGGTCGGTGGGTCCACCGGCACGAACGTCTGGGGTGCGTTGCTGCTGGTCGCCGAGATGAGGCGAGCGGGAGCGACGGGCAGCGTCGTGACGCTGATCTGCGACGGCGGCGAACGCTACCGCCACACGTACTACTCCGACGAGTGGATCGAGGCCAGCGGCCTTGATGTGCGCGCGGCCGAGGCGTTGGTTCGCCGGTTCCTGGCTACTGGAGAGTGGGATTCGCTGCCCTCGTCGCCACACCCCGGCTGACATAGGCGCGCATCGCGGGCGACGTAGCGTCGAGCAACGGGAAGGTCCTGGAGTTTTCACTTCCTCCAGGACGCATCGCGGAGCAACCGAAAGGTCGTGGAGATGGTCGGGAATGCGCGCATCTGATGACGTTTCGCGCTCGGGTCAGGCGCCCCGACCAGTGAACCGTCCAGTGGGCCCGGCCGGGTTCGAACCGACGACACCCGCGGTGTAAGCGCGGTGCTCTGACCAGCTGAGCTACAGGCCCGGAAGGTGCGGTCTCAGCGTAACCGGGCCAGCGCATCGCGGTACTGGGTGAAGTCGCGAGCCTGGCCAGGCGGGTTGATGAGGCCCCAGCGCACGACGCCGTCACCGTCGAGCAGGAACGTCGCTCGCGTGGCGAACCCCTTGTCCGGAAGGAACACCCCGTAGGCCCGGGACACCTGCCCGTGCGGCCAGAAGTCCGACAGGAGCGGGAAGAAGTACCCTTCGGTGTCTGCCCAGGCGCGCAGGGCGTACATCGGGTCGCACGAGATGGTCAGGACCTGTATGCCGTCGTGCTGGAAGTCCTCGAGCCCGTCACGGATCTGGCGCAGCTCCCCGGTGCAGGTGCCGGAGAAGGCGAACGGGTAGAACACCAGCGCGACCAGCGAACCCCGCATGTGCGACAGCGTCGTCGGGACGCCGTGCTGGTCCGGCAGTGTGAAGTCAGGGGCCAGCTCACCGACGGCCGGTGTGGTCATACCCGACAGTCTGCCAAAGGTCGGTGACACCGGCTGCGCCACCAAACCGGTACTCACCGCCGCTGTGACTTCGGCGCGACCATGCGGGTGGCCGCCCACGCTGGTGACACCGCGGCGCTGCCCGCCGTGTGCAGCCCCGCGGCCACGGCGGCGTCCTCGACGTCGCTGGCGTCCACGTGGCCGCGCTGGCCGGACCTCGGCGTGCACAGGACGAGGAAGCCGCCCTCCACCAGGTAGGTGAGAGCGTCGACCAGGGTGTCGGGCAGGTCGTCGTCGCCGTCACGGAACCAGATGAGCACGGCGTCGGCACCGTCGGCGTACAGCTCGTCCTCCAGCTCGGTCCCGGTGAGGTCCTCGATCCCGAACCGCAGCGTGTCGTCGGTGTCCTCGTCCCACCCAAGCTCCTGGACCACCTGACCGGCTGCGAAGCCCAGCTTGGCGAGCGCAACGCTCACGGTTGCGGCCTTCGCCGTCCCAGACACCAGACCGTCCTTTCCACGGGGCCTCGTCCCGTCCGAAGCCGTGCTCCCCAGTCTGGCAAACGGGACCGCTCGTGTGGAGGGATGTGACCAAACTGATCGGGCAGCGGCCCACCGGCATACCCGTCAGTAGCTAGAGCCGCTCGGCGAGACGGCTCGGCCCGACCGTGACGCGGGACACAGATCGGGTAGAGGATGGTGACGGAAGACCCGAGAAAGGACCCTACCGTGCCAGGCAGCAGCAGCTCCGGACCGATCCTCAACGGCATCCCCAGCCAGCTCCCGGACACCGACCCTGACGAGACCCAGGAGTGGCTCGACTCCCTCGACGGAGTCGTCGACGAGCAGGGCCGAACCCGCGCGCGCTACATCATGCTCAAGCTGCTGGAGCGGGCCCGCCAGTCCAACATCGGGGTGCCGTCGCTCACCGCCACCGACTACATCAACACCATCGGCCCCGAGGACGAGCCGTGGTTCCCGGGTGACGAGGCGGTCGAGAAGTCCTACCGCCGCTGGATCCGCTGGAACGCCGCGATCATGGTCCACCGTGCCCAGCGGCCCGGGCATCGCCGTCGGGGGGCACATCTCCACCTACGCGTCGGCGGCCACGCTGTACGAGGTCGGCCTCAACCACTTCTTCCGCGGACCCGACCACCCCGGCGGGGGCGACCAGGTCTTCTTCCAGGGGCATGCCGCTCCCGGCATGTACGCGCGGGCCTTCCTCGAGGGCACTCTCGAGGAGACCGACCTGGACGGCTTCCGCCAGGAACGCAGCCACCTCGTCGACGGTCGGGTGCGCGCCCTGCCGTCCTACCCGCACCCGCGGATGATGCCGCACTTCTGGCAGTTCCCCACGGTGTCGATGGGCCTGGGCCCGATGAACGCGATCCACCAGGCGCAGTTCAACAAGTACCTGCACAACCGCGGGATCAAGGACACCAGTGAGCAGCACGTCTGGGCGTTCCTCGGCGACGGCGAGATGGACGAGCCCGAGTCGCGCGGGCTGCTGCACACGGCGGCCAACGACGAGCTGGACAACCTCACCTTCGTCATCAACTGCAACCTGCAGCGCCTGGACGGGCCGGTCCGCGGCAACGGCAAGATCATCCAGGAGCTCGAGGCCTTCTTCCGCGGCGCCGGCTGGAACGTCATCAAGGTCATCTGGGGCCGCGGTTGGGACCCGCTGCTGGCGGCCGACCGCGACGGCGCCCTCGTCAACATCATGAACTCGACCGTCGACGGGGACTACCAGACCTTCCGCGCCAACGACGGCAAGTACGTGCGCGAGCACTTCTTCTGGCGCGACTCGCGGACCAAGGCCCTCGTGGAGAGCTGGAGCGACGACGACATCTGGTGGAAGCTCAAGCGAGGGCGGCCACGACTACCGCAAGGTGTATGCCGCGTACGACGCCGCGATGAAGCAGACCGGCCAGCCGACGGTCATCCTGGCCAAGACGGTCAAGGGCTGGTCGCTCGGCACCCACTTCGCCGGGCGCAACGCCACCCACCAGATGAAGAAGCTCACCCTCGAGGACCTCAAGGGCTTCCGCGACACCCTGCACATCCCGGTCACCGACGCGCAGCTGGAGGCCGACCCGTACCAGCCGCCGTACTACCGCCCCAGCGACACCGACCCGGCGCTGATGTACATGCGCGAGGCCCGCAAGAAGCTCGGCGGGCCGTTGCCGTCCCGCCGCTCGGTCGTACACCCCGGTGAAACTGCCGGACGACTCGGCATACGCGGCGGCCAAGAAGGGCTCGGGCAAGCAGAACGTCGCCACGACGATGGCCTTCGTGCGGTTGCTCAAGGACCTGGTGCGGGACAAGGAGTTCGGCAAGCGGATCGTGCCGATCATCCCGGACGAGGCGCGCACCTTCGGCATGGACTCGTTCTTCCCGACGATCAAGATCTACAACCCGCACGGGCAGAACTACACGCCCGTCGACCTGGACCTCATGCTCACCTACCGCGAGGCCACCGACGGGCAGCTGCTGCACATGGGCATCAACGAGTCGGGCTCCGTCGCGGCCTTCCAGGCCGTCGGCACGTCCTACTCGACGCACGGCGAGCCGATGATCCCGGTCTACGTCTTCTACTCGATGTTCGGCTTCCAGCGCTCTGGCGACGGCATCTGGTCGGCCGCCGACCAGATGGCGCGCGGGTTCCTCATCGGGGCGACCGCGGGCCGCACCACCTTGACCGGCGAAGGGACCCAGCACGCCGACGGGCACTCGCCGCTGCTGGCGTCGACGAACCCTGCGGTCGTGGCGTACGACCCGGCATACGGGTACGAGATCGCCCACATCGTCAAGGACGGGCTGCGCCGGATGTACGGCGACAAGCCCGAGGACGTCATCTACTACCTCACCGTCTACAACGAGCCGTACGTCCAGCCCGCCGAGCCCCCTGACGTCGACGTCGAGGGGATCGTCAAGGGCATGTACCTGCTGCGCCCGGCCGGGGGTGAGGGCGTCCCTGCCCAGCTGCTCGCTTCTGGCGTCGGGGTCGCCGTGGGCGCTGGAGGCCCAGGAGCTGCTCGCCACCGACTGGGGCGTCGCGGCCGACGTCTGGTCGGTGACCTCGTGGGGCGAGCTGCGCCGCGACGGGCTGGCCTGCGACGAGCACGCCTTCCTGCACCCGACCGAGGAGACCCGAGTCCCCTACGTCACGCAGCGCCTGTCGGCGACCTCCGGTCCGGTGCTCGCGACGTCGGACTACATGCGGGCCGTGCAGGACCAGATCGCCCAGTGGGTGCCGGGCGACTTCGTGTCCCTCGGTGCCGACGGCTTCGGCTTCGCCGATACGCGCGCCGCGGCTCGGCGCTACTTCCACATCGACGGGCCGTCGCTCGCGGTGCGCACCCTGCAGGTGCTCGGTCAGCGCGGCGAGATCGACCCCAGCCTGGCGTTGCGGGCCGCCGAGAAGTACCAGCTGCTCGACGTGCGCGCCGGAGCGTCCGGCAACACGGGAGGCGACGCCTAGACGGCTGGTATGCCGTGCGGCTTGGCACGCCCTCCCGCACCCGACGGCAGTCACCCTCTGGGGATCTTGCCGAAGTCCCAGGTGACCTTGGTTCGGGGGCGGAAGCGGATGGAGTAGCGCGGGCCCAGTCCCAGGCTGTTCATCACCTCGTAGGACCGCGCGGCCTGCTCGAAGTCGCCGATGTAGCGGCCGAAGAGCTGGGCGTACTGCTCGGGGGTGAGCTGCTCCGGGCCGGTGTCGGCCGTCCCGATGTAGTGGACTCCCGCGTACGGCTGGTCGACCTTGTCGATGAGGACCGATGCTTCCGGGTTCCGCTGGAGGTTGCGCACCGCGGTGCTGTCCTGCCAGGTCGAGAAGATGATCTCGTCGTCCTCGCCGACGGCGTAGGTCAGCGGAGTCATCCGCACGGTCCCGTCCGGGTTGTGGGTGGCGATCTTCGCGACCCACAAGCCCTCGCGAAGGAACGGGGCCAGCTCCGGGTCGGTCAGCGGTGGGAGTCTCATCGGACGCGACCTTCCATGATCGAAACGGTGTCACATATGTCCTAGCTGTCGGTTCGACGGTAGGAGGATCCGGGGCGTACGGCATCAGCCGAACTACTCAAATGCGGTACTCATGGTGTCCGGCGACCCAGGCGGTGATCTGGCTTCGGTTGGACAAGCCGAGCTTGGTCAGGATGTGCTGCACGTGGTTCTGCGCCCGGCGGAGTGGAAACGGCTGGGCTGCCCTGGTGGCAAGCGGTCAGCCTGACACGCTTGGCGTCCGTCGACGAAGCTCGCGGCGCTCAGGTTGCCAGAGGCCAGTGGGGGTGCTTTGGCGCTCGGCCCTGGAAGGACAAGATGGCGGGATTGTGGATGACCCCGTCGCGGATCTCGATGGCTTGTCGGATCGTTGGGTCGGTGTCCCACGCGGCAGGTCCACCCAGCACCGTGCGCAGGAAGGGCAGCAGTGCCTCGCTGTTCTCCCAGGTGGCCGAGTTCCACAGGTACGACGGGCTGTGGTCAACGGCGTAGTACAGCACGTTGTCACCGACCACGAACGTGGGGTCCTCGAAGGTTGTCGGGCGCGCCCAGCTGAATCCCATGCCCTCGTCGCAGGAGACGTCGACGATCAGGCTGCCTGGGGTCATGTCCGCAAGGTCCATGGCGGTCATGAACGTGAGCGGGGCATCGGTGTCCTGCAGCACGCAGTTGACCACGACGTCGTGCAGGGCGAGGAACCGTGCCAGGGGGACCATGCCCTGCTCGGTGACCGCGTGGCTGGCTCGCGATGGTGTGGCGTCGGTGTCGAAGTGCACGATCCGTGCGGAATGAATCGGCGCGGCCACCGCCGTGGTTTCCCGGCGGGTGAGGACGTCAACCTCATGCACACCGAGCGCGTTCAGCGCCGTCACTGCTCCTCGGGCGGTCGCACCGAAGCCAATCACCGCGGCGCGCAGCCGACGCCCGTAGTCACCGGTGGATCCGGCGAGCTGCATCGCGTGCAGCACCGAGCAATAGCCGGCAAGTTCGTTGTTCTTGTGGAACACGTGCAGCTTGAACGAGCCGTCTCTGTTCCAGTGGTTCATCGCCTCGAAGGCGATCAGCGTGAGCTGCCGGTCGATCGCGACCTGGGTGAGCTCCTGGTCCTGGACGCAGTGCGGCCACCCCCACAGGACCTGCCCCACCCGCAGACCAGCGATCTCACTGAGCAGCGGTTTGGGTTGCAGGATGACGTCGCACTCCTGGATGAGCTGCTCGCGGGTCCTCAGGCCGCCGACCCAACGCTTCAACTGGTCATCGGACACCCCAAAACGATCCCCGTAGCCGCCTTCGAGATAGATCCTCTCCCGCAGGTCATCGGGAATCCGACCGAGGTGGTCAGGATGGATCGGAAGCCGGCGCTCGTTCTCCTTGAGCGAGCGGGCCATGACCCCGAGGCTCAACTGCTCCACTCGGTCTCCCCTCGACTGCGCCATCAGGTGCCCCTTCCCGCCGCGCCAACCGCACGCCGGCTGCACGGAGGACAGCCCAACCCCCGCCAGGGTACGCCCGGGCAACGACGGTAGGTTGCCGCGCATACCGTTGTGCCGTGCTCGAACGTCACCATGTGGAGTGGACCGCTCTCGCCGCCAGACACGGTTCTGAGCGGGACGGTGCTGCCAAGCTGAGGTGGTCTCGATGACCGGATCCAGTGACCGCACGCCGCCGGCGCGGGAGCTGGCGCCCTTTGCCGACGCGATAGCCCGGCTGATCCGAGCCGGGGGTACGGACTGGTCGTGGCGCCGAGCCAGGATGGTCGCGCGGGACGTCGGGGTCGGCTTCAAGGAAGACGTCGTCTTCGAGCTGCCCGACGGGTCCGAGGTGCGGCCGCCGCGTTCGCTGCAGCTGCACCAGGTGCTGGACCGGTTGCAGCAGCGGTACCGGGCGCACGGGTCACGGGCGTTCGTCGTCACCTGCGTTCTCACCCCGGCCCGGGTCGAGTCCTTCGTCGTCGACACCGCAGTCCGACCCCTGGCCCGGAGGCTGGCCGGACCCGGACGACCTGGCGGTCATCGCGCACGGGCTGGTCGCGCCCCCGCCGTGGCTGCAGGCCCGGTTGCAGCAGCTGCGCCCGGCGGACCGCAAGCCGCCCACCCTGGCGGCGCTGTGGGCCGCGCACGCGCAGCTGCTGCTCGACGACCTCGGCGGGGGCTGGGAACCTCGCGGCAAGGGGGCAGGGCTCTCGCTCGTGCGGCGCCGCAGCCCGTGGCTGCTCGACCTCGTGACGCTCAACCGGTCGCGTGATCCGGGCACCAGCGGGCGGGTGTACGTGTGCGTTGTCGACCTGCTGGACGGAGTCGATCACCTGACACTCGGCCGCGGCATCTCTGTGTACGTGCCGTCATTGCGCTCACCGGACGCGAGGCGACTGATCGCCGGTGCCGCGCTGGGACCGGGCCTGCTGCTGGTGGAATCGGTTCAGCCGGCAGCCGAAGGCGCCGCGGCGCTCCTGCGGGCCCGCGTGGACGACCCTGATCGAGCGCAACCTGCTTGCGCGGGCGAACCGGTACATCGAGGCGGCGGCGTGGCAGCTGGCGCTGGACCCTGCCGCGGCCCAGCCGTATGCCGTTCGGGCCCCGGAGGAGATCCGCCGGTTGATCGCCGGGGACACCGACGGCTACCGCAGGAAGGAGCTCGGGGCCCAGCTGCAGGATGCCGAGCACCTGTCCGACGTGGCTCGCTTCGCCCCGTCGGAGCGGGTGGCGGCGATGCAGGAGCGTGCGGAGACCAAGTTGGCGGCCCTCCGATTGGACCCGGGCCACCGCAGGTCGCTCCCCGGCCGACCCTCGTCGACCCGATGCATCCACCGCTCTCCTGGGACGAACTGCGCGCGGCGCTGGAGGGTGAGCTGTCGGTGCTGCCGCGTGACGGGGTGTTGACCCTGCGCGAGTGGCGCCCGTCAGGAGTGACGGCCCGGCTGAGCCGGCGACGCGACGACGGTGAGCTCGAACTGGAGGTTCCGGACGACCGCCATCTGCCGAGCACCCGTCGGGGCGGTGCCGAGCGGGCGGCGGCCCTGCGGGCGCTGGGCTGGCTGGACACTGACTCGGTGCCAGGCGGGTGGGTGTGCTGGCGATGGCCGACCCCCGCCACTGCCCGCCAGCTTGCCGCTGCTGCGCTCGACACCCTGCACTTGGTGTTTGCGGTCGAGCGGCCCGAGCGGCTCGGCGTCCGGGCGGTCCTGGGTTCCGCCTCCGCACGGCTGCCGATGCCGGATGTTCCCTTGCTCGAGTACGACCCCATGACGTACGTCACCCAACGAGGACCCCGCATTGAGCCCGAACGGGCCCGCAACGGCCGCTACGTCGTCACCGAAGACGGGGATCGGCAGCTGGTGGAGCACGACGAAAAGGAGTACCTCGTCGTCGACGACCCCTCGAGGGTCGGCGTGCTGCCCGAGATGGTCTTCGGCGGTAGCGCTGCTCGTCCCTGCGCCGGTCGACGCACCGTGTGTGCAGGTCAGCACCGTCGCCACCACGCCGAACCCAGCCCACGACGACGGCCATCGTCCTGGAGCGCGGCGGCAAGTACCTGCTGACCCAACCGCCCGGCACGGCGACACAGGCGTGGGTCCACGACGAGGACGTCGTGGTCCGCGAGTACCGGGTGCCCAGCCACCCCGTCCGCAACGCTCGGTGAGGCCACGGCATACCGGTCGAGTGTCACTAGGCTGGCCGGCGTGTCCAAGGTCCTCACCTCGCTGCCCGTCGGCGAACGCGTCGGCATCGCCTTCTCCGGCGGGCTCGACACGTCGGTCGCGGTCTCCTGGATGCGCGACAAGGGCGCCATCCCCTGCACCTACACCGCTGACATCGGCCAGTACGACGAACCGGACATCGAGTCGGTCCCCGGGCGGGCGGCGCAGTACGGCGCGGAGCTGTCGCGGCTCGTCGACTGCAAGGAGGCGCTCGTCGTCGAGGGCCTGCAGGCGATGGCGTGCGGGGCGTTCCACATCCGGGCCGGCGGCAAGCAGTACTTCAACACGACCCCGCTGGGCCGGGCGGTCACCGGCACCCTGCTGGTGCGGGCGATGCGCCAGGACGACGTCGACATCTGGGGCGACGGCTCGACGTACAAGGGCAACGACATCGAGCGGTTCTACCGCTACGGGCTCATCGCCAACCCCAGCCTGCGCATCTACAAGCCGTGGCTCGACGCGGACTTCGTCGGTGAGCTCGGCGGCCGCAAGGAGATGTCGACCTGGCTGGCGGCACACGGGCTGCCCTACCGCGACAGCGTCGACAAGGCCTACTCGACCGACGCGAACATCTGGGGCGCCACCCACGAAGCCAAGCGCCTGGAGCACCTGGACACGTCGATCGAGATCGTCGAGCCGATCATGGGCGTGCGGTTCTGGGACTCCGGCGTCACCATCCCGACCGAGGACGTGACGATCGCCTTCCACCAGGGCACGCCAGTCTCGATCAACGGGCGCGAGTTCACCTCCCCCGTCGAGCTGGTGCACGAGGCGAACGCCATCGGCGGCCGGCACGGGCTGGGCATGGCCGACCAGATCGAGAACCGCATCATCGAGGCCAAGAGCCGCGGCATCTACGAGGCGCCGGGGATGGCACTGCTCTTCGCGGCATACGAGCGCCTCGTGGCCGCGATCCACAACGAGGACACCATCGCCAACTACCACACCGAGGGGCGCCGGCTGGGCCGGCTGCTCTACGAGGGGCGCTGGTTCGACCCGCAGGCGCTCATGCTGCGCGAGTCGCTCATGCGGTGGGTCGCCGCGGCGGTGACCGGCGAGGTCGTGCTGCG
This sequence comes from uncultured Actinomycetota bacterium, assembly GCA_963769085.1. Taxonomy (GTDB): domain Bacteria; phylum Actinomycetota; class Actinomycetes; order Actinomycetales; family Dermatophilaceae; genus Phosphoribacter. Next base: position 11,026 of record CAVYKM010000049.1, on the reverse strand, counting down.
GCTGCGTCGCGGCGACGACTACTCGATCATGGACACCCGCGGCCCGGGGTTCTCCTACCACCCCGACCGGCTGTCCATGGAGCGCACCGAGGATGCCGCGTTCGGCCCCGTCGACCGGATCGGCCAGCTCACCATGCGCAACCTCGACATCGCCGACACCCGCAGCAAGCTCGAGCTGTATGCCGCACAGGGTCAGCTCACCGGCGGGCACGCCGAGCTCATCGGCCAGCTGGAGCCCGGTGGCGCGGAGGCCATCGCCGCCAACCCGCAGGTGACTGAGGAAGGCGAGGAGCAGGCGCTCGACCGCGCGGCGATGGAGCTGGGCACCGACTGACCGGCGGGCATCCGGCCGCAACGCCTTGTGGACGGCATACAAATAGACTGCCCTGGTGACCGCCGAGCGACGCCGACCCAGCCCGGCCACCCGCCAGGCCATGGAGCGGCACGCGGGCGCGTTGTCCCAGGCCGCGATCCGGCGAATCGAGACCAGCCACGAGTGGTACCGCGCCCTGCCGGCAGACGTGCGGTCGTGGATCGGTTTGGTCTCGCAGGCTGGGATCGCCGCCTTCGTCTCCTGGCTGCAGGACGAGCAAGGGCGCCAGCCGGTGGCGGCGAACGTCTTCGGCACGGCACCGCGCGAGCTCACGTCGGCGATCACCCTGCAGCACACGCTCGATCTGATCCGGTCGGTCGTCGACACCGTCGAGGACGAGGTGGACCAGGTCGCCGAGGACGACGCCGAGCGGGTCCGGCTGCGTGAAGCGGTCCTGCGCTACTCGCGCGAGATCGCCTTCGGTGCCGCGGAGATCTACGCCCGCGCCGCCGAGTCGCGCGGCAAGTGGGACGCGCGACTGGAGGCGCTCGTCGTCGACGCCGTGCTGCGCGGCGAGGCCGACGACTCGATGCAGTCCCGGGCGACGGCGCTCGGCTGGGGCTCCGTGTCGGACGTGACGGTCGCCGCAGGACAGACTCCCTCCGGCAGTAGGACATTCGCTGTCGACTTGTTCCGTCGCACGGCCGAACGGCTGGGTGTTGAGGCGCTTGCCGCGGTGCAGGGACGGCGCCTAGTCATCGTCGTCGGCGGTTCGAGCGGCCCCCTTTGACATCGTGACCAAGATGGCCGACGACTTCGGGGACGGGCCGATCGTCGTCGGGCCGACTGTCCCTCACCTGTTCGCCGCCGGGAGGTCCGCCCGCGCTGCGCTGAACGGACTCTCGGCGGCCGTTGCGTGGCCAGAAGCGCCACGGCCGGTCCACGCCGACGAGCTGCTGCCCGAACGCGTGCTGATCGGCGACGAGCGCGCCCGGCGCGTCCTCGTCGAGCGCATCGCAAACCCGCTGCGCGCCAACCCAGCTCTCGCGCACACCAGCTCGGTGTTCCTGGACACCGGTGGCTTGGAGGCCGCCGCCCGGCTGCTGTTCGTCCACCCCAACACGGTCCGCTACCGGCTGGGCCGGATCAGCGAGCTCACCGGGTACGACCTCACGCATCCTCGGGACGCGTATGCCGTGCGCCTGGCCTTGGCACTCGGCCACCTGGCACGACCGGAGCCACCTGCCTGGCGAGCCGGCCTCGAGGCCTGAGCCTCAAGGGTCAGGTTGTAGGAAACCTCCAAACCTTCCGGGCGGTACTGGTGGGTTTCCGAGTCACGATTCCATCACGGGCACCTGCCACAGTGGACGGGTGCTTGCCATCGCCTGCCCTGGCCAGGGCGCCCAGACCCCCGGGTTCTTGAACCCGTGGCTCGAGCTGCCCGGATTCCACGACCGGATGGCCTGGCTGTCCACGGTTACCGGCATCGACCTGGTCGCCCACGGGACGGTCTCGGACGCCGACACGATCCGCGACACGGCGATCGCCCAGCCGCTCATCGTCGGGTCGGGCCTGGTCGCCCTGCTCGCCCTCTTCGCCCACCCGTCCGAAGGCTTCCGTCAGGTCAGTGTGGGCGCCGGCCACTCCGTCGGCGAGATCACCGCGGCCGCCGCCGTCGGCGTCCTCACGGCGGAGCAGGCCATGGTGTTCGTCCGCGAGCGCGGCCGGGCCATGGCCGCCGCTGCGGCCCTTGCGCCCACCGGAATGGCGGCAATCCTCGGCGGCGCCCCGGACGACGTGTTCGCCCGGCTATCGGCCGGTGGCCTCACCCCCGCCAACGTCAACGGCGTCGGCCAGGTCGTGGCCGCCGGCACCACGGACCAGCTCGCGGCCTTGGCCGCAGATCCACCACCGAAGGCGCGGGTCGTCCCGCTGGAGGTGGCGGGAGCCTTCCACACCCAGCACATGACACCCGCAGTCGAGACGCTCGCGGCATACGCGCGGGCCATCTCGGTCCACGACGCGCGCACGATGCTGGTGTCGAACCAGGACGGCGAGCTCGTCCGAGTCCGGCACGGAGGTCCTGGCGCGGCTCGTGTCGCAGGTGAGCAGCCCGGTGCGCTGGGACCTGTGCATGCGAAAGCTGATGGACCTCGGGGTGACTGGTTTCATCGAGGTGCCCCCCGCGGGCACCCTCGCGGGGTTGGCCAAGCGAGCTATGAAGGGCGTGGAGATCCTCGCGCTCAAGGCCCCTGACGATGTGGAGGCCGCGTTGCGGATGGTCAAGGAGCACGGCGAGGACCGCCAGCCGGTGGGGGTGGTTGGATGAGCACGCCAGTCGGGCCACGGCCCAAGGCCACCGGCCAGGTCCGTAGTGTCGCGGGACCGCCGTACGCACGGATCTGCAGCGTTGGTGGGTACCGCCCGGAGCGCATCGTGCCCAACTCGGAGATCCTCGAGGACATCGACTCGTCGGAGGAGTGGATCCAGGAGCGTTCGGGGATCCTTTCGCGTCGGATCGCCGGGCCCCACGAAGGCGTCATCGAGATGTCGGAGTGGGCCGCGCGCGACGCGATCGCCAAAGCGGGGATCGAGCCGAGCCAGATCGACACGGTCATCCTCTCGACCGTGACGCACCCCTACCAGACTCCGGCCGCGGCACCGATCGTGGCGGATCGGCTCGGCCTGCGCTGCGCCGCCTTCGACATCAACGCCGCCTGCGCCGGGTACTGCTATGGCGTCTCGATGGCCAACGACCTGGTCCGGGGCGGCACGTCGACGTATGTCCTGGTCATCGGGGTGGAGAAGCTGTCCGACTTCACCGACAAGAGCGATCGCGGCACCGCGTTCATCTTCGCCGACGGTGCCGGTGCTGCGGTCGTGGGACCGAGCGACGTCCCGGCCATCGGCCCGACTGTCTGGGGCTCGGACGGCTCGCAGTGGGAGACCATCAAGCAGAACGAGTCGTGGCTGCAGGTGCGCGACGAGAACCTCGGGTTCCCGACCATCCGGATGGCCGGCCAGTCCGTGTTCCGCTGGGCCGTCTGGGGCATGGCGCCGGTCGCCCGCAAGGCGATCGAGGCGGCCGGCATCACCGCCGAGGACCTCGACGCGTTCATCCCCCACCAGGCCAACATGCGCATCATCGACGCGATGGCCAAGCAGCTCAAGCTGCCCGCGGACATCGCCGTCGCTCGCGACATCGCCGACTCTGCGAACACGAGCGCTGCCTCCATCCCCCTCGCGACCGAACGAATGCTGCGGGAGAAGGAGATCCCCAGCGGCGGCCTGGCCCTGCAGATCGGGTTCGGGGCCGGCCTCGTGTATGCCGCGCAGGTCGTCGTCCTGCCCTGAAACCGCCCGCGCCTCGACGGGTTCTTCGAGGCACCACAACGACCTGACACAAGGAGACAACGGATGGCTCAGAGCGAGCAGGCAATTCTCGACGGCCTCGCCGAGATCGTCAACGAGGAGACCGGAATCGACACGGAGTCTGTCCAGCTGGAGAAGTCCTTCACTGACGACCTCGACATCGACTCGCTCTCGATGATGACGATCGTCGTCAACGCCGAGGAGAAGTTCGAGGTGCGCATCCCTGACGAGGACGTCAAGAACCTCAAGACGGTCCGCGACGCCGTGGCCTACATCGCCAGCGCCCAGTCGTGACCTCGCGTAACGACACCCGCGTCGTCGTCACCGGCCTCGGCGCGACGACACCGGTCGGCGGCACCGTCCCCCAGACGTGGGAGGCCATCCTGGACGGCCGCTCCGGTGCTCGGACGCTGGACTTCGACTGGGTGAGCGCCTACCACCTGCCGGTGACCTTCGCCGCGCCGGTCCACACCCCCCCGGACCAGGTGCTGGCCAAGGTCGAGACCCGTCGACTCGACCCGTCGTCCCAGTACGCCCTGGTCGCGGCACGAGAGGCGTGGGCCGACGCCGGCACCCCTGAGGTCGACCCGGAGCGGGTGGCCGTGGCGCTGGGTTCGGGGATCGGCGGCGTGTGGACCCTGCTCGACCAGTGGGACACCCTGCGCGAGAAGGGCCCCCGCCGCGTCTATCCCCTCGCGGTACCGATGCTCATGCCCAACGGGCCGGCGGCTGCCGTCTCACTCGAGCTGACGGCTCGTGCCGGCGCGCACACTCCCGTGAGCGCGTGCGCGTCCGGTGCCGAGGCCATGGGGTATGCCGTGTCGATGATCCGCAGTGGTCGCGCCGACATCGTGGTCGCCGGAGGCACCGAGGCGGCCATCCATGCGTTACCGATCGCGGGTTTCGCGGCAATGCAGGCCCTCTCGACGCGCAACCACGACCCGCAGGGCGCGTCGCGTCCCTACGACACGGCCCGCGACGGGTTCGTGCTCGGGGAGGGCTCGGCGGTCATCGTGCTGGAGTCCGAGGCGCACGCGAAGGCGCGCGGCGCACGGATCTACGCCGAGCTCGCCGGCGTCGGCATGTCAGCCGACGCCCACCACATCACCGCACCCGAGCCGTCAGGAGAAGGCGCCGCCCGGGCCATGCTGGAGGCAGTCGCCGCGGCGGACGCCAGCGCCGCAGACGTGGCGCACATCAACGCGCACGCCACCTCGACGCCGGTGGGCGACGTTGCGGAGGCGAACGCGATTCGGCGAGCGTTCAGCGGCGACGCAGACGGTATGCCGGTCAGCGCGACCAAGTCGATGACGGGGCACCTGCTCGGCGCCGCGGGCGCCCTGGAGGCCGTCTTCACCATCCTCGCGGTGCACCACCGGCTGGCCCCGGCGACGATCAACGTCGAGCACCTCGACCCGGATGTCGACCTCGACGTCGTCCGCGACGAGCACCGCAAGCTGCCTCAGGGCGACCTCCTCGCGTTGGACAACTCGTTCGGCTTCGGCGGCCACAACGTGGCCCTGGCCTTCCGCAGCGTCTGAGCGCAGGACGCGCCCCGCGGGACCGGGATCGCTTCCGCTGCGGCACCTGCTCGAGTGGAGCCTAAGGGTTGCTTCCGGGGCGGCGAAGCAACCGTTAGGCTCCACTCGCGCTGGCCCCGGGACAGGGGCGGCAGCCACACCTACGGCGAATGCTCGGCTCACCCCACCTTGTGCAGCCAGCGGACGGGAGCCCCGTCACCGGCATACCTGAACGGGTCCAGCTCGCGATCCCATGGTGCGCCCAGGAGCTCGTCGATGGCGCCCCCGAGCGCCGCGTTGTCGCCGCGGTGAGCGTCGAAGGCAGCCCGCAGCCGGTCCTCGTTGACGACGGCGTCTCCTGCCGCGCTGGTCCAGGTGTGGTGAATGCCAAGGCTGGGGGTGAACGACCAGCGCGACCCGTCGAGCCCCGGTGAGGGCTCTTCGGTCACCTCGAAACGCACATTGGCGCACTTGCGCAGGGCGCTCGCGAGGCGCGCTCCAGTGCCCGGCTCGTCGCTCCAGGACAGTTCGGCGCGAACCAGCTTGGCGCCCGCCGGCTGGGGGGTCCAGTCGAGGTGCACCGGCCGTCCGAGGGCAGCCTCAAGCGCCCACGTGAGATGCGGGCACAACGCGGCGGGGGTCGAGTGGACGAACACGACCCCACGCGTCGTCGCCCGTGACGCGGTGGCAGACATCCGGACCTCCTGGTGTGCAAGGGACGTCTTCCCCAACGTTCTTGCTCCAGGCGAACGAATGTCACGCCAGGACCATTGTGCCTCATCAGCCACGCGAGCACCACCGCGCCGGCCACCCTGGATCGGGTGACCGGCGCAGGACCGGCGCTGGAACAGCCCCCAGCTGTTGGGTGGGGAGGAGTCAGCTGGTGTGGCTGGCTGTCCCGGTGGTGGTCGGCTTGGAGGTGCGCTGGGGCTTGGCGGCGTGCTCCTGGGTTGCGGTGACGTCGAAGTTCGCGTCGAGGGTCAGCGTGATGCGGGTGCCATCGCTGCGGCGCATGGCGACCCGGTAGGTGCCGTCGTTGGCCTTGACCGCGCGCAGCAACACGGCCGTCGGCTCCCTGGCGACGGCCGCCTGCACAGCCTTGACCGCGCTGTCGCCGGAGAGCCCCTCGCCCTGCTTGACGGCGCCGCCAGGACGACCCCGGCCGTTCTGCTCCGTCGCTGCGCCGCTGCTGGTGGCGCTGGCGCTGGCTGCCGTCGTCGACGCGTTGCCGGCGTTGGCCAGGGCTACACCGCCGGCCCCGATAGCCGCCGTGGTCAGCACAGCCGCGCCGGTGATCAGCAGGGTGTTTCTCTTCATCCGCAGGCTCCTTGAGGTGTGTTGCGGCTCACATCCTCGGCGGCGAATGTCAAGGGCCCATTCGGTGCAGATATCAAGACCCTGTGAGTTGCCCTGCTGACAGTGCCGCACCGTAACCGCCAGCAGCAGTGTTACCGGGCCCAGCGCCCGGGGTCTGGCCGGGCTGGCCCGGCGGTGCGCATTCCCCACCCGCCATGTCACCGGGCGCGCTCGGCGCGCCCGACGAGGCGATCCCGCTGTCCGGCGCCTCGCCCCCGGACCCAGACGGGCCGCTGTCGGTGACCGCAGCGGTCGGCTCTTCCTTGGCGGTGGCCAGGGCCGCCCCACCGATTCCCAGGCCCGCCGCCGCGGCGATCGCGGCGCCAGCCGTTCCGATCGACTTCCATCGCATGGCGGTTGCTCCTTGTGTCGTCTCGCGATGACACGAGGCTGCCGCCCGCGATTGTGGGCGAGGATGGCCCACGGCGAAGAACGCGCTGTGAACGCTCGGACGTTCGGCCCGGTAGGCTCACCGACGCGCGTCGTGGTCTGGTATGCCGGGTGCGCACCCGGATCAGGACCGTCAGCGCCCCGGGGGCGGTAGCTCAGCCGGTCAGAGCAGCGGACTCATAATCCGTCGGTCGTGGGTTCAAGTCCCACCCGCCCCACAAACCGCCTGACCTGCGCCTTGACCGAACGGGGCCCCGTCACGGGTTCCCGCACATCGGTGACTGAGCGCCGCCGGGACGCATCAGGATCCTTCCGAGCGGGCGGTTCCTCGAGGTCGGCGTCGTCGACATGGACGGCGACGACCCGCGCATCATCCACGCGATGCCGATGCGCGCCAGGGACTGTCTGACATCCGCCACGGCGTCGGCGAAGGACTCTGCGGTACCTCTACTGAATCGTCGAGTTGGTGAATATCGGGTCGCCATTGCCGAGGTAGAAGATACTGGGATAGTTCTCGAAGTGCGGATTATTGGGCTGCCCATTCGGCGCATAGGTGTTGTTCTTGAGTGTTGAGCGGAAGGTGTCAACCTGTTTGGAGTCGGTCGGTGCTGATTTCTTGGTTGATGGCGACCTTTGCCATCGGCGCCTTGATGGTGGAGGGCTTGGTGAACCGTTCGGGGTGCTCGGCGTGTAGCCGGGCCATGGTCGCCACGCGCTGCTGGTGGATGCTGATCCAGGACCCGTCGTGCACGGTTGCCGGGGTATGTCCCTCGAGGCTGGAGTGGCGGTGCTCGTGGTTGTACCAGTGCACGAACTCGGTGACCCATTGGCGGGCCTGTTCGATCGAGGTGAAGTAGGCCGGGTAGGTGGGGGCGTACTTGGCGGTCTTGAACAGGGACTCGCTGTATGGGTTGTCGTTCGAGACGCGGGGCCGGTTGCGGGACACCTCAACGCCGAGGGCCTGGAACAGGCCGGTCAGGGTGTTGGAGGTCATCGACGGGCCGCCGTCGGAGTGGACCACCGTCGGGTGGGCGCGGTGGTGGCGGAACGCGGTTTCGAACATGTCCTTGGCCAGGTCGTCGCACTCGTAGGGTGTGGTCACCTTCTCTGGCCCCGGGTGGGAGCTTGATCGTCTCGGATGTTGGCCCCCCCTTGGGCGAGTGTGGCGGTGCGCTTGTCGGGTGGGAGTGTCGTCGCGAATGTTGGCCCCACCCGCGGTGAGGGTCTTCACGACAGGGTTCGTCGTCGTGGAGGTCCGGTCAGGTGCGATCCAGGGGTGGAACTGTTCGAGGCGATCCGGCGGGATGGCCGGGATGAGTGGTCGGTCGATCCGGGAGTTGGCTGAGCGGCACGGGGTGCACCGTCGGACGGTGCGGGCGGCGTTGGCCGGCGGTGCCACCGGCGCGGAAGGCTATCCGCCGCGGCGGCGGCCGGCGACCGGCCCGTGGGCGAGCTGATCGATGCGATGGCTGGTCGCCGACCTGGACGAGCCGCGTAAGCAGCGGCACACCGCGCGGCGGGTGTGGCAGCGCCTGGTGGGCGAGCACGGCGCTGTCCTCGCGGAGGTCACGGTGTCCGGAGTCGCCCGCCCGCGGGTCGAGATGGGCTTGTGGACGCCGGGAGGTGTTCGTGCCGCAGACGCACGAGCCGGGCGCGGAGGCGGAGGTCGACTTCGGTGAGTTCGTCGATCGATCTGGCCGGGACACGGTCGCAAGTTGTACATGTTCGTGATGCGGCTGTCGCACTCGGGCCGGGCGATCCACATCGCGTACGGCACTCGAGTCCAGGAGGCGTTCCTGGACGGGCACGTGGCGGCGTTCGCGGCCCTTGGTGGGGTGCCGGCCGGGAGGATCCGGTACGACAACCTCAAGCCGGCGGTGCATCCGGGTGCTGCTGGGCCGGACGCAGCGGTTCGAGAACCCGAAGTTCATCGCGCTGCGCTCGCACTACGGGTTCGACTCGTTCTTCTGCCGTGCCCGGCAGCGACGGCGCCCACGAGAAAGGGTTGGCTTCACACTGCACCTCCTGGGGTGTCTGCGGGACGTGTTTCGTCGGGCTGCCGGTTTTTCGGGGGCCGCCCGGTCTTTCGGGCCGGCGCGACGGTGGGGATGCGGTAGTGGTGGGATCCCTTGTCGTTGCTGGGTTCGCCGTGCAGCAGGCCGTCGTGGTGCCAGCGCTTGACGGTCTGGGTGCACACGCCCAATGCGGCGGCGGCTTCCTCGAGTGGGAGCAGCCCGCGTTGGCGCAGCCGCTGCGGCCGGGGTGTGAGGTGGTGGCGTTTGCGGATGTGGCCGACCATGCCGGCGTGGAACGGCTGCCCGGTGCCGGAGGGGATGCCGGCGGCGTTGAGCGCGTCGGCGACGTCGGCGTCGGTGTGCTGGTCGAGCAGCCGGTCGATCTGGGCGATCACGTCGTCGGGGGTGCGCCGCAGGTCGGGTGCGGCCAGTGGGAGCGGGAGGGTGAGGGTGGTGTGCTGTCCGCCGGGGAACCGGACGTGGGCGGTGATCTGCTCGGTCGCGGTTGAGGGTGACGTCGTCGAGCAGCAGGCGGACCATGCGTTTGCGTTCCCGTTGCGGGGTGCGCGGGGTCGGTCCAGAGGGTCGGGGAAGTCGGTGGCCAGGGCGCGGATGCGTTGTTCTGTCGGTCGGCGGTGAGCGGCGGCTGCGGCGGCGGCGTTGCCGTTCGTAGTCGTCTTGGGCTGTCGGTCAGGGCGCGCAGCGCGTCGTTCCAGTCGGCTTCGAGGCTGTCGGCGACGAGCCGGTTGTCGGGGTCGACGGCCAGGTAGCGGCGGCGGGCGAGGTCGGCGTGGTGCCGGGCGCGTTCGACGTGGTGGCGGCGCAGCTGCGTCGGCTTCGGCGGCGCGGGTTTCCAGTTCGGTTTGCACGGTGAGCGCGACCTCGAGCGCGAGCGGGGTGACGGTGTCGAGCAGCAGCTCGCCGATGGCGGCGTCGACGCCGGCGCCGGGGACGGTCTGGCAGCGCGGTGGCCGTGCTCGATCCCGGTGCGCGGCTGCAGTGGTAGTCGGGGACCTCGACGCCGCGGCGGGTGTGGTAGCGCACGGTCATCCGGTTGCCGCAGCGGCCGCAGATGGCCAGGCCTTGCAGCAGCGCGGGTCCTTCGCGGGCTGGGCCGGCGCGCGCGGTCGGCGCCGTGGGCTGGCGCGTTGGCGGCAGCGGCGCTGGTTGGTCTCGTACTGTGTCCCAGCTGATGTAGCCGGGGTGGGCGTCGGGGATCAGCGCGATCCACTGCTCGCGGGCGCAGCGCGTGGCGGGTGCGTCTTGCCGTCCGGCGGTGCGGCGTTCGCGGCGCCGGCCGTAGGCGAACGCGCCGGCGTAGCGCGGGTTGTGCAGGGTGCGCAGCACCCGCCAGTGCTGCAGCGGCATCCAGGCCAGCTCGCCCTTGTCGGGCCCGGTGCGCACCCGGACCGGGAACAGCAGCCCGTCGGTGGTGAACGCCTTGACGACCGCGCGGGCCGAGCCGGTGCGGGCGAACGTGGTGAACAGGTGCGCGACGGCGTCCTGCACGCCGGTGTCGGGGTCGAGCACGACCTGCCCGGCCGGGTCGTAGACCAGCCCGACCGGCAGCGGGCATGAGCAGTTCGCCGCGGCGGGCCTTGGACAGCTGCCCGCCGCGCAGCCGGGCCCGGATGAAGTGCAGCTCGGCCTCGCTCATCGTGCCCTTCAGGCCCGAGCAGCAGCCGGTCGTTGAAGTCGGCCGGGTCATAGAGGCCGTCCTCGTCGCAGATCAGCGTGTCGGTCAGGGCGCAGATCTCCAGCAGCCGGTGCCAGTCGGCGTTGTTGCGGGCCAGCCGGGACACCTCCAGGCCGAGCACGATCCCGGCCCGGCCCATGCCGACCTCGGCGACCAGGCGTTGGAACCCTTCCCGGTCGGCGTGCCGAGCGCCGGACTGGCCCTGGTCGGTGTCGATGACGATGACCTGCTCGCCGGCCCAGCCCAGCGCGATCGCCCGCTGCCGCAGCGCGTACTGCCGGTCGGTGGACTCGGTGTTGGTCAGCACCTGCCGCAGCGTGGACTGGCGCACATACAGGTAGGCGCCCCGACGCAGATGCTCGGC
>CAVYKM010000048.1:0-117218 GCA_963769085.1 uncultured Actinomycetota bacterium | reverse complement strand
AGACGACATCGACTCGGGCCAGTCCCTCGATGGCCGGCAGCTCCTGGACCAGGCACTGGCGCCGGCCGAGCCGGATGACGCCGACGGCGAACGCGATCGACGTCAGCAGGACCAGGCCTTCGGGCACCATCGGAACCAGCGCCGCCACCATGCCGAGGATGCCTTCGCGCAGCGTGGTGTTGATGCGGAACAGCTGGGTCCAGATGGTCAGCAGGCCCACCGGCACAAGCAGCCAGCTGACGACGGCGAGGATCTGGTTGATCCCGGCGCGCAGCTCCGAGCCCACCAACGTGAACTTGCTGGCCTCCTCGACCAGCTGCGCGGCATACGCCTCCCGCCCGACCTTGGTGGCCCGGTATGCGCCCGACCCCGCAACGACGAAACTGCCGCTCATCGCCTCGTCGCCGCCTCACCTTGACCACCGGGTCGGCCTCGCCGGTGAGCAGCGACTCGTCGATCTCCAGACCGGCGCGCCGAGGACCTCCCCGTCGACGGCGATCTGGTCGCCGGGGCGAGCACGATGATGTCGTCGGCGACCAGCTCGCTGACGGGCCTCAGGGCCTGGCCGTCGCGGCGGACCCGTGGGCTGGCTTCGCGACCACGGCCAGGCTGTCGAGGGTCCGCTTGGCCCGCAGCTCCTGGACGATCCCGATGACGCAGTTGACGAAGACGAGCAGGCCGAAGGCAGCGTCGCGGTACTCGCCGGTCGCAGACGATGACCAGCAGGACCCGAGGAGCACGTTGAACGGGGTGAAGACGTTGGCCCGGACGATCTGGCCGACGGTGCGGCCGGTCGGGTCCGGGACGTCGTTGGTGCGCCCGTCGCCGGGTCGCTCGGCGACCTCGGCCGAGGTGAGACCCCGCGTCGCGACCTCGTGCATGCAGCGATCCTAGGCACCGTCAGGTCGCCGGGGGGTCTTGCGCACCTGAATGCTGCCATGCGAACTTGCATGAGATGATACAATCATGCCTAAGACGGTGCAAATCCGTGACTTGGACGACGAGGTGTATGCCGCGTTGTCCCGGCGCGCAGCCGAAGAAGGGGTGAGCGTCCCGGAGCTGTTGCGTGCACACGCAGCTCGGCTGGCAGCGCGACCCAGCGTGACCGAGTGGCTCGAGCGCACAGGACGGCGATCCTCACCGCTTGGTCGCGCGGGAATCCCCGACGCACTCGACGAGCACCGAGGCGCGTTTCCCGATGCTCGTCGTTGACGCCTCGTGCCTCTGCGAAGTGCTCATCGGCGGACCGGGGGCGCGAGTCAGTCCGGCAGCGCCTGGCCGCTGACCAGGACCACGCGGCACCGCACGTCGTCGATGTCGAGGTCTTCGGCTTCCTGCGCCGAGAAGCGCTGGCAGGACGGCTCGACCGCACCGCGGCCGACCAAGCGATCGAGGACCTGCAAGCCTGGCCCGGTGAGCGCTTCGGGCACCGGCTGCTGCTCGGTCGGGCCTGGGAGCTGCGCCACACCATTCGCGGATGGGACGCCATGTACGTTGCCCTCGCTGAAGTACTCGACGCGGTTCTGCTCACCACGGACCGACGGCTCGCCGAAGCGGGCGGACCGAAGTGCGCGATCGTGGCAGTGGGTTAGCCCGTATCAACCTCTCTGGATGAGGCCTCCACCGGGGCTGCGCAGATACTTTGGGCGGACGCCGACGAAGGGATGAGCATGCGCGCGCGACCGGCCCGTCTCAACGCGGCGATCGCGTGGCTGTTCATCATCGGCTCGGCGTGCTTCGTCATCGGGTCGGTACCGGCATACATCGGTGTGGTTGGCGCCAGCGCCGACAGCCTCACCTACTTCGTCGGCTCGATCTTCTTCACATCGGCGTCAGGCGCCCAGCTCGTCCAGGCCCAGAGCCCCGCGATGACCGGCGTGGACCGCGCGCAGCAACACACTCTCGCGCCGGCGCGGCTCTGGGCTCCACAGCCGCATGACCGCAACTGGCTCGCTGCGATCACGCAGTTCCCCGGCACGCTGTTCTTCAACGTCAGCACGGGAGCCGCCTTGGCGCACAACCTCACCGTCCAGGAGCAGGACCGGCACGTCTGGCGGCCGGACTTCTTCGGCTCGACGCTGTTCCTCGTGGCCAGCGCGTACGCGATCCTCGCGGTCGGCGGCCGGTTCGTGAGCCTTCAGCCGCGGTCGTTGCCCTGGTGGATCGCCTGGACCAACATGGTCGGCTCCATCTTGTTCATGGCGTCGGCTATCGCCAGCTTCGTCCTGCCCAGCACGGGGGGGCTCATCGACAGCCCGGTCGCCACCGGAGGCACGCTGCTCGGTGCAGCATGCTTCCTCGTTGGTGCCGCTTTGCTGTTCCCGGCATGGCGACATGCGGTAGCAACCGTGCACCATGGCCAACCCCGTGACACCTCGTAGTCCTCGCCAGAAGGAGAAACGCATGACAACCTCACGCGACCCGAGCGCCGACGCGGCCCTCTTCGGCAACCGCTTCATCACCGAGGAGGTGCCGACGAGGCGGTTCCCCGAGGAGGGGATGACCCCCGTCGATGCGATGCGCCTCGTCGCCGAGGACCTGGCCCTGGAAGGGGACCCAGCCCGCAACCTCGCGACCTTCGTCACGACGTGGATGGAGCCGCAGGCGCAGCAGATCATCGCGTCGAACCTGCACCGCAACTTCATCGACCACGCCGAGTACCCGCGCACCGCCGAGATCGAGCAGCGCTGCATCCGGATGCTCGCCGACCTCTTCCACGCGCCCGGCGAGACGACCGGAGCCCGCACCCAGGGCTCGTCGGAGGCGATCATGCTGGGCGCGTTGTCGCTGAAGTGGAACTGGCGCAAGCGCCGAGAGGCTGCCGGGCAGTCGACGACGAGCCCCAACCTGGTGTTCGGCGGAGACGTGCACGTCGTGTGGGAGAAGTTCTGTCGCTACTTCGACGTCGAACCGCGCATCGTGCCGCTGCAGCCGGGCAAGTACACAATCGGCCCAGAGGACGTCAGCCCGCATATCGACGAGAACACCATCGGGGTGGCCGCCGTGCTGGGCACGACGTTCACGGGGCACAAGGATGACATCGTCGGCATCAACACCCTGCTCCTGCAGCTCAAGAGCGAGCGGGGCCTGGACGTCCCGTTGCACGTGGACGGAGCGAGCGGCGGGTTCGTCTGGCCGTTCCTCTACCCGGACTCGGCGTGGGACTTCCGCCTGGAGCAGGTGCGGTCCATCAACGTCTCGGGGCACAAGTTCGGGCTGGTCTACCCGGGGATCGGCTGGCTGATCTTCCGTGAGAAGGCCGACCTGGCCCCCGACCTGGTGTTCGAGGAGAACTACCTCGGTAAGACCGACGCGACCTTCACCCTGAACTTCTCAACCGGCTCCTCGATGGTGCTGGCCCAGTACTACAACCTTGTTCGCTATGGCCGGGACGGCTACCGGTACGTCATGACGAACATGCAGCACAACGCGAGGGTGCTGGCCGAACACCTGCAGAACATGGGCCGGTTCGAGCTGATCGGCCTCGGCGAGGAGCAGCTGCCCCTCGTGGCCTTCCGCCTCGCTGGGGACGAGGGGTACGACGAGTTCGACATCGCCTGGCAGCTGTCCGCCGAGCGCGGCTGGATGGTGCCGGCATACACGCTGCCGCCCAACGCCCAGGACGTCACGATCATGCGCGCCCTGTGCAAGGAGACGCTCAGCCGCGAGCACGTCGACACCCTCGCCCGGGACATCGAGCAGGCCTGCGCCACCCTGGCGAAGAAGGGCGGGGCCCACGAGTCCGAGCGCCGCCGAATGGTCACGGGACCCGGGCACTGAGCCACGCCCGCCGCAACGCCCGCCGGCGGCAAATCTCTGTATCGAGAGGTCCGAAGATGCTGTTACACGGCACCCATAACCGCATCTACGGACCTCTCGACGTGGGGGCGGGGAGGGCGCCGCCGCAGCTAGCCAGCGAGGGCGGCGCTCACCACCTCCCGGGCCTCGGCCTGTACCTGCGCCAGGTGCTCAGGGCCGTTGAACGACTCCGCGTAGATCTTGTAGACATCCTCGGTGCCGGACGGGCGAGCCGCGAACCACGCGTTGTCGGTGACCACCTTGAGGCCGCCGATCTTGGCGCCGTTACCGGGTGCGGTCGTGAGCTTGGCCGTGATCCGCTCACCCGCGAGCGTGTCGGCGGCGACGTCGTCCGGCGAGAGCGCCCCCAGCTTGGCCTTCTCCTCCCGGTTCGCCGGGGCGTCGATGCGCGCGTATGCCGGGTCGCCGTACTTCGCGGTGAGCTCGGCATAGTGCTCGCTGGGCGTCTGTCCGGTGGTCGCGAGGATCTCCGAGGCGAGCAAGGCAAGGATCATGCCGTCCTTGTCCGTGCACCACACCGCTGGCGTCAAAGCGCAGGAACGAGGCCCCTGCAGACTCCTCGCCCCCGAACGGGCCCGACCCGTCCAGCAGGCCCGGCACGAACCACTTGAACCCGACCGGCACCTCGACCAGCCGCCGGCCGAGCGCTTCGGCCACCCGGTCGATCATCGACGAGGACACCAGGGTCTTGCCGATGAACCCGTCCGCGGGCCAGTCCGGCCGGGCACCGCCGAAGAGGTAGCGGATCGCCACCGCGAGGTAGTGGTTGGGGTTCATCAGCCCGCCGTCCGGCGTGACGATGCCGTGCCGGTCGGAGTCGGCGTCGTTGCCGGTCGAGATCTGGTAGGCGTCCTTGTTGGCGATGAGCGAGGCCATCGCCGAGGGCGACGAGCAGTCCATGCGGATCTTGCCGTCCCAGTCCAAGGTCATGAACCGCCAGGTCGGGTCGACCAACGGGTTGATGACGGTGAGGTCGATGCCGAGCCGCTCGGCCATCGACCCCCAGTACTCCACGGACGCACCCCCGAGCGGGTCGGCCCCGATGCGGATGCCGGCAGAGCGGATCGCGCCGATGTCAACGACATTGGGCAGGTCCTCGATGTAGCTGCCGAGGAAGTCGTAGCCCTGCGCGGCCTTGCGGGCCCGGGCGAACGGCATACGCCGCACGCCGGCCAGCCCAGCCTTGATGTAGGCGTTGGCCCCGGCGGCGATGACCGACGTGGCGTCGGTGTCTGCGGGCCCGCCGTGCGGCGGGTTGTACTTGAAGCCACCGTCGGTGGGCGGGTTGTGCGACGGCGTGACGACAATCCCGTCGGCGAGCCCGATGCCCGGTGGCAGGTCGTCGACGCCGCCGATCTTGCCCTGGTTGGCGCGCAGGATGGCGTGCGAGACCGCGGGGGTGGGTGTATAGCCGTCGTGGTCGTCGACGAGCACGGTGACGTCGTTGGCGGCCAGCACCTCCAGCGCCGACGCCCAAGCCGGCTCGGACAGAGCGTGCGGGTCGCGCCCGACGAACAGCGGCCCGTCGAAGCCACGACCGCGCCGGTAGTCGACGATGGCCTGGGTGGTGGCCAGGATGTGGTTCTCGTTGAACGCAGTCCGCAGGCTCGAGCCGCGATGCCCGGACGTGCCGAACGCGACCTGCTGGTCGACGTCGTCCGGGTCGGGCGTCTCGGTGTAGTAGAGCGTGACGAGGTGGGGGACGTCGACGAGGTCGGACGGCTGGGCCAGCTCGCCGGCACGGGGGTGCGTCATGGCGGTCAGCTCCTCTCTTCAGGGACGAGCCACACGGTCGAGAACCGGGGGACGGTGACGTTGAGCGCGAACGGCTGGTGATCCCATCCCTGCCAGTCCGCATGCAGCACCAACCCAGCCGAGCTCGGCGCCTCGGGCCGGTAGCCCGCCGTGTCGAGGACGACCCGCCAGCCGCCGCCCCGCGGCAAGCCGATGCGGTACGGCTCGTGGGTCTGGCCGCTGAAGTTCACCACGGCCGCCAGCACCGGTGCGTCCTTGGCCGGGTCGCCTTTGCCGAACCGCAGGAAGGAGTAGGTGTTGCGCCCGGCATCGTCGGCGTTGAGCCAGCGGAAGCCCGCGGGGTCCTGGTCCAGCTCCCACATCGCCCGAGTGGCCTTGTAGATCCGGTTCATGTCCTTCACCTGGGCGTGCACCCGGTAGTGCGTCGGCTGGTCGAGCAGCCACCAGTCCAGGCTACGAGCGTCGGACCACTCCGACTCCTGGGCGAACTCGCAGCCCATGAAGATCAGCTGCTTGCCGGGGTGGCACCACATGTAGGCCAGGAACGCGCGCAGCGTGGCGATCTGGTCTTCGCGGTACCCCCGGGCCTTGCGCATGAGCGAGCCCTTGCCGTGCACGACCTCGTCGTGGCTGATCGGCAGGATGAAGTTCTCGCTGTACTGGTAGATGAGCGCGAACGTCAGCTGGTTGTGGTGGTACTGGCGGTAGACCGGGTCCAGGCCCAGGTAGCGCAAGGCGTCGTTCATCCAGCCCATGTTCCACTTGAACCCGAAGCCCAGCCCGCCCGTGTCGGTCGGCTTGGTCACCCCGCCCCACGAGGTGGACTCCTCGGCGACGGTGACGACGCCTGGCACGAGCTTGTATGCCGTCGCGTTGGCCTCCTGCAGCAACGACATCGCGTCGATGTTCTCCCGGCCGCCGTACTGGTTGGGCTCCCACTCGCCCGGCTCGCGCGCGTAGTCGAGGTAGAGCATCGAGGCCACCCCGTCGACCCGAAGCCCGTCGATGTGGAACTCCTCCAGCCAGTATGACGCGTTGGCGACGAGGAAGTTGCGCACCTCGTGCCGGCCGAAGTCGAAGATCAACGAGCCCCACTCCTTGTGCCACCCCTTGCGCCAGTCGGGGTGCTCGTAGGTCGGCTCGCCGTCGAAGCGGGCCAGCGCCCACTGGTCGGTGGCGAAGTGGCCCGGCACCCAGTCGAGGATCACCCCGATGTCGTTGCGGTGCAGGTGGTCCACCAGCATCTTGAACTCGTCGGGAGTACCCCACCTCGAGCTCACCGCGTAGTACCCGGTGACGTGGTAGCCCCACGACGGGACGTACGGATGCTCCATCACCGGCATGAGCTCGACGTGGGTGAAGCCGAGGTCCTTGACGTAGTTGACGAGGTGCTCGGCCAGGTCGCGGTAGGTGTGGCCTTGGCGCCATGAGCCCACGTGCACCTCGTAGATGCTCATCGGGCCGTCGTGCGGGTTGCGCTCCATCCGCCGCTGCATCCACTCGTCGTCGCCCCATTGGTGGTGCGACTGGTACACGACGGACGCCTGCTTGGGCGCGACCTCGCTGTACTGGGCCATCGGGTCGGCCTTGAGCCGCACGTGGGTGTCGCGCCCGCGGATGGCGTACTGGTAGTTCATCCACTCGCCGGCACCGGGGATGAACAGCTCCCACACGCCGGACGGGGACAGCATGCGCATGGGGTGCGAGAGCCGGTCCCAGCCGTTGAAGTCGCCGACGACGTGGACCGCGGTGGCGGCCGGCGCCCACACCGCGAACGCGACCCCTTCGACGGTGCCGAGCGGCCCGGTGTAGCTCTGCACATGAGAGCCGAGCACCTTCCAGAGCTGCTCATGGCGGCCCTCGTTGAAGAGGAACCGGTCCATCTCACCGAGCGTTGGCGCGAACCGGTACGGGTCGTCCTGCTCGTGCTCGATGCCGTCGTCGTAGGTGACGAGCAGGCGGTAGTCCTGGCTCGTGGTGACCTCGGTGGTGGTCCCGGACCAGACCCCGCCGCGGACGTGCGGAAGGTCGAGGATTCCGTCCGTCCTGCAGCTTCGCGCGGACGGTCCGGGCCAGCGGCCGGTATGCCGTGACGGTAAGGCCTCCGGGGCCCAGGTGGTGGCCGAGCAGGTCGTGCGGCTGCGAGTGGCGTCCCTCCAGGAAGGCCGTGATGGCGCTCTCGTCGGCGACCATGGGAGTGGTTGTGAGAGTGGTCATCTGGCTCCTCGGAGGGTGGAGAAGGCGGTCGACGGCATGGATAGGGATACCGACCCAGCTCGGGCGGTTGCGAGCCTCGTAGCCGACCTCGTACAAGGCCTTGTCGAGCTCGAGGACCCGCTGCAGCCGTTCGGCTGCCGGCGTCCCCACCACGTCTGAACCGTAGCCCTGCAGGAATGCTTCGCGGCAGGCGGTAGCCCAGTCACGGCGCGAGGCCCCTGCGCGGGACGCCTCGACCGAGCCGGCAGCGTAGTCGAACGAGCGCAGCATGCCGGCCACGTCACGCAGCGACAGGTCAGGCTGCACCCGTTCGTCGAGGGGGCGCAGGGGCTCGCCCTCGAAGTCCAGGGCCAGCCAGCCGTGCTCGCCGACATGCAGGACCTGGCCGAGATGGAAGTCGCCGTGCACCCGTTGCAGGACGGGCCAGTCGTGCTCGTCGAGCCCGGCGAGCAGGCGCTCCACGTCCGGCCGGTCAGCGGACAGCCCGGGCACGACCTCGACCGCGGCGTGGAACCGCTCGCGGACCGAACGGCAGAGCCGGTCGAGGTCGTCGGGGGTCGCGGCTCTGGTCGGGAAGGCCCGAGCCAGGTCGTGGTGGATGCGGGCGGTCACCTGGCCGAGCTCACGAGCCGGCGCGGTGAAGCTGATGCCGTCGGTCGATGCGCGCAACGCGACCCGCCAGGCATCCTCGACTCCGGGCACAAAGGTCTGCGCCGCGGCCGTGTACCCGGGCACGGTGGTGCCGTCCCAGACCGCCTGGGCGCTGCCCCGGGGCACTGGGACGTCGCGCGACCCCAGGGCGTACAGCCCGGCTGGGAGCTCGACCTCGGGGTTGGGCCCGGGCGCCATGATGCGGAACACCTTGACGATGACCGGGTCGGCGCCCCCGAGCTCGCAGATGACCGACGTGTTGGACTGTTCGCCGCGCAGCACGGACGCGTGCAGGAGCGCCGGAACCGGGCCGTCGGTTTCGCGCGTCAGGACCTGCTCGAGCAGGTCGCGCACGTATGCCGGGTCGTGCGGCCCGTCGTAGACCCAGCCGCGCCCGTCGGGGGCGTCCTCGACTCGTGCGACGAAAGCGTGCTCTGCGTTAGGCAGCGCCCGCTCGTGGTAGGTGAGCGGCACCTGGTAGACGACCGGCGGGGAGGCGGCCTCGTCGGCGACGAGGACGACCTCAATCCGGGCCTGGCCCTGGGGGTCGTCGCGGTGCCAGCCGCCCACCCGGCGCAGGTTCGGGACGTGGCCTTTGCCGGCATACCATCGCTGCTCGGCCAGCCAGCCGGGGAGCGCCTCGGCGACCGACCGAGCTGCCCTGGCGCCTGGGCCGCTCACTGGAGCCGGGTCCTCACTCGGGCGCACCCTTGGACAGGCGCAGCCAGAAGAAGTCGCGCGAACCCATGGTGAGCATCATCGTGGCATCGTCGCCGATACGGGGAAAGCCGCTGCCGCCGAACAGGTCGCGGACCCATCGCCCGGCGAGCTCGCCAGGCAGGTGCACGAGCCCGGCCTGCGGGCGTGCGGACAGGTTCGCTACGCACAGCGCCACCCGCGCGCCCCACTCCACGGTTTCGGAGAAGCGCAGGTAGGCAAGGATGGCGTCGTTGGTCGTCGGGCACACCCGGAAGTCGCCGAGGCTGAACACCGGGTGGGAGCGGCGGATCTGCAGCATCCCGCGGACCCAGTGCAGCAGCGAGGAGCCGTGCGCCATCTGGGCCTCGACGTTGACGTTGTTGTAGTGGAACACCAGCGAGGAGATGACCGGCAGGTAGAGCTTGCCCGGGTCGGCTGCGGAGAACCCGGCGTTGCGGTCGGGTGACCACTGCATCGGGGTGCGGACCGCGTCGCGGTCGTGCAGCCAGATGTTGTCGCCCATGCCGATCTCGTCCCCGTAGTACAGACAGGGCGAGCCGGGAAGGGACAGCAGCAGCGCGTGGATGAGCTCGATCTCCGGGCGGCTGTTGTCCAGCAGGCAGGCCAGCCGGCGGCGGATGCCGATGTTGGCGCGCATGCGGGGGTCCGGTGCGTACCAGCCGTACATCGCCGCCCGCTCCTGCGGGCGGACCATCTCCAGCGTGAGCTCGTCGTGGTTGCGCAGGAAGGTCCCCCACTGCCCGGTGGTGGGGATGCTCGGCGTCTCGTCGTAGACGTCGATGATGGGGGCCGCCTTCTCGTCCCGCAGCGCGTAGTACAGCCTCGGCATGATCGGGAAGTGGAAGCACATCTGGCACTCGGGCGCCTCCTCGGAGCCGAAGTAGTCGACGACCTGCTCAGGCAGCTGGTTGGCCTCGGCGAGCAGGACGCGCCCGGGGTACTCCTCGTCGACCATGGCGCGAAGCCGGGCGAGGAACGCGTGGGTCTTCGGGTGGTTCTCGCCGTTGTGCCCGTCCTCCTCGAACAGGTAGGGGACCGCGTCGAGCCGGAAGCCGTCGATGCCGAGGTTCATCCAGTAGCGCACGATGTCGAACATCTCCTGCTCGACCTTGCGGTTCTCGAAGTTGAGGTCGGGCTGATGGGAGAAGAACCGGTGCCAGAAGAACTGGCGGCGCACCGGGTCGAAGGTCCAGTTGGACACCTCGGTGTCGACGAAGATGATCCGCGCGTCGGAGTAGAGCTCGTCGGTGTCCGACCAGACGTAGTAGTCGCCAAACGGGCCGCTCGGGTCTGACCGGCTGGCCTGGAACCACGGGTGCTGGTCGGAGGTGTGGTTCATCACCAGGTCGGTGACGATGCGGATGCCGCGTGCGTGCGCCTGAGAGACCAGCTCCTTGAACTCGGGCAGGGTGCCGAACTCCGGCAGGACGGCGGTGTAGTCGGAGATGTCGTAGCCCCCGTCGCGCAGTGGGGAGGCGTAGAACGGCGGCAGCCAGATGCAGTCGATGCCCAGCCACTGCAGGTAGTCCAGCCGCTGGATGAGGCCGGTGAAGTCGCCCGAGCCGGACCCCTTGGAGTCGCCGAAGGCGCGCACGAGCACCTCGTAGAAGACGGCTTTCTTGTACCACAGAGGGTCCCGACGCAGCCCAGGCTGGGCAAGGTTGAGTCCCTGCAAGGTCAGTAGCTCCCGACCTCGAGAATGTGGACGGGCTCGAAGTCCGGGCCGAGGCGCACGTAGTTGTGCTCGCGCCAGTGCCACACCTGGTCGGTAACCAGGTCGTGCACCGGCATGGCAGCCGACCAGTCCAGGCCGATGGCTGGCATGTCCAGGCGCACCAACGTGTTTCGGGTGCCGTGCGGGTCGAGGTTGGCAACGACGATGACGGTGTCGCTCTTGCCGTCGACCAGGCGCGTCTTCGAGTAGCAGAGGAAGTTCTCGTCGTCGACGTGATGGAAGCGCAGGTTGCGCAGCCAGCGCAGCGCGGGATGGGCCGTGCGCACCCGGTTGAGCATGGTGAGGTAGGAAGCGAGGGACCGCCCCGCCTTGCGCCCGCCGGGCTCGTAGTCGACCCACCGCCGGTTCTTGTACTCGTACTTCTCGTTGTCGATCTGCTCCTCGACGCCGGGGCGCGCGACGTGCTCCATGAGCTCGTAGCCGGCGTAGATGCCGTACGTCGGCACGAGCGTCGCGGCGAGCGCAGCGCGCAGCTTCCATGCGGTCGGTCCGCCGTACTGCATGAACGGGGTGAGGATGTCGTGGGTCGTCGGCCAGAACGACGGTCGCATGTATGCCGCCGCGTCGCCGGCGAGCTCCTCGCAGTACTCGCGCAGCTCCCAGGCCAGGTTGCGCCAGGCGTAGTACGTGTAGGACTGCTGAAAGCCGGCCTTGGCCAGGGTGTGCATCATCGCCGGGCGGGTGAACGCCTCGGACAGCCAGATGACGTCGGGGTGTTCCCGAGCGACGTCGGCAATGAGCCACTGCCAGAACTCGACCGGCTTGGTGTGCGGATTGTCCACCCGGAAGATCTCCACCCCGTGGTCGATCCACACCTGGATCACCCTGCGGACCTCCGCATACGCCCCGAGTGGGTCGTTGTCGAAGTTGAGCGGGTAGATGTCCTGGTACTTCTTCGGCGGGTTCTCCGCGTGCGCGATGGTGCCGTCGGCCCGCATGGTGAACCACTCGGGATGCTCGGTGACGTACGGATGGTCGGGCGAGCACTGCAAGGCGACGTCCAAGGCCACCTCCAGCCCGAGGCGACGGGCCTCGGCGACGAAGGCGTCGAAGTCGTCGAACGTGCCGAGGTCGGGGTGGATCGCGTCGTGCCCCCCTTCGGCGGCGCCGATCGCGTAGGGGCTCCCGGGGTCGCCCGGTTCAGCGGTGAGGGTGTTGTTGCGGCCCTTGCGCGCGGTCTTGCCGATCGGATGGATCGGCGTGAGGTAGACGACGTCGAAGCCCATCCGGGCGATCGCCGGCAGGCGCTTCATGGCTGTGCGGAAGGTGCCGGTCATCCACTGGCCGGTGACCGGGTTTCGCCAGGCTCCCTCGGAGCGGGGGAAGATCTCGTACCAGGCCCCGTAGAGGGCGCGTTCACGCTCGACCAGAAGCGGGTATGCCGGTGTCGCGGTGAGCATCTCACGCAGCGGGTGGTCCGTGAAGACCGTGTGAACCTGCGGCGATGTGGCTACCCGCAGCCGGTCCAGCGGCGTGAGCGCCTGGTCACGCATGACAACCACGGCGTGCTCCAGCGGCGCCCGCTCGGCGTCCGCCGGCAGGGCGGCCAGCTGCTTCTCGAGGACCCGGGCACCCTCCTGGAGCATGAGCTCGGAGTCGACATCGGCCTCCACCTTGATCGTGCCGTCGTGCACCCAGGTGCCCCACGGGTCAGACCACCCCTCGACCCGGTAGCTCCACCAGCCCTGTCGATCGGCGCTGACGGCGGCCTGCCACTCGGACAGTCCGGGGTTGACGCACGTCATCGGGTAGTGCCGCTCCTTTCCTTGCGGGTCGATGAGCACGGCGGTGGCGTTGACCGCATCGTGACCCTCTCGGAAGACCTGGGCCTGCACGAGGAACTCCTCGTCGACCACGGACTTGGCCGGCCGATGCCCGCAGTCCACGCTGGGGCGGACGTTGACGACCGGGATGCGGCCGATCGGCGTCACCTGAGGCGGCAGCGGGTTGCCTGGTCCCGGGGAGAGCGCGGGCCCGGTCTGTGCCGTCTCCGAGCCACCCGGCATACCGTCCCTGGGGTGGCCCGGCGCAGAGCGTGGGGGGGCGGGCGCCGAGACTGCGGAGGTGACGCTGGATGTGGCGGCGGGCGTGGCAGGCACGGTCCGACGCTACTCGGTTCGAACCGCTTGCACCTCCTCCGCCCCGTGCCCGTCGTCACGCCCTATAGTCAGGCCGGTGAAGGCCATCCGTCGGTTCCACGTCCGCACCGTTCTGCCCGCACGCATTGCCGCGCTCGGGGAGCTGGCCCTCAACCTGCACTGGTCCTGGCATCCCCGGACCCGCGACCTGTTCCGCAGCGTCGACCCACTCCTGTGGGACCAGGTGCGGCAGGACCCGACCCGGCTGCTCGCCAGACTCTCGTCCGAGCAGCTGGAGCGGTTGGCGGGGGACGCCGAGTTCGTCGCGCGGCTGCAGAACGCCTCTGACGCGTTGGCCCACTACCTCACCCAGGACCGCTGGTACCAGGGTTGGGCAGCCGAGCAGGACAGCAGGGTCGGGCGGATGGCCAGGTCTCGCGCCCCCAAGGCCATCGGCTACTTCAGCCCCGAGTTCGGGCTCACCCACGTCCTGCCGCAGTACTCCGGAGGTCTGGGCATCCTGGCCGGCGACCATCTCAAGGCCGCGTCCGACCTGGGCGTGCCCATCGTCGGGGTGGGTCTGTTCTACAAGACCGGTTACTTCCGCCAGTCGCTCAACCGGGAGGGGTGGCAGCAGGAGGAGTATCCCGTCCTTGACCCGGACGGGTTGCCGCTGGCGTTGCTGCGCGAGCCCGACGGCCGCCCGAGCGTGGTCGAGCTGCACCTGGCGGGCGGCCGGCTGCTCAAGGCCCATGTGTGGCGGGCGCAGGTCGGCCGGGTCCCGTTGCTGCTGCTGGACTCGGACGTGCCCGGCAACGACGAGGTCGCCCGTGGGGTGACCGAGGCGCTGTACGGCGGTGGCGGCGACCGGCGCCTCGAGCAGGAGCTGCTGCTTGGCATCGGCGGCGTGCGGGCGTTGCGGACCTGGTCGCGGCTGAGCGGCGCGCCGGAACCGGACGTCTACCACACCAACGAGGGCCATGCGGGCTTCCTGGGGGTCGAGCGCATCTCAGAGCTGGTGACCAGGCAGAAGCTCACCTTCGACGAAGCGCTTGAAGCGGTCCGAGCCTCGACGGTCTTCACCACGCACACGCCCGTCCCGGCTGGGATCGACCGCTTCCCCGCCGACCGGATCGCGGCCTACTTCAGCGGCGACAACGCCCTGCCCGGCATACCCCTGGACCGGTTGTTCGCCCTCGGAGCCGAGACGTATGCCGGCGGGGCGCCGGGGGTGTTCAACATGGCCGCCATGGGCCTGCGCCTGGCCCAGCGGGCCAACGGGGTGTCCCACCTGCATGGTGCGGTCAGCCGCGAGATGTTCGACGGGCTGTGGCCTGGCTTCGACCACGGCGACATCCCGATCACCAGCATCACCAACGGGGTGCACGCTCCGACGTGGGTGGACTCGCGGATGATCGACCTGGGGGAGCGCTACCTCGGGACGAGGAACATCGAGCGCGACGACGCGTGGGACCGCTTCGGGATGGTGGACCTGGGCGAGCTGTGGTCGACCAAGCGCGCCATGCGCGAGTGCCTCGTCATGGAGGCCCGTCGACGGATGCGGGCCTCCTGGCTGGAGCGCGGCGCGAGCCCGGCCGAGCTGGGCTGGGTGGACGACATCCTCGACCCCGACGTGCTCACCATCGGCTTCGCCCGCCGGGTGCCGACCTACAAGCGGCTCACCCTCATGCTCCGCGACCCGCAGCGGCTGCGGACGATCCTGCTCGACGAGGACCGCCCGGTTCAGCTGGTCATCGCTGGGAAGTCGCACCCTGCGGACGACACCGGCAAGCGGCTCATCCAGCAGATGGTCCACTTCGCCGACGACGCGAGCATCCGCCACCGGATCGCGTTCCTGCCCAACTACGACATGGAGATGGCCCAGGTCCTGTACCCGGGCTGCGACGTGTGGCTCAACAACCCGTTGCGACCATTCGAGGCGTGCGGCACGTCGGGGATGAAGGCGGCGCTGAACGGGGCCCTCAACCTGTCCATTCTGGACGGCTGGTGGGACGAGTGGTACGACGGGCAGAACGGCTGGGCGATCCCGACGGCGGACGGGGTGACCAACCCCGAGCGCCGTGACGACCTGGAGGCGTCCGCGTTGTACGACCTCATCGAGGACGACGTGCGCACCCAGTTCTACGACCGCGACGGGGCGGGTCTTCCCATCCACTGGCTGGAGAACCTGGTGCACACGCTGGCGACGCTCGGTCCGAAGATCCTTGCGGCCCGAATGGTCCGCGACTACACGACCTTGCTGTACGGGCCCGCCGCTCAGGCCGGCTCGGCCATGGCTGGGCCGAAGTTCTCCGGAGCGAGAAGCCTGGCGGCATACAAGGCCCGCGTGCGTGCCGCCTGGCCGTCGGTGCGGGTCGACCACGTCGACTCCTCAGGCGTCTCTGACTCACCCCAGATCGGCGACACGCTCACTGTCGAGGCCTTCGTCGACATCGGCACGCTCAAGCCGGACGAGGTCGCGGTCCAGGTCGTGCACGGGCAGGCCAGGGAGCGTGACGACCAGCTGCGCGACGTGACGGTGGCGCCGATGGACCACGTCGAGAGCTACGAGGGCGGGCGGCACATGTTCACCGCCTCGGTTCTGCTGTCGCGCACCGGTTCGTTCGGGTACTCCGTGCGCGTCCTGCCCGCGAACCCCGCCCTGTCCTCGCCGGCCGAGCTCGGCCTGGTGGCGAACGCCTGACCGGCACAACCTCAACAGGAGCCGTTACGCCGTCCCCACGGCGCAGACCCTCCTATCGAGGCCCCGGCGGCACCTGCCACGGAGCCGTATCAGAGCTGCAGGCCATCCCAGGACCAATGCGGAATGCGCAGACCACCTGGCACGTCGTCGGCGGACTGGTGGTAGCGCGACATGCTCGTCGTGGTCGCCCAGGCGAAATAGTCGTGCAGCACCGCCCGGACCGCGTCGTCCTCTGCCACCCCGGCGTCGCTCATCGCCTGATCGAAACAGGCGATGGCCCGCTGGTCCATCTCTTCGTGCAGTCCATTCCCGCTGTGCATCCGGACCACCGAGGTCTGGTCACCGTAGGCATCCGAGTAGGTGGTTGGGCCACCGAGGGCCTCGGCCCAGTAGGCCGCCAGTCGCTCGGTGTGCTTCTCGTGAAAGCCGTGGCTGAATGCGTGGCTGACGACCTCGTCTGCCATCACGCGGGTGTGCCACGCCCTGGCCAAGCGCGTGAAGAACGCATCGCCGCCGGCGGCCTCATACACGGTGCGCATGTAGCAAGCATGCCAGCGGTCGACGTCCACGCCTGGCATCGTGACGAGCCGCCATGTGGGCGAAGGCTCACACATCCTCGACGGCCTCGAGCGGAGCCGCCGAGCAACGGGGCAACCAGCGGCGTTTCCCTAGCCCTCGCTCGGTGCGGCGGCGACCACACCGCGCAGCTGGCTTACCCCCCGGGAGTCGCTCGGTAGACCCGCAGCGAGGCCGGCTGCACCGCCTGGGGCTGGTCCAGCGCGACGACCGGGATCGCCGGCCCGGGCCGCTCCCAGGAGCTGTCCCACAGCAGCTCGTATGCCGTGTGGCCAGGCGGGCGGGGCAGGGTCACCGAGACGTCATGAATGCCGCCGTGCAGGACGATGAGCAGCGAGTCGAGGCCTTGCCAGGCCCCGTTGAGGTACATCTGCAGGGTCCTTCGGCGGCCGTCGCCCCACCGGTGCATCGTCATCGGCGTGCCGTCCGCGGCATACCACTCCAGGTCCTTGGACCCGTCGAGGTGGACCGGACTGCCTTTGAAGAACGTGCGCTGGCGCAGCACAGGGAAGCGAGCGCGCAGAGCCGTGAGAAACCGTGTTGTGGCGAGCAGGTCCTGCTGCCAAGGCGCGAGCTCCCAGTTGATCCAGGACAGCTCGCTGTCCTGGCAGTAGGCGTTGTTGTTGCCCTGCTGGCTGTGCCCCACCTCGTCGCCAGCGAGCAGCATGGGCAGGCCGGCGGAGACCAGGAGCGTCCCCAACAGGTTGCGCATGCTGCGCCGGCGTAGCCCCGCGGCGAGCCCGTCGTCGATGGGCCCTTCGATCCCGTGGTTCCACGAGTTGTTGTTGTCGGTGCCGTCGCGGTTGCCCTCGCCGTTGCGCTCGTTGTGCTTGGCGGAGTACATCGTCAGGTCCGCGGATGTGAACCCGTCGTGTGCCGCGACGAAGTTGACCGAGGCAAAAGTGGCCCGGTCGCTGTTGTGGAACAGGTCCGCGGACCCGGCAAGCCGGGTGGCGAGGTCCTGGACGCCATGCCCGGAGAGGCCGCCGAGCTCGCGGGCCAGGTCCGTGAGCCAGAAGGAGCGCACCCGGTCGCGGAACCGGTCGTTCCACTCGCTGAACGGCGGCGGGAACTGCCCAGTCCGCCACCCGGCGATGCCCAGGTCCCAGGGCTCGGCGATGTTCTTCACATCCGAGAGGACCGGGTCGGTGCGCAGCGCGACGATGAACGGATGGTTGGGGTCGAACTCGTCGTTCTTGCCACGGCCCAAGGCGACGGCGAGGTCGAAGCGGAAGCCGTCGACATGGCAGTGGGTCGCCCAGTAGCGCAGCGAGTCCAGGATCATCCGGCAGGTCGCGACCTCGCGGACGTCGAGGGTGTTGCCGCAGCCGGTGACGTCGATGTCCTCGCCGCGCCCGTCGAGACGGTAGTAGGTGCGGTTGTCGAGGCCGCGCCAGGACAGGGTGGGCCCGTCGAAGGACTGCTCGCAGGTGTGGTTGTAGACAACGTCGAGCAGGACCTCGATGCCGGCGCTGTGCAGCGCCTTGACCATGCCCTTGAACTCGTCGAGCACCCCCTGAGGGTCGGTCGCCGCGGCATACGGTGCGTGCGGAGCGAAGAAGCCGAGCGTGTTGTACCCCCAGTGGTTGCGCAGTCCGCGCCGTTCGAGCTGCGCTTCGGAGGTGAACGCGTGGATCGGCAACAGCTCGACTGCTGTGATGCCCAAGCTGATGAGATGCTCGATCGCCGCGGCGTGGCCCAGGCCGGCATACGTGCCCCGGAGCGGTGCGGGCACCTCGGCCATGCACATGGTGAAGTTGCGCACGTGGGTCTCGTAGAGAACCGTGTCGGCGAGCGACCGCCGCGGGAGGCAGTCCTGCCCCCAGTCGAAGTCGTCGCGCACGAGAACGCCACGCGGGACGAATGCCGCCGAGTCGCTGTCCTCCAAGGTGTACGGGTCCTCTGCTTTCAGGTCGGCCCTGGTGAGGTGGCCGAAGACCTCGGGCCGCCACGTGACGTCGCCCTCGATGGCACGGGCGTAAGGGTCGAGCAACAGCTTGGCCCGGTTGTGCCGCAGCCCGTCCAACGGCGACCACGGCCCCCGGACCCGAAAGCCGTAGCGCTGGCCGGGGCGAAGGCCAGGGACGAACGCGAACCAGTAGCCGTGGAGGCGGTCGACGAGCTCGATCCGCCGCTCCGAGCGTCCGGTCATGTCGCCCGGGTCGAACAGGCACAGCTCCACACCATCGGCATGGGCGGCAAAAACGCACACGTCCGCGCCGTCATCGCGCAGCGTCAGGCCGGGCGCTGGGGGCGCGTCCAGCCGACCGGGTGTCCGAGGTGACATGGCATCAGCAGTATGGCTGAAGTTACGGTGGGCTCATGACGGATCCAACCGCCCTGCCCAACTTCCCCCCACCGGCCGACGAGCATCCGCTACGCGGCCGGGTCCTTGACGTCGTCAAGGACCTTGGCATCAACCCCGACATCGACTCCGACGGCGACGTCGCGTTCACCATCGGGGAGCCGCCGCAGCAGCTGTTCGTGCGCTGCCAGGACGGTGACTTCCCGATCATGCGGGTCTTCGGGCAGTGGCTCATCGGCGACCACGTTCCGGCCGACGAGCTGGTGCGACTGCAGCGGTGCAACGACTTCACCCTGCAGCTGAACTTGGCCAAGGTGGGCCTGTCGGGCGGGAACCTGGTGGTGACAGCCGAGCATCTCGTCGCGCCGACGACCGATCTGTCCACCCTCTTCCAGCTGACGGTTGACCTGGTTTTGCAGGTGGTGGGCGCGTGGCACCAGTCCTTCCTACCGGAGGGCAGCGAGCCCACCGAACCGTCGTCCGGAGAGGGTGAGCAGTGATGGGCGAGTTCGTTCGGCTGGAGGTCGAGGACGGCATCGGCACGATCCGGTTGGACCGGCCCAAGATGAACGCCCTGAACCTCCAGCTGCAGAACGAGATCCGGTCCGCGGCGGAGGAGGCCACCGTGCGGTCGGACATCGCGGCCGTCATCGTCTACGGCGGCGAGCGGGTGTTCGCAGCGGGCGCCGACATCAAGGAAATGGAAAGCATGTCGTACACCGACATGGCCACCGCGGTCGACGCCCTGCACGGCTACGCCACGGCTGTGACGAGGATCCCGAAACCCACCGTTGCCGCTATCACTGGATATGCCCTCGGCGGGGGGTGTGAGCTGGCCCTCGCCTGTGACTTCCGGGTGCTCGGCGAATCGGCCCAGATGGGCCAGCCGGAGATCCTCCTCGGCGTCATCCCCGGGATGGGCGGCACCCAGCGGCTGGCTCGACTCGTGGGTGCCTCGCGGGCGAAAGACCTCATCTTCTCCGGGCGGTTCGTCCAGTCCGACGAGGCGGCCGCGATCGGCCTCGCCGACCGGGTGGTCCCTGACGACCAGGTCTACGCCGCGGCTCGCTACTGGATGCACTCGTTCGTCGGCGGGCCGTCCTTTGCCCTGCGCGCGGCCAAGGAGGCGGTAGACCGCGGGATCGAGCTGGACCTGGAAGGCGGGCTGGCTCTGGAGAAGGTGCTCTTCTCGTCGCTGTTCGCCACCGAGGACCGCATGATCGGCATGAGCTCGTTCGTCGCAAACGGTCCGGGACAGGCCAAGTTCGTCGGCCGATGAGCGGGCGCGGGGGGACCGTGTCGAACGACGATGAGGGCGTCGACGTCCTCGTGACCTATGTCCCGGCCGAGAACTCCGATCAGGTGCTCGCTGCGCTGTTCGCCGCTGGCGCCGGCTCGATCGGCGCTTACCGGGAATGTGCCTTCGTCTCCCCGGGCACCGGTCAGTTCCGCCCGGTCGACGGCGCCGACCCCACGATCGGGCGGCTCGGGGAGCTCGAGCACGTCGCTGAGCAGCGGATCGAGCTGGTCCTACCACGCTCACTTCGGGCGCATGTCGTGGCTGCGCTCCGGGCCGCGCACCCCTACGAGGAGCCGGCCTTCCACGTTGTGCAGACTGCCCCGAGCTCTGCGGACGTCTCCGGGGACTGAGCCACGCCAGCGGCATGGCCGTGGGCTGGCAGGTTTGCGGCTGGACATCTCTGCCCCCGGCCTCCGTCGACTCCACCTCGCTGAAGTCACATCAGTCACTTCCGTCCCTGACCGGCCACCGTATTCCGAATTGCGCACCGGATCCGATGGACGTTTTGGAATACCGTGGCTGGCTCGAACGCAAGTGACTGCTGAGGCTGGTGTGACCAGGCGGCGGAGGTGAATCCGAGCGGTGGAGGTGTAGATGTGCGCTCTTGCGCTCGGTAACACCTCCGCCCCTACCTGCTCGGCGCATCCCGGTCAGCCCATCCGGGTCATCTCGACAGTGACGAACATGTCGGCGGTGCGCCCGCCAGTGAAGATGCCGGTGAGCGGGGGGACGTCGCCGTAGTCCCGGCCGGCCGCGACCTCGACGTGCAGGTCGCCTGGCGGGATGTTGTTCGTCGGGTCGCACCCGACCCAGACGCCGTCCCAGAACTGCACCCATGCGTGCGACTCGCCGGCCTGGGCAACGCCGGCTGGCATGTCGCGCCTGGGCATGAGGTAGCCGGAGACATACCGCGCCGGCACCCCCACCGAGCGCAGTGACCCGATGACCAGGTGAGCCATGTCCTGGCACACGCCGGAGCGCTGCTCCCAGGCTTCGCCCGCGTGCGTGTGCACCCCGGTCGCTCCGAAGACGTAGCTCACCTGCTCGTTCACCAGACCGACGACGGCGAGCGCGAAGTCTCGGGGTGTGGAGCTGGCGGCCTTGAGGGCCTGGACGCCCTCGAGCAGGTCGGGGGGAGGGGCGACCTTCTCGCTCACCTCGAGCAGCTCGCAGTACCGGTCGACGAGCTGCGGGTCCGCCAGCTCGGCCCAGCTCAGGCCCGGTTCGTTCTGGGTATGCCGTTGCACGTCAACGGTGCTGGTGGCCTGGACGGTGAGGGACTCGTGACGTTCGAAGATCTCGAACGCGGTGACGGTGGTGCCCCAGTAGTCGGTGTACGTGTAGGTCCACGGCACGGGGCTGATATCGATGCGGCTGTGGAGGACCTGCTGCTCGTGGCTGGACCGCGGGATCATCCGCACCTCGTTGAAGGATGCCGTCGCCCCGCCGGCATACGTGTACCCGGAGCGGTGCACGATCCGCAAGGTGGTGCTCACGCCCCCGCACCTTCGTGCCACTGCGCGGCGACGGCTCCCTCGAAGAAGCGCCGGGAGATCGCGTCGTTGGCAGCGTTGCAGGTGGCCTGCAGGTCGGACATCCGCTCGGGCAGGTCGGTGAGCATCTCGCCCCTCGTGCGGTACTCGAGCTCGGCGCGGGCCCGGCCCAGCAGCCGGGCGGCATCGCCCTCCGCGGCGATGCGCCGGTCGACCCAGTCCAGCCGCGAGAGAGCTTCTTGGGCCTCGCCGAGCGTGTAGACGAGGGAGCGCGGGAACAGCCCGTCCAGGATGAGGAACTCGGCGGCGTCGCGTTCGGAGTCCTGGTCTCGATAGCTGCGCACGAACGCGTGGTCGGCGCCGCATGCGCGCAGGGCGCTGGCCCATGACATAACAGAGCTGCCGAAGGCCGCCGCGATGAGCAGGCGGGCCGTCATGTCGACTCGTTCCAGGCTGCGGCCCAGGAGGAGGAAGTACCAGCCCTGGTCGTGGCTCATCGTGCCGTCGGCGATCCCGGTGATGACGGCGCACCGCTCTCGGACCCAGCGGAAGGTCGCCGTCGGCATGCCCTGGGACAGCTCGCCGGACTGGATGCCGTGCCAGGTCATGTTGATGGCCTCCCACATCTCCGCCGACACCGTCTCACGGGAGCGGCGGGCACTCTCGCGGGCACCGGTCAGCGCCGACATGATCGAGCTCGGGGACCCGGGATCCTGGCACAACAGGCGCATGACGAGGGTGCTGTCGAACGGCTCGTCCGTCTCCACCCCCATGACGTTGAGGAGCAGCTGTCCGGCGAAGACCGGGTCGACGAGGGGGTCGTCCACGGTGAGCTGCAGGTGCACGTCAAGCAGCCGTGCGGTGTCGTCAGCCCGCTCGAGGTAGCGCCCGATCCAGTAGAGGGACTCCGCGATCCGGCTCAGCACGGCGGTCCCTGTCGCTGCAGCTGTTGCTGTTGCTGTTCCTCGGCCCGCTGGTGCTCCGAGTGCGCGACCGCCATCGCGCGCGCCCGCGGATGAACAGTCACCGACCCGCCGACCTGTTTGGGCCGCGGCGCGTACTCCTGCCCGTCGATGCGCTCCTTGCGCCGCGCGAGCACCCAGGTGTCCTTGGAGCCGCCCCCCTGGCTGGAGTTGACGATGAGCTGCCCCTCGGCCAGAGCAACCCTGGTCAGACCGCCAGGAAGCACCCAGATCGACTCGCCGTTGTTCACGGCGAACGGTCTCAGGTCCACGTGCCGGGGGGCCATCGCTCCGTCGCACATCGTCGGGACCGTGGACAGCTGCACGACGGGCTGGGCG
Organism: uncultured Actinomycetota bacterium; assembly: GCA_963769085.1. Lineage (GTDB taxonomy): Bacteria > Actinomycetota > Actinomycetes > Actinomycetales > Dermatophilaceae > Phosphoribacter. The sequence continues at coordinate 94,564 of CAVYKM010000048.1, read as the reverse complement.
ATCCAGCCCCGAGGGTTCTCTGTGATCTTCGCCCGCACAATGTCCAGCTCGTGCCGGGCTGCCGCGGGGCCGATGATGATGCCTTTGCCGCCCGACCCGTCGACCGGCTTGACCACGAGCTCGTCGAGCCGGTCGAGGACCTCCTCCCGATGGGAGTCGTTCTCCAGCCGCCAGGTGTCCACGTTGGGCAGGATCGGCTCCTCGGCGAGGTAGTACTTGATGAGGTCAGGCACGTAGGTGTACACGAGCTTGTCGTCTGCCACCCCGTTGCCGACCGCGTTGGCGATGGCGACGTTCCCGGCCCGGGCCGCGTTGATCAGCCCGGCGCAGCCGAGCAACGAGTCGCCGCGGAAGTGCACCGGGTCCAGGAACTCGTCGTCGACCCGGCGGTAGATGACGTGGACCGGGCGCAGGCCGGTCGTCGTGCGCACCATCACCCGGCCGGCCTGGCAGACCAGGTCGCGCCCTTCCACCAGGCGAACGCCCATGAGCCGGGCGAGCAGGGCGTGCTCGAAGTATGCCGAGTTGTGCACTCCGGGGGTCAGCACGGCGACCGTGGGGTCCGCTACCCCACTGGGGGCACAGGCTCGCAGCGCGGCGAGCAGGCGGAACGGGTAGTCGCGCACGGGTCGGACCCGGTGGTGGGCGAAGACCTCGGGCAGCGCGCTGGTGAGTGCCCGTCGATTGGTGATGACGTAGGACACGCCCGACGGGATCCGCACGTTGTCCTCGAGCACGCGGAACTGGCCCGCGCCGTCGCGGACCAGGTCGATGCCAGAGACGTGCACCCGCACCCCGCTCGGTGGCGTCAGGCCGGCCACCACCCGGTGGAAGTGCGGCGAGCTGGTCACGACCGTGCGGGGCATCACCCCGTCGCCGAACAGGTCCCCGGGCCCGTAGACGTCGTCGAGGAACCGCTCCAAGGCACGGACCCGCTGGGCCACACCGGCCTCGACCGAAGCCCAGGTCCGGGCATCCACGATGCGCGGCACGATGTCGAGCGGGAACGGGCGCTCCTCGCCGCCGATGTCAAAGGTCACGCCCTGCTCGACATACGTGCGGGACAGGTAGTCCGCCCGGGTGCGGACCTCTCCCGGGGTCAGCTCCCGCATCCCGGTGTGCACGGCGGCATACCCCCTGCGGATGCCGCCGCTGTCGTCGAACATCTCGTCGAAGGCGCGCTCTCGCACGGTGTACTGAGTGAAGAGCGTGCTCACGTCAGCCGAGCGTACGAACGCCGCGTTTCGTCCACGTTTCGGGCAGGCTACGGCGCCGCGACGCGGCCTGGATCACATCGCGGAACCCGGGCGTTGACACGGGTGTCGGGTATCACCCGGCTTGGATGTGGGTCCACTCGGCCGGGCCTGCCAGGATAGGGAGCTGGGTCCCCCGGACGGTCCCGCTACGCCACCTGACCTCGCAACGGCATACAGAAGAGGACGTTCCACCCATGAACATCGTCGTCTGCGTCAAGTTCGTCCCTGACGCCCAGGCGGAGCGCACCTTCAACGCCTCCGACAACACGACAGACCGCTCCACCGTCGACGGCCTGCTATCCGAGCTCGACGAGTATGCCGTCGAAGAGGCCCTCAAGCTCATCGAGCAGAACGAGGGCGAGGTCACCGTGCTGACCGTCGGGCCGGACGAGGCAGCCGATGCGATCAAGAAGTCCCTGCAGATGGGAGCCGACAAGGGGGTGCACGTCAACGACGCGGCCATTCACGGCTCGGACGCCGTCGCGACCTCGCTCGTACTGGCCAAGGCCATCGAGAAGCTGTCCGCCGGCGGCTCAGCCGTCGACCTCGTGCTGACCGGCATGGCGTCCACGGACGGCACGATGGGGGTGGTGCCGACCATGCTCGCCGAGCGGCTGGGCCTGCCGGCTGCGACCCTCGCCTCCGAGCTGACGCTGTCGGGGGGCGTGGTGTCCATCCGACGGGACGGCGACTCCGCGAGCCAGACCATCGAGGCGACCCTGCCCGCTCTCGTGTCGGTCACCGACCAGATCAACGAGCCGCGCTACCCCTCGTTCAAGGGCATCATGGCGGCCAAGAAGAAGCCGGTCGAGAGCTGGACGCTCGCCGACCTCGGCGTCGATGTCGCGGACGTGGGACTGGACGCCGCGTGGACGAAGGTCTCGTCGTTCGAGGCCCGCCCGCCGCGGCAGCAGGGAACTATCGTCACCGACGAAGGTGACGGCGGGACGAAGCTGGCGGCCTTCCTCGCCGAACGCAAGTTCATCTAGATCGGGCAAGGAGATCACTGACCATGGCTGAAGTACTCGTTCTCGTCGACCACCTCGACGGCCAGCTGCGCAAGACAACCGGTGAGCTGCTGACCATCGCCCGACGCCTGGGCGAACCCGCCGCGGTGTTCGTCGGCGACGGGTTCGAGGCCGCTAAGGAGGGCCTTGCCAGGTACGGCGCCACGACGGTGTACCGTGCGGGCGGCGAGGACCTCACGGCATACCTCGTCGTGCCGCAGGCCGAGCTGCTCGCGCAGCTCGTCGAGCAGGTCCACCCGGCCGCGGTGCTCGTCGCCGCGTCGACCGAGGGCAAGGAGATCGCGGCGCGGCTGGCGGTCAAGACCGGGTCGGGGCTGATTACCGACGCCGTCGACGTGCAGGCCGACGGCGGTGGAGGTGTCGCGACCACCCAGTCCGTCTTCGCGGGTTCCTACACCGTCAACGCGACGGTGACCAAGGGCACCCCGATTGTCGCCGTCAAACCCAACTCGGCGGCGCCGGAAGAGTCCCCCGGGGACGCCACGGAGGTGCCCGTCGAGTTCGCCCCGTCCGAGCTGGCCCGCACGGCGAGGATCGTCGCGGCGAAGCCCAAGGAGAACACCGGACGGCCCGAGCTCACCGAAGCCGCAATTGTCGTTTCCGGCGGCCGCGGGACCGGCGGGGACTTCTCCAAGGTCGAGGACTTCGCCGACTCGTTGGGTGCTGCAGTGGGTGCGAGCCGCGCCGCGGTGGACGCCGGCTGGTACCCGCATACCTCCCAGGTCGGCCAGACCGGCAAGCAGGTCAGCCCGCAGCTGTACGTCGCGTGCGGTATCTCCGGCGCCATCCAGCACCGGGCCGGCATGCAGACCTCCAAGACCATCGTGGCCGTCAACAAGGACGAAGAGGCCCCGATCTTCGAGCTGGTGGACTTCGGCGTCGTCGGTGACCTGTTCACCGTCCTGCCGCAAGCCACCGAGGCGGTCAAGGCGGCCAAGGGGTAGCCGCCTCAGGCGCGCAAGGGGGTATGCCGGGTGCGCGGCATACCCCCTTGGGTTTCCCTGCCGAGGTGGCCACCAGGCGTCCGGGACTTGCCGTCGAGTGCCGGAATTGGTGGACTTCCGTCGTGGACCTGCGCTTGCTTGAGCACCAGCCGACCTTGGTGGGCAAGCTCGTGCGGCTCGAACCCATGGGCCCGGAGCACTTCGAGGGTCTCTGGCCGATGTTCGCCGACGAGGAGGGCCGCAACCTCACCGCGACGATGGCTGAGTTCACCCGCGAGCAGGTGCGCCTCGGCATGGCCAAGGCGCGCGAGCGGCACGACCGGGCGGACTGGGCGATCGTCGGCGTCGAGGACGGCACCGTGCTCGGCGAGGTGGTGTTGTTCGAGCTCGACGAGGACAACGAGTCCATGGTGTTTCGGATCGCGTTGGTGGGTCCGGCGGTGTTCGGTCATGGGTTCGGCACCGAGGCGACCAGGCTGGTCCGTGACTTCGCGTTCGACCAGCTGGGTCTGCATCGGCTGTCCCTGGAGGTGTTCGACCACAACCCGCGGGCTCGCCGCGTCTACGACAAGTGCGGGTTCGTGGTGGAGGGCGTCCGCCGGGACGCGCAACGGATCGAGGGCACCTGGCACGACGCCATCGACATGGCGCTGCTCGACTCGGACCCGCGGCCCTGAGGGGCACACCCTGTGGGGCTGGCCGGTTAGTCGCGGGCGGTCTGCTCCTCGACCACATTGGCCGGTTCGCGGTGGGCCTGCCCGCGGTGGCCACGCCACGCGGCGATGCGGTGGGAGCACGCGGCCCAGGCCTTGGACACATACCGAACGGTGCGGCGCACCGGCTCGAAGTGCGCGCGCAGCCGTCCCGTCTCCAGGACCGTCCACCCGCCGCGGAGCGCCATGGTGCGCAGCGCGTTGTCTGGGTTGACCGCTACCGGATGTCCCACGGCGCGCATCATCGGCTCGTCGCTCACCGAGTCCGAGTAGGCATAGCACTGCGCCAGGTCGTACCCGTGCTCAGCTGCCAGCGCGCGAAGCACCTCGGCCTTGCCCTCCTTGTAGCAGAACGGGCCCTCGATGCGGCCGGTATAGCGGCCGTCGGAGTCGCGCTCCGCCGTGGTGCCTCGGCCGTAGTCCATCCCCGACGCCACGGCGAACCGCTGGACGATCTCGGTGGGGCTGGCCGAGATCAGCACGAGCTCGTGGCCGGCGGCCCGATGCTCGTCGAGCACCACCTGCACGGCTGGTTCGATGGTTGCGACGAGGTCGTCGAGGAAGTCGTCTGCGAGCGCCTCGATCTCGGATGCCGGGCGCCCCGAGACACCTTGCAGGATTCGGTCACGGACCTCGGCGGAGCGGTCGTCACTGGCGCCGATGAGCATGAAGGACAGGTTGCGGGCCAGGTCGCGGGCGAGCTCATGCTTCTTGACGAAACCGGCTTTGAAGGCCGCCTTGGCCAAGGGGATGTTCGCTGAGCCGGGAATCAAGGTGCCGTCGAGGTCGAAGAAGGCTGCGACGCGCGCTCCGGCCGGGTCTGGCTGGGTCATCGGGCAGGCTCCTTCGGTTGAGCGTCCACGGTCATGCTAAGCCGTGAACGCTCACGCCGCGCGACTGCCCGGTTGCCAGCGCCACTACAGAGTGATCCACCCCGTGCTGGTCGGCGTCAGGCCCTCCACCCGGAGCCTGAACGGCTGGGTAGGGATCGGCGTCACCGTGAAGCAGCCGAGGGTGTCGGCCTGCACCATGTCGGTCTCCCCGCTGCGGTCAAGGACGGCAACAAGACCGGCGTTCGGAGGCACGATCTGGCCCAGTAGCGCGTCCTCAGTGACTTCGATCTCGATGGTCAGGGTGCTGCTGGTGAAGGTCATCACCCGCAGCTGTGCGTGATGTGCCCGCGTGCCGGCGAGAAGGGAGTCCTCGGTGGCTGAGTCGAACGTCAGCGACGCGAGCTCGGCATCGATCGTGCGCCAGCCGAACGCCGCGTAGGCGGCCTCGAGTACCCGTTGCGGAACCGGCGGAGGCATCACGACGGAGCGAAGTTCCTCCAGGAGTACGTCGTCGTCGCGCCAGTCCTTGCTCATGCGCCTCCCCCGAGGGTGTGGTGGTGATCGATGTCTTGCGTCCAGCGGCGCAGGCTCGGACTTGCGCGAAGCCGGCGCAGGCACCGGGCGCGGGTCGGCCCGATGCTGCCCAGGGGCATTTCGAGCTGTTCACCGATCGTTGCATACGAGACCGGCTCGGTGGACATGAGAAGGCGCAGCAGCCGCTGGCACAGTTCGGGGAGCTCGCGAAGCGCGGCGCGCAGGACTTCCCGGCGTTCGATGGCGAGCAGTTCCGCGTCCGGCGCGGTGAGCTCCTCGTCGGCACGTGGGTCGTTCACCAGCTGGTCCAGGGGAACGCCGGGTACCCCCCTCCCCGTGGTCACCGCACGGATGCACTCGCGCCGCGTTGTCGTCGACAGCCAGCCGGGCAACGCGGCCGGTTCTCGTAGCGCGGGCAGGTGCTCAACGGCGCGCAGCCACACCGTCTGTGACACATCGGCCGCGTCGGCGTCGTTGAGGTGAAAGCTTCGAGCGATCGCCCACACCAGGGCGGAGTACCGGTCGACAATCGCGTTCCACGCTTGCTGGTTGCCGCGGTTGGCTTCGGCAACAAGGACGTCAACCGACTCGAGGTGCACCCGTCCCACCAGCGTCGCTAACGACCAGCGGCGGGCCCGCTAGCCGGCATACGGTCTCCGACGACGGGCCGGACGTTGAGCGTCTTGATGGGCTCCATGCGCAGCCCGTCGTGGACGCACTGGGCCACGCGGCGCGGGACAATCCGGTTCTCACCCATGATTCCTTCCACCTCGCGACGGTTCTGCCTTCAGACAGATTCCGCATCGCCCCCGTTTGATACACCTCGCTAACCGCAATGGCATCCCTTCGCCCATCTGATCCTCTTCAGCCTGTTTTACACCGGCGCGGTGCCGACGCGCGAGGGCCAAGCCCAGGCCGCTTCGCCACGCTCGCTGGACACCTACCTCCCCCACCCCTCGGCCGTCGGTCCAGTCGATGATCGAACGTAAGATTCACGCGTGCCCGCCTACCTCGACCACGCAGCGACAACTCCCATGTTCCCCGAGGTGGCGGCGGCCATGGCGGCCCAGCAGCGCGAGACGGGAAACCCGTCGTCGCTGCACACCGCCGGACGCCGCGCCCGCCGGGTCGTTGAGGAGTCCCGAGAACGGTTGGCGGCAGCCGTCGGCAGCCGGCCCTCGGAGGTGGTCTTCACCTCAGGAGGCACCGAGTCGGATAATCTCGCGGTGCAAGGCGTCTTCGCTGCGCAGCGCGAAGCGGACCCGAGACGAGTCCGGTTGCTGGTCAGCGCGATCGAGCACCATGCCATTCTCGACTGCGTTGAGGCGCTGACCGGGCGGCACGGGGCGGAAGTGACCTGGCTCGAGCCCGACCGCCACGGCGTGATCCATCCAGCGACGGTCGAGGCAGCCATCGCTGACGACCCGTCCAGCGTGGCGCTGGTCTCGGTCATGTGGGCCAACAACGAGGTGGGCACCGTGCAGGACGTCCCGGGCATTGTCGCGTTGGCGCACGAGCACGGCATACCGGTCCACACCGACGCCGTCCAGGCGTTCGGCCATGTCCCGGTCGACTTCGCCGCCAGCGATGCTGACCTCATGACGGTGACCGGGCACAAGATCGGCGGCCCCGTGGGCAGCGGAGCCCTCGTGGTCAAGCGTGACCGGGTCGTCGTGCCCACCACCTACGGCGGTGGCCAAGAGCGCCAGGTCCGCAGCGGAACGATCGACACGGCTGGAGTCCTCGGCTTCTCGTTGGCCGCGGAGCTGGCCGTGCAACGCCTCGAGACGGAAGGTCCGCGGCTGGCCGCGCTTCGGGACGCGATCATCGAAGGCGCGCTGGCCCTGGGGTACAGCATCCAGACTGGAGGAGCCTGGACCGCGGGCGACTGGCGTTCGCGCCTGCCCGGCAACGCGCTCCTGCTCGTTTCCGGCTGCGAGGGCGACGCACTGCTCTACCTGCTCGACGCCGCAGGGGTCGAGTGCTCGACCGGTTCGGCATGCCAGGCGGGCGTCCCGCAACCTAGCCACGTCCTGCTGGCCATGGGGCTGACGGAGGCCCAGGCCCGTGGGGCACTGCGCCTCACCCTCGGACACACCTCCTCGCTGGCCGACGTGGATGCCGTCCTGGCTGCCCTACCATCGGCGGTCGAGCGGGCCCGACGGGCCTCCGCGGTGGCGTGATGAGCCCGGTCTCCGCGGGGTCCTGATGCGCGTCGTCGCGGCGATGAGTGGCGGTGTCGACTCGGCGGTTGCGGCCGCGCGGATGCTCGACGCCGGCCACGACGTCGTTGGGGTGCATCTGGCCTTGACCCGTAATGCCGCCACCCTGCGTGAGGGTGCCCGCGGGTGCTGCACGCTCGAGGACGCAGGTGATGCCAGAAGGGTCGCCGAGCGGCTCGGCATCCCGTTCTACGTCTGGGACCTGGCCGCCCGCTTCCAGGCGGACGTCGTCGATGACTTCCTCGCCGAGTACGCCGGGGGGCGCACCCCCAACCCGTGCCTGCGCTGCAACGAGCGGATCAAGTTCTCGGCCCTGCTCGACAAGGCCGTCGCGCTGGGCTTCGACGCGATGGCCACCGGGCACTACGCGCGGGTCGTCGAGGGGCCCGGCGGGCGCGAGCTGCATCGTGCGGTCGACGCGGACAAGGACCAGTCCTACGTCCTCGGAGTCCTGGACGCCGACCAGCTTTCCAGGGCCTGGTTTCCCCTCGGCAGCTCCAGCAAGTCCGACGTCCGAGCCGAGGCGGCCCACAGAGGGTTCGCCGTGGCGGACAAGCCCGACTCGCACGACATCTGCTTCGTGCCCGGCGGTGACACGAGGGCCTGGCTGACCGAGCGGCTTGGCGAGCGCCCCGGCGACCTCGTGAACAGCGACGGGGTCAGCGTCGGAACACACCGAGGGGCGTACGGCTTCACCGTCGGGCAGCGCCGGGGTCTGGGCCTGCCTCGAAGCGTCCTGGACGGCAGAGCGAGGTACGTCGTCGCGGTCGATGCTGCGCGCAACGAGGTCGTCGTCGGCACCGATAACCTGCTCGGCGTGCGGGTCCTCGTCGGAGAGGCTCCGCGCTGGTGCGGGGCTGCACCGCTGGGGCCGGTCGACGTCCAGGCGCAGGTACGGGCGCACGGCGAGGCGGTAGCGGCCAGGGTGAGCCCGGACGGTGACCTCGTAAGGGTCGAGCTGCATGTTCCCCTGCGAGGGGTGGCCCCTGGTCAGTCCGTCGTCCTCTACGACGGCACCCGCGTCGTCGGGTCGGCACGAGTCCGCGAGACGGCTAGGTGACCCAGGCAACCGGCGTCGGCTCGTGGCCCGGCACCAACGTGCGCGAGGCGCTGCGGGCCGTGCGCGAGCTGCTCGGCGCCCTCGATGACGACGGGGTCACCGGCCTGCCCTACCTGCCCGAGCTTCCCGCTCGCGGACCAGGTGGGGACCTCGTCGGCCGGGGTGCTGGGCTGCTGGTCGAGCTACCGGTCGACGTGCAGCCCGCAGGCTGGCGGCTGGTGGACCGTCCTGGGCGCGACGTCGCCCGCACCCTCGCCTTCTGGCGCCAGGACCTCGATGAGCTCGCCGAGGCGTTCGAGGGGTATGCCGGCCCGCTCAAGCTCCAGGTCGGCGGACCCTGGACCCTGGCGGCCTCGCTCCGGTTGGCGCGGGGGGAGCGCGCCGTCGTCGACGAGGGCGCCTGCAGGGACATCGTCGAGTCGCTCGCCGAGGGAGTGCGCCGACTCGTCACCGACGTGCAGCGGCTCGTCCCAGGGGCGCAGCTCGTGCTGCAGCTGGACGAGCCGTCCCTGCCAGCCGTCCTTGAGGGCCGGCTCCCGACCGCCTCCGGGTTCGGCAGGCTGAGTGCGGTCGACCCGCAGGTGGTCGGCAGCGCCTTGCGCGCCGTGCTCGCCGAGGCGGGCGACCGGCATACCCTCGTGCACTGCTGCGCCGCGTCGGTGCCGATCCCGCTGCTGCGAGACTGCCGGGCCACAGGAATCTCCGTCGACACCTCGCTGCTGACCCCCCGTGGCTGGGAGGGCCTGGCCGTCGCGGCCGAGGAGGGGCTGACGGTGTATGCCGGGTGCGTGCCGACCGGGGGCCTTCCTGATGCGCCGGCCGCTGAGATCGCGGGCTCGGTTGCGCAGGCATGGCAGCGCCTAGGGATGCCAGCCCAGTCCCTGCAAGACCTGGCCGTGACGCCGGCGTGCGGGCTCGCCGGGCTGAGCTTGCAGGAGGCCAACGAGCGTCAACGGCTCGCTGTCGAGGTCGCCCGCCATCTGCGCGACCGCGCGGACGGCTGACCCACGTCAGGCCGGCAAGGCCGAGCCTTGCTTGAACTCCTCGAAGGACACGTTCCAGTCGGTCCAGCCGTTGCCCTTCTCCAGGCCCTTCTTGCTGCCGGTCACGACGATCGGGTCGCCGACCTTCGCCTCGCCGAAGAGCCACTTGGCGTTGGCCGTGCTCATGCCGATGCAGCCGTGGCTGACGTTGGCCCGGCCCTGGCTTCCGACCGACCACGGCGCCGCGTGCAGGAACTCGCCCGACCAGGTCTCGCGCATGGCGTAGTGGACGTCGGGGATGTTGTAGTAGTTCGGGCTGCCGGGCTCGATGCCGAGCGTGGCCGCATCCATCTTGACGGTGGGCAGCTTCTGCATGACGACCTTGGTGCCGCTGCGGCTCTCCCACCCCGGCTTGCCGGAGGTGATGGGGATGGTCCGCGTGACGGCACCGTTCTCCTCGACGGTCATCTTGTGGGCGGCGAGATCAGCCTTGATCACGGTGGGCGAGCCAACCGTGAACCCACCGGTCACGGCTGTCTGCCCGTAGGTGCCGTTCCCGCCGGGCACGCTGTTGAGGTCGAGGTTGACCGACACCTTGGTGCCGGGCTGCCAGTAGCTCTGCGGGCGCCAGTGCGCCTCGGTGTTGCTGATCCACGACCACGATCCCGGCTGGGCAGGGACGGACGTGACCGTCATCTTGCGCTGGAAGCCCGCCTTGTCCTGCACCGGGACGTCGAAGGTGACAACGACCGGCATGGCCACACCCACGGTGGTGCCGTCGGCCGCCAGCGTGGGGAGGATCTGCTGCTTCTTGGACAGGGTCGTGGACGTGAAGGCGCGCTGGACCGTCGTGGGCTGCCCATCGGTGTTCGTGCCCGTCATGGACAGCGTGTATGCCGTGCCCGGCTCGAGCAGGGACTGGGCCGTCCACTGTGAGCCGTCTGGCGCCAGCTCACCGGCAACGGTGGCCGGACCGGCCTTGGGGTCCTGGTAGGTCAAGGACACCTGGGTGACGCTCCCCCCGGTGGCAGTGACGGCCACCCGGGTGTCGACGGGCACCGTAGCGCCCTCGGCGACGTTGCTGTCCAGCTGGACCGCCGGTGTGGTGTTGGCGGCGGCCTGCGGTGCACCGCCGCCAGCCGCGTTGGCTGAGGTGGTCGCCCCCGGAGTACTCGTGCACGCCGCCACGCCGGGCAGTAACAAGACGGCCAAGGTAACCGCCGCGCCAGCAGCGCGGCGGTGGACGGCGTGGTGGGACTGCCGCAAGGACCCGGTCAAAGGCGTTCCCCTGTCGTAACGTCGAGCCGCCAGTGGCGGCGGGCCGGCAGGTGTCTGAGGGCCCAGTCTACCGCCTCGCGTCCCTGGACCCGGCCAGCGCTGCTGTGGGGTGTCGGCGTGGTGGGGCAGGATGTGCCGCGTGGCCAGCAGCGATGCGCTCGACGAGACGGTTCCAGATCGTCCGGAGCCGGTGCCGGATCAGGTTGGGAACGACGCGCGTGGCGAGGCACCCACCGGGCCCGGCGGCATACCCGGGGCGGAGGACGCCGGCATACCCTCAGAAGCCCGGCACGAGTGGAGCGACCTTGCCGAGCAGGCGCGCGCCCATCAGTTCGCCTACTACGTCCAAGACGCGCCCACCATCAGCGACGGCGAGTACGACGCCCTGATGCGCCGCCTGCAGGCTCTGGAGGAGCGCTTCCCCGGCCTGCGCGCCCCCGACAGCCCGACCCAGCAGGTGGGGGCGGCCGCCTTCTCCACGGACTTCCAGGCCGTCGACCACCTCGAGAGGATGCTCAGCCTGGACAACGCCTTCTCCGCCGACGAGCTGCACGCGTGGGCAGCACGGGTCACTCGGGACGCCGGGGTCCCGTTCCACTACCTGACCGAGCTGAAGATCGACGGGCTGGCGATCAGCCTGGTCTACGAGGCCGGCCGGCTGACGCGCGCGCTGACCCGAGGTGACGGGCGCACCGGCGAGGACGTGACGAACAACGTGCGGACCGTCGCCGGCATACCGGACCGACTCCGCGGCACGAACCTGCCCGAGCTCGTCGAGGTCCGCGGCGAGGTGTTCTTCCCGGTTGCCGCCTTCGCCGAGCTCAACGCGCAGCTCGTCGAGGCCGGACGGCCGCCGTTCGCCAACCCGCGCAACGCGGCCGCCGGGTCGTTGCGGCAGAAGGACCCTCGGGTGACCGCGACCCGACCGCTGCGGATGCTCGTGCACGGGCTGGGGGCCCGTCGGGGATTCGAGGTCACCCGGCAGAGCGAGGCGTATGCCGTGCTGCGCGGCTGGGGGCTGCCGACGTCGCCGCACGTGCAGGTCGTCGACGACCTGGCTGCTGTGCAGGAGGTCGTCGCGTACTACGGAGAGCACCGGCACTCTGTCGAGCACGAGATCGACGGGGTGGTGGTGAAGGTCGACGAGGTCGCCGTCCAGCGCCATCTGGGCTCGACCTCTCGTGCGCCGCGCTGGGCGATCGCCTACAAGTACCCCCCGGAGGAGGTCAACACCAGGCTGCTGGACATCCGCGTGAACGTTGGTCGGACCGGGCGGGTGACACCGTACGGAGTGATGACGCCGGTTGTCGTGAGTGGCTCCACCGTGGAGAACGCCACGCTGCACAACGCCGACGAGGTGCGCCGCAAGGGCGTTCTCATCGGTGACACCGTCGTGCTGCGCAAGGCAGGCGACGTCATCCCCGAGATCGTGGGCCCGGTGGTCGAGCTGCGCGATGGCACCGAACGCGCGTTCGTCATGCCGACCGAGTGTCCTTCGTGTGGAGCCACGCTCGCACCAGAGCGGGAAGGCGACAAGGACATCCGTTGTCCTAACGCGCGTCAGTGTCCCGCCCAGCTGCGAGAGCGGGTGTTCGGGCTGGCCTCGCGCGGCGCGTTTGACATCGAGGCCCTGGGCTGGGAGGCGGCCATCGCCCTCACCGACCCCGAGCTGGGCCGACCGACGGACGCGAACACCCCCAGGCAGACTCCCGCCTTGACCACCGAGGCCGACCTGTTCGACCTGACCCCCGAGGCGTTGCGGGACGTGCGGGTCTGGCGCCGCCGCAAGGTCGCCGGGCAGGCCGGGCCCTGGGCGCAGGAGCTGTACTTCTGGACCAAGCCGACGGCCAAGGTGGCGTCCAAGCCAAGGGCCACAACGGAGGTCCTCTTCGCCGAGCTGGACAAGGCCCGGCACGCTCCGCTGTGGCGGGTCCTCGTGGCCCTGTCCATCCGGCACGTCGGCCCGACCGCGGCGCGGGCCCTCGCCGGCGCTTTCGGTTCCATGGACGCCATCCGTGCGGCCCGGGTCGAGGAGCTCGCGGGCGTCGACGGGGTAGGCGGCGTGATCGCCGAGTCGGTGCGCGACTGGTTCGACCGGCCCGAGAACGCCTGGCACGTTCAGATCGTCGACCGGTGGGCCGCGGCCGGCGTCCGGATGCGCGACCAGGCCGACGCGTCTGTGCCGCGCACGCTCGAGGGCCGCACGGTGGTGGTGACCGGTTCGCTTGATGGGTTCAGCCGCGACGAAGCGAAGGAGGCGATCCTGGCCCGCGGTGGCAAGTCGGCCGGATCGGTGTCGAAGAACACCGACTACGTCGTCGTCGGGCCCGGCGCGGGCAGTAAGGCGGCCAAGGCCCAAGAGCTGGGTCTGGCGATCCTGGACGAGGCCGGCTTCGTGCGCCTGCTCGAGACCGGGTCGCCCGACTAGGGAGCTTAGCGGCTAGCCGTTTGATCGCGACGGCATCCGGGCGGCCGTGAGGGTCAGGGTCGACAGGTCGAAGTCGTGGGCGGCCGCGACGAGCTCGGGGAGGGTGGCGGTCCGGTCGGGATGGACCTTGAGGCCGGTCAGGCGTTGTGCTGGCTTCCAGCCAAGTTGGGTTGTCACTCGGTGGAGTGTGTTGGCAACCGCCGTGGGGTCTTCCTCCAAGTCAGCATGCACCCTCTGGCGGCGCCCGCGATAGGTCACGTCGATGTCGGAGCCGCCCCGGAGGTTGGCCCGCCACGAGTGCTGGGTAACGACAATGAGGTGCCCGTCGAGTTCGACGTACCCGACCGGTAGGTCGTAGTGGCGGCCGGTCTTGCGCCCCGTGATGTGCAGGACAAGCAGCGCGCTGTCCAGCGGCCCGTGCAACGGCGACTGAAGCAAGGCGCGCACGAGGGGATTGATCAGGTTGATGAGTCGCTGTGGAGGGATGGAACGGCTGATGGTGGCGGTCATCGGTTCCCCTTCCGTGGCGCCATTAAGGCTGCGGGCGCGGTTCTGTCGTCCAGGTTGAGTCTGCACCTGGGGTAGACCAAGCGGCCGGGACCTATGACCCGGCGCCGCGCGCCGACAGCAGCAAGGTCGCGCGTCCGCGGGCACGGCCGGCGTTGGCGGGCGGCGATTGCTCATCATCCCCGATCAGCGTGCCACGTCACTGCTGGTCACGGCCGTTCCAAGCGTTCTCCGAGCGACTTCCGAGGGCCTGGCCCTACTCCTGACCCACTGGCACACGCCGGATGTCACGAGGAGGAAGACATGCGAACACTTCGACGCGTCCTGCTGGGCATGCTGGCCGGGGGCGTCCTGTTAGGCCAGGGTCTGACGGGATCGAGCGCCAGCGCCGACAGCACTCATCCGGGCCAGGTCAAGATCGTGCCCAGTCCCCGTGTGTACGGACAGACTCGTGGCGAGCTCATGACGCAGCTGTGGACCTACTGGTACCAGCGTCAGATCGGCGATCCCAATCCGGAGTGCTTCAGCATCGGCAAGAACGACAAGGTGCTGATCGGTCAGCACGACTCGACCTGCACGATCAAGCTCGGCCGGCCGGTCCAGGAGTTCTGGAGCAACTCGTGCGACACCAAGTCACCACCGCCGTCGTATGCCGTGACGGAGGCGGCTCAGCGGCGGTGCGCCCGGCAGGGTCTGAACCAGGACACCGACTATGTGAAGGTGGCCGTTGACGGGCTGCCGGCCACGACCATCAGCACGCCGCGGTTCGAAGTCATCTCCGCGCAGTTCTCGTTCGTCTCGCCGGTGAACAACGAGTTCGGATACGAGCCAGGTCCCGGGACCGCTTCCGCGGACTCGTGGGTGGCGATGATCTACCTGCCGGTGGGCCACCATGTCCTGCGCTTGCTGGTCAAGCGCGCTGGTCATGACGAGTTCGCGATCACCAAGACCGTCGACGTCGTCGACTAGAGCCAGTCGGTGCGCACCAGCGACGACTGGGCTCCCGCCTGGGCGGAGAGCCCAGTCGCGCTTACCCAGCGGCCGTCGGGACCACGACAAGCGAGCGGTTACTGGACCCAGAGCTGCGAGAGCACGGCCCCGTAGCTCGCCCGCGCTTGGTAGTTCCCGACGCGTGTAGAGACCAGCTCCATGTCCACGCGGTTTCCCAGCGTGACGAACGCCCCGTCGTCGACGAGCATCCGATCGACCTGTGACCAGAGGGTGAGGGCGGCGCCAGGGTCGGTTGCTTCCAGGTCGAAGGCCCGCTTGGCCACCGCGTCGATGTCCGGGTTGCAGTAGCGCGTGAGGTTGGGACGCCGGCACGAGGCGACGTCGTTGTAGAAGGTGGAGGCCAGGTCGTAGTCGGCCACCCACCCGAACTGGGTGAACAGCTGGTACCCCTCATAGGTCGGGTCCTTGGCGTCGAAGAAGCGGTGATCGAGGGGGATGTCCTCGACGCTCACGCGGTAGCCGAGGTCGCCCAGCACCCGGGCCACGTAGTCCGGGAACGGCCACCAGATGTTCTGGGCCTCACCCGGGGGTTGAACCTTCCGGTGGATGGTGACCGAGGCGCCCTGCGTGCCCGACTGGGTGACCAGCCGCCTCGCCTTGTCGAGGTCCGGGCCGCGGTAGGCCTCGTCCGCGGGTCCGCTCTGGTAGGGACAGTACGGCTCGTACGACGAGAAGCTGGGCGGCAGCATCTGACAGCTGGCCCGGGCGACCGCGCGGCCACCGGCATACAGCTTGACGAGCTCGTGGCGGTCGACCGCATAGTTGAGTGCTTGGCGGACAAGGACGTTGTCGAACGGCGGCAGGTGGGTGTTCACGTAGAGGAAGTCGGTGCTCGCCTCGTCGTAGGCGTGCGTCTGCGCCGGATGGCTAACGGCCAGGTCGTGGTGGTCGTAGGGGACGGAGGCCAGGTCTGCGGTCCCGGCCAGGACGTCTTCGGTGGCCCGCAGCTGGCTCTCGGTCGTGCGGTGGACGATGACGTCCGGGTAGCCGGCCGGCTGGGCGGCGTGGGACCAGGGCGAGAAGTGGGGGTTGCGGACCAGCGTCAGGGTCCCGTCGGCCCCGAGTGAACCGAGCATGTAGGGACCGGTCGACGGGACCCAGTTCGGCGGGGTGACGGGGTCGAGTGATGTGCCTGGCGGTGCGGGCGACACGAAGTAGGCCAGCTTGTACAGCAGTTCGGGGTCGGGTTCGGACAGGTGGACGGTCAGTCGCATCGCGTCGTCATCGGCGGTGACGCCGCGGGTGAGGTCGCACGTCGGGGAGCTCGATGCCGCCTGCTGCGCGCATTCCTTGGCGCCGACGACGGCGTCGTAGAAGCCGCTGTCGGGGCTGCGGACGAACGCTCGGCGGAAGCCGAGGACGAAGTCGGATGCCTTGACCTCCCGGCCGTCGGAGTAGTGGACGTCACGCCGGATCGTGAAGGTGTACGTCCGACCACCGTCGCTCGGTTGCGGCAACGCCGTTGCCAGGTCCGGCACGATGGTCTGGCCCGAGAGCCCACCCGGTCGGCCGAAAGCGACCAGCCCGTCATACACGGGGCGCAGCATGGAGGTGACCGGCGGGTAGTACGCCCTGGCCGGGTCCACCGACTCGGCGTCGAACGTCAGGTCCCCGGCCACGGTCAACGTGCCGCCGACGTGCTCGCCGCCGCCGATCGCCCCGGATGCCGTCCAGATCGCCTCGCCGACGACGGTCAGCGCCCGTGGTGAGCTGCCTACGGCGACACCGGTGATGGCGTTCGACCGCGAGTCGATACGCGACAGGGTGCCGGCATACGCATTGCCGACCCACACCTCGTCCCCGCTCGCGACGATGGACGACGGTCCGTCGTCGACGAAGAGCCGGGCGACCGCCCCGGTGGCCCGGTCGATCCGCGACACCGTGCGGCCCAGCTGATTGGCGACCCAGACGTCGGTGTCCGTGACGGCGAGCGCCGAGGGGCCAGCGTCCACGACGATGTCGGCGCTGCGCCGCTCACCGGTCCGCGTGTCGAGCGCGGTCACGGTGCCGCTGCGGGCGTTGGCCACCCACAGCGTCGACCCTGTGACGGCCAGCGCGGCCGGGCCGTTGCCGACAGGGATCGCGCGGTCGGCTTTCCCCGTCCCGGCGTCGATTCGCTGAACGGTGTTGTCGCTGCTGTTGGCGACCCAGACACCGGAGTCGCTCGCGACGACGGCTGCGGGCTGGTTGCCGACCTCGATGCGGTCGACGACCTTGTTGGTCTCGGCGTTGATCCGCGTCACCGTCCGAGCACCGAAGACGGCGACCCACACGTTGCCACCTCGGGCCGATATCGCCTGTGGGTCGTTTCCGACGTCGGCAATGGTCTGGACGACACGTCGCGTGTCCGGGTCGACCCGCGCGACGACGGCGTTGGTGTGATCGAGAACCCAGACCGATCCGGCGTCCTCGGCGACTCCGATCGGCACCCCTCCGAGGGCGACGGCGTCCCCGACGCGCCCGTTCGGTCCGACCGCTGCGGCGCTGTTGGCCGGAACGGTGCGCACCGCCTCGCCGTCTCGAGCCCGGGTGAACCAGGTGGACGCGAGCGTCGACGCGATGACGACGACCGTGGCGAGGGCCAAGGCAACCCTCGCGCGACGCGCGGGCCGAGGTGAGGGCGCTGGCACCAGTGTTGTGTCTGTCGCCGGCGCCGACACGTCGGTGCTCGACGACGCCGTTGCCGTCACGGCGATCGGCGACCCACCGTCGACCCGATGGGTCCACGGCAGCCAGGCCGGGGGCTCTCCCCCAGGGGAGCGGGCCAGCTCCTCGTCCTGCTTGAGGATGCGTTCGTGCAGCGCCCGGAGCTCCTCTCCGGGGCTGACCCCGAGATCCTCGGCCAGGCGCTGGCGGGCCTCCCCGTACACCTTCAGGGCATCGCCCTGCCGGCCCGAGCGGTAGAGCGCGACCATCCGCAATGCGGCGAGCCGCTCCCGAAGGGGATGCGCCGCCTCGAGCGAGGCGAGCTGCGGGACCAAGGCCGCGTGATGCCCCAAGGCGAGCTCCGCCGCCGCCCAGTCCTCGGTCGCCGCCGTGCGCACTTCATCGAGGCGTTGGGCGGCGAGCAGCACCGGACCGAGCTCACCGAGGTCGGATAGCACGTCTCCCCGCCACAGCCCGAGGGCCGCACCCAACGTCTCCGCTGCGGTAACGGCGTCACCAGCTCCGAGAGCCGCGCGACCGAGTGCGACCCCGGCCTCGAAACGCACTGCGTCCACGGCCTCCGGCGGTAGGTCCAGCCGGTAGCCGCCTCCCGGCGTCGACATCAAGATGCGCGCCGGATCCCCCTTCGCACGCTGCGGCTCGAGCACCTCGCGCAGTCGAAAGACGTACGTCTGGATCGTGGTGACGTAGCTGGACGGGAGGTGGTCCCCCCAGAGCGCGTCCGCCATCCGGTCCAGGGATACGACGTGGCCGGCTTCGAGGACGAGGAGGGCGAGCACCGACCGTTGCTGTCGGCCACCCAGCACGCAGAGCGCACCTCGTCGATGCACCTCAAGCGGACCAAGGATGCCGACACGTAGGTCGTCCTGAGGCTGTGCGTTTGCGGGTGTCGCCATGGCAGTCGTCCCTCGCGATCGACTCCAAGATACCGAGGTGCCGAATCTGTAGGAACAATGCCGAACTGTTGGCCCAACGTCTCCACCTGCACCACGCCCTACCATGGCAGCATGTCCGAGACCGCTGGTGCTGCTGGCCGGCTGACCCGCGCCGATGTCGCCCATCTCGCGGGGCTGGCCCGGATCGACCTGTCCGAAGCCGAGCTGGACCGCATGCTCGGCGAGCTGTCAGTCATCCTCGACGCGGTCGCACTGGTCCAGCAGGCGCCGACCGACGGGGTCGAGCCGATGTCGCACCCGCTCCCTCTCACCAACGTCGCGCGTCCCGACGTAGTGACGCCGGGGCTGACAGCCCAGGAGGCGCTGTCCGGGGCCCCGGAAACCGAGCAGCAACGGTTCAGCGTGCCGCGCATCCTCGAGGAGGACTAGCCCACGCGGGTATGCCGGGCGGCCGGGCGCGCGCTCGTCATACCGCTTCGCCTGACCACGACGAACCGCAAGCCACCTGAACCAAGGACAGCCACGTGACCGATGACCTCACCCGCTGGAGTGCCGCCGAACTGGCAGAGGCGTTGAGCCGCAAGCAGATCAGTGCCGTGGAGGTAACCCAGGCGCACCTGGCGCGGATCGCCGCCGTCGACTCCACCGTGCACTCCTACCTGTGCGTCGATCCCGAGGGCGCGCTCGCCACGGCGCGAGCGGTTGACGAGCAGCGCGTCGCCGGGAAGCCGGTGGCGGTCCTCGCCGGGGTGCCCGTGGCGGTCAAGGACGTGCTCACCACCGTTGGTCTGCCGACGACGTGCGGGAGCAGGATCCTGGCGGGCTGGATGCCGCCGTACGACGCGACCGTCGTCACCAAGCTGCGCCAGGCCCATTTGCCGATCCTGGGCAAGACCAACATGGACGAGTTCGCCATGGGCTCATCGACGGAGCACTCGGCATACGGCCCCAGCCGCAACCCCTGGGACCTCGAGCGCATCCCCGGCGGCTCGGGAGGCGGGTCCTCGTCGGCGGTGGCGTCGTTCCAGGCGCCGCTCGCCATCGGCACGGACACGGGCGGGTCGATCCGCCAGCCCGCTGCGGTCACCGGAACGGTCGGCACCAAACCGACCTACGGCGGGGTCTCCCGCTACGGTCTGGTCGCGCTGGCCTCGAGCCTCGACCAGGCCGGCCCGTGCGCCCGGACGGTTTTGGACGCGGCTCTGCTGCACGCCGTGATCGGTGGGCACGACCCGCGCGACTCGACGTCGATCGACGCGCCCGTTCCCGACGTCGTGACGGCGGCCCGGCGCGCCGACGTGTCGGGGATGCGGGTTGGCGTCGTGCGCCAGCTCACCGGTGAGGGCTACCAGCCGGGTGTACAGCAGCGTTTCGACGAGTCCGTCGCGCTGCTGGTCGACGCCGGCGCGGACGTGGTCGAAGTGGACTGTCCCAGCTTCCGGTTTGCCCTTGCCGCCTACTACCTCATCCTGCCCAGCGAGGCCTCGTCCAACCTCGCCAAGTTCGACGCGATGCGCTACGGGCTGCGGGTGCTGCCCGACGGCGTAGCCGACCCGACTGCCGAGCAGGTCATGGCCGCGACGAGGGATACCGGGTTCGGCGACGAGGTCAAGCGCCGCATCATCTTGGGCACCTATGCGCTCTCGTCGGGCTACTACGACGCCTACTACGGACAGGCCCAGAAGGTGCGCCGGCTCATCGCGGGCGACTTCACGTCCGCCTTCGAGCGGGCCGACGTGCTCGTGAGTCCCACCGCGCCCACAACTGCCTTTCGGATCGGCGAGAAGCTGGAGGACCCGCTCGCGATGTACCTCAACGACGTCGCGACCATCCCGGCCAACCTCGCGGGCATCCCGGGGATCTCGGTGCCGAGCGGGCTCGCCGAGGAGGACGGGCTGCCCGCGGGGCTGCAGGTCCTGGCTCCCACGATGCAGGACCACCGCCTGTATGCCGTGGCCGCCGCGCTGGAGCGCGCCCTGGGGCAGCGCTGGGGCGGGCTGCTGCTCGACCGGGCGCCGGCCTTGCCGCAAGCCCCTCAGCTGGCTGGGCGGGAGGCCTGAGATGGCCGACGAGCTGCTCTCCTATGAGGAGACCATCGCGGCATACGACCCCGTGCTGGGCCTTGAGGTGCACGTCGAGCTCGGCACGCACACCAAGATGTTCTGCGGCTGCGCGACCACCTTCGGGGCGGAGCCGAACACCCAGGTCTGCCCGGTGTGCCTGGGGCTGCCTGGGTCACTTCCGGTCGTCAACGAGGTGGGCGTCGAGTCGGCCATCAGGATCGGGCTGGCCCTGCACTGCGAGATCGCGCCCTGGTGCCGGTTCGCGCGCAAGAACTACTTCTACCCGGACATGCCCAAGAACTTCCAGACCAGCCAGTACGACGAGCCGATCGCCTACGACGGCTGGCTCGACGTCGACCTGCCGGACGGCACGACGTACCGGGTCGCGATCGAACGGGCCCACATGGAGGAGGACACCGGCAAGTCGCTGCACGTCGGAGGGGCGACCGGACGCATCCATGGCGCGGACTACTCGCTCGTCGACTACAACCGGGCCGGCATACCGCTCATCGAGATCGTCACCAAGCCGATGACCGGCACGGGGGAGCGGGCCCCGGAAGTGGCGCGAGCCTACGTGGCCGCGCTGCGGGACCTGCTCCGCGCGCTGGACGTCTCCGACGTGAAGATGGAGCAGGGCTCGCTGCGGTGCGATGCCAACGTCTCGCTGCGGCCCCGTGCCCCGGCGGGCGAGGCGCAGGACGCCGTCCCGCTCGGCACCCGCACCGAGACCAAGAACGTCAACTCGCTGCGCTCGGTTGAGCGCGCGGTCCGCTACGAGATGCAGCGGCAGGCCGCCATGCTGGCCCGCGGGGCACCGGTGCTGCAGGAGACCCGTCACTGGCACGAGGACACCGGCGTGACAACGTCCGGGCGGGTGAAGTCCGACGCCGAGGACTACCGCTACTTCCCGGAGCCGGACCTCGTTCCCATCGCGCCGACACCGCGGCAGGTCGAGGCGCTGAGGGCGACCCTTCCCGAACCTCCCGGGCAGCGCCGGCGACGGCTGCAGTCCGAATGGGGGTTCTCTGACCTGGAGATGCGCGACGTCGTCAACGCCGGCGCCGTCGAGCTCATCGCGGCCACGGTTGCCGAGGGCGCCACGCCTGCGGCCGCGCGCAAGTGGTGGTCGGGGGAGCCGGCCCGGCGGGCCAACGCGGAAGGCCGTGAGCTGGCCGAGGTCGGGGTCACGCCCGCTGCGATCGCCGAGCTGGACGCGCTCGTGCGCGAGGGTCGGCTCAACGATGCACTCGCCCGCCAGGTCCTCGACGGCGTCCTTGACGGCGAGGGTATGCCGGCCCAGGTCGCCGACGCGCGCGGGCTCGTGCTCGTGCACGACGATGGCGCGCTCGAGGCTGCGGTCGACTCGGCGATCGCTGCGAACCCGGACATCGCCGAGAAGGTCCGAAGTGGCAAGGTCCAGGCCGCCGGAGCCTTGATCGGTCAGGTCATGAAGTCGACGAAGGGCCAGGCCGACGCGGCGAAGGTTCGCGAGCTGGTCCTGCAGCGGCTCTCTGTGTAGGGCTGACCGGGTGTAGGGCTGACCGGCGTACCACAATCTGGGCGTCGCTGCTCACGACGTGATCCAAGCCACTTCTGTGAGCCCCAGCACACGGGCGAACCTACACTCATGCAGCGACGGCGGCTGATTGCGGGAGCCGTCGCCGTAGTCTCACCGGGTCGCCCGGGTGTTCCGTTGCGGGAAAAGGGGATCGCCGTGCAGATCCTTATGCAGATGGAGTGGGACGTGCCCGCTGAGCGGGTCGACGAGTACTCCGACTTCGTCAAACGCACCTTCATCCCGAAGTGCAACGAGATGGGTCTGGAGTCGGTCGGCGGGTTCTATGTCGAAGTCGGCTTAGGGCCTTCGATCATCTCTGTCAAGCGCGCCGACTCGTTGGAAGAGCTCTTCCGCATCATGTCGAGCGAGGAGTACAACCACCTCGTCGACGACGTGAAGAACATCGTCGTCGGCTACCGCGCCAAGATCATGCGCTCGACCGGACGGGTCAAGCGCGGCACCTACCAGATCCAGAGAGGGCGTCTGGAAGTACAACCAGCACTGGGACATCCTGCCGGGCAAGCGGGTCGAGTACGCGAAGTTCGTCGTCGACGAACACATGCCCATGCTCGAGAGCCTCGGCTACGTGGAGCTGACCGGTGGCTGGGACGTTCTCATCGGCGGACACAGCGAGATCATGCTCGAGCTCACCTTCAAGGACCCCGTGGACATCGGTGCCCTCTTTGACAACGCGTCGTACCGCGAGCTGACCCACGTGCTGAAGAGCCAGTACGTGACGAACTACAGCAGCCGAATCCTGCGGACGACCGAGCGATTCGACGAACCGCGGTGGTTTGTGCTCTAGGGCTTAGAGCCAGGAGACAACGCGTGGCAGCATCAACCGACACCGGCCCGAAGTTTCTCAGCCCGCACGAGGTGCCCACCATCCCCGGCACCGAGGGATGGGAGAAGCTGTATCCGTACCACTACCAGTTCAGCAAGGACGACCCGCAGCGGGCCGCAGTTCGAGGACGATCAGCTGTGGTTCTACGACGGTCTGCACTACCCCGAGCCGCACTACCCGTTCGACCTGATCTGGGACGAGGCCTGGTTCCTCGCTCTCTCCCAGAACAACACTCGGACCTTCCTCATGCCACCGGCGCTGGGCATCGACCACCGCATCGTCAACGGCTACGTCTACATCACCCCGGTCGGCGTAGCGGACCCCGAAGGAGGTCGAGCAGCGCGTGCCCACGTTCATGAAGCGGGCCGGCTTACTACTACGAGAACTGGGACACGCTGTACGAGGACTGGAAAGTCAAGATGAACGAGCTCCTCGCCGAGCTCGACGCCGTCCAGTTCGACCCGCTGCCCGAGGTCGAGGACGAGTCCCTGGTCTTCGAGCACTCCGGGCATCGGCAGCGGCTACCACCTGCTGACCAAGTACGACGAGCTCATCAACATGGGCCTGAAGGTGTGGCAGTACCACTTCGAGTTCCTCAACCTCGGGTATGCCGCGTACGTCACCTTCATCAACACCGCCAACCAGATCTTCCCGGACATCCCGATCTCGACCCTGACGAAGATGGTCTCCGGCATCGACGTCGTCATGTACAAGCCCGACGCCGAGCTGATCCGCCTGGCGCAGCTGGCCATCGACACCGGGCGTGGACTCGGTCCTCCAGTCGGCCCAGGGGCCCGCGGCGGTCATGGCCGAGATGGCGAAGTCACCCGCCGGCCAGCTCTGGCTGGACGAGCTGGAGAAGGCTCGCTACCCCTGGTTCTACATCTCGCACCGGCACCGGCTGGTACCACCACCACTACTCCTGGAACGACAACCTCGACGTGCCGTTCGCGTCCATCGCCATGCACATCGAGGCGCTGAAGGCGGGCAAGCAGGTCGGCCGGCCCACCGAGAAGCTCATCGAGGAGGCCGCAGGCCTCGTCGAGGAGTACCGCTCGCTCATCACGCAACGACGACGACCGCGAGTCCTTCGACCAGGCGCTGGCCATCTCCGAAGCGGGTCTTCCCCTACGTGGAGGACCACCTGTTCTACGTCGAGCACTGGTTCCACAGCGTCTTCTGGAACAAGGTGCGCCAGGTCTCCGACATCCTCGTCGACGCGGGCTTCTTCGAGGACCAGGACGACATCTGGCTGCTCAAGCGCGGCGAGATCCGCGACGCCCTGTGGGACCACGTCACCAGCTGGGCGACCGGCACCAGGGCCCGCGGCCCGTCGTACTGGCACAAGGAGATCGAGTGGCGCAAGGGCGTCATGGCCAAGTTCCAGGAGTGGAGCCCGCCGCCGGCGCTCGGCGCGTCCGCCCGACGTGGTGACCGAGCCGTTCAGCATCGTGCTGTGGGGCGTCACCACCTCGGTGCTCAAGAACTGGCTCAAGGGCATGGAGTCGGCGACCGGCGTGCCCAGTGACGAGCTGCCGGGAGCTCCGGGCTCCTCGGGCGTCGTCGAGGGACGGGCCCGGGTCATCAAGTCGGCCGACGAGCTCGACCAGCTGCAGGAAGGCGAGATCCTGGTCGCCACCACCACGTCGCCAAGCTGGGCGCCGGCCTTCACCAAGATCGTCGGCGCGGTCACCGACGTGGGGGGCGCGATGTGCCACGCGGCCATCGTCTGCCGGGAGTACGGGCTACCGACGGTCGTCGGCACCGGGCGCGGCACGTCCGCGATCAAGAACTGGTGACCTGGTAAGGATTGACGGGGACGAGGGGCTCGTGACCATCCTGGAGAGGGTCTGACGACCCACTGGATGGCCGGGGCCGCCTGGGGCGACGGTCGCGTCACATGCCGCACCATGATGAGGTACCCACATGCCTGACAAAGACGACCGGCTCGTCCTCTGGTACGACGAGATGGACGGGGGCGACTTCCCGCTGGTCGGGAAGAAGAACGCCAACCTCGGGGAGATGCAAAAAGGTGGCATCCGCACCAGCCCTGGGTTCGCCCTCACGTTGCACGCCAACGACCTCTTCGTCAGCCAGACCGGCATCAAGGACCAGCTGGCGGGCTACCTTGACTCCCTCGGTCAGGCCACGTTGGAGAACAGCAAGGCGGCCAGCGACTTCGCGGTGAAACTGGTCAACGAAGCGAGTATGCCGGCCGAAATCGCCGAGGCGGCCATCACGGCCTACCAGCGGCTCTGGCGAGATGTCGGCCACCGAGGATGTCCCGGTCGCCGTGCGCTCCAGCGGGGCGGTCTCCATGCCGGGCCAGATGGAGACCTACCTCAATATTCGCGGTGCGCGACGACCTGATCCACTACATCAAGAAGACGCTGGGCGAGCGCCTACCACGTCGAGGCCATCACCTACCGGCTGAACAAGGGCATGGGCTTTCTTGCTCAACATCGGGGTGGGCATCCCGAAGATGGTCAACTCTCGGGTGTCGGGCGTGGCGTTCACCTTGAACCCGGTGAACGGCGACCGGTCCAAGATCGTCATCGACGTCAGCCACGGCCTGGGCGAGGCGGTGGTGAGCGGCCTGGTCACACCCGACAACTACCTCATCGACAAGGTGACGCTTGAGCACCATCAAGAGCAGCAAAGGCAGCAAGGAAGTCAAGTGCGTCTACCGGGACCACGGCAGCGACATTGACACCGTCGAGACGTCCGAGCAGGAGCGCACGAGCTTCTGCGTGTCCGCAGATGAGCTGGCCGAGATTGCCCGGGTCAGCAAGGCCATCGACAAGTACTACGGAAAGCCCTATGACATCGAGTTCGCGATCGACGCCGACCTGCCGTTCCCGGACAACGTCATCATTTTGCAGGTGCGGCCGGAGTCGGTATGGGCCGCAAAGCAGGCGAGCGCAAAGACCGAGAAGAAGGCCGACGCGATGGACCGGATCGTCAGCCAGCTCGTGACGGGCGTCAAGATCAAGTGACGTCCATCGAGGCGCAGGAGGGGCGGCTCGCTGAGGCGCCCTTACGGGAGCGCATTGAGGCATTTCTGCGCGCGCATCACACCGCCTCGGTGGCCACGGTCGGGCCACCGGGCAGCGCCGAAGCCGGTATGCCGCACGCGGCCTCGGTCTTCTACGCGACGGACGAGCGCCTGCGCCTGATCTTCCTGAGCAAGCCGACGAGTCGGCACGGCCGAGACATCGTCGCCGGTGGCCAGGTGGCGCTGACCGTCGCCGGGGAGTACGACGACTGGCGCGACATCCAGGGCGTCCAGCTGTGGGGCACCGCGAGCGTCCTCAGCGGCACCTCGCGGGCCGGAGCCATGGGCACCTACGTGGCACGCTTCCCCTTCGTCCGTGCCGTGCTCACCGAACCTCGCCTCGCCCTGCGCCTGGCCCAGGTCGAGGTCTTCCGGGTGACGCTTACGCGCGCGGCGATGACGGACAACCGTCGGGGGCTGTTCGGCCAGGAGGTGCTGGAGAACCTGTGGGCGGGTGGGTAGGGCCGATGACGCAACGCCCAGACAACCGCGCCGAGCCGCTTCGCGCGTCGGTGGCGTCAGGCCGGCGCTCGGCCGCCGGGTTCGTCTCGGTGCCCTGGGTGAGCGAGCAGCTGCGCCGGCTGCTGGGTTGCGACCCGTTCCCCGGGACGCTCAACGTGCAGCTGCGTGACCCACACAGCCTCGCGGCCTGGCGCCGGCACAGGTCCGGCGGCGACGGGCTGGCGCTGCCTGCGGCAGACCCGGGCTTCTGCGACTCGAGCTACTTCCCGGTGCTGCTCAACGGCACGGTGCGATGCGGGATCGTCCTCCCTCATGTGCCGGGCTATCCGCACGACGTGGTGGAGCTGGTGGCCGGGGTGAGTCTGCGAGATCGCTTGGGCCTGAACGACGGCGACGTCGTGAGCATCGAGCTGACGGCGGCGCACGCCCCCGCGGGAGGCACCGATGCCGCAACCTAGCCGCCCCCGAAAGGGCCTGACGGCCACGGGCGAGGCATCGGCATACCCGGGTGTCCCAGCCCACAACGAAAGACCAGAACGACGGGTATCGCAGCGGCGCCTGTCCTGCGATCATGCCGGGAGGGGGCGCCGGCATGCTGGCGCGCTGCGCGGGCCCGGCGCCCTACCACCACCGCCCAACGATTGGGGATGACGTGGACCTTCGCGACTTCATCGCACAGTGTGAGCGGCACGGCGACCTGAAGCGGGTGACCGCCGAGGTCGACTGGAACCTCGAGATGAGCCACATCGCCAAGCTCATGGAGGAGCGCGACGGTCCGGCGGTCCTCTTCGAGAACGTCAAGGACCACCCCGACTCCGGCCGGGTGCTCTTCGGGGCCTACAGCAACACGCGGCGGCTGGCCACCGTGCTCGGCCGTCCTGTGGACCTGAGCATGGTCGACCTGTCCTACGAGTGGATGAGGCTCTCGGTGGGCGAGGTGATCCGGGCCAAGGAGGTGGCGACCGGTCCGGTCTTCGAGAACACCATCGAGGAGGACGACGTCGACATCCTGCGCCAGATCCCCTCCCCGAAGTTCTACGAGCGGACGGCGGCCGGTACATCGGCACCGCCTGCTTCATGGTGGTGAAGGACCCGGAGACCGGCGAGATCAACCTGGGCACCTACCGCAGCCAGGTGCTCGACAGCAAGACGGTCGGCGCCCAGATCCTCAAGGGCAAGCGGGGCGACCGGATCCTGCAGAAGTACCGCAAGATGGGCCAGAAGATGCCCATCTGCCTCATCGTCGGGCTGCGACCCGCTGGTCATGCTGGCCGGCAGCGCCATGGTCGAGAACGCCAACGAGTACGACGTGGTGGGCACCCTGCGAGGGGAACCGGTGCAGATGGTCAGCGCGCCGCTGACCGGACTGCCCGTCCCGGCCGATGCCGAGTGGGTCCTGGAGGGCTACATCGACGGCGACAACCCCCGCCTGGAAGGCCCGTTCGGCGAGTACACCGGCTACTACACCGAGGAGCTCTTCCACCCGGTGCCCAAGCCCGCGATCGACGTCAAGCGGATCCACCACCGCGACGACCCGATCTTCCTTGCCGCGTCGGTCGGCCGGCCGGTCAACGACAACCACATGATGCTGGCCTTCGTGCGCAACGCGACGCTGTGGACCGAGCTGACCAAGATGGGCATCCCGGGCGTCAAGTCGGTCTACATGCCCCCGGAGGCGTGTGGGCGCTTCTGGGCGATCGTCTCGGTGAAGCAGCTCTACCCCGGCCACGCGGACCAGGTCGCGGCAGCGGTCATCGCGAGCAACACGTGCACCTACGGGCTGAAGGGCCTCATCATCGTCGACGACGACATCAAGGCCGACGACCTGCCCCGGGTGTGGTGGGCGCTGGCCACCCGCTACGACGCGGCCCGGGGCACCCAGATCATCAACCGGGGCCGGTCCACGCCGCTGGACCCGGCCCTGGACCCGGACAGCAAGTTCATCACCTCGCGCATCGTCATGGACGCGACCATCCCCTTCGAGTGGAAGGAGAAGCCGGTCCAGGTCCAGATGTCGCAAGAGGTCCTGGACGAGCATCAAGGCGCGCTGGTCGGAGCTGGGGCTGGACACCGTCCCAGCCGCCGACTAGCGGAGTCAGACGACAGCGGCAGTAGACACACCGAGCGAGAAGAGAACCGCCATGAGCGAGGTCACGGGGATGACGCTGGCCTACGGCAAGGACCTGGCGGATGCCACCGCGCGGGCCGCCAACACCAAGCTGGTCGTGCCTGGACGTCCACGGCGTGCTGACCACCGGAGCCATCCTCTACAACGACGAGGGGGTGAAGTTCCAGACCTTCTGCCACGACGACGGCTTCGGCGCGAACTGCCTGATGATGCTCGGCGTCGAGGTGGCGCTGATGACCCGCAAGTCCAAGATCGTCGAGGTCCGGGCCGCCGAGATCGGCATCAAGCACGTCTTCCAGGCCAAGGACAAGACCGCCAAGCTGGCCGAGGTCGCCGAGGAGATGGGCATCAGCCTGGACAACATCGCCTTCGTCGGCGACGAGATCATCGACCTCGGGCGTCATGCGCAGCGTGGGGTTCGCCGTGGCGCCGGCCAACGCCTGCGCGGAGGCCAAGGCGATGGCGCACTACGTCACCGAGCGCGCCGGTGGCCAAGGCGTCCTGCGCGAGCTGGGCGAGTTCATCCTGCGAGCCCAGGGCAAGTGGGACGGCTTGGTGGAGAAGGTCTCATCCAAGGGATGGGGGTAAGGCGATGACGGACATGATGACGAGCGCCGCCACGGCCGGGCGGGTGGGCGCGGGAGGCTGGGTCTACTACCCGGACAACCGGGCGTTCATCGAGGCGCTGCGGGCCAGCGGCGACCTGGTCCAGGTGGACCGGGAGGTCGACTGGGACCTGGAGATGGGCGCCATCGTCCGGCGGGTGTGCGAGAAGCGAGGCCCCTCGCCGTACTTCACGAAGATCAAGGACTACGAGGGCTTCGAGGCGCTCGGTGCGCCCTTGGCCACCTACCGCAAGCTGGCCGTCGCGTTGGGTATGCCGGCCGACAGCCGCATCCCGGACATCGCCGCGGTCTACCTCGAGCGCACGGAGGGCACCCCGATCCCGCCGCGAGTCGTCGACCGCAGCGAGGCGCCGTGCAAGGACGTGGTCCACGTCGGCGACGACGCCAACCTCTTCGACCTGCCCGCCCCCATGGTCCACGACGGCGACGGCGGCCGGTACCTGTGCACCTGGCACATGATCGTCGCCGGCCGACCCGGACACCGGCGAGGTCAACTGGGGCATGTACCGGCAGATGGTGTTCGACGAGAAGACCATGGTCGGGCCCGGTGCTGCCGTTCAGCGACATGGGCAAGATGTTCCACGGCAAGAGCGTGCCCCGGAACCAGCCGATGCCCTTCGCCACCGTCATCGGCATGGACCCGCTGGCCGGCATCGCCGCGTGCGCGCCCTCGCCGATCCCCGAGGACGCAGTTGTGCGGCATGCTCATGGGCGAGCCGGTCGAGCTGGTCAAGTGCGAGACCAACGACCTGCTCGTGCCGGCCCAGGCCGAGATCGTCATCGAGGGCGAGATCCTGCCCGGCATCAACATGTACGAGGCGCCGTTCGGCGAGTACACCGGCTACCGCACCTCGCCCCGCGAGGAGCGCAGCGTCTACCGGGTCAAGGCCATCACCCACCGGACCCGGCCGATCCTGGCCGTGTCGAACATGGGCGTCCCCACCGACGAGGGCCAGCTGCTGCGCTCCTTCTCGCTGGCGCTGGAGATGGAGAAGCTGCTGCGCAGCCAGGGCATCCCCATCACCGGGGTGTACATGCTGCCCGAGTCCACCCACCACCTCGTCGTCATCGGCGTGAAACCGGCATACAGCGGCATCGCCCAGCAGTGCGCGCAGCTGGTGTTCGGCAGCAAGCTCGGCCCGTGGTTCCACCAGGTGATCGTCGTGGACGACAAGACCGACATCTACAGCATCCCCGAGGTCATCCACGCGTTCTCGACCCGCTGCGACCCGTCCCGGGACATCCACATCTACGCCAACTCCGTTGGCACACCGTTGAACCCGTACGCCTCGCCCGCCGACCGACGCATCGGGCGCGGCTCGAAGGTCTGCTTCGACTGCCTCTGGCCGCCCGAGTGGACGCGCGGGGAGACCCCGATCCTCGTCTCGTTCGCCTCGGTCTACCCGAAGGACATCGTGGACAAGGTGACCGAGAACTGGCGCAGCTACGGGTTCACCGACTGACGAGCCGGCTGGGAGGGCGGCCATGACCGACTACGACACCTTCTTCGACACCGAGCTGGACGTCGTGAGCCAGGACGTCGAGCATGAGATGGTCCTTCGCGACCTGACCCCGGGCCGCAGCAAGTACCGCTGCCAGTACGTGCGGGCGGTCGTCTCCAGCGACCCCGACCGCTACCCCGACCGGCTCTGGCCTCGGCTGGGCAGGGGGCAATGGGTCGGGCAGCCATGGTCGGTGCACGTCGTGGCGCCGGTGGAGAAGATCCCGGCGAACTGGCGGTAGGCAGTGGCCTTCCGCGACCTCAGAGCAGCCCTCGAGTGGCTCGAACGCACGGGCCGGCTGGTCGACGTGGACTTCGAGCTGTCGCCACGCCACGAGATCGGCGCCTTCCTCGCGCTGGCCAGCAAGCGGGAGCGGCGCGCCTACCGGTTCGGCAAGGTTACCGGGTATGCCGGGCCGGTCGTCGCCAACCTCGTCCACGACCGGTCGGTCCTGGCCGCCGCCATGGACGTGGCCGAGCCGCAGCTCATCGCTGCCTTCGGCGAGCGGCTGGCCGAGCCGTTGCCGCCACGCCTGGTCGACGACGGGCCGGTGCTCGAGCAAACCGTGCCGCAGGTCGACCTGCCTGCGCTGCTGCCCGCGTTGACCCACTACGAGCGAGACTCCGGCCCGTTTCTCACCTGCGGGATGGTGTCCATCCGCAACCCCGACTCTGGTCTGGTCGAGCGCAGCCTGTGCCGGATGCAGCTGCGCGGCCGCGACGGGCTCGGGCTGGCCTTTCTGACGGCCCCCTTCTACGACCTGCTGCCCCGGTTCACCGAGCTTGCGAATGCCGGAACGCCGCCGCGGGTGGCCGTGACCCTGGGCTTCGAACCCATCACCCTGCTGAGCGCGACGCTTGGCCCTCGGGCCGGGGTGGACAAGCTCGCGATGGCGGGGGGACTGCGGGGTGAGCCGGTCGACGTGCTCGTGGCCCCCCTCAGCGACGTCGAGGTGCCCGCGCGGGCCGAGTACCTGATCGAGGGCGTTCTGGAGGTCCCAGGTGAGTACGACGGCCCGATGGGGGAGTCCAGCGGCTACTACCAGAGCAACCCGGTGACGCCCACCCTGCGAGTTGGGCGGGTGAGCCATCGGGCCGACCCGGCATACCAGGCGCTGCTGCCCACCGGCCCGGAGACCGACACCCTGCTCGGGTTGGTGATCGAAGCCGCGCTTGCGCCGGGAGTGCGCGCCCAGTTCCCGTTCGTGCAACGAGTCGCGTTCTCGCCGGGCAGCTTCGGGGCGTCGCTGGTGGTGAGCGTGGCCAGGGCCGAACCCTGCCGAGGTCCGCCGGCTGCTGGAGCACCTGCTGCTGGTCAACCGGACCAAGAAGGTCGTCGTCGTCGCCGACGACGTGGACCCGGCCGACCTCGCCGCCGTGGAGTGGTCGATCGTCACCCGTAGCCAGCCGGACCGGGACACACTGGTGCGCAGTGGGCTGCCGGGCCACCCGATCGACCCGACCTGCCTGCCGGAGCGGATCACCTCCCGGCTCGGCATCGACGCGACCGGGTTCGACCACTACCAGTGCGAAGGGCCGATCACCTTCTCGGCCGAAGCCTTGGCCAAGGCCGACGCCGCCTTCGCGGCAACGAAAGGCGCAGCCACATGATGCGGCTCATCGTGGGCATCTCCGGAGCCTCCGGCACGGTGTACGGGGTGCGGCTGCTCGAGGTGCTCAAGGACTCGCCCATCGAGACCCACCTGGTGATGACCGAGCTCAACCCGGCGGGTCATCGAGCTGGAGACAGGCTTCACCGTCGAGGGCATCGAGGCCCTCGCCGACGAGGTGCACGACAACCGGGACGTCGGGGCGGCCATCGCCTCCGGCTCGTTCAAGACGAACGGGATGGTCGTCGCGCCGTGCTCGATGAAGAGCCTGTCGGCCATCGCGCACAGCTACAACGACACCCTGATCATCCGGGCCGCCGACGTCGTCCTCAAAGAAGGCCGCAAGCTCGTCCTGGTGGCCCGGGAGACTCCCCTGCACCTGGGTCACCTGCGCCTGATGACTCAGGTCGTCGAGATGGGAGCCGTCATGCTGCCGCCGATGCCCAGCTTCTACCACCGGCCCGAGACCCTCGACGACATCGTCAACCAGACCGTCGGCAAGGTCCTCGACCAGTTCGACATCGACCACCACCTGTTCCGCCGCTGGGAGGGCACGCACGATCCGTCGCCGGACGCTGGACGAGGAGCGCGCGGTCCGGATCACCCCACCGGAGTAGCGCAGTCGATCTCGGACATGCCCGGTGGTCGCGGAGGCCAACGTACGTCAGGGTGTGCGGATTCTTCCGGCGGTCGGTCCGCGACCGGTCGGACCGGCATACCCCTCGTGCCGCCTGCTGCCCTAGCCGCTTCTGACGCTAAGAGCTGGATCGACGAGCCAAGAGCCGCGGAAGCTGCCCAGAACCTGAGACGTCACAGGTCCCCGGGGGCGAGCGAGACGATCCGGTCGTCACCGGGCCGAGGGCTGCCCCGGAACGTGTTACTGGACACGACCCACAGCCGCCCGTCCGGGCCGGTGAGTACGTCACGCAGCCGGCCGTACCGCCCCTGCAGCAGTCGCTGTGGATCGTCTGCGGTGCCGTCCGCGCGGACCGCAACCCGCCAGAGTGACTCTCCCCGCAACGCGGCAAGGTACACCGCGCCGTCCGGCCCGATCGTCAGGCCGCTTGGGGAGGCGTCCGCCGGCGCCCACTGTGCCACCGGGTCGACGAACCCGGCACGGGCGGCGCGCCCCTCAACGACCGGCCAGCCGTAGTTCGCCCCGGGCTGGATGAGGTTGAGCTCGTCCCACGTGTCCTGGCCGAACTCGCTGGCCCACATGCGACCCGCGGCGTCCCACGCGAACCCCTCGACGTTGCGATGCCCGAGCGACCACACCGGCGACCCAGGGTCGGGGTTTCCAGGGGCAGGGGAGCCGTCGGTCGCGATCCGCAGGATCTTGCCGCCGAGCGAGCTGCGGTCCTGCGCCCGCTGGCGCTGACCTCCCTCGCCGGTGCCCACATACAGGTAGCCGTCCGGGCCGAACGCGATCCGTCCGCCGTTGTGGATCGGGCCCTTCGGTATGCCGGTCAGCAGGGTGCGCGGGGTACCAAGACCATTGGCGCTCAACGGGATCGCGAAGACTCGGTTGTCTCGAGCCGCCGTGGCGTAGGCATACAGCACCGAGGGCTCGGACGCCCGCACGGCCAGGCCGAGCAGGCCGCCCTCGCCGCCGGGTACCACGTCGGGCACCTGACCGAGGTCGGTGCGGGTGCCATCGGGCCCGAAGCGCAGCACGTGCGCAGTGTCGCGTTCGCTGACCAGGAAGGCGCCGCCCGGCAGGATCGCGATGCTCCATGGGACGGCCAGCCCGGTGACCACATCACGGGTCGGCCCGGTGTCCGCCGACGCGGCGGGGCTTGCCGGAGTGCTGGCGGTGGGGCTTGCCGTGCTGGCGGGCTCAGTGCTGGTCGCCGCCGTTGCGGCGGGCGCGCTGGCGCCGCTCGTTGGCGAAGCCACTGTGCAACCGGTGAGAGGAAGCAGAGCCACCAGCACGGCGGCGACGGCCAGGGACGCTGCAGACGGCAGGCGCGAAGGCATGGCACATTCTGGCCCTCCTTCCCGTCCCCTTGCCGAGAGGTCAGCAGTTGCTGTTTCGAGCCCGGTTTGACTGCGCTTTCTGACCTTTCGGCGAGGGCGGGGCGGCCGGCCTGCTGCCGGGTAGGGCCAGCGAGCCGGTACGGTCGGGCCCATGCGCATCGCGACACTTCCCGACCAGGCCTGGGTCGACTCCGTGGGGGAGGTGCCCGGCGTTGAGCTGCGCGCGTGGGACATGGTCGCTCCGCTACCCGAGGAGCACCGCGCGGGCGTCGGCTTCGTCGTGCACCCGTACTTCACCGACATCCGCCGGGTCGGCAACGCGGCCGGCCTCGCCGACCTGCAGGTCGTTCACCTGCTGACCGCGGGGTACGAGACGGCGCTGCCGTACCTCCCCGACGGAGCCCAGCTGTGCAACGCAGCCGGGGTCCACGACGCGTCGACCGCCGAGCTGACCATGGCTCTCACCCTCGCCTCGCTGCGGGCCGTTCCGCCGTTCGTGCGGGCCCAGGACCGCGGCGAGTGGCTGCCGCTGCGGATTTGGCCGTCGCTGACCGACCGGCGGGTCCTCATCATCGGGTACGGGCGCATCGGCAAGGCCATCGCGAGGAGGATGCTGCCGTTCGAGGTGTCGGTCACCGCGGTAGCGTCGCGGGCCCGCGAGGGCGACGACCTGGTCGACCAGGTGCACGGCATCACAGAGGTGTACGACCTGCTGCCGCACCACGACGTGGTCGTGCTCATCACGCCGCTCAACGAGCAGACCAGCGAGCTGGTCGACGAACGCTTCCTTGCGGCCATGCCCGACGGCGCACTGGTGGTCAACATGGCGCGTGGCAAGGTCGTCAAGACCGACGCGCTCGTGGACGCGACGCGCGGCGGGCGGATCAGTGCGGCCCTGGACGTGACCGATCCCGAGCCGCTGCCGCCGGACCACCCGCTGTGGCGCTGCCCGTCAGTGCTCATCTCCCCGCACGTCGGTGGCGCGACCGCGGCCTTCCGGCCTCGGGCGGTGCGGCTGTTGCAGTCGCAGCTGCAGCGCTACGTCGAGGGGGCTCCGCTCGAGAACGTCGTGGCCGGCCCGGGCGCGTGAAGGGACGACCTCGCTGGGGTTGGCTGCGGCACTGGCATAGCGGCATGCTCGACCTATGACCAGTGCGGCTCACGACAAGCGGCTCATCCTGGTGCGGCACGGCAAGGCGGAACAGAACGCGGCCCTCATCGACCACGACCGCCAGCTGACCGAGCGCGGTCGGCGCGACGCCCAGGCCGTCGGCGCCTGGTTGAAGACCGAGTCCATCGTGTGCGACCTGGTCATCTGCTCGACGTCGGTCCGCACCCGGCAGACCTGGGAGGAAGCGGTCCGTGGGGGGGCGCACACCGAGTTCGTCGAGTACCGCCGCGGTGTCTACCTGGGTGGGACCGCGGGTGTGCTGGACAGCATCCGCGACGACGCCGGGGACCTGGAAACCGTCCTTGTCGTCGGCCACGCCCCTGCCATGCCGGCTGTGGCGAGCATCCTCTGCGACGGGGAAGGGTCGGCCGAGGCGCACCAGGCGATGGCCGAGGGGTTCCCGACGAGCGGCATCGCGCTGCTGCGGTATGCCGGGGACTGGGACAGCATCGGACCCGGCACTGCCGCGCTGGAGCGCTTCCACGTCGCCCGCGGCTAGCGGCTCCCCTTGCGGCTGACGGGCCCGAGCTCACGGAATGTGTTCGAGCGGCCACGCCTCTCCCGTGGAGCTGTCGATCAGCGCCGCCCGCTCGATGTCGGCCGTCATCGGCAGCACGTCGGCGATCTCCTTGACGACCGTCGGCAGCACCGGCCCCGCGGCCCGGGTTGCGACCGAAACGTGCGGCACCCACATCCCCGGGTCGTAGTTGTGGTGCAGCACCGCGCCGGTCCGCACGAGCGCGGTCGTGACCCGTTCCTGCCGAACTGCGACGTGAGCGGGCACTGAGGGGGCCAGCCCGGCCCGGCCTCGCGGGAAGACGACGGTTCCGTGGCAGCTCACCGAGAACGAGCCCGCGTCGGGCAGGGCGTCGACAGCCGAGCGCACCCGACCCAAATCCCAGGCGAGCAGCACGGCATACGACAGGTGCGGGTAATGGCGCCCGTGGGTGTGCGACTGCAGCGTGGACACCCCGCGCGCTTCGAGCCGGCTCCACAGCGCCCGGATGAGCCGCTCGGTTCGCGCGTCGAAGAGCAAGCAGACCGCCAGCGCCATGCCACCAGAGTCTGCCCCGTGTCCGCCGCGGTAGGTTGGCGCCCATGACCAGCCCCGATCTCAAGCCGCGCAGCCGAGACGTCACGGACGGTCTGGAGAAGGCCGGCGCGCGGGGCATGCTGCGGGCGGTGGGCATGAGCGACGAGGACTTCGCCAAGCCCCAGATCGGTGTCGCCAGCTCGTGGAACGAGATCACCCCGTGCAACCTGTCCCTCGACCGGCTCGCCAAAGCGGTCAAGGACGGCGTGCACGCCGGCGGCGGCTACCCGCTCGAGTTCGGCACCATCTCGGTGTCCGACGGCATCGCGATGGGCCATGAGGGGATGCACTTCTCCCTCGTGTCACGCGAGATCATCGCCGACTCGGTCGAGACGGTCATGATGGCCGAGCGCCTGGACGGGTCGGTCCTGCTCGCCGGGTGCGACAAGTCGTTGCCCGGAATGCTCATGGCGGCGGCGCGGCTCGACCTGGCGGCCGTGTTCTTGTATGCCGGGTCGATCCTCCCGGGGATCGCCAAGCTCTCCGACGGGTCCGAGCGGACCGTGACGATCATCGACGCGTTCGAGGCGGTGGGCGCCTGCGCACGGGGGCTCATGCCCCGTGAGGACCTCGACGCGATCGAGCGGGCCATCTGCCCGGGTGAGGGCGCGTGCGGCGGTATGTACACCGCCAACACCATGGCCTGTGTGGCCGAGGCGCTCGGGATGTCCCTGCCCGGGTCTGCGGCGCCCCCCGCGACCGACCGCCGCCGCGACGGCTACGCCCGCCGGTCGGGGCAGGCCGTCGTCGAGCTGCTGCGCGCCGGGATCACGGCCCGCCAGATCCTGACGCGGGAGGCGTTTGAGAACGCGATCGCCGTCGTCATGGCGTTCGGCGGGTCCACCAACGCCGTCCTGCACCTGCTCGCCATCGCCCACGAGGCTCGGGTGCCGCTGCAGATCGAGGACTTCGCGCGGATCGGCGCGCGTGTGCCGCACCTGGCCAACGTCAAGCCGTTCGGTGAGTACGTCATGACCGACGTCGACCGGGTCGGCGGCGTGCCGGTCGTCATGAAGACCCTCCTCGACGCGGGCCTGCTGCACGGCGACTGCCTGACCGTGACCGGCAAGACCGTTGCGGACAACCTGGCCCACATCGCCCCGCCGGACCCGGACGGCAAGGTGGTCCGGGCGCTACAGGAGCCGATCCACCGCACCGGCGGGATCACCATTCTCACCGGCTCGCTTGCTCCAGAAGGTGCGGTGGTGAAGTCGGCGGGCTTCGACGAGTCGGTCTTCCAGGGCCGCGCCCGGGTCTTCGACGGCGAGCGCGCGGCGATGGACGCCGTCGAGGACGGCACGCTGGCCAAAGGCGACGTCGTCGTCATCCGTTACGAAGGCCCCAAGGGCGGACCCGGCATGCGCGAGATGCTCGCCGTGACGTCGGCTATCAAGGGGGCTGGGCTGGGCAAGGACGTCCTGCTGCTCACCGACGGACGGTTCTCCGGAGGCACGACCGGCCTGTGCGTCGGGCATGTCGCGCCCGAGGCTGTCGACGCGGGCCCGATCGCCTTCGTCCGCGACGGTGACCCGATCACCCTGGACGTCGCCGGCGGTCGCCTCGACCTCGACGTCAGTCCGGACGAGCTGGCGCGAGCGCGCGCAGGGGTATACCGCGCCGCCACCCAAGTACCCGACCGGGGTCCTCGGCAAGTACCGGCGGCTCGTCGGGAGCGCCAGCAAAGGCGCGGTCTGCGACTGAGCGGCCTTCGCGACTCGAGACACCCATCGAAAGGTCCGACGATGTTGCTAAACCCGGCTCATAACTGCAGCTGCTGACCTCTCGGCGAGGTGGGCGAGGTGGGCGAGGTGGTCGCACTGGCCAGATGGTGAGATCACGCGCGTCCCAGTTGACACGGTCGCGCTCCCTGCGCGACCGTTGGGGCCATGGCTCTGGTCCTCGTACTCAGTCGGCGCGTCTGATTCGTCCCGTCAGACGCGCGCCCTTCCGTCCACAATGGACCGAAGGGCTTTTTTGTGGCACGAACCAGCAGGGCCCGATCGACAACGAAAGAGATGAACCATGAGCGACAGCGCGCCGACCAAAGCGTCCCCGGCCAACCTCGCGGCGCAGTCCCGAAACCGCCCGGCGGTCTCGCCGGCACCAGTCGTGGAGGAGGTCACCGGCGCGCAGTCCCTGGTCCGCTCGCTGGAGGCTGTCGGGGTCGACACGGTTTTCGGCATACCGGGAGGGGCGATCCTGCCGGCATACGACCCGCTCATGGACTCGGCATCGGTGCGGCACATCCTCGTTCGCCACGAGCAGGGCGCCGGCCACGCGGCGGAGGGGTATGCCGCGGCGACCGGTAAGGTCGGCGTGTGCATGGCTACGTCGGGCCCAGGGGCGACCAACCTGGTCACGCCCCTGGCCGACGCGCTCATGGACTCGGTGCCGATCGTGGCCATCACCGGGCAGGTCCCCAGCGGTTCGATCGGCACGGACGCCTTCCAGGAGGCTGACATCCGCGGCATCACGATGCCGATCACCAAGCACAACTACCTCATCACCAACCCCGCCGACATCCCCCGGGCCATCGCCGAGGCGTTCCACATCGCCGGCACGGGCCGCCCTGGCCCGGTGCTCGTCGACATCAGCAAGGACGCCCTCCAGTCGGCAGGACGACCTTCTCCTGGCCGCCCGCCGTTGACCTGCCCGGGTACCGGCCGGTCGCCCGGCCACATGCCAAGCAGATCCGCGAGGCCGCGCGGCTCATCGCCGAGGCTCGCCGGCCCATCTTCTACGTCGGGGGCGGGGTCATCCGCGGCCGGGCCAGCGACGCGCTGCGGCGCCTGGTCGACGTCGCAGACATCCCCTTCGTCACCACGTTGATGGCCCGTGGGTCGGTCCCCGACTCGCACCCGCTCCACCTCGGTATGCCGGGTATGCACGGCTCGGTGGCGGCGGTCACCGGCCTGCAGAAGTCCGACCTCATCATCGCGCTGGGCGCCCGGTTCGACGACCGGGTCACGGGCCAGCTGTCGACGTTCGCGCCGTTCGCCAAGATCATCCACGCCGACATCGACCCGGCCGAGATCTCCAAGAACCGCATGGCCGACGTGCCCATCGTGGGCGACATCAAGGACGTCATCACCGAGCTCACCGACGAGCTCCTCGCCGACAGGGGCTCAGCCGAGCAGCCAGACCCCAGCCGGGCCCCGTACGCCGAGTGGCTGGCCACGGTGGCCGAGTGGAAGCAGACCTACCCGGTTGGCTACACCCCACATCCCGGGCAGCTCTCGCCGCAGTACGTCATCGAGCGCATCGGCGCCTTGACCGGCCCCGAAGGCACCTATGTCGCCGGTGTCGGCCAGCACCAGATGTGGGCGGCCCAGTTCATCGACTACTCGCGCCCGAACTCGTGGATCAACTCCGGAGGCCTGGGCACCATGGGGTTCGCGGTGCCGGCGGCCATGGGCGCCAAGACCGCCGAGCCCGAGCGCACGGTGTGGGCCATCGACGGCGACGGCTGCTTCCAGATGACCAACCAGGAGCTGGCCACGTGCGTCATCAACGACATTCCCATCAAGGTGGCCATCATCAACAACTCGAGCCTGGGCATGGTGCGTCAGTGGCAGACCCTCTTCTACAACGAGCGCTACTCCAACACCGACCTGCACACCAGCCACGACCAGACCTTCATCCCCGACTTCGTCAAGCTGGCTGATGCTTACGGCTGCGAGGGCATCCGGTGCGACCGCGCCGAGGAGGTAGACCCCACCATCGAGAAGGCCCTCGCCATCAACGACAAGCCCGTCGTCATCGACTTCGTCGTGCACCGCGACGCCATGGTGTGGCCGATGGTGCCGGCCGGCGTGAGCAACGACAAGATCCAGGTCGCCCGCGGGGGAGCGCCCCTCTGGGAGCGCGAGGACTGACCCCCCCAGGTCGACTCCATCCGTACGGGCCAGTCCACGAAGGAAACACCCATGTCCAAGCACACCCTGTCCGTGCTCGTCGAGAACAAGCCCGGCGTGCTCGCGCGCATCGCGGCGCTGTTCTCCCGGCGCGGGTTCAACATCGACAGCCTCGCCGTAGGCCCGACCGAGCATTCCGACGTGTCCCGGATGACCGTCGTCGTCGACGTCGAGGCGGCCCCGCTCGAGCAGGTGACCAAGCAGCTGAACAAGCTCGTCGAGGTGCTCAAGGTGGTTGAGCTCGAGCCGACCGCGTCCGTCCAGCGCCAGATCGTGCTCGTCAAGGTCCGCGCGGATGCCTCGACCCGCTCGCACATCGTCGAGACCGCCGAGCTGTTCCGCGCCAAGGTCGTCGACGTGGCCTCTGACAGCCTCACCATCGAGTGCACCGGCAAGCTCGACAAGGTGCAGGCCATGCTTGCTGTGCTCGAACCGTTCGGGGTGCGTGAGCTGGTGCAGTCCGGGGTCGTCGCCGTCGGGCGCGGACCACGCTCCATCACCGACCGGGCACTGCGAAGCGCGTGAGCGCGGAGCCATTCGGCACTGCGAAGCGCGTGAGCGCACGGCATACCCGCCTCTGCAGCAACCACAAACCAAAGGAGTGGCCCCGATGG
The DNA here is from genome assembly GCA_963769085.1 of uncultured Actinomycetota bacterium. GTDB lineage: Bacteria > Actinomycetota > Actinomycetes > Actinomycetales > Dermatophilaceae > Phosphoribacter. Next base: position 53,588 of record CAVYKM010000048.1, on the reverse strand, counting down.
CCGAGATGTTCTACGACGACGACGCCGACCTGTCGATCATCCAAGGCAAGAAGGTCGCCGTCATCGGCTACGGGAGCCAGGGACATGCCCACTCCCTCAACCTGCGCGACTCGGGTGTCGATGTCCGCGTCGGGCTTGCCGAGGGCAGCACGTCACGGCCCAAGGCAGAGGCCGAGGGGCTGCGGGTGCTCTCGGTTGCCGACGCGGTGAAGGAGGCCGACCTCGTCGTCATCCTCACCCCGACCAGGTGCAGCGGCACGTGTACGCCCAGCACATCGAGCCCAACCTGAAGCCGGGCGCGGGCCTGCTCTTCGGGCACGGGTTCAACATCCGGTTCGGCTACATCACGCCGCAACCCGGCTCGGACGTGCTCATGGTCGCGCCCAAGGGTCCGGGCCATCTCGTGCGTCGGGAGTACTCCGACGGGCGGGGCGTGCCGGTCCTCGTCTGCGTCGAGCAGGACGCATCGGGGCAGGCCTGGGAGGTCGCCAAGTCCTACGCCAGGGCCATCGGCGGCCTGCGGGCCGGGGGCATCAAGACGACCTTCACCGAGGAGACCGAGACCGACCTGTTCGGTGAGCAGTCGGTGCTGTGCGGCGGCGCGTCCCAGCTGGTCATGTACGGGTTCGAGGTGCTCACCGAGGCCGGCTACCAGCCGGAGGTCGCCTACTTCGAGTGCCTGCACGAGCTCAAGCTCATCGTCGACCTCATGGTCGAGGGTGGCATCGCCAAGCAGCGCTGGTCGGTGTCCGACACCGCGGAGTACGGCGACTACGTGTCCGGGCCCCGAGTCATCGACCCGCATGTCAAGGAGAACATGAAGGCGGTGCTCGCCGACATCCGCAGCGGCGCCTTCGCCAAGCGCTTCATCGCCGACCAGGATGCCGGTGCGCCGGAGTTCAAGGCGCTGCGCGAGAAGGGCGCCCAGCATCCCATCGAGGCCACGGGCCGCGAGCTGCGCAAGCTGATGAGCTGGATCCAGGACAGCGACGCCGACTATGTCGAGGGGTCCGCCGCACGCTCCTAACCGCACTCGGTATGCCGTTGTGCGCGATCGCTGGCGTCGCACCACGGGCATATGCCGAGTGGCGGAACGGGAGACCATCGGCCCTGGCGCGAGGGACCCGGCAGGACCAGACTGGCGAGCACGCAGTGCCGCGCGCTTCGCCAACGGAGGATTTCATGCAACAGCTGACGATGCTCGACTCGATGTTCGGGGCCATGGACACCGACGTGAGCAACGCCATCCTCGGCGGGTTGATGATCTTCGACCCCAGCCCCGACGGACGGACCGCCCCGGACGAGGACTTCATGCGGGCCCGGATCGCCGAACGGGCTCAGTACCTTCCGCCGCTGAGTCGAAAGGTCGTCAAGGCCCCGCTCGGCCTCGGCCACGACTACCTCGGGGTCTACGACCGGCTCGACGTCGCCGCGCATCTGCGCACGATCACCCTTCCGGCACCGGGCACCCACGAACAGCTCGCGCAGGAGGTCTCGCGCCAGATGAGCGCGGCCAAGCTGCCCGACGACCGGCCGCTGTGGGACTACACGATCATCAAGGGGCTGCAGGACGGAAGCGTCGCGCACATGATCCGCATCCACCACCTCGTCATCGACGGTGGCTCGATGGGTGTGCTGTACGACCTGCTCTCCGATGACCCGAAGGGGCCGATGACGACGGACGTCGACCCGTACCCGCAGCCGCGGTTCGGGCAGGTCGAGACGTTGGCCCGCGAGATCGTGGACACCGCTCGGGTGCCGCTCACCGCGGCTCGGCTGACCGGGGGCCTGGCAGGCTGGGCGCTCGATACGGTCAAGCGCTCCGGGGTGGTGGGCCTGGCCGTGACGCCGCTACGGATGATCCCCGGGGACTTCACCAAACCTCTGGTACGAGCGGTCAACTCGCGCCTGGCGGAGGGCGGCAAGGTTCCTGCGGTGAGCCCGTGGATGCCGACGATGCGCGCTCCGGACATGCCGTTCAACGGGCGGATGACCTCCCGGCGCACGTACGCGTTCGCCGACCTGCCGCTGGAGGACTTCCGTCGGATCGGCAAGCTGCTGGGCGGGACGATCAATGACGCGGTGCTCGGGGTGACGGCCGGCGCTGTGCGGCGCTACCTGCAGGACCGGCATCTGCCGGCGGACCCGCCCCTGGTGGTCAACATCCCGGTGTCCATCCGCACCGGCACGGAGGCAGCGAAGTGGGCCAACTACGTCTTCATGATCTTCGCCGAGTACCCGACACATCTCACCGACCCGGTCGCTCGCGTGCGCTCAGCGAGTGCCTCGGTCAAGCGGTCCAGGGCCAGTTTCGACGCGCTGCCGGTGACGCTGTTGCCGGACGCGGGCCGGCTCGTGCACCCGATGATGCTCAGGGCACCGTTCCGGATCCTGGCCTCGGCTCCCGACCGGCTGCAGAAGATGCACTACAACGTCGTCGTGTCGAACGTGCGCGGTCCGTCCGAGCCGCTGTACTTCGACGGCGTGCGCCTCAACGGTGACTGGCCAGCCTCCTTCCTGGCCGGCGGGGGCGGCATCAACATCACCCTCAAGAGCTACCTCGACAAGATGTGTTTCGGCTTCATGGGCTGTCCTGAGCAGACCGGTGACCTCAGCAAGCTGGTTGAGTACATGCACGAGGCGCTGGCGGAGACACTGGAGGCCGCCGAGGCAGAGGGCGCCAAGACCGGTAGGCCCGCGGTGCCGACGCGTAAGCGGCTGGCCCGCAACCGGGTCGCCAGCGGCACTCGGCTCACCGCGGTGCAGCCCCCGTCGGCCCAGGAGGGCTGAGCGCCCGCAGGCGACCCGGCATACTCTCCGGCGCGGGTGCTGATGTCTGACGAGTGGCCGGTTGGGTGCGGCTAGACGGGCGCCATGTCGCACGTTCGACCGCACACCTGGCACACGGCGGCTGGCGCTATCCCCGCGAACGCGTCGAAAGGGGCCCTTCTAGACTCGGGCGAGGAGCACGACGCCACCCAGGTGCCCTGCCTAGCCCACTCGCGCCCCCGACGAGAGAGGTACTCCCGTGACCAAGCCCGTGGTCCTCATTGCCGAGGAGCTCTCGCCCGCCACGGTCGACGCCCTCGGTCCAGACTTCGAGATCCGGACGTGCGACGGGGCCGACCGCGCGCCGCTGCTGCCGGCCCTGGCCGGTGCGGACGCCGTCCTCATCCGCTCCGCGACCAAGATGGACGCCGAAGCCATTGCCGCTGGCCGACAGCTCAAGGTGATCGCCCGGGCCGGTGTGGGCCTGGACAACGTCGATGTGCCGGCCGCCACCCAGGCCGGCGTCATGGTCGTCAACGCGCCGACGTCCAACATCACCTCGGCTGCCGAGCTTGCCGTCGGCCTGATGCTCGCCTCCGCGCGCAACATCGCCCCCGCCAACGAGTCGCTCAAAGGTGGTGCCTGGAAGCGCAGCAAGTTCGGTGGCGTCGAGCTGCTCGACAAGACGGTGGGGATCGTCGGCCTGGGGCGCATCGGAGCCCTCGTGGCCGAGCGGCTCAAGGGCTTTGGCGTCAGCATCATCGCCTACGACCCGTACACCACACCGACCAAGGCAGCTCAGCTCGGAGTGCGCCTTGTCGAGCTCGACGAGCTGCTCGCGACGTCCGACTTCATCACCGTGCACCTGCCCAAGACGCCAGAGACGGTGGGCCTGCTGGGCAGGGAGGCCCTGGCCAAGGTCAAGCCGACGGTCCACATCATCAACGCGGCCCGCGGCGGCATCCTCGACGAGGCGGCGCTGGCCGAGGCAATCAACGAGGGCCGGGTGGCCGGAGCCGGAATCGACGTCTTTGCCACGGAGCCATGTACCGACTCGCCCCTGTTCGCGCTGGACCAGGTCGTCGTCACCCCGCATCTGGGCGCTTCGACGGACGAGGCCCAGGAGAAGGCCGGCATCTCGGTGGCCAAGTCGGTGCGCCTGGCCCTCAGCGGCGAGATCGTGCCGGACGCCGTCAACGTCTCCGGCGGCGCGATCGTCGAGGAGGTGCGCCCGGGCATTGCCCTCGTGGAGAAGCTCGGACGGATCTTTACGGCGGTCGCGGGCCACGTTCCCCTGCATCTGCACCTGGACGTCTCCGGCGAGATCACCGAGCACGACGTGAGCATCTGGAAGCTGTCCGCCCTCAAGGGCCTGTTCCAGGACGTCGTCGAGGACCCGGTGTCCTATGTCAACGCCCCGGTCATCGCCGAGCAGCGCGGGGTGGGCGTCACCCTCACGACGGATTCCGAGAGCGGCGACTTCCGCAACATCACAACGTTGCGGGGTGCTGTCAAGGACGGCACCGAGTACTCCGTGTCCGGCACCCTGACCGGTCCGCGGATGATCGAGAAGATCATCGGCGTCAACGGCTACGACGTCGAGATCCCGCTCACCGACCACCTCGCCGTCTTCACGTATGCCGACCGGCCGGGGGTGATCGGCACCGTGGGGCAGCAGCTCGGTGACAACGGGATCAACGTGGGCTCCATGCAGGTCGCCCGACTGCAGAACCGGCACACCGCGCTGATGATCCTGTCGGTCGACACCGCGCTACCCTCGCCGGTTGCGACCAAGATCGCCGAGGCGGTAGGTGCGGAGTCCTACGCGGTGATCAACCTCTGACCCGCGCCGGCGCCCCGGTCGGCATGTGAGACGTCCGTTTCGGTGAGCAGTCGCCCTCCTAGTCTGGCGGCATGCCCGAGCACCCGGACGTCCCGACCAGCGCCACCGTGAACCTCGCCGTCATCGGAGGCGACGGCATCGGCCCCGAGGTCGTGGCCGAGGCGTTGAAGGTCCTCAACGCTGCAACAAGCGGCACCGGTCTCACGGTTGCCACCACGGCATACGACCTCGGCGCGGCCCGCTGGCACCGCACCGGCGAGACCCTGCCCGACTCGGTCCTAGCCGAGCTGGGCCAGCAGGACGCGATCCTGCTCGGCGCCGTGGGCGACCCCACCGTGCCGAGCGGGGTCCTCGAGCGAGGAGTGCTGCTGCCCATCCGCTTCGCGCTGGAGCACTACGTCAACCTGCGCCCAGCCAAGCTCTACCCGGGCACCACCAGCCCCCTGGACGTCGCCAGGGTCGCGCCCGACGGCGTCGACTTCATCGTCGTGCGCGAGGGCACCGAGGGTCTGTATGCCGGCAACGGCGGCACCACCCGTGGGGGCACGCCCCACGAGATCGCCACGGAGGTCAGCGTCAACACCCGGTTCGGGGTCGAGCGCGTCGTCCGCGACGCGTTCGCCCGCGCGCAGCGCCGGCCACGCAAGCACCTGACCCTGGTCCACAAGCACAACGTGCTGACCTTCGCCGGGCACCTGTGGCGGCGCACCGTCGAGGCGGTGTCCGCCGAGTTCCCCGAGGTCGGGACGGCATACCAGCATGTCGACGCAGCGACCATCTTCATGGTGACTGACCCTGGCCGCTTCGACGTCATCGTCACCGACAACCTCTTCGGCGACATCATCACCGACCTCGCCGCGGCGATCGCGGGTGGTATCGGGTTGGCTGCCAGCGGCAACATCAACCCGGAGCGGGCCTACCCCAGCATGTTCGAGCCGGTGCACGGCTCCGCGCCGGACATCGCCGGCCAAGGCAAGGCCGACCCCACAGCGGCGATCCTGTCGGTGGCCATGCTGCTTGACCATCTCGGCCGCACCGAACAGGCTCAGGCCGTAGAGGCAGCGGTGAGCGCTGACCTTGCTGCTCGAGGGGATGCCGCACGCTCGACGACCGAAGTCGGAGACGCCATCGCCACGCGGCTCGGGTGACTCCTCGGGAGGTGCGAGACGGAGCGCTGGGCGTTTCGAGCCCCGTTCACTTGCTCCCCACTCCCGATACCGACGTGCTGGAGGTCGAGCCGGTGCTGGAGGTCGAGCCGAGTGCTCGACGTCGACGCTGACTTGCTCGACTTCAGCGCGGTAGACGAGGAGGCTGCCCCCTGCGACGGGCACGACACGCCGGAGCCGGGGGTGGGCGACGGGGTGCCATCGGGCGGCGGGCATGACGTCGTCGGCGGGGTCGGGGTCGGCGTGGTCGGGCTGGACGGCGGAGCGGGTGGGGCCGGAGCGGGTGGGGCCGGAGCAGGCGGGGGCGGAGCAGGCGGGCGCGGAGCGGGCGCCGGCGCGGCGGGCGCCTGCACGGCTGGCGCCTGCACGGCTGGCGCCGGCGCTGCGGCGGCCGCGACTGGCGCAGCGGCGCCTGACGTCGCCGCCACGGCCGGCGGGAGGGTCACACTCGGCGCGGGTGCGAGGTCAAGGTACGGCCCGGAGTCGACGAGGACGCCGTTGACCATGACCTCGAAATGCAGGTGGCAGCCGGTCGACAGTCCGGTCGTGCCCACGTACCCGATGACCTGGCCCTGACGCACCTGCATGCCGACCGCGGCGGCATACGAGCTCAGGTGGTTGTAGGTCGTGGCCAACCCCTGGCCATGGTCGAGAACGACCCGGTTGCCGTCCCCGCCCGCGATGCCGGCCGACGTGACGGAACCGTCCTTGGCGGCCTTGACGGGGGTGCCACACGCGGCGCCGATATCCGTGCCCGTATGCAGCTTCCAGACCTGCAGGATCGGGTGGAACCGAGGACCGAACCGTGAGGTGATAGGCCCCTCGACCGGGCGGACAAAGCCGGACGCCAGCACGCTGGTCGGGTCGACCGGGACGGTGGCGACCGAGCCGAGGTTGGGCGCATCGGCGAGGTCGTGTTCGGGTTCTGCAGCAGCCGGAGTCGGGCTGGGGCCGACGTGCTTGATGCCGAGCAGCACGTCGATGGCTCCGGGCGAGACCGGGGTGAGGCTCGTCTGCGTCATCGCTGCCGGCGCCGCCACGAACTGGGCGGTCGGAGGCCGCACGGGCGCGGGCTGCTCTCCCGCGCGCCCAACGGCCGGGGCGACCAGGCTGACCAGCGCGGCGCCCAGCGCCGCCCCAGCCATGGTCCCCCGGGAGAAGCGCGGAGCGGAGGCAGCATGGCGACCGGAGGTGCGAGCGCCCCGCCACCTACCCGCCATGAGCGGGTCCCCTTCCCCTGCCGGATCGTCCCCCTGAGTGGACCTCTCCCGACAGGTTAACCGCCTGGCCGGCCCACCGGCAGGTCCTTCCGGGCAATCTCGGGGCGAAGCGGGGGTCGGCCGTCGGCGGTAGGCTCTGCGCCAGTGCCCCGATGGGGCGCAGACCGGAACGGGAGCCGCCCATGAGCACGATCAGCGAGGCAACGGCGAGTCTGACGTTCACCGTTTCGCGCCGGCCAGACCCGCTGCCGGACGCAGAGCTGGCACGGCGTGCTGGCCGACCCCGGCTTCGGCAAGTTCTTCACCGACCACATGGTGACCGCCTCGTGGACCGCAGGGCAGGGTTGGCACGACGGACGCGTCACGGCATACGGGCCGATCTCGCTCATGCCATCTGCCGCCGTGCTGCACTACGCACAGGAGGTCTTCGAGGGGCTCAAGGCCTACCGCCACGAGGACGGCTCGGTGTGGAGCTTCCGCCCGGACGCCAACGCGCGACGGTTGCGTCGCAGCGCCGAGCGGCTGGCCTTGCCGCTGCTGTCGGAGGGCGACTTCCTCGCCTCGCTCAGAACCCTTGTCGAGGTCGATGAACGCTGGGTGCCGGCATACGGCACGGGGGAGACGAGCCTCTACCTGCGCCCGTTCATGTACGCCTCGGAGGCCTTCCTCGGGGTCCGCCCGGCCAAGGAGGTCACCTACTCGGTCATCGCCTCGCCGGCCGGCGCCTACTTCAGCGGCGGCGTCAAGCCGGTCCGCCTATGGCTGTCGCTGGACTACGCCCGGGCGGGCGAAGGGGGCACGGGGGCAGCGAAATGCGGGGGCAACTACGCCTCCAGCCTCGCCGGCCAGCTCGAGGGCATCGGGCACGACTGCGACCAGGCCGTCTTCCTGGACTCGGGCACTCACACATACATCGAAGAGCTCGGCGGCATGAACCTCTTCTTCGTCACCAAGGGCGGCCAGCTGCTCACCCCAGAGCTCACCGGCACCATCCTGGAGGGGGTCACCCGCGACTCGATCCTCGACATGGCCAAGGACCTCGGCCTCGAGCCCATCGAGCGGCGCATTCCCATCGAGGAGTGGAAACAGGGCGTGCCCTCGGGCGAGATCACCGAGGTCTTCGCCTGCGGCACGGCCGCCGTCCTCACCCCCGTGGGCGAGCTCAAGTGGGAGGGGGGCAGCGTGCTGCGGCGCCCGGGCACCGACGAGGTCGGCGAGGTGACGCGCACCATTCGCCAGCGGCTGCTCGATATTCAGTACGGACGGGCCGAGGACCCCTACGGCTGGATGACCCGCCTGGTCTAGGCAACGGGCTGTGAGCGCAGCGACGAGCCGGTATGCCGTGCCCGCGCGTCCTTGCCTCATTGCCACCGACCTCGACGGCACCTTGCTGCGCTCGGACGGCAGCGTGTCGGCGCGCACGCGCAGAGTGCTCGCGGCGGTCGAGGCAGCGGGAGTCGAGGTCGTGTTTGTCACCGCTCGACCACCGCGATGGCTGCACGACCTGGTCGAGGTCGTCGGATCTCACGGCATCGTCATTGCCGCCAACGGGGCCTTCATCTATGACGTGCGCTCCCGGACGGTGATCCGGCACCACGCCCTCGAAGCACCTCTGGTCGACGCCCTCGTGAAGGAGCTGCGCGATGCCGTGCCCGGCATCGCGTTCGCGGCCGAACGGCATACCGGGGCGGTCATGGAGCCCGAGTATGCGGCGCCACGCCCGCAGGGCGTGTCGACCGACGCCGTCATCCTTCCCATCGAGCGACGCGACGATGCCCCGATCGGCAAGCTGCTGGCGGTGCAGCGCCACTGGGACCCGGACCGCTTCCTGGACACGGTGGTCCGGATCGTCGGCGACCGCGCGAACGTCGCCTTCTCCGGCGCTCGCGGCCTGGCCGAGATCAATGCCCGAGGGGTGACCAAGGCGGCGGCGCTGATCCGGTGGTCGGCGGAGCGCGGCGTCGACCCGCAGCAGGTGTGGGCCTTCGGCGACATGCCCAACGACCTGCCGATGCTGCGCTGGGCCGGGCGCGCGTTCGCGGTCGCCAACGCGCATCCGGACGTGCTCGCCGTCGTGGACACGGTATGCCGGTCCAACGACGACGACGGGGTGGCGGACGCCCTCGAGACCCTCCTGCTGTCGTCCGGATCGTGAGACGAGTAGCAGGGTGGCGCCGCTTGCTGGCACGCTGTCGCCTGTGAAGCCTCTGACCTGCGTGGTCATCATTACCTGAGCGCGACGAGCGATTCTCCTCGTCGCGCTGACCTCCCACACCCTGGGGGGTCTTTTTGTTGCTCCGGACGCCACCAGGTCCGCGGCAGCAGCAACGAGGAGCAGGTAGCCACACCAACCCCGCGGCACCGGCCACCGGTCAGCCAGGCTTCACAACACCGTCATCGACGACCAGCTCACCCGCACCGAAGGCACCGAACATGACCGACCTGCACGTCTACGACACGACCCTGCGCGACGGCGCTCAACAGGAGGGGCTCAACCTGTCGGTCGTCGACAAGCTCGCCATCGCGCGCCAGCTCGACGAGCTCGGGGTCGGCTTCATCGAGGGCGGCTGGCCGGGCGCCAACCCGAAGGACACCGAGTTCTTTGCGCGTGCCCAGCGCGAGCTGGACCTGCACAACGCGACCTTGGCCGCCTTCGGCGCGACCCGGCGCCCAGGGGGCACGGCCGCTGACGACGCTCTCGTTCGGGCCCTGCTCGACTGCGGGGCCCCGGTCGTCACCCTCGTGGCCAAGTCCCATGTGCGCCACGTCGAGCAGGCGCTGCGCACGACCCTGCAAGAGAACCTCGCGATGATCCGCGACACCGTGAGCTTCCTGCGCGAGGAGGGCCGGCGGGTGTTCCTCGACGCGGAGCACTTCTTCGACGGGTATGCCGCCGACCCGGCATACGCGGTCGAATGCGTCCGGGCCGCTGCCGAGTCGGGCGCCGAGGTCATCGCCTTGTGCGACACCAACGGCGGCATGCTGCCTGGTGATGTGGCCGACGTCGTCCACGACGTCATGGGCGCGACGGGAGCGCGCATCGGCATCCACTGCCACAACGACACCGGCTGCGCGGTGGCCAACTCGATGGCCGCCGTGGCCGCGGGAGCCACCCACGTCCAGGGCACCATCAACGGCTACGGCGAGCGCACCGGTAACGCCAACATCGTGACCCTGGTCAGCAACCTGCAGATCAAGCAGGGCTTGGACCTCATCGCCCCGGAGCGGCTACGCGAGGCGACCCGCATCGCCCACGCGATCAGCGAGGTGACGAACGTGCCGCCCAACAGCCGCCAGCCCTATGTGGGCTCCAGCGCGTTCGCCCACAAGGCCGGCCTGCACGCCAGCGCCCTCAAGGTCGACCCTAACCTCTACCAGCACACCGACCCGTCGGCAGTCGGCAACTCGATGCGCACCCTGGTGTCGGACATGGCCGGGCGAGCGAGTATCGAGCTCAAGGCGATGGAGCTGGGCATCGACCTGTCCGACGAGCCCAACCTCGTCGCCGACGTGCTGGCCGAGGTCAAGGACCTTGAGCTGCGAGGCTGGACGTTCGACGCTGCCGACGCCTCGTTCGAGCTGCTGCTGCTGCGGCACCTGGGCAAGGCGGTGAGCTACTTCGAGATCGAGTCGTGGCGGGTCATCACCGACGCCCGCGAACACGAGGTGGCGACCTCGGAGGCGACCGTCAAGCTCGTCGCCGGCGGGCGCCGCCAAGTCGCGACAGGGGAGGGCAACGGCCCGGTCAACGCGCTGGACCATGCCCTGCGTCAGGCTCTCGCGGGGGTCTACCCGGAGCTGGACCGCATGGAGCTGGTCGACTTCCGAGTCCGCATCCTGGAGGCGTCGCACGGCACCGACGCCATCACCCGGGTGCTCATCGAGACCGCGGACGACGCCACCACGTGGCAGACCGTGGGCGTTGCCGCCAACATCGTCGAGGCGTCCTGGCGGGCCCTCGTGGACGGGATCACGTACGGGCTGATCCGCCAGGGCGTCCAGCAGCGCTGACCCCTGGCCGCGCGTTGGGCGTCGTCGGTCCGTGAGAGTAGCCGAAGGGTTGCTTCAGCCCACTCGAAGCAACCCTTCGGCTACGTTCACCTGGCTGCAGGCGCCGCAGCGAAGGCCGTGCGCTGAGGGCATGATTGGTCCATGACGACCTCTCCCGGCGACCCCGGGCACATCCGAGTCGGAAACGGCGAGCGCGAGGCGGCCATCGCTGCCCTTGGTGAGCACTGGCGAGCCGGGCGGCTCGATCCTGCCGAGCACGAGGCGCGCACCACCAAGGCGTTCAACGCGGTTACTCGCGCCGACCTCGACGCCCTCTTCGCGGACCTGCCGCCGCGGCCGGCCGACTCCGCCACGGGCATCGGGTGGCCGAGCGGTCCCGCGACGTCGCCGCCGGGTGACCCGGTCGCCGGAGCGGCACTCCCACCGGCCAGGTCGCCTGGGTCACCCCTCGTGCCTGAGCAGTCCTCTCTCGGGCGGCGGCGTGACCTCGTCATGGCGGTCATGCCGTTCATCTGCCTGCTGTTGTTCTTCACGGTCCTTCGCACCTGGCTGGTCTGGCTGCTCATCCCCGTGGCGGCGATCCTGCTCTACGGCGCGGATGGCAAGAAGGGCGACCGCGACCGCCGCCGACGGGAAGGTCGGTAGCGCCCAGCAGCGCGTCGCAGGCCGCGAGGAGGCGCGCCCGCAAGGACTGGCCGCGCTCGGCATACCGGCGCTGCGCGCGTACGTATGCCGCTCGCCCGTCCGCCGTCTCGATGGCAATCGGCTCATAGCCCAGCTCGCGCAAGTCGTACGGCGAGGCCCGCATGTCCAGGACGCGCAGCTCGCGGGCCAGCTCGAAGCAGTCCATGACCAGCTCACTCGGGATGCCGGGGGCGAGCTTCATGGCCCACTTGTACAGGTCCATCCCGGCGTGGACGCAGCCGGGCTGCTCCAGCTCGGCCTGGCGCTCCCGGGTCGGGGCGAGCGCGTTGCGGGGCCGGGCCGGGCCGCTGAAGAAACGGAACGCATCGACATGGGTACACCGCAGCCGGCCGGCCTCGACGACTGCGTCGGTGCCGTCCGGTCCAAGCCGCAGCGGCCACGAGTCGTGGCGGATCCGCTCTTGCGGCACCCGGTAGAGCATCGCCCACTCGTGCAGCCCGAAACACGCCAGCTGGGCCGGGCGCATCTGGACGCGCTCGAGCAGATCGCGCACGAACCGCACCGCGTCACCGCGCTGGACGAGGTATGCCGTCTGGTCCAGGCGCACATCGGAACCGACCGTGGTGTAGTGGTGCCAGTGGGCTCGCTCGCACGACGCAGCCCCGTCCAGGACGACTCCTGGCCCCGGGTGCCACCGCCGCAGCGCGCCCGGGCGGAACGGGTAGTAGGTGAAGAGGAAGTCCTCGACCGGGTGGGCCATCCCCGCCTGCCGGCGCCTCCGATGCCCCTCGGTCGCCCGGTCGACCCGGGCGGCATGCTCGTCGGACAGCCGCAGCCAGCGCTCACGCGCCAGCACCCGGTCCACGACGGCAGGGTAGCGCCCGGGCGGGCGACCACCGCAGGCCTCGCTACAGTGCCCCAGTGCGGATCGCCAGGTACACGACCGGTGACGAGCCGGCATACGGGCTGGTCGAAGGCGACCCGGGAGCTGAGCTGCTGCACCCGCTTCGCGGCGACCCGCTGTACGTCGGGGTGGTGCCCACGGCCGCTGACCCGGTGCCGCTTCGTGAGGCGCGGCTGCTCGCGCCGGTGATCCCTCGCAGCAAGGTCATCGGCATCGAGCGCAACTACGCCTCCCACGCCGCCGAGGCGGGTGCCAACGCGCCGGCCGAGCCGATGATGTTCCTCGTCCCCAACACCGCCGTCGTCGGGCCGGGCGACCCGGTCGTCATCCCTCGAGGCAGCGCGCGGGTGGACTACGAGGGGGAGCTGGCCGTGGTGATCGCCACCATCACCAAGGGGGTGCCGGCGGCGGACGCACTGTCCTGCGTGTGGGGCTACACGTGCGCGAACGACGTGTCCGAGCGCGACTGGCAGCGTAGGGACGGCCAGTGGGCGCGGGCCAAGGGCTTTGACACGTCGTGCCCGCTCGGGCCGTGGATCGTCACCGGCCTGGACGTGTCGGACCTGCGGCTGGTGACCCGGTTGGACGGCGCCGTGGTGCAGGACGCGTCGACGGCGGACCTGGTGCACGGCGTCGCCGACCTGGTCGCGTACGCGTCCGCCGCGTTCACCCTGCTGCCCGGCGACGTCATCCTCACGGGGACACCGGCCGGCGCAGGCCCGGTGCGGCCCGGGCAGCGGGTGGCGGTGACGATTGAGGGTATCGGCACGCTGGAGAACCCCTTCGTGCAGCGGTGAGGCCCTCGTGCAGCGGTGGCCGTGCAGCGGTGAGGCCATCGAGAGGTCAAACGATGCTGTCAAACCACGCGGATTACAGCATCTGCGGACCTCTCGCGGTGAAGGCGAGGGGCGCTACTGGCTAGGCTCGAGCGCTATGGCCGAGCAGACCGACCCAGGAGCCCGCGGGACCGTGCGGCTGCGGGTGGCGCCGTCGCCGACCGGCGATCCGCACGTCGGCACGGCATACATGTCGCTGTTCAACCTGGCGTTTGCGCGTCAGCAGGGCGGCGCGTTCGTCCTGCGCATCGAGGACACCGACCGGGCGCGCTACCGGGAGGACAGCGAGGCCCAGATCCTGTCCACGTTGCGATGGCTGGGCCTGCTGTGGGACGAGGGGCCCGATGTCGGCGGCCCCTGCGCGCCGTACCGCCAGTCGCAGCGCCTGGCGACCTACCTGCCGTACGTCGACCGGCTGCTCGAGTCCGGGCACGCCTACCACTGCTGGTGCTCGACCGAGCGGCTGGCCCAGATGCGCGAGCGGCAGCAGCAGGCCAAGACACCGACCGGGTACGACCGGCTCTGCTACGGCATGACCCGGCACGAGCGCTCCCAGCTGCCGGGGTTCACCGACGAACCGGTCGTACGGATGCTCGTGCCGGCCGACCCGCCGACGAGCTTTCGCGACCTGATCCGCGGCGAGGTCCATGCGCCGGTGCCCGATGACCAGGTGCTGCTCAAGGCCGACGGCTTCCCGACCTACCACCTGGCGGTCGTCGTGGACGACCACGAGATGGGGATCACCCACGTCGTGCGCGGCGAGGAGTGGATCTCCTCGACGCCCAAGCACCTGCTGCTCTACCGCTTCCTCGGGCTGCCCGAGCCGCGGTACGCCCATATGCCGCTGCTGCGCAACCCCGACCGGTCCAAGATCAGCAAGCGCAACAACCCGGCGGCGCGGCTGGAGTGGTTCCGCGAGGAGGGCTACCTTCCCGAGGCGATCGTCAACTTCCTTGCCCTGCTGGCCTACCCCCCGGCGCAGGACGCGGACGGGGGTGACGTCGAGGTGTACTCGTTCGAGGAGTTCTCCCGCGACTTCGACTGGGCCAAGGTCAATCCGGTCGGTCCGATCTTCAACCTCGACAAGCTCGCCTGGCTCAACGGGGTGTACATCAGGTCACTGGAGGTGACGGACCTGGCGGCGCGGCTGCTGCCCTACCTGCAGCGGGACGGCATCCTCTCGGGCAACCCGACCCTGGGTGAGCTGGGCCGGCTGAAGCAGGTCACCGCGCTGATCCAGACGCGGATCGGCAGGCTCACCGAGGCGAGCCCCCTCGTCCGGCCGTTCTTCCTCGGCGACGACATGATCGAGATTGCTGCGGACGCGCGGGCGCAGCTCGACGGGACATCGGCCGCCGTCCTCGACGCGGCGATCGTGGCCCTCGGCGACATCGACGACCACGCTCACGGCCTGCTGGGCGAGCAGTCGGCATGGAACGCCGCCACCATCGAGGCGGTCCTGCGCTCGGCCATCGTCGACGGGCTCGGGATCAAGCCTCGGCTGGCGTTCGGCCCGCTGCGGACGGCCGTGTCCGGCCAGCGGATCTCACCACCGCTGTTCGAGTCGATGGAGATCCTCGGGAAGACCTCGACGCTGGCCCGGCTGCGCGCCCTGCGCAGGGGCCTCGACTGAGCAGCACCGAGCTGGCTGTGGCGGATGCCGTCGCCAGGGTGACCCTGAGGTCGCAGGCGCCGCCGCCTATACTTGACTCATTCTGGAAATGAGCCAGACTTCAGAGCGTGCCAACGACGTCGGACTTGGAGCGGATATTGCGCACAGTCGCGCTGCGGGTCACGCGTCCGCGGGTAGCGGTGCTGTCCGCGGTGCACGAGCATCCGCACGCCGACACGGAGACGATCGTCGGTGTCGTGCGGGCCGACCTCGGTGAGGTCTCCCAGCAGGCCGTGTACGACGTGCTGCGGGCGCTGACCGCGGCGGGTCTGGTCCGGCGGTTTCAGCCGGCGGGCCACCTGGCGCGGTATGAGGCGCGGGTCGGGGACAACCACCACCACGTCGTATGCCGGTCGTGCGGCGCCATCGCCGATGTCGACTGCGCCGTGGGCGCGACCCCGTGCCTGACCGCCTCGCACGAGCAGGGCTTCTCGATCGACGAGGCCGAGGTCATCTACTGGGGCCGTTGCCCCCAGTGTGCCGCGGCACCGGCATACGAGCGACCGAACGAGACGTCAGTCAAAGGAAGAACAAGAACAGGAGAAGAACCGACGTGACTGAGCACGGCAGCGAAAGCGAAAGCCCGGTAATCCCGGCCCCGACCCCCAGCCCGCATCGGCCCCAGACGAACGCGGACTGGTGGCCCAACCAGCCGGACCTGCAAGTTCTCCAGCGCTCGTCCGGATCCAACCCGTTGGGCGAGGACTTCGACTACGCCGAGGAGTTCAAGACCCTCGACGTCGAGGCGCTGAAGCAGGACATCTTCACGGTGCTGACGACGTCGCAGGACTGGTGGCCGGCGGACTACGGCCACTACGGGGGGCTGTTCATCCGGATGAGCTGGCACGCGGCCGGCACCTACCGCATTGCCGACGGGCGAGGCGGTGGCGGCAGCGGCGCACAGCGCTTCGCTCCCCTCAACAGCTGGCCCGACAACGTCAGCCTCGACAAGGCCCGCCGGTTGCTGTGGCCGGTCAAGCAGAAGTACGGCCGCAAGCTCTCGTGGGCCGACCTGATCATCTTCGCGGGCAACTGTGCCTACGAGTCGATGGGGTTCAAGACGTTCGGCTTCGGCTTCGGGCGGGAGGACATCTGGGCACCTGAGGAGATCTTCTGGGGGCCCGAGGACACCTGGCTCGGGGACGAGCGCTACAGCGGCGAGCCGGGAGCTGTCCGGCCCGCTCGGGGCGGTTCAGATGGGCCTGATCTACGTGAACCCGGAGGGCCCGAACGGCGTCCCGAGCGCGCTCGCTGCGGCCCGGGACATTCGCGAGACCTTCGGGCGGATGGCGATGAACGACGAGGAGACGGTTGCGCTCATCGTCGGCGGCCACACGGTCGGCAAGGCCCATGGCGCGGTCGACCCGCAGTATCTCGGTCCGGAGCCCGAGGGCGCCCCCATCGAGCAACAGGGACTCGGCTGGAAGAACTCGGCCGGCACCGGCAAGGGCGCCGACACGCTCACCAGCGGCCTGGAAGGCGCCTGGACCACCAACCCCACCCGGTGGGACAACGGGTACCTGGAGAACCTGTACAAGTACGACTGGGATCTGACCAAGAGCCCGGCCGGCGCCTACCAGTGGACGCCGACGGATCCCGCCGCCAAGGACACCGTGCCCGACGCCCACGACCCGACGAAGCGGCACGCTCCCGATCATGTTCACGACGGACCTGGCCCTGAGGCTGGACCCGATCTACGGGCAGATCACCAAGCGGTTCCTGGAGCACCCCGACCAGCTCGAGGAGGCGTTCGGCAAGGCGTGGTTCAAGCTGCTGCATCGCGACATGGGCCCCGCCTCGCGCTACCTCGGCCCGTGGGTTCCCGAGCCACAGCTGTGGCAGGACCCGGTGCCGCCAGTCGACCACGACCTGGTCACGGACGGCGACATCGCTGCCCTCAAGGCCACGATCCTCGACTCCGGGCTGTCCATCGGGCAGCTGGTCTTCACCGCGTGGGCCTCGGCGGCCAGCTTCCGCGGCACCGACAAACGCGGAGGCGCCAACGGGGCCCGGATTCGCCTGGCACCTCAGAAGGACTGGGCGGTCAACAACCCGTCCGAGCTCGCCCTGGTGCTGCCCGTCCTCGAGCGGGTCCAGCAGGACTTCAACGGCTCACAGTCCGGCAACACGAGGGTGTCGCTCGCCGACGTCATCGTCCTGGGCGGCTGCGCGGCCGTCGAGCAGGCGGCGCGCGCACGCCGGGCACGACGTGACGGTCCCGTTCGCCCCGGGCCGCACGGACGCCTCCCAGGAGCAGACCGACGCGCAGTCGTTCGCGGTGCTCGAACCGACCGCCGACGGCTTCCGCAACTACCTGCGAGCGGGAGAGAAGCTCTCGCCCGAGACCCTGTTGGTGGACCGGGCCTACCTGCTGAACCTCACCGCTCCCGAGATGACGGTGCTCGTCGGCGGCATGCGGGCCCTGAACGCCAACGTCGGGCGGGCCCCGCACGGCGTCTTCACCGACCGTCCGGAGACGTTGACGAACGACTTCTTCGTCAACCTGCTCACGATGGGCACGGAGTGGAAGGTCTCCGAGTTCTCGGAGAACGTCTACGAGGGCCGGGACCACGCGACCGGCGATGTCAGGTGGACCGCGACCGCCGTGGACCTCGTGTTCGGCTCCAGCTCCCAGCTGCGGGCCATCGCGGAGGTCTACGCCTGCGACGACGCGCAGGGCAAGTTCGTCGCTGACTTCGTCGCCGCGTGGGACAAGGTCATGAACCTGGATCGGTTCGACCTGTCCTGACCCGAGGGAGCAGGTCCGGGCTCCGCCGCGGACCTGCGTCAGCACCCGAGGCAGTCAACGGCCTGGTCGGTGGACTCACGTCGAGTCCCTGGTCAGGCCGTTGGCACGGCGGAAACTCGCTCGACCGGTGTCGGCGCTTGCTGCGAAGGTGGACCCCATGCAGATGGGCCAGTACCGCGACGTCCTCGCCCTGCCGGGCGTGCGATCGGTGCTGCTCTTGGGGTTCCTGGTGCGCATGCCCATGTTCGCCGGGGGGCTGGTCCTTACCGTTCACATCGTCTCGACGCTGGGGCGCAGCTACGGTGAGGCCGGGCTGGTCGCGGCCGCGTTCACCGTTGCGATCGCCATCTCGGCACCGTGGCGCGGTCGGATTCTCGACCGGGTCGGGCTCAGGCGCACCGTTCTGCCGTCGATCATCGTCGAGTCGCTGGCCTGGTTGCTCGCACCGTTCGTCGCCTATGAGCTGGTGCTTCCGCTGGCGGTGCTCGCGGGGCTGTTCGTCGTGCCTACCTTCTCGATCCTTCGCCAAGCCCTGATCGTCGCCGTGCCGGCGGATCGGCGCCGAACTGCCCTATCGCTGGACTCGGTCTTCACCGAGCTGTCGTTCATGATCGGGCCGGCGTTCGGGATCTGGGCGGCCGTCACGTGGGACACCCGCTGGACCCTGGTCGGGGTGCAGCTGGCCAGCGTGCTGGCCGCGGGCGGGCTGATGATGCTCAACCCACCCATGCGCTCGACTGCCCACGCGGGGGTGGGCGAGTCGCTCGACGACTCGCTCGGGCTCGGTGCCGACCGCGAGGGCGCCCCGCGGCGGCCGGCCAAACGCGACACCACGTGGGTCACGGCCGAGGTGGTGGCGGTGCTGGCCGCCGCCGGTGCCGCGACGGTGGTGCTCGGTGGCACCGACGTCTCCATCGTGGCTGCGCTGCGCAGCTCCGGCAGCCAGGGATCACTCGGCTGGGTGATGGCCCTCTGGGGCGCCGGCTCGCTCATCGGCGGGCTGGTCTACGGCGCCTGGCACCGCTCCATCTCGGTGTTCTGGCTGCTGGGTGGCCTGTCCGCCTCGACCGTTGCCGGTCGCCCTCGGTGGGTCGCTGTGGTCGCTGAGTGGGTTGCTCTTCGTGTGCGGCTTCCTCTGCGCGCCGACCATCACCGCCACAGTCGACTCGCTCAGCCGCTTGGTCCCCGAGCGTTTCCGTGGCGAGGCGATGGGATGGCATGGGTCGGCCATGACGACCGGCCAGGCGATTGGAGCGCCGTTTGCCGGTTTCGCGATCGACCACGGCGGCTGGCAGTGGGGTTTCGTCAGCGTCTCGGTCGTCGGCCTCGCGGCTGCGGTTCTCGGCGGGGTGACCGTCCGGCTGTTGCGCCGGCGGTCGGCCCCGCCGCAATCCCAACCGTCCGGCGTGATGGTCTAGGCCGATTCCCGTCGAGCGGGCACGTCCTACGCCCGGCCGCGCTGGTACGCTGGAATGCGACCAGCCGGTCCGGGCGTTCCATCAACGAGCCCTGGGCCGGTGTGCAAGCGAAGCCCGAGCTTCCACCCGCGTCGACCGTGAGGTCGCCGGGTCGGTCCGGACCCGTCCCGGCCCCCCGGGAGCGCCGGTGTATGCCGGTGGCGGCGGGTTCGCGAATGCCGGCAGGTGACTGCCCGGCATACGCGTGTGGACTGCGAAGGCTTCTCGCGCACCGACGGTGGCGAGGGGCCTTCTCTCGTCTCCCGGGGTCGTCGTCCCCCGTCCGAAAAACGAAGGAGCACCACATCAGCGAGCCTCGCATCAACGAGCGCATCAGGGTCCCCGAGGTGCGCTTGGTCGGCCCCAACGGTGAGCAGGTCGGCATCGTTCGCGTCGAGGACGCCCTGCGGCTGGCAGCCGAAGCAGACCTCGACCTCGTCGAGGTCGCACCCCTGGCCCGGCCCCCAGTTGCCAAGCTCATGGACTTCGGCAAGTACAAGTACGAAGCCGCCATGAAGGCCAGGGAAGCGCGCAAGAACCAGGTCAACACGGTGATCAAGGAGATCAAGCTCCGACCGAAGATCGACCCGCACGACTACGGGACCAAGAAGGGCCACGTCGAACGGTTCCTTCGAGCCGGCGACAAGGTCAAGGTGACCATCATGTTCCGCGGCCGTGAGCAGTCCCGGCCCGAGCTGGGCTTCCGGCTGCTGCAGCGACTGGCCGAGGACATCGCCGAGCTCGGCTACGTCGAGTCAGCGCCCAAGCAGGATGGCCGCAACATGATCATGGTCGTCGCTCCGACCAAGAAGAAGTCCGAGGCCCGGGCCGAGGCGCGTCGAGCCCGCGAGAACGCCTCGAGAGCCGCGAGCGAGCCCAGCGTCGCCCCAGAGCCGGCGAGGACGGCGCCGACGCCCGACGTTCCCTCGGCCCCGGCGGGCCCTGCCGCGACGACGCCAACCGCAGCCCCAGCACCCGCCAGGCCGGTCGCGGCCCCGATCCCGGGCCCACCTCCGGCCCGCGTGTCGACGGGGGCAGACCGGGCCTGACCCACGAGCCTGCTCGCCTGATGAGGGGCTTCAGCACGCCACGACCCGTCCGCTGCCTGCGGCCGGACCTGCAGGAGAAGGAGATCGGCAGCATGCCGAAGATGAAGACACACAGCGGGGCCAAGAAGCGCTTCCGCGTCACCGGCACCGGCAAGGTCATGCGCGAGCAGGCCGGCGGTCGGCACCGGCTCGAGGTCAAGTCGAGCAAGAAGATGCGGTCCATCGCAGGTGACGTTCAGCTGTCCAAACCCGACACCAAGACCGTCAAGCGGCTCCTCGGCAAGTGAGCCGGGCCATCCGACCCCGAAGGAGAGGACTCTCGTGGCACGCGTGAAGCGGGCGATCAACGCCCACAAGAAACGCCGGGTGACCCTCGAGCGCGCCAGCGGATACCGCGGGCAGCGTTCGCGCCTGTACCGCAAGGCCAAGGAGCAGGTCCAGCACTCGCTCGGCTACGCCTACCGCGACCGGCGGGCCCGCAAGGGTGACTTCCGCCGGCTGTGGATTCAGCGGATCAACGCCGCCGCTCGCGCCAACGGCATGACCTACAACCGGTTCATGCAGGGGCTCAAGGCCGCTGGGGTCGAGGTGGATCGCAAGGTCCTGGCCGACCTCGCCGTCAACGACGCCGCAGCGTTCACCGCCCTGGTCGAGCTGTCCCGGGCCAACGTCCCGTCCCACACCGTAAGTTCCGGCGACGCCGCCTGACCCCACCCCCCGCCTGGGGGTCCATGCGCCGGGCGAGAGCACGCTGACCAACCCCAGGTCCGACCGGGTGCGGTCGGTCGCCGCACTCGCCCGCCGCTCGGCACGGGCCCGGACCGGGCTGTTCCTCGCCGAGGGTCCCCAGTCGGTTCGCGAGGCGGTGTGCCATCGGCCCACCTGGGTCCGCGACGTCTACCTCACCCAGGCGGCTCGCGACCGGCACACCGACATCGTTGCGGCGCTTGCGACGTACCCCGTGGCTGGGGCGCGAGTGCACCCGGTCACGGACGAGGTCCTGCTGGCTCTCTCGGCGACGCCAGACCCCCCAGGGCGTCGTTGCGGTATGTCGGGTGCCGGACCTGGCGCTGGGGCTGGCCCTTTCCCACACCACCCGGCTGGTGTGCGTGCTCAGCAAGGTTCGCGACCCCGGCAACGCTGGCACCGTCCTGCGTGCAGCCGACGCAGCCGGAGCCGACCTCGTCGTTGTCAGCACGGAGAGCGTTGACGTCTGGAGCCCGAAGGTGGTGCGCTCCAGCGCCGGGTCGATCTTCCATGTCCCGGTCGTCACCGGCATACCCACGTCCGGTGCGGTGCAGTCGCTGCGATCCGCCGGCCTGGCCGTGCTTGCAGCCGACAGCCGAGGCGAGCGGCGGCTGTCCGAGGTCGACCTCGACCGCCCGCACGCGTGGGTCCTCGGCAACGAGGCGTGGGGAATGACGCCCGACGTGCTTGGGCTTTGTGACGAGACGGTTCGGGTGCCCATCTACGGGTCGGCCGAGTCCCTCAACCTCGCCATGGCGGCCACGATCTGCCTTTACGCCTCGGCCGAACATCTGGACGCCGGGCGCTCGTAGCGTTCGTCGCGTGGCGTTCAGCGTCGCTACGCTGGCCCAATGTCGCAGTCCGCCGGAGGCGGCCCAATGTCGCAGTCCGCCGGAGGCGGCCCAATGTCGCAGTCCGCCGGAGGCGGCCCAATGTCGCAGCTCGCCAGCGGTTCCCGTGGCGGCGGGATGCCGATGGACAGCGTCCAGGCAGTGTCGGAGATGCTGCCCGATGGCCTTGTTGTCGTGGACGAGCACCAGGTCATCAGGTTCGCCAACCGGCGGGCCGAGGAGATTCTCCAGCTGCCACGGGAGTGCCTCGTCGGTCACCCGATCCGGGAGGGGATGCCACTCACCGACAGCGACGGCAACAACTGGTGGGACCTCACCGACCCGTGGGTTGGCCTCGCGACCCGAAAGGGGCACCGGGAGAAGCTGCTCTGGACGGAGAACGGGGTCGAGGTTCTCGTCACCGCGCGCTACATCCGTCGAGGGCGCGGCGCGCCGGTTCATCGGGTGGTGATGGCGTTTCGGGACGCCCTGGCCCGCCAGCGTACCGAGCAGGACCACGCCGCCCTCATCTCGACCCTTGCCCACGAGCTGCGCTCACCGCTGACCTCGGTCAAGGGCTTCTCCAGCACCGTCCTCAAGCACTGGGATCGCTTCAGCGACGAGCAGAAGCGCTTCATCATCGAGACGATCGAGGCCGACGCAGAGCGCGTCACCCGGCTCATCGCCGACCTGCTCGACGTGTCCAGGATCGACTCCGGCCGGCTCAACCTGCGGCGCGAGGTGGTGTCCCTGGACCCGATCGTCGAGCGGCACCGTCGACGCCTGGACGCACTCGGGCATACCGAGGAGCGGATCATCGTCAGGGCCAAGCGGCCGATACCCACCATCTGGGCCGACCCCGACCGCCTCGACCAGATCGTCGTCAACCTGCTGGACAACGCGCTCAAGCACGGCGAGGGGCAAGTGACGGTCACCGTCAGCGGCGGCACCGTCGACATGGGGCTCGCCCTTGACCCGGACGACCGCCCCGCCGTCGTGGTCAGCGTCACCGACGAAGGTGCCGGAATCCCCGAGAAGCAGCGAGCGGTGATCTTCTCACGGTTCTGGCACAGCAAGGGAGCCGGGAACACCGGCCTCGGTCTCTACGTTGTCCGAGCCCTGGTGGAGGCTCATGGGGGCCGAATCGTCGCGCTCGCCGCTCCTACAGGTGGCGCCGAGCTGCGGTTCAGCATCCCTGCGGGCGAACCCGAGCAGCTGCGCCGCGACGCCGAGGCGGCGGCGCGCCCCTGAGGGAAACCCAGCGGCGACCGAGCGGGCCGGCACCATAGACTCTGGCGGCGAACCCGTCGGCCGATGCCGAGCCGCAGAATGTGAAAGCCGATGTCTGGACCCAACACCGACTACGACCCCGTCGAGGTCGCCGCCCTCGACCCCGCCGCCCTCGCGTCCGCAGTCGATGCTGCGGTCGCGGCGTTCGCCGCTGCCACCACGCTGGAGTCGCTCAAGGCCGCCCGGCTGGCCCATGTCGACAAGGGCGCGGTCGCAGCCGCTCGCCACGAGATCGGGGCGCTGCCGCCCAGCGCCAGGGCTGACGCCGGCAAGCGGGTCGGCGCGGCAAAGGCGGCGATCGACGCCGCACTCGCCGCGCGCCAGGCCGAGCTCGAGGCCGAGCAGGACGAGCGCATCCTCGTCGAGGAGACGCTCGACGTCACCATGCCGACGGGTCGCTACCTCACTGGGGCGCGCCACCCGGTCGAGCTCACCGCGCAGCGGCTCGTGGACGTCTTCGTCGCCATGGGGTGGGAGGTCGCCGAAGGGCCGGAGGTCGAGTCGGAGTGGATGAACTTCGACGCCCTCAACATCGGTCAAGGACCATCCGGCCCGCCAGATGCAGGACACCTTCTTCGTGGACCCGCCCGACGGTGGGCTGGTCCTGCGCACCCACACCTCGCCGGTCCAGATCCGCACCATGCTGACCCGCACCCCGCCGATCTACGTCGTGGCCCCGGGCAAGGTCTTCCGCACGGACGACCTGGACGCTACCCACACCCCGGTGTTCCACCAGGTCGAGGCACTGGCCGTGGACAAGGGCCTGACCATGGCGCACCTTCGCGGCGCGATCGACCACTTCGTCCACGCTCTCTTCGGTGACGTGCGGACCCGGGTGCGGGCGTCGTACTTCCCCTTCACCGAACCGTCGATGGAGACCGACTTCCAGTGCTTCGTCTGCCGCGGCGCCAATGCGGCCTGCCGAACCTGCGGCGGGTCGGGCTGGATCGAGCTCGGGGGCTCAGGGCTGGTCAACCGCAAGGTGCTCATCGCCTGCGGCGTGGACCCGGAGGTCTACACCGGGTTCGCGTTCGGCTTCGGCGTCGAGCGTGCGTTGCTGCTGCGCAACGGTCTCGGCGACATGCGCGACATCGTCGAAGGCGATGTGCGCTTCTCCGGCCAGTTCGGCATGAGGGGGTGAGCAGCGCGTGCGAGTACCCCTTGGCTGGCTACGTGACTACGCCGACCTGCCCCCCGGCACCACCGGTCACGACGTCGCGGCGGCCTTCGTCTCGGTGGGCCTGGAGGAGGAGGCGGTCCACGGGGGCGACCTCACCGGACCGCTCGTCGTCGGCCGGGTGCTGTCATTCGACGCAGCGGGTCCAGAAGAACGGCAAGCCGATCCGGTACTGCACCGTCGACGTGGGCGAGCACGGGCAGCGGCTCACGCAGGGCGTCCCGCAGCAGATCGTCTGCGGCGCGACGAACTTCGACGCCGGTGACCTCGTCGTCGTCGTCCTGCCCGGTGCCGTCCTGCCCGGGGGCCTGGCCGTCAGCGCGAGGAAGACCTACGGCCAGGTCTCCAACGGCATGATCTGCGCCGAGGACGAGCTGGGTCTCGGCCCGGACCACACCGGGATCATCCGGCTCGCCGAGTACGTCGGCCCTGAAGCCGCCCGATCCCTCGCCCCAGGTGACGATGCGATCACCCTGCTCGGCCTGGACGACGAGGTCGTCGAGCTCAAGGTGACCCCAGACCGTGGCTACTGCTTCTCGATGCGTGGGGTCGCCCGCGAGTACTGGCATTCTCAAGGCGGCGCCGACGGCAGCTTCCGCGACCCCGCCGACGTCCCCGGCATACCCGCGCCCAACGACCAGGGGTATGCCGTGCACCTCGCCGATGACGCGCCGCTGGAGGGCACCCCTGGTTGCGACCGCTACCTCGCTCGAGTCGTGCGCGGCATCGACCCCACCGCACCGTCGCCCGCCTGGATGCGTCGGCGGCTGACCCAGTCCGGCATGCGGCCCATCTCCCTGGCTGTCGACGTGACCAACTACGTCATGCTCGAGCTGGGCCAGCCGCTGCATGCCTTCGACCTGGACACCCTCAGCGGCTCGATCGTCGTGCGGCGAGCCCAGCCAGGGGAGCGGCTGCGCACCCTCGATGACGTCGAGCGCCGCCTGGACCCGGAGGACCTGCTCATCACCGACGGCGGCGGCATCGCCCTGGCCATCGCCGGGGTCATGGGTGGTGCCACCTCGGAGGTGAGCTCCGAGACAACGAACGTCCTCATCGAGGCGGCACACTTCGACCAGCGCACGGTCGCCCGGTCGTCGCGGCGGCACAAGCTGGTCTCCGAGGCGTCCAAGCGCTTCGAGCGGGGGGTGGACCCGAAGGTCACCGCCGCCGCCGCTGCGCTCGCGGTCGAGCTGCTCGTCAAGCACGGCGGCGGCACCGTCGACCCGGGCGTGACCGACGTCGACCACACCGGCGAGCGCACGGCATACCGGCTCGACACCGGACTGCCGGGCCGGCTGGTCGGGGTGGAGTACTCCCACGAGCGGGTCGTCGGCATCCTGGGTCAGCTCGGCTGCGCGGTGCACGAGCTCGGGCCGGGCACCGTCGATGTCACCCCGCCGTCGTGGCGCCCGGACCTGGTCGACGGGCCGGACTACGCCGAGGAGGTGGCCCGCATCGACGGGTACGCCCGCATCCCGTCGGTGCTGCCGACCCCCGAGGCCGGCCGCGGCCTCACGCACGGGCAGTGGGTTCGCCGGGTCGTGGCAGCCGCGATGGCGGGCAACGGCTTCACGGAGGTGCTCACCTACCCGTTCGTGGCCGAGTCGCTCGCCGATGACCTGGGCATCCCTGCGGACGACCCCCGACGCAGCGCGATCCGGGTCGCCAACCCGCTGTCCGAGCAGGCTCCGCTCATGCGAACCTCGGTGCTGGACACTCTCGTCGACGCGGTGCGCCGCAACGTCTCTCGCGGACAGCGCGACCTCGCCCTCTTCGAGATCGGGACGGTGACCCGCCCGGCCCCGGGCACCTCCCACACGGCGCCGGTACCCGGCGTCGACTGCCGGCCCGACGACGCCACCATCGCGTCGATCGAGGCGGCCGTCCCGCCGCAGCCACGCCACCTCGCGGTGGCCCTGACCGGCGAGGTCGAGCGGTCGGGATGGTGGGGTAAGGGACGTGCCGCGGACTGGTCCGACGCCGTCGAGGCGGTGCGCATGGTGGCGGCAGCGCTCGCTGTCCCCGTCCGGGTCGAAGCGGCAGGTGACCGCGCGCCCTGGCACCCGGGGCGCTGCGCGCGAGTCACCCTGTCAGACGCGAGGCTCCTCGGGTATGCCGGTGAGCTGCATCCCAAGGTTCTGGCCCGCCTGGGGCTGCCCCCTCGGACGTGCGCCGCCGAGGTCGACCTTGACGTGCTGGGCGAGGCGTCGGTGGGGCCGGTGCAGCTGAGGCCGTTCTCCACCCAGCCGGTGGCGCTCACCGATGTCGCGCTGACCGTCGATGACACCATCCCGGCCCAGGTGGTGGCGGACGCGCTCACTGCGGCGGCCGGGCCCATGCTGGAGTCCGTGACGCTCTTCGACGAGTACCGAGGCGAGCAGGTCGGGCCGGGCCGTCGCTCGCTGGGGTTCCGGCTGGCCTTCCGCGCGCCGGACCGCACGCTGACGACAGAGGAGGTCAGCACCCTTCGGGACGTGGCCGTGGCCGCCGCGGCCCAGGCGTTCGGCGCGGTCCAGCGCTAGCCGGCTTGTCCTCCCGCCCGAACGACGGTCCGGCTCTACGTCGGACCCATAGCCCGGTCGATCTCGGCCTCCAGTGCCGACTGGTCGGCCTTGACCTGCTTCTTGGTCATCCTTCTCGCGCGGGTGAGGGCCTCCTCGACCCGCGCTTCCATGTCCGTCGCCGCGATGACCACCAGGCCGCTTTGCCCCTCGTCGAGCAGCTCGCCGAGGTCCTTGAGGTCTGAGCGGCTCATGCCGGCCGCGACGTGCCCGGCCAACGCACCCAGCCCAGCGCCGGCCGCGCCGCCCCACAGCAGCCCCGCCCCGATGCCAACCGCCGGGAAGAGGGCCACGAGGGCGCCTCCGACCAGCCCCAGGCTCAGCCCGCCCCACGCGCCCTGACGGGTGGGCTGCTCGTGCTTCTTGACGATCTTCACCTTGCCGTCGGGGCCGCGCATGATCACGGCGGCGTCATAGGTGTCGATGAGCCCTGACTCGGTGTAGGTAGCGTGGACGGCGTCGTAGTCCGCGATCGCCGCCTCTTCCGAGTCGTACGATGCGGCGAACAACGCAAACGTGTCGAAAGCCATGTCATTCCCTTCGGGGTCGTGTCGTCTGGCCGGAGACGGCCGGCACCGGATGCCATCCTCAGCCACGCGGCATACCCGGCGCTAGATTCGACCCATGGTGCGGCGAACCGGTGTGCCGCCCGCCTGGATCGTCCTCATCGGCGGGGTCAGTGCCGCCTTGCATGTGGGCAAGCTGCCCCCGGCGATTCCCGTCCTGCAGTCCGAGCTGGGCATCTCGCTGGTCCAGGCCGGGTTCCTGCTCTCGCTCGTGCAGCTGGCCGGCATGATGCTCGGCCTGGTCATCGGGCTGGTGGCCGACGGGTTCGGGCTGCGGCGCAGCATGGCGACCGGGTTGGGGGTGCTCTTCGCGGCAGGTCTCGCCGGCGGGTGGGCACACGACCCGACGAGCCTGCTGCTGCTGCGCGCAGCCGAGGGCATGGGGTTCCTGCTCGCCACTGTCCCCGCCCCTGGCCTGATGCGGCGCCTGGTTGCGCCCGACCGGCTGACCAGGATGCTGGGCTTCTGGGCGGCATACATGCCCATCGGCACCGCGCTAGCCCTGCTGCTCGGGCCGATGGTCATCGTGGCGTTCGGCTGGCCCTGGTGGTGGTGGCTCACCGCCGCCCTGTCGGGGATCGTCGCCCTGTGGGTGCTCTGGCAGGTGCCACCCGACCCCACCTCCGCGCCGGGCTCGACCTCGGACGAGCCATGGCGAGAGCGGCTCGTGCACACCGTCACAACCGCGGGACCATGGTTGGGAGCGTTGACCTTCGCGCTCTACGCGGCGCAGTGGCTCGCCGTCATCGGGTTCCTCCCCTCCCTGTACGCCGAGTCCGGCTGGGGTGGGATCCGCGGCGGTGTGCTCACCGCGGTCGTGGCGGCGGTGAACATCTCCGGGAACATCGGTGCCGGCTGGCTGCTCAGCCGCGACTGGGCACCTCGCACCCTGATGTGGGGCGGCTTCACGGCGATGGCCGTGGGCACCTTCCTCGCGTTCGGCGCTCTCACCGCGGGCAGCCCGGTGGCCAGGTATGCCGGCGCGCTGCTGTTCTCGACCCTGGGCGGGCTGATTCCCGGCACCTTGTTCGTGCTGGCCCCGAGGCTGGCCCCGAGCGAGCGGACCATCTCCACGACCGTCGGGTGGTTGCAGCAGTGGTCGTCCATCGGCCAGGTCTGCGGTCCACCGCTCGTTGCCTGGGTGGCCATCCGGGTCGGCGGATGGCAGCTGACCTGGGTTGTCACCGTCGTCTGCTGCCTGCTCGGAGCGACCCTGGCCCAGGGCATCGCCGTCAACCTGGCCCGGCGCGAGGGTGTCACGCACAGCTGACCGACTCGAAAGCAGCTGGTGCATGGTGTGGACAAACCACCCGCTCTTAGCACCTGCGGCTCGCTCTTAGCCTCATATACCGGGGTAAGAGCGCGAGATTCGTCGAAGAGCGCACGCTTTGTCCAAGGGCACCGAGCTGCTAGCGCGCATACTTCATTAGTTGTATGTATCATCATGCAGCATGACGAGGGTCGCGGTCGCCGGAGCCAGTGGGTATGCCGGAGGCGAGATCCTGCGTCTCGTCCTCACCCATCCAGACCTGCAGGTCGGGGCGTTGACGGCCGACAGCTCAGCGGGACGGCCTCTCGCTGAGGCGCATCCGCAGCTCACGCCACTGGCCGGCCGGGTCATCGAGCGGACGAGCGCGCGAGCCCTCGCAGGGCACGACATTGTCATCCTCGCGCTTCCGCACGGCACCTCGGCCGGGCTTGCCGGTGAGCTTCCCGACGATGTCGTCGTCATCGACTGTGGGGCGGACTTCCGGCTCACCGAACCGGCGGCGTGGACCATGTTCTACGACACCCCGTATGCCGGCAGCTGGCCCTATGGGCTGCCTGAGCTGGTCACCAAGCAGGGCGGCAAGATCCGCGACACCCTCGTCGGGGCGCGCCGGATCGCCGTCCCGGGGTGCTACCCGACCGCGGTGTCGCTGGCCCTCGCCCCGGGGCTGGCAGCGGGCCTTGTCAGCCCCGACGACATCGTCGTCGTCGCCGCCAGCGGCACCTCTGGCGCTGGCAAGTCGCTCAAACCGCACCTGCTCGGGTCGGAGGTCATGGGCTCCATGTCGCCGTACGGCGTGGGGGGGACCCACCGGCATACCCCCGAGATCGAGCAGAACCTTACGGCCGCTGCGGGAACCGCCGTGACCGTCTCCTTCACGCCGACCCTGGCCCCGATGGCCCGGGGCATCCTCGCGACGTGCACCGCCAAGGCCGCGGCCGGCGCCACGGCGGCGACCGTGCGAGAGGCCTGGGAGGCGGCCTACGCCGGTGAGCCGTTCGTTCATGTGCTGGCCTCGGGCTCGTGGCCGCGCACGGCCGACGTCGTCGGGTCCAACAGCGTGCACGTGCAGGTCGCGCTCGACGAGCGAGCTGGGCGGGTCATTGCGGTCGCCGCGGTCGACAACCTCACCAAGGGCACCGCCGGTGCGGCGGTACAGTGCGCCAACCTCGCCTTCGGCTGGCCCGAGACGCTGGGTCTGCCGGTCGTCGGAGTTGCCCCGTGAGGGGGGCGGTGAGGTTGCCGAGGGGCTTCCGTGCGTCTGGGGTGGCCGCCGGCCTCAAGGCCACCGGCGGTCCCGACCTGGCGCTCGTCGTCAACGACGGTCCCGACCACCACGCTGCGGGGGTGTTCACGACCAACCGGGTGCAGGCCGCACCGGTGACCTGGTCGCGCCAGGTGCTCGCCGACGGTCGGGTCGACGCGGTCGTGATCAACTCCGGCGGGGCCAACGCCTGCACCGGCTCGCCCGGCTTCCTCGACACCCATCGCACCGCTGAGGCGGTCGCAGCAGCGCTCGGGATCTCGGTCGGGCGACGTGGCCGTGTGCTCGACCGGCCTCATCGGCGAACGGCTCGCGATGGACCGGCTCCTGCCCGGCGTGGACGTCGCGGTGGCGGCGCTCGGCGCGGACGGCCACGGCGCGGCGGCGCACGCGATCATGACGACCGACACGGTAGCCAAGCAGGCGGCATACACGGGGGACGGCTGGTCGGTGGCGGGGATGGCAAAGGGAGCGGGGATGCTCGCGCCCGCCCTGGCGACCATGCTCGTCGTGCTGACCACGGACGCCGTCGTGGGGCCGGAGCGGCTGGGCGAGGCCCTGCGACAGGCCACCTCGCTCACCTTCGACCGGATCGACTCCGACGGGTGCATGTCGACCAACGACACCGTGCTCACTCTGGCGTCGGGGGCCTCGGAGGTCACCCCGACGGCCGAGCAGCTCGCCACCGGGTTGCTGGCCGTCTGCGCCGAGCTGGCCCGCGCACTCATCGCCGACGCCGAAGGCGCCCACCACGACGTCGAGATCGTCGTGTCGTCGGCGGCCTCCGTCGACGACGCTCTCGAGGTGGCCCGCTCGGTCGCCCGCAGCAACCTCGTCAAGTGTGCGGTCTTCGGCAACGACCCCAACTGGGGCCGGATCCTGGCAGCCGTCGGCACCACCCGCGCCGCGTTCGACCCGCAGCGCCTGGGCGTGACCATCAACGGCATCCAGGTATGCCGGGACGGCGGCGTCGGTGAGGACCGCGCCCTGGTCGACCTCTCGGCCCGGGCAGTCCGAGTCGGGATCGACCTCGACGCCGGCCTCGACACCGCCACCATCTGGACCAACGACCTCACCCACGAGTATGTCCACGAGAACTCCGCCTACAGCACGCTGACGCACCCGTCCTGCGGGAGGAGCACACCATGAGCACCGTCCGCGGCCTCATCGACGCGGCCGCCCTTCGTGTCGCCGCCGGCAAGGCGGCCACCCTCGTCGAGGCGCTGCCCTGGCTCGAGCGCTTCCACGGCGCGCTCGTCGTGGTGAAGTACGGCGGCAACGCCATGGTGAGCGACCCGCTCAAGCTGGCCTTCGCCCAGGACGTCGCCTTCCTTCGGTATGCCGGCCTGCGCCCCGTCGTCGTGCACGGCGGCGGACCCCAGATCGGGGCCATGCTCGGGCGCCTCGGGCTTCCCAGCGAGTTCAAGGGCGGCCTGCGGGTGACCACTCCCTGAGGTCATGGACGTCGTCCGGATGGTCCTCACCGGGCAGGTCGGACGCGAGCTGGTCGGCCTGCTCAACCAGCACGGGCCGCTGGCCGTAGGCCTGTCCGGAGAGGACGCCGGGCTGTTCGGCGCGCGGACGCCGCGACGCGGTCGTCGACGGCGTGGAGGTGGACCTGGGGCTGGTCGGCGACGTCGAAGCAGGTCAACCCGGCCGCGGTGCAGGACATCCTCGACGCCGGGACGCATTCCCGTCGTCTCCACGGTGGCTCCCGACCTCGACCACGACGGGCAGGTCCTCAACGTCAACGCCGACACCGCCGCCGCAGCGCTGGCCGTCGCGCTGGCGGCCCACAAGCTGGTCGTCCTCACCGACGTCGAGGGCATCTACGCCAGCTGGCCCGACCGCGACTCGCTGCTGTCGCAGATCACCCTCGCCGACGCTCGCGACCTGCTGGACCGCGTCGAGGCGGGTATGGTCCCCAAGGTCGAGGCGTGCATCCGTGCGGTCGAAGGCGGGGTCGCCCAGGCTCACGTCATCGACGGGCGCGCAGCCGCATTCCCTTGCTGCTGGAGGTCTTCACCGACGAGGGGATCGGCACCATGGTGCTGCCCGCAGAGGAGTCCCGGATGAGCCACCCCGGCACCGGCCCGGGGCCGAGGGCTCCCACGGCACCGCCTGGCTGGACCGGTATGCCGCCTCGTTGCTGCCCGTCTTCGGCGTGCCGCAACGGGTGCTGTCGCACGGCAGCGGCTGCTATGTCGTCGACGTCGACGGCAAGCGCTACCTCGACCTGCTCGCCGGCATCGCGGTCAACACCCTCGGGCATGGCCACCCCGCCCTCGTCGAGGCGGTGGCCAAGCAGGCCGCCCAGCTCATCCATGTGTCCAACTTCTTCACCACCGAACCGCAGGTCGAGCTGGCCGAGACCCTGCTGCGCATCGCCGGAGCGCCCAACGGGTCGGCCGTGTTCTTCGCCAACAGCGGGACCGAGGCGATTGAGGCCGCCGTCAAGCTGACCCGCCGCACCGGCCGCACCCGGATCTTCGCTGCGGAGAGCTCGTTCCATGGCCGCTCGACCGGCGCCCTTGCCCTGACCTGGAAGCCCGCCTACCGCGAGCCGTTCGAGCCGCTCATGCCCGACGTCGGCTTCGTGCCGTACAACGACGCGGCCGCTCTCGAGGGGGCCGTCCGCCAGGCGGGCGCCGACGCTGGCCGCGATCGTCCTGGAACCGGTCCAAGGCGAGGGCGGCGTCCATCCCGCCGACCCGGCATACCTGCAGGCGGCCCGCGAGCTCGCCACGAAGGCGGGGGCCCTGCTCGTCCTCGACGAGGTCCAGTCGGGGATGGGCCGCACCGGCGACTGGTTTGCCTTCCAGCAGAGCGGGGTAGTGCCGGACGCGGTCACCATGGCCAAGGGCCTGGCCGGCGGGGTCCCGATCGGGGCGTTGCTGACCTTCGGGCCACAGGTGAGCGGGCTGCTCACGGCCGGCCAGCAGCCTTCTACCAGTACTGGCTCAGCGTCGAGGACGTGTCGGTGGTCATGCTGCTCAAGGTGTTCACCGACCTCGGGCCCGATGAGATCGCCCAGCTGGAGTCGGCCACGGTCCGTGAGCCGGCCAGGCGCCTGGCGCAGCGGCGGCTGGCCGAGGAGGTGACGACCCTCGTGCACGGCGAGAAGGCCATGGCGGCCGCGAGGGCCGCGTCTGAGGCCATCTTCGGCAAGGGGGACCTGGCGGCGCTCGACGTGGGCACGCTCGACGACGCAGCGGCCGAGCTGCCCGGCGCCGACCTTGCTGTGGGGGCCTTCGTCGTCGACGCCCTTGTGGCCACGGGGTTGGTGGGCAGCCGCAACGCCGCTCGCCGGGTCATCGGGGAGGGCGGGGTCACCGTCAACAAGGTCAAGGTGGCCGACGTGGAGGCGGTGCTGGGCGAGGCGGACTTCCTGCACGGCCGGGTGGCCCTGCTGCGGCGCGGGCGCAAGGCCCAGGCCGCGATCCGTCGAGCCGGCGCAGCCGTGCCGTCGGCGAAGTGATGTGGGCCGCTCTCGGTGGGGCTGACCTCGGTGGGGAGTGCTAGACTATGACTCCCGCTGAGAGCCAAGCGCGCTCGACCCGCGGCCTGGACGCTCATCGAGCGGCCGGGCGGGTTTGACGCCCAAGAGGGACGCGGGTAACATTGAGTGGTTGCCCCGAATCCGGCCGGAAGGCCTGCATGAGGTGCGCGCCCGAACCTTGAGAACTCAACAGCGTGCCAAAAATCGATGCCGAAACCTCGTCCCGAGGCGGTCCTTTCCAACAGGCTGTCGCCGGTTGGCAGTCCCCTCGGACGAAATCCTTTTGGTTGACAATGAATGACTACTTGCTAGTCGTTCTTGCTCAGCCAGTGACACAACCCTTCGTGGGTAACGGTTTCCGCTGGCCGTAAGGCTGGTGGAGCACATCATCAACG
Organism: uncultured Actinomycetota bacterium; assembly: GCA_963769085.1. Taxonomy (GTDB): domain Bacteria; phylum Actinomycetota; class Actinomycetes; order Actinomycetales; family Dermatophilaceae; genus Phosphoribacter. The sequence continues at coordinate 19,665 of CAVYKM010000048.1, read as the reverse complement.
GAGAGTTTGATCCTGGCTCAGGACGAACGCTGGCGGCGTGCTTAACACATGCAAGTCGAACGGTGACGAGGGGCTTGCCCCTCCGATCAGTGGCGAACGGGTGAGTAACACGTGAGTAACCTGCCCCAGACTCTGGGATAACCCCGGGAAACCGGAGCTAATACCGGATACGAGACGGAGAGGCATCTCTACCGTCTGGAAAGTACTTCGGTCTGGGATGGACTCGCGGCCTATCAGCTTGTTGGTGAGGTAACGGCTCACCAAGGCGACGACGGGTAGCCGGCCTGAGAGGGCGACCGGCCACACTGGGACTGAGACACGGCCCAGACTCCTACGGGAGGCAGCAGTGGGGAATATTGCACAATGGGCGAAAGCCTGATGCAGCGACGCCGCGTGAGGGATGACGGCCTTCGGGTTGTAAACCTCTTTCAGCAGGGAAGAAGCGCAAGTGACGGTACCTGCAGAAGAAGCACCGGCTAACTACGTGCCAGCAGCCGCGGTAATACGTAGGGTGCGAGCGTTGTCCGGAATTATTGGGCGTAAAGAGCTTGTAGGCGGTTTGTCGCGTCTGCTGTGAAAATCCGGGGCTCAACCCCGGACCTGCAGTGGGTACGGGCAGACTAGAGTGTGGTAGGGGAGACTGGAATTCCTGGTGTAGCGGTGGAATGCGCAGATATCAGGAGGAACACCGATGGCGAAGGCAGGTCTCTGGGCCATAACTGACGCTGAGAAGCGAAAGCATGGGGAGCGAACAGGATTAGATACCCTGGTAGTCCATGCCGTAAACGTTGGGCGCTAGGTGTGGGGCTCATTCCATGAGTTCCGTGCCGCAGCTAACGCATTAAGCGCCCCGCCTGGGGAGTACGGCCGCAAGGCTAAAACTCAAAGGAATTGACGGGGGCCCGCACAAGCGGCGGAGCATGCGGATTAATTCGATGCAACGCGAAGAACCTTACCAAGGCTTGACATACGCCGGAAACACCCAGAGATGGGTGCCCCGCAAGGTCGGTGTACAGGTGGTGCATGGTTGTCGTCAGCTCGTGTCGTGAGATGTTGGGTTAAGTCCCGCAACGAGCGCAACCCTCGTTCTATGTTGCCAGCGCGTAATGGCGGGGACTCATAGAAGACTGCCGGGGTCAACTCGGAGGAAGGTGGGGATGACGTCAAATCATCATGCCCCTTATGTCTTGGGCTTCACGCATGCTACAATGGCCGGTACAAAGGGCTGCGATACCGCGAGGTGGAGCGAATCCCAAAAAACCGGTCTCAGTTCGGATTGGGGTCTGCAACTCGACCCCATGAAGTCGGAGTCGCTAGTAATCGCAGATCAGCAACGCTGCGGTGAATACGTTCCCGGGCCTTGTACACACCGCCCGTCAAGTCACGAAAGTCGGTAACACCCGAAGCCGGTGGCCCAACCCTTTGTGGAGGGAGCCGTCGAAGGTGGGACTGGCGATTGGGACTAAGTCGTAACAAGGTAGCCGTACCGGAAGGTGCGGCTGGATCACCTCCTTTCTAAGGAGCAACTGGTCGCGTCAGCGATCCAGACCCTGGCTGCCGGCGAACGTCCGGCGGCAGGGGCTCACGGATGGAACATCGATTAGTTGGCGCTGGGGCCCTGGCCGGCCACCAAGTACAAGCTCACGGTGCAGCAGCACCGAAGCAGTGGAACGGTGTCGGCGGGGACTCGGCGCTTGGCGCGCTGTTGGGTCCTGAAGGCTCGGGCTCCGCTCGAGGCCCTTCGGACCGGGTAGACCGGTCTGGACCCCGCTTGCTGACGAACCGTTGCGGCTTTTCGCGACAGGCGTCAGTGTCCGTGGGTTCCGCCCGTACCTTGAGAACTACACAGTGGACGCGAGCATCTTTGTGGCCAAGTTAATAAGGGCACACGGTGGATGCCTTGGTACCAGGAACCGAAGAAGGACGTAGGAATCTGCGATAAGCCTCGGGGAGTCGATAACCAGACCGTGATCCGAGGATTTCCGAATGGGGAAACCCGGCTGGAGGCAAGTCCAGTCACCCCTGTCTGAACACATAGGGCAGGTGGAGGGAACGTGGGGAAGTGAAACATCTCAGTACCCACAGGAAGAGAAAGCAACCGCGATTCCGTAAGTAGTGGCGAGCGAAAGCGGAACAGGCTAAACCGATCATGTGTGATAGCTGTCAGGCGTTGCATGGTCGGGGTTGTGGGACCTCTTGGCTGGTTCTGACAGACCAGCATGGAGTCAAAAACTCGCGTTATAGCCGAAGGGCATTGAAAGGCCCGGCACAGAGGGTGCTACCCCCGTAGGCGAAATGACGCGAGCTCCAAAGAGCCATCCCAAGTAGCACGGGGCCCGTGAAATCCCGTGTGAATCCGGCGGGACCACCCGCTAAGCCTAAATATTCCCTGGTGACCGATAGCGGACAAGTACCGTGAGGGAAAGGTGAAAAGTACCCCGGGAGGGGAGTGAAATAGATCCTGAAACCGCGTGCCTACAATCCGTCGGAGCCTTCTTAGTGGGGTGACGGCGTGCCTTTTGAAGAATGAGCCTGCGAGTTAGTGCTCAGTGGCGAGGTTAACCCGTGAGGGGAAGCCGTAGCGAAAGCGAGTCCGAACAGGGCGATACAGTCGCTGGGTCTAGACCCGAAGCGGAGTGATCTACCCATGGCCAGGTTGAAGCGCAGGTAAGACTGCGTGGAGGACCGAACCCACTTAGGTTGAAAACTGAGGGGATGAGCTGTGGGTAGGGGTGAAAGGCCAATCAAACTCCGTGATAGCTGGTTCTCCCCGAAATGCATTTAGGTGCAGCGTCACGTGTTTCTTGCCGGAGGTAGAGCTACTGGATAGCCGACGGGCCCTACCAGGTTACTGACGTTAGCCAAACTCCGAATGCCGGTAAGTGAGAGCGTGGCAGTGAGACTGCGGGGGATAAGCTCCGTAGTCGAGAGGGAAACAGCCCAGACCACCAGCTAAGGTCCCTAAGCGTGTGCTAAGTGGGAAAGGATGTGGAGTTGCAGCGACAACCAGGAGGTTGGCTTAGAAGCAGCCACCCTTGAAAGAGTGCGTAATAGCTCACTGGTCAAGTGATTCCGCGCCGACAATGTAGCGGGGCTCAAGCACACCACCGAAGCTGTGGCATTGACGCATTTGCCTGGCCGTGAACTCTGCGGACTCACGGTCCAAGCGTGTCGATGGGTAGGGGAGCGTCGTGTGGCCAGGGAAGCGGCGGAGTGATCCAGCCGTGGAGGCTACACGAGTGAGAATGCAGGCATGAGTAGCGAAAGACGGGCGAGAAACCCGTCCGCCGAATAACCAAGGGTTCCAGGGTCAAGCTAATCTGCCCTGGGTAAGTCGGGACCTAAGGCGAGGCCGACAGGCGTAGTCGATGGACATCCGGTTGATATTCCGGAACCGGCGAAGAACCGCCCATACCGAGCCCAGCAATGCTAAGCGCCTGAAGCGCGGGGAGGTCTTCGGACCGATCTGCGTGGAGCGCGCGACCCGAGCTGGTAGTAGGTAAGCAATGGAGAGACGCAGGAAGGTAGCCGCCGCGTGGCGATGGTTGTCCACGTCTAAGGGTGTAGGGCGAGGTGTAGGCAAATCCGCACCTCACGTGCCTGAGACCTGACAGTGACCGCGAATGCGGGAAGAGGGTGATCCTATGCTGCCGAGAAAATCTTCTAGCGAGGTTCGAGCCGCCCGTACCCCAAACCGACCCAGGTGGTTAGGTAGAGAATACCAAGGCGATCGAGTGAATCGTGGTTAAGGAACTCGGCAAAATACCCCCGTAACTTCGGGAGAAGGGGGGCCCGGAGGGTGACGAGGACTTGCTCCTCAAGCCCGAACGGCCGCAGAGACCAGGGAGAAGCGACTGTTTACTAAAAACACAGGTCCGTGCCAAGTCGTAAGACGATGTATACGGACTGACGCCTGCCCGGTGCTGGAACGTTAAGGGGACCGGTTAGCCTCACGGCGAAGCTGAGAACTTAAGCGCCAGTAAACGGCGGTGGTAACTATAACCATCCTAAGGTAGCGAAATTCCTTGTCGGGTAAGTTCCGACCTGCACGAATGGCGTAACGACTTCTCCACTGTCTCAACCACGAGCTCGGCGAAATTGCACTACGAGTAAAGATGCTCGTTACGCGCAGCAGGACGGAAAGACCCCGGGACCTTTACTACAGTTTGGTATTGGTGTTCGGAACGGCTTGTGTAGGATAGGTGGGAGGCTGTGAAGCGGACACGCCAGTGTCGGTGGAGCCAACGTTGAAATACCACTCTGGTCGTTCTGGATATCTAACCTCGGTCCGTGATCCGGATCAGGGACAGTGCCTGATGGGTAGTTTAACTGGGGCGGTTGCCTCCTAAAAGGTAACGGAGGCGCCCAAAGGTTCCCTCAGCCTGGTTGGCAATCAGGTGTCGAGTGTAAGTGCACAAGGGAGCTTGACTGTGAGACAGACATGTCGAGCAGGGACGAAAGTCGGGACTAGTGATCCGGCGGTGGCTTGTGGAAGCGCCGTCGCTCAACGGATAAAAGGTACCCCGGGGATAACAGGCTGATCTTGCCCAAGAGTCCATATCGACGGCATGGTTTGGCACCTCGATGTCGGCTCGTCGCATCCTGGGGCTGGAGTAGGTCCCAAGGGTTGGGCTGTTCGCCCATTAAAGCGGTACGCGAGCTGGGTTTAGAACGTCGTGAGACAGTTCGGTCCCTATCCGCTGCGCGCGTTGGAAACTTGAGAAGGGCTGTCCCTAGTACGAGAGGACCGGGATGGACGAACCTCTGGTGTGTCAGTTGTCCTGCCAAGGGCACCGCTGATTAGCTACGTTCGGGAGTGATAACCGCTGAAAGCATCTAAGCGGGAAGCACGCTTCAAGATGAGGTTTCCATGGGGTTCAACCCCGAGAGGCTCCCAGCGAGACGACTGGGTTGATAGGCCGGATGTGGAAGTCGCAGTAATGCACGGAGCTGACCGGTACTAATAAGCCGATGACTTGACCAAATTATTGAGTTCGCGTCCACTGTGTGGTTCCCGAGGTATGGTCGGGCACCGATCGATATCTCCATAGAGTTTCGGCTGTCATAGCGAAGGGGAAACGCCCGGCTCCATTCCGAACCCGGAAGCTAAGCCCTTCAGCGCCGATGGTACTGCACTGGTGACGGTGTGGGAGAGTAGGACGCAGCCGGACATACGTTGTCCAGATGCCCCGACGGAGCAATCCGACGGGGCATCTGCGCGTTGGAGGCAGGTACGCCAATGGCTGGGAGCGCAGGCCTGCCGCGAACACCCGCCTTCGGGTCGGCAGCGGGCCCAATGCATAGGATGGGCGGGTAGGCCGGTCACCGGAGCAGACCACGGGACCAGACCGCGACAGGTGAGGAAGGCGTCCATGGTCACGCAGCGCCGGTCCTCCGCACCCAGTCGGTCGCGAACCGGCCGCCCGCGTGCGAAGGACGCCGGGAGCGGTGGCCAGCGACCCATGCGCGAGGCGGATCGGCGTGGCGGGCCACGACTGGCGCCCACCCGAGCACGTCAGCCCGAGCCAGCCATCCCCAACGGGGTCACCGGTCAGGAGCTTGACCGCTCGGTCTGGGCCCAGCTGCGCACGTTGAGCAAGGAGAACGCTGAAGGAGTCGCGCAGCATCTCGTGATGGCTGCTGCGTTGCTGGACGAGGACCCGTTGGCTGCGTTGGCCCACGCCGAGACGGCTGTCCGTCGTGCTGGGCGGGTGCCAGCGGCACGGGAGGCCCTGGGGCTGGTCGCCTACCGGCAAGGGGACTTCGCCCGGGCCCTGGGCGAGTTCCGGACCGCGCGCCGCCTCTCCGGGTCAGCCCACCTGCTGCCACTCATCGTGGACTGCGAGCGGGCACTCGGGCGGCCCGCACGGGCGCTGGAGATCGCCGCCAGCCCGCAGGCGCGCAACCTTGGAGCGCAGGATCGGGTCGAGCTGGCAATCGTCGTCTCGGGCATCCGCCGCGATGCCGGGCAGCTCGAGGCGGCCGCGGCCGGCCTGGAGATTCCCGAGCTGCGCTCGCCGGCCCGCCGGCCATGGGCGGCGCGGCTGGGCTACGCGTATGCCGAGGCCCAGCTCGCGCTCGGGAACCGGGACGCCGCGCGGCACTGGTTCGCTCGAGCGGTCGACGCCGACCCGGACCTCACCACCGACGCGGCCGAGCGGCTCGAGGAGCTGGACGGAGTCGCCTACACCGACCTGCTGGGCGGCGACGACGCGGACGAACGCGACGGCCCCGGGAAGCCAGCGGAATGACTGGTAGGCCCCAGACTCTGGTCAGCCGCTACGAGGGTGTCGTCAGCGACCTCGACGGCGTGGTCTACCGGGGGGCTGCTGCCGTCCCTCATGCCGTCGAAGCGTTGACCACGGCCCGAGCCCGCGTGGGGGTCGTCTACGCCACGAACAACGCCTCTCGAACGGTCAGCTCGATCTCTGCCCAGATGGCCAGCGTTGGCCTCGTCGTGCGGCCCGAGGAGGTGGTGACCAGCGCGCTCGCCGGTGCCGCCTTGTTGGCGGACGAGCTGCCTGCAGGGGCAACGGTGCTCGCGGTGGGCGGCGACGGTGTCGTCGAGGCGCTGCGCTCAGCGGGCTTTCACCCAGTCCGCACCGCCCAGCCGGGCCTCGCTGCCGTGCTGCAGGGATACGGGGGCAACGTCACGGCGAACGACCTGGGGGAAGCGAGCCTGGCCGTCGCTGCCGGTGCTCGGTGGGTCGCAACGAACACCGACCGCACCCTGCCGATCGACCGCGGCATCATCCCGGGCAACGGCACGCTCGTCGCAGCCGTGGCCGCGGCAACCGGACTCGAGCCAGTCGTGGTCGGCAAGCCCTACCCCCCGCTGTACGCCCAGTCCGCGCGGGTCCTGGGCACGGCATTGGCTCGCACACTCGCGATCGGTGACCGGCTAGAGACCGACATTGCTGGTGCCCACGCGGCCGGCATGGACTCGGTGTGGGTGCTTACCGGAGTGCACGGGGTCACCGACCTAGCGCGCAGCACCGCAACCCCGACGTATGCCGTTCTCGCCCTCGACGAGCTCCACCAGCCTTACTCGGCGGTCGAGCGCAGCTCAGAACGATGGCGCTACGAGCACGTCCAGGTCGGTCGGAGTGTGGATGAGCTTGTCGTCGAGCTGGATTCGCTTGAGCCAGAGAGCGCCGAAGCGCGGCGGGGAGTGCTTCGCGCTGGGGTCGCGATGGTCTGCAGCTTGCGCGACTCGGGCCTGGACCCGACGCTGCTCGTGCCCATTGCGGCCGCTCTTGATGCCTGGGCGGGCCGCCGTGCGAGCGGCCCCGGTGGGCAGTAGCGTGGGGGCACACCTAGCGCAGAGGAGAGCGTCATGTTGATGGATGCCATCCGGGGGTACATCCAGATCGCTAGCGGGCTGACCGATGCAACATCGGAGAAAGCCAAGGAGGTTGCGCAGGCACTGCTTTCGGTCGCTGGGATCGCCAACCCCAACGACGTCGCGAGCCAGGTTTCCGGAATGGCCGATGAGGTCCTGAGCACGGCGAAGGCCCAGCGGGCCAACCTCGTCGCGCTGGTGCGAGCCGAGGTCAACGCCGTGGTCGACGGCTCCGGGCTGGCCAAGACGGCCGACCTGGACGCCCTGAAGTCCAGGCTCACCAAGATCGCCGCCGACGTCGAGCAGCTGGTCAAGGAGCTGCCTGGAGCGGGCGCCCGCGAGGAGGCGGCCCGCTTCGTCGAGGAGCACACCCCGGCAGCGTTGACGGCAGCCTCGATGCGCGCTCGCGTCCGCCCTGGGAAGCAGGCAGCGGCGCCGGGGGCCTCGGCCAAGAAAGCAGCGGCCGCGAAGGGTGCATCAGCGAAGCAGGCTGCCGCCACGAAGAAGGCCGCGGCCACGAAGAAGGCCGCGGGCACGAAGAAGGCCGCGGCCACGAAGGGCGCGAGCGCCAAGCGGGCCCCCGCCAAGAAGGCGGCCTCGGCCGGCGTCGGCAACGCGTGACCGCCTCCGACCCAGCCGGTGAGCCGGTCACCGGTGACCCGGCGGTTGATGCCGCCCTGCAGGCGCTCGGGCAGGCCGACCCGGCCGATGTCGATGCACAGATCGCCGCGGGTGAGCGTCTCGAGCACGACCTCTCGGCCCGGCTGAAGGACCTCGCCGCGGAGTGAGCCGGGGTGAGCCGGCCGAGGTCGAGACGGCCCGGCTGGACCGCGAGCTCGTCCGGCGTGGACTGGCCCGCTCGCGATCGCACGCCCGCGAGCTGATCCGGGACGGCTCGGTGTGCGTTGACGGGATGCTGGCCTCGAAGGCGTCCACGTCGGTACCAACGAAGGCCGCCGTCACCGTCCAGTCGGGTCGCAGCCACTGGGTCGGCCGCGGCGCGGTGAAGCTGGCCGCCGGGCTCCAAAGGTTCTGCGCGGCGGGCCTCGTTGTCCGACAACGCCGCTGCCTAGATGTCGGAGCCTCCACCGGGGGCTTCACCCAGGTGCTCCTGGCGGAGGGAGCCCAGCACGTCGTCGCCCTGGACGTCGGGCACGGCCAGCTCGACGCAGGGCTGGCTGGCGACGTGCGCGTCGAGCCCCGCCCAGGCCTCAACATCAAGGACGTCCGTCCCGGCCAGCTGGGCGAACCGTTCGACCTGCTTGTCGTGGACCTCAGCTTCATCTCGCTGCGTAGCGTGTTGCCGGGGCTGGCGGCCCTGCTGGACCGCGACGGCGACGTCGTGCTGCTGGTCAAACCCCAGTTCGAGGTCGGGCTGGGGCTGCTCGGCAAGCGTGGCGTCGTCCGCTCCGCGCGAGAGCGCCACGACGCGGTCCGCGGGGTATGCCGCGTGGCAGATCAGGTCGGACTGGGCACCCTCGATGTCATGCCGAGCCCGCTCCGTGGCACCAAGGGCAACCAGGAGTATCTAGTGTGGGTCACACCGCGCGAGGCAGGCCGCCTTGCGCCCGCCGACCTGGAAAGGCGGATCGTCCAGATGGAGCAGCCGTGACCCGGCGGGTCCTGCTGGTGACCCATCCCCGGCGCCAAGACGCCCTCGACGTGGTGCGGGCCGTGTCGGCCCGGTTTGCGGATGCCGGCGTCCAGGTGTGCCTTCCGCGCGCCGACGCGTCGTCGTTCGGACCGGTCGACCTGGCTCCGATCGTCATCGTCGACGACCCGCACGCCGCCCGAGGCTGCGAGCTGGTCTGCGTCGTCGGCGGCGACGGCTCGATCCTGCGCGGCGCCGAGGTCGCCCGCGGCTCGGGTGCCCCCCTCATCGGCATCAACCTCGGCAAGATCGGCTTCCTCGCCGAGGTCGAGCTCGACGGGCTCACCGCGACCGTCGACCGGCTCGTCCAGCAGGACTACACCGTGGAGGAGCGGATGACGCTCGACGTCACGGTGAGCCACGAGCGGCGCGTCGACAACCGCTCGTGGGCGCTCAACGAGGTCAGCATCGAGAAAGCTGCCCGAGAACGGATGCTGGAGGTGACCGTCGAGGTTGACGGGCGCCCGCTGTCCACCTGGGGCTGCGACGGGGTGATCTGCGCGACCCCGACCGGCTCCACGGCATACGCGTTCTCCGCAGGCGGTCCGGTGGTCTGGCCGAACGTCGAGGCCATCCTGCTCGTCCCCAACTCGGCTCATGCGCTGTTCGCCCGCCCCCTCGTCGTCGGGCCGACCACCCGCCTGGCCGTCGAGGTCATCAGGGACACCGAAGGGCGCGGGATCATGTGGTGCGACGGCCGCCGGCAGGTCGACCTGCAGCCGGGCGCCCGCATCGACGTCCGACGCAGCGACACCCCCGTGCGGCTGGCCCGGATGTCCTCCTCGCCGTTCACCGACCGGCTCGTGGAGAAGTTCGACCTCTCCGTCGCGGGGTGGCGCGGCAACGGCTCGACCCGGGGGTCGGCATCGCGAACCTGAGCGAGGCGCCGCATAGGCTGGAGCGGTGCTGCACGAGCTGCGGATCCGGGGGCTTGGCGTCATCGACGACGCGACGCTCGCGCTCGGTCCGGGCCTCAACGTGGTCACCGGGGAGACCGGCGCCGGCAAGACCATGGTGGTCCACGGCCTGGGCCTGCTGCTGGGCGGAAAGGCGGACTCGGCCCTGGTCCGCAGCGGTGCTGACTCGGCGTTCGTCGAGGGCGTCGTCGACGCCCCGATGGGCCAGCCGCTCATGGCCCGGGCGCTCGAGGCCGGCGGCCAGGTCGACGGCGAAGACCTCGTGCTGGCACGCACGGTCGGAGCCGACGGACGCTCGCGTGCCCACGTGGGCGGTCGGACCGTCCCTGTTGGGGTGCTCGCAGAGCTCGGCGTATGGCTCGCCGCCGTCCACGGCCAAGCCGACCAGTGGCGGCTGCGCCAGCCCGACCAGCACCGGGAGGTGCTCGACGAGTTCGCCGGGGCCCCCGTTCGTGACGCCGGCACGGCATACCGGGTCACCCTCGACGCGCTCGCGTCGGCCGAACGCGAACGGACGGCCCTGGCCGCGCAGGAGCGGGAGCGTACCCGCGAGATCGACGCCCTGCAGGACGCCCTCGAGCTGATCGAGCGGGTGGACCCGCAGCCGGGCGAGGATGTCGCCCTGCGCGAAGAGGAGGACCGGCTGGGGCACGCCGAAGGCCTGCGGGAGGCCGCCTCGGTGGCCCACCTGCTCCTCACCGGCGACGGGTATGCCGGTGCCGACGAGTCCGCCGTGCTGGACGCCCTGGCGCGGGCCCGGTCCGCGCTGGCCAGGGCCGCAGGTCACGACGCCGCGCTGGCCAGCGCTGGAACAACGCACCGCTGAGCTGGGCTACCTCGCCGCGGAGCTCAGCGGGGACCTGGCCGGCTACCTCGCGGACCTGAAGGTGGACTCGAGCCGGCTGGCCTGGGTGCAGCAACGCCGGGCCGACCTGCGTGGGCTTACCCGCCGTTACGGCGACTCAGTCGACGAGGTGCTCGAGTGGGGGCGCCGTTCGGCGCAGCGGCTGGCCGCCCTGGCCGGCGCGGACGAGCGGGTCGCCGAGCTCGACGAGCAGGTGGCCACCCTGCGGTCCCGGCTGGCCACGCAGGCGCAGCGCCTCAGCGTCGCGCGGTCGCAGGCGGCCGGGCGGTTCGCCGACCGGGTCACGGCCGAGCTGACCCACCTGGCCATGCCGTCCGCCCGGGTGAGCGTCGCGATGTCGCAGCACGCCGACCCGCACGGCCTGGTGCTGCCCGGCTCGCAGTCGCCGGTCCGCTACGGCCGGAGCGGTGTCGACACCGTCGAGATCCAGCTGGTCGCGCACTCCGGCATGCCCGGGCGAAGCGTGGCGAAGGCGGCGTCCGGCGGGGAGCGCTCACGCGTCATGCTCGCCGTCGAAGTCGTGTGCGGCGCGGCGAGCGGACACAGCGCGGTGCCGACCTTCGTCTTCGACGAGGTGGATGCCGGTGTCGGCGGCAAGGCCGCGGTCGACGTGGGCGCCAGGCTCGCCGCCCTGGCCGAGCACGCCCAGGTCGTCGTCGTCACCCACCTGGCACAGGTCGCGGCATACGCGCAGGTCCACCACCTCGTGCGCAAGGACGACAACGGCACCGTCACCGCGAGCTCGGTGAGCCGCGTCGAGGGGGAGGAGCGGGTGGGAGAGCTGGCCCGGATGATGGGAGGCGACAGCACCGGCGCGGGGCGTGAGCACGCCCGCGAGCTGCTCGGACGCGCCCGGACTCGGGGTCGCTGAGGCGGTGGCCTGACCCGATGCCATAGACTGGCCTTCCGTGGCGGAGCAGACGACGAAGCACATCTTTGTTACCGGGGGCGTCGCATCCTCGCTCGGCAAGGGCCTGACGGCATCCAGCCTGGGTCACCTGCTGCGCTCCAGGGGGCTTCGGGTCACCATGCAGAAGCTCGATCCCTACATCAACGTGGACCCGGGCACGATGAACCCCTTCCAGCACGGCGAGGTCTTCGTCACCGACGACGGTGCCGAGACCGACCTGGACATCGGCCACTACGAGCGCTTCCTGGACGTCGACCTGGAGGGCAGCGCCAACGTCACGACCGGCCAGGTCTACAGCACCGTCATCGCCAAGGAGCGCCGCGGCGAGTACCTCGGCGACACCGTCCAGGTCATCCCGCACATCACCAACGAGATCAAAGCCCGCATGCGGGCGCTGGCGACCGGGGACCGAGACGCGCCCGACCTCATCATCACCGAGATCGGCGGCACCGTCGGCGACATCGAGTCGCTGCCCTTCCTCGAGGCGGCCCGCCAGGTGCGCCAGGACATCGGCCGCGACAGCTGCTTCTTCCTGCACGTCTCGCTGGTGCCCTACCTGGCGCCCAGCGGTGAGCTGAAGACCAAGCCCACCCAGCACTCGGTCGCAGCGTTGCGCCAGCTCGGCCTGCAGCCGGACGGGCTGGTGCTGCGGGCCGACCGGCACATCCCCGAGCAGATCAAGCGCAAGATCTCGCTCATGTGCGACGTCGAGGTCGAGGCGTGTGCCGCTGCGGTCGACGCGCCCAGCATCTACGACATCCCCAAGGTGCTGCACAGCGAGGGCCTGGACGCCTACGTCGTGCGGCGGCTGGCCCTGAACTTCCGCGACGTCAACTGGACCTCGTGGGACCGGATGCTCGAACGGGTCCACGACCCCGAGCACGACGTCGAGATCGCGCTGGTCGGCAAGTACATCGACCTGCCCGACGCCTACCTGTCGGTCACCGAGGCGCTGCGCGCAGGCGGGTTCCACCACAACGCCAAGGTGCACATCCGGTGGGTCGCCAGCGACGAGTGCCAGACCCAGACGGGCGCCCAGAAGGCCCTGGCCGGGGTGGACGCGGTCCTGGTGCCCGGCGGCTTCGGGGTGCGCGGCATCGAGGGCAAGGTCGGCGCGCTGCAGTGGTCACGCGAGCGCCAGGTGCCCACCTTGGGCATCTGCCTGGGGCTGCAGTGCATCGTCATCGAGTACGCCCGCTCCGTGCTGGGCCTCGCCGACGCCTCGTCCAGCGAGTTCGACCCGGACACCGAGCACCCGGTCATCGCGACCATGGCGGAGCAGAAGGCCTACGTCGACGGGGCCGGCGACCTCGGCGGCACCATGCGCCTGGGCCTCTACCCGGCCAGGCTCACCCCAGAGAGCCTCGTCGCGACGGCATACGGGACCACGTCGGTGAACGAGCGCCATCGGCACCGCTACGAGGTCAACAACGACTACCGGGACCAGCTGGAGCAGGCCGGGCTGGTGTTCTCGGGGACCTCGCCCGACGGGTCGCTCGTCGAGTTCGCCGAGCTGCCTCGCGTCGATGCATCCGTACTACGTGTCGACGCAGGCTCACCCGGAGTTCCGCTCCCGGCCCAACCGGGCGCATCCGCTCTTCGCCGGGCTCGTCGGCGCGGCGCTGGACCGCCAGCGCGAGCAACGCCTCGTCGAGGTCGAGCGGCCGACACGGCACGAACCCGAGCCGGCACCGGTCGGCTGAGGTGTCGATCGACGCCCCGGTCGGCGGGTATGCCGACCTGATGGACGAGCGGGCGCCCAAACCGGTGCTGTCCAGCGAGGTGGCCTTCACCGGGCTGATCTTCGACGTGCGGCGTGACCGGGTCGACCTGGGTGCCGGCGGGGTGGTGCTGCGCGACTACGTCGATCACCCCGGTGCCGTGCTGGTCCTGGCGCTGCGCCCGATCGCCGGTGTCGACCACCTGGTCATGATCCGTCAGTACCGCCATGCCTGCCGGGACTACCTCTGGGAGCTGCCCGCCGGGTTGCTCGACGTTCCCGGCGAGCCGCCGTGGGAGGCGGCGGCTAGGGAGCTGCACGAGGAGGTGGACCTGGCCGCCGAGCCGGTACGACGTGCTCGTCGACGCCTATGCCTCGGCCGGCGCCTTCCCCGAGGCCTACCGGGTGTTCCTCGCCCGCGACCTGGTGCCCTCGCCCGGCCGGCACGTGCGCAAGGCGGAGGAGGCCGACATGCGGGTGCTGTGGGTGCCCCTCGACGACGCGTATGCCGCGGTGCTGGCCGGGCGGCTGCACAACCCGGGCGCGATGCTGGGGATCCTCACGGCCCGGGGGTCGCGGGAGCAGGGGTGGGCAACCCTGCGCCCGCACGACGCCCCGTGGCCGCAGCACCCGGCATACCGCTAGCCGAGGCAACCTGCAGACGCGTTCACTGTGGCCCCAGCCGGGCTAGAGGTCGCTGACGGTGTAGACGTCGCCGGTGAGGCTGACTACGTATGCCGTGTCGCCGCCGAACTCCATCGATGTGGGCCGGTCGAGCACGATGGGGTTTCCGTTCCGGTCGACCACCGGCTCCAAAGCTCCGTCGCGCGTGACGCGGACCAGGCGCCCGGTGTTCGGCAGGGCCGGTGTGCCCTCTCCCACCCCGTCCCACTGGCCCTGCGACAAGGCATACAGCTGATGCCGCGGGCCGAACTCCACATCGAGGAGGCTCGCGCCGTGGGCTACCTCGGTCGCAGGCCGGCCTGAGCGCGAGAAGGTAAGCACCCGGCCAGTGTCCGGCACATTCGGAACCGGGCCCGCCTGGGTGAGCCAGAACCTGCCGTCCTCGGACTCCAGACCAGTCGGGCACGAGGTCGGCGAAGGTCTGGATCTCGGTGATGTCTCCGCCGCGAGTGACCCGCAGGACCCGGTTGTGGTGGCCGTCGGTGGCGATGAAGCCGCCCCGATCCACCATCATTGCGTACTGGACGCCGGTCGTGATGCGGTACGAGGTCGTCGGCGGGTGGGCGATGGACCACGCGCCGATGTCGGCGATCGCGACGTCCGTGGCGCCGCCGATCCCGAGGACCTTGGGCGGCAGACCGGTCGCGTAGACGGACACTCCGCCGGTTCGTTGCATGTAACGCCGTACACCGCACCTCTCATCGGCACGATCGAGGCCATCGAGGGCGAGGCCAGGCGCCCTGGCCGCTCTGGCAGACCGGGCGGCGGCGCCGCCAAGGCTGACCAGCTGGTGACGAGGTAGGCGCGGCGCTACCGCACCCACAGCTGGGACAGCAGCATGCCTTGGGGGCGGGCCGAGTAGTTGCCGACCCGCTCCGACACGATCATGGTGGCGCGACGGTTGCCCAGGGTGACGGTCGCGGCGTCATCGGTGAGCATCCGGTCGACCTGCGCCCAGAGGTCGATGGCGGTGTTCGGATCGCTCTGCTCCAGCGAGAAGGCCCGCTTGGCGATCTCGTCGATCTCGCGGTTGCAGTAGCCCGAGAGGTTGGCCTGCCGGCACGAGGCAAGGAAGTCGTAGAACGTCGACGCAACCGGGTAGTCGGCGATCCAGCCTTGGTGGGTGAAGATCTGGTACGACGCAAAGGCGGGGTCACTCTGGCGCATCTCGAGCGGAATGTCCTGCACCCGCACGGACGTGAACCCGATCTGGCGCAGGACGTCCGCCAGATAGCCGGCGAAGTTCTGCCACAACCCGAACCTGCGGTAGGAGTGCACCGTCACCGGTGTCGCCGCGGCCCCGGACTCGGCGACGAGCCGTTTCGCGGTCTCGAGATCCGGCCCGAGGTACGGTCCGTCGGCGGCCCCGGTCTGGTACGGACAGTAGCGCCGGTAGCCGGGGAACCCCGGTGGGAGCACCTGACAGGAGATGCCGGAGTACCCCTCGCCTGCGCCGTAGAGCTGGACCAGGGTGCGCCGGTCCACGGCGAAGTTCAGCGCCCGCCGCACCCGCACGTCGTCGAACGGAGCCAGGCGCGCATTGAGGTAGGCGAAGTCCGTGTCGGTAAACGTCGACCCGGTGGACGAGCGCGGGGTGGGTCCGGCCGACGGTGGAGAGCGACGGTGGCACATGGGCGACGTCGGCGCGACCCGCGAGGACGTCGGCGACCCCCGCCTCCAAGGGCTCGAACGGAGTAGTGGATCTCGTCGGGGTAGCCCTGCGGCTGGGCCGCGGCGGACCACTGCCGGAAGTGCGGGTTGCGGACCAGCGTGATGCTGCCGTCGGCGCCGGCGGAGGCGACGGCGTACGGCCCGGTCCCCGGCAGCGGGTTGCGCCCCAGGTCGGACACCGGAGTGCCCGGCGGCGCGGGGACGACGAAGAAGGCCAGCTTGTAGAGCAGCTCAGGATCGGGTTCGACCAGCCGGATCGTCACCCGGCGGGTGGCGTCGTCCGCGTCGACGCCCTGGGACAGGTCGCACAGGTCGGGCGAGGCGCGATCGTCGATACAGCGGGCCGCCCCGACGACGGAGCGGAAGAAGCCCGGGTTGCCTAGCACCGGGGTCGGCCAGGATCGCGCGGCGCAGCCCGCGCGCCACATCCGTCGCGACCACCGTCGCACCGGTCGAGTAGCGGATGCCGTCGCGCAAGGTGAAGACATAGGTGCGGCCCCCGTCCGTGGGCGTCGGCAGCGACGTGGCAAGGTCGGGCACCACCGTCGTCGACGCCCGGCCACCGACGGCACGAAAGGCGACGAGGCCGTCGTACACCGGACGCAGCACATCCGCGATGTCAGGGGCGTAGTTGTTCGCCGGGTCGAGCGTGTACGACCCGTCGAGGGGTCCCGCGAACACCAGGGTTCCCCCGACGTGCTCCTCGCTTCCCGACGCCGCCGTCGCCGCCCAGACGTCCGACCCGGAGAGCGCCAGTGCCCGAGGGAACTGCCCAGCTCGATGCTCACCACGGCATTCGTCGCCGGGTCGACGCGGGACACGGTAGCGGACGAGGCGTTCGCGACCCACGGCTCCCCGTCCACGATCACGACGGACGCAGGCCCGTCGTCGACGGGCACCCGCACCACGTCGCCGGTGGCCCGGTTCACCCTCGACACGGACTGCCCCAGCTCGTTCGCCACCCACAGATCCGTCGGGGTGAGGGCCAGGCTCCGCGGGCCGGCGTCGACCCGGATGTCGGCGGCGATCCGCTGCCCGTCCTGGTGTCCAGCTGGGTCACCGAGCCGCTCCGGGAGTTCGCGATCCACAACGTGGCACCGTCGAGGGCGAGGCCGGCGGGCCCGTCACCCACCCGGACCGGCGGGTCGACCCGGTGCTGGGCTATGTCGATGCGCTGCACGGTGTTGTCGCCGGTGTTCGCGACCCACACCGAGTCGCCCCCGGCCGCGAGGGCGGTGGGCTCGATGCCGACCGGCAGCTTGCCGACGACCTGGCCGGTGCGGATGTTGAAGCGGGTGACGACGGACTCGCCCGGACCGGC
The DNA here is from genome assembly GCA_963769085.1 of uncultured Actinomycetota bacterium. GTDB lineage: Bacteria > Actinomycetota > Actinomycetes > Actinomycetales > Dermatophilaceae > Phosphoribacter. The sequence goes on along the minus strand of CAVYKM010000048.1, from coordinate 2,584 downwards.
CACCCAGACGTCGTCACCCGACACCGCCACGGCCCGTGGCGAGCCGCCGACGCCGTGGATCGTCTCCGCGACGCGCCTGCTCTCCGGGTCGATCTTCAGCAACGCGTCGTCGCTCTCCCGGGCGGCCCAGAGCGCTCCGCCACCCGTCGCGAGCGCGACCGGCCCGGCGCCCAGGCCCACCGCCGGACCCTGCCCGCCGCGATCGGTGATGAGTGCGGCGCTGTTGGGCGGGACCGGCGTCACCCCGGCTCGAGCGGCCGTGACGACGGTGCCGACGAGGAGGGCGGCAGCCACGGCGAGCACCAGCCCCACGGCGACCCAGCGGCGGCGTAGCGCGGCGAAAACTCCGGCCGCGCCGCTCCCTGCTCCCGGCGCGGCCCCCCGGGCCGGCATCCCCCGATCCACCACGGTGTCGTCGCGGACCCTGGGGGCCGGCTCGGCACCGCTCGGCTGCCACAGCAGCGCGGGATCCTGGCGAAGGATGCGTTCGTGCAGCACTCGGACGTCGTGGCTGGGCTCGACGCCGAGCTCCTCGTCGAGTGTGGTTCGCAGCTGGCGGTATGCCGCGAGCGCTTCGGCCTGGCGTCCGCCGCGATACAGAGCCAGCATCCGCTGCCCATGCAGTCGCTCACGCAGCGGATGCTCGGCGACGAGCCGGCCCAGCTCGGGAGCGAGCATCTCGTGGTGGCCCAGCGACAGCTCGGCGTCGGCCCACGCCTCCGCGGCGCCGGCGCGCACCTCGTTCAGCCGGCGTGACTCGGTCGCGACGACCTCCAGGTCGTCGAGGTCAGAGAGCACGTCACCTCGCCAGAGATCCAACGCTTCGCGCAGCACCCGGGCACTGGTCTCCGGGTCGTCGACGACGTGGCGACGACCGATGGCGACGAGCTGTTCGAAGCGTCGGGCGTCGACGCACTCGTCCGGGACGTCGAGGCGATATCCCCCGGGCACCGTCACGAGCACCTGGCCGGGCGTGCCCTTGGCCCGAGCCGGCTCGAGCGTCGCGCGCAGGTGGAACACGTACGTCTGCAGGGTCGTGAGGTAGCCGGAAGGAGGGGCGCCGCCCCACACGACGTCGGCGAGCCGCTCGGTCGAGACGACGCCGTGCCCGTCCAGGAGCAGGCAGGCCAGCACGGCTCGCTGACGGCGTCCCCCGAGCGGCAGCTCCTGCCCGCCCCGCCAGGCCTGAAGCGGACCGAGCATCCGCAAGTCCAGCGACTCGGCACCGGTGCCATCAGCTTCGGCCCATACATCGCTCCTTGTGCGCGACCTCACCGTACTGCGGTCCCGGGGCGGTTCGGCAGGATCCATCCGGCTTGCCCGTCCCGACCGGGCTCCAAGGGCGGTCCAAGGCCAAGGTCCAAGCAGGACCCGAGCACCTTCCAAGCGCCCTGCGCTGCGATGAGCAGACCTCATCACCCCGGCCTGGGCCGGACACCGAAGGAGAATCGCCATGTCACCGCAGATCGCACGCCGGCTGTTCGCCACCGTCCTCACCTTCGCGGCCCTGGTCGCGCTCGGCTCCGGCCCCGCCTACGCCAAGGTCGCTCCGGACGGCCCTGAGTTCGTCACCCCGCCGACCACCATGACGGTCACGACGACCGACCTCGCCCAGCTCGGCCTCGTCGCAGCCGTGGCCGCCCTCGTCGGCATCGCCGCGACGATCGCCGTCCTACTCGTCATCCGGCACAGCCACCGTAGCGCGGATCGCGCACGCCTGAGCTGTGCCCGGACCGAGGCCGAGCCCGGGACGCGAGGCCGGCCGCGCCCCGCTCGCGGCCGGCCCGGCCAGCCCTTACGGCCCGGTGCGCTGGGGCTGGGCAGCGGACGCGACGTGCTCACGCGGACCGCCGGTCCACGCTGGGATCACCCGCTGGAGCCGCTCGGCCGTGAGGAACTCCAAGCGCAGGTCCGGCGGCAGCCCCTCGAAGGAAGACCTGCGAGACGTGCGCAGCCATCGCGCGCTCCCGTGCCGGCAGGTGCCGCGCCGTGTCGATGACCGTTGTGATGAGCTCGTCGGGCGTCCACCGACCTGCGCCTGGAGTGCTCGGACGACGGGTTGTGCTGTGCCATGTGCTCGAGCCAGCGCTGCAGCAGCGAGCGTGGGAAGCAGTGCAGGTAGACCCGCTGGACCCGCCAGTCGGCGACCTCAACCGCTGCCAGCGTCGCGTCGCGGATCCGCTCGTGGTCGCGGTGGCCGTCCCCGCCGTCCAGGGTGACCAGCACGTGCGGGCAGGAAGTCCTCGATGCAGGCACGAACCTGGTCGCGGACGCTGTCGAGCGGCTCGCCGACGAGCGTGCCCTCGTCGGCGTCGCCGGCCATCCCCGAGTCAGCGAAGCCGAGCAGCTCCACCCGCGACACCCCCAACAGGGCCGCCGCCTCCTGCAGCTCACGTTCACGTACCGCGGCGGACTCCTCCGGGCGCACCCCGCTGCCCGGGGCCGGCTGCCCGGCGTCGCCTCGGGTGGCGCACAGGACGCAGGTCACAGCACCGGCAGCGCCCGCGCGTGCAGCAGCAGCGAGCCGCACCCGAACGTCTCGTCGTCGGGGTGCGCCACGGTGACCAGCAGCCGTGGCGCCTCC
>CAVYKM010000047.1:0-53851 GCA_963769085.1 uncultured Actinomycetota bacterium | reverse complement strand
TACCGGGCGTGCCGTTCGTCACCGTCATCGTCGATATCGCCGATTACCCGCCCCATTTCTGGATCGAGCGCGCAGCGCAGTATTTCATCTGCGGCTCGGAGCGCGCGGTAGAGCAGGCGCGCGAGATCAGCCACCCGGATGACCGCATCTTCCGCGTCTCCGGCATGATCCTAAACCCGCGTTTCTACGAGCCCACGCCGGCGCCCGGATCGCGACCGGCGGGCCTCGACCGGACCTGCCCACGGGGCTGGTGCTGTTCGGCGGAGAGGGTCGCGTCATGCTCGAGATCGCGCGGACGCTCGAAGCTTGCCCGTGCAACTGATCCTGATCTGCGGCCACAATGAGAAGCTGCGCGAAAGCTCCGCACGATGAAGCGCGCCTCGCGCGATTCGTCGAGGGCTACACGCGGAAGTGCCGTACTACATGCACGCCTCGGACTTCTTCATCGGCAAGCCCGGCCCCGGCAGCATCAGCGAAGCGCTCGCCATGAAGCTGCCGGTGATCGTGGAGCGCAATGCCTGGACGCTGCCGCAGGAACGCTACAACGCCGACTGGGTGACGGAAAGGGGGTAGGACTGGTGGTCCGAACTTCCGCGAAATCGGCCGCGCCGTGGCCGAACTGCTCGAACCCTCCAACTACGCGCGCTTCCGCGCCGCCGCCGCGGCGATCGATAACCGCGCCGTTTTCGAGATCCCGGACATCCTCGCGTCCATTCTCGGCAGGCATGACATAAGATAGGGAACTATGTACTGGCTTGGCATCGATATCGGAACCGGAGGCACGCCGCGCGCTGCTGGTGGACCGAGCGCGGCAACGTGCGCGCGGGCTTCACCGCCCCGCACGAGGACATGCGCATGGAGCGGCCGCTGTGGGCCGAGCAGGACCCCGGCGACTGGTGGGACGCGGCGCAGAAAGCCATCCGCGGCGTGCTCGCGGAAGCGGGCGTGTGCGGCAGCCGAGGTGCGCGGCATCGGCCTCTCCGGCCAGATGCACGGCCTCGTCATCCTGGACGAAGCCGACCGCGTGATCCGCCCCTCGCTCATCTGGTGCGACCAGCGCAGCCAGCCGCAGGTGGATTGCGATCAACCGCGCGCTCGGGCGCGAGAACGTCCTCAAGTGGACCGCCAATCCCGTGCTCACCGGCTTCACGCTGCCCGAAGCTGCTCTGGGTGCGCGATAACGAGCCGCGCCAACTTCGCGCGCGTGCGCCGAAGTGCTGCTGCCCAAGGACTACGTGCGCTTCCGCCTCACCGGCGAGTACGCCACCGAAGTCTCCGACGCCTCCGGCACCTCGCTGTTCGACGTGGTGAACCGCCGCTGGTCGTACGAGATGATGGACGGCCTGCAGCTCGACCGCGGCATCCTGCCGCAGTGCTACGAATCGAGCGACGTCACCGGCACCATCACGCGCGCGGCGGCCGAAGCCACGGGCCTCGCGGCGGGCACGCCCGTGGTGGGCGGCGGCGGCGACCAGGCGTCGAGCGCGGTGGGCAACGGCATCGTCGAAGCCGGGCATCGTCTCCTGCACGCTCGGCACCTCCGGCGTGGTGTTCGCGCACATGGAAAACGTGGCCTACGATCCCGCCGGGCGCGTGCACACCTTCTGCCACGCCGTGCGCGGCAAGTGGCACGTCATGGGCGTCACGCAGGGCGCGGGGCTCAGCCTGCAATGGTTCCGCAACCAGCTTGCGCCGGGGACGAACTACGACGCGCTCACCGCCGAAGCCGCCCAGGCGCCCGCCGGCGCGCAGGGCCTCTTCTGGCTGCCCTACCTCATGGGCGAGCGCACGCCGCACCTCGACGCCACCGCGCGCGGCGGCTGGGTGGGCATGACGGCCAGCCACACGCGCGCCGACCTGATGCGCGCGGTGATCGAAGGGCGTGAGCTACAGCCAGCGCGACTGCCTGGACATCATCGAGGAGCTCGGCGTCGAAGTGAAATCCGTGCGCGCGTCGGGCGGCGGCGCCAAGAGCCCGTTCTGGCGGCAGGTGCTGGCGGACGTGATGAACAAGCGCGTGGTGACGCTGGAGACGCAGGAAGGCTCGGCCTACGGCGCGGCGCTGCTGGCGCTCGTGGGCACCGGCGCGTATACGTCGGTGCCGGAGGTGTGCCGCGCGGCCATCCGCGAAGTGAATTCCATCGCGCCCGACCCGGCCGAGGCGGCCGTACACGCGCGGCGCACCACATGTACCGCGCGTTATATCCGGCCCTGAAGCCGCTGTTCCCGAGGATGTGAACGCCGCCTTGCCGCCTTACTGCGATGTCAGCCTGCCGGTTCCTCTTGACCGGCCGTTCACCTATTCGCTGCCGGAAACTCTGCGGCACCGCGTAAGGCCCGGGTGCCGGCTGCTCGTGCCGTTCGGCGCGCGGAACAGTCCGGGGCGTTGTTCTGCGCGCGCACGATGAGGCACCCGAGGGAGGCGCGCGCGACGCGTTGCGGCTGCCACGCCAGTTGGGGATAGTCACCCTTTCGCCACACGCCGCCGACGTTGCCTTCGCTCAAGGCTGCCCGCAGCCAGTTTTGTGGCACTCCCTCGTCCAATGGCGGGCACCGCGTGGCGTCGCTACGTAGCCGCGGCAACCCGGCTGCCGTCACCTGGTCCTTGTGCTCCGCGCTTGGATGGTACGTTGCCGCGCCTGCCATCCCCGCGAAATCTGTGCCTGCAGGTGGAGTGGCGCGGGCGCGCCGCTGTGGTCTGCGGCGACGAGGGGCTCTCATCGGGCGTGCACCTTTCGCATGGGTCCTCAACCTGCCCAAGCCCCAGTATGGCCGCAGGAGCGTGACTCAGTGAGGCTGCGATCCTCCGCGGCAGCACAGGATGACAGCGACAGTAGCCTCATCGCCTACGGCTGCCGGTGGGCGCCTCGCACAGCTGGGTCCGCGACACCTGGCGGCATCGCACCCGTGGCTCAGGCAGCGTGCGCGCAGCCCCAGGCACCAAGGCCCGATCGCGCGTACAGCCGGTTGGCAACGGTGATCTGCTGCTCGCGTGAGGCCAGGTCGGCCCGCGAGGCGAAGTCGGCGCCGCCGTTGGAGAGCCACGTGGACGCGGCGAACTGCAGACCGCCGTAGTAGCCGTTGCCCGTGTTGATCTGCCAGTTGCCGCCGGACTCGCACTGGGCGATTCGGTCCCACATCCCCGCGTTGGCGAGGTTCAGGCCCCCGCCGGACGAGCTGGGCGCCGGAGCTGCCGGCGCGCTCGGCGCACTGGGCGCGGCTGCCGGACGCTCCTTGGTGCCGACGGCCAGAACCCGATCGGTAGCCGCCTTGCTCACCTCGGAGCCGACCTCGACACGCGACTCGAGCTGGCCGTCGACCCAGGTCTCCTTGTAGGTGATCGTGCGCTGGCCGGCCTCGCCTGGGGTGACGACCTGGGTCTGGCCCTGGTAGAGGTTGGCGTCGTCGTTGCGGACCGTGCCAGGGGCGATCGATGCGGTGTCCGTCGTCGTCTTCTCGGACACGCGGGCCACAGCGACCGCCAGGCCCTCGGTGATCGGGGCGTCCAGCGCCGGTGTGACCCGGTCCAGCGGTCCGAGGGCGAGCTGCAGCTCGGCGAGCAGCTGCTGCACGGTGGTGGAGGAGGTGCTCTTGGCGACCGTGGCGCCATCGACAGCGACGGTCACATTGCGTGGGTTGGTCACCGTGAACGTGAGCCCCTCACGGCCGAGCGGCTGGGAACGCGAGACCGACAGGGCCGCTGCCGCGTCGGCGCGGATGCCCAGGTCAGCCAGGGCCTGGTCGACCGAGGTCGCGGTTGTCCAGTACTCGGCGGTCTGCCCGTCGATTGTGACGATGAGCTTGCGCCCGTAGCGCACCAGGACGAGCGAGCCGTCCTGGATCGGCTCGTCGACACCAGGCACGACGACGTCGTGCTCACCCACGCTGATCCCCTGTGTCGAGAGCGCGTCGCCGACGCTGCTGCCGAACACGTGGACCGCAGTCGACTGGCCGTCGACGCTGAGGTCGACCGCCTTGTCCACCTGGGCCACGGTGAAGCCGCCGACGGCGAACGCGGTCGCGGCGCCGGCGACGGCGACGCGCTGAAGCAGCGGGGTTGAGAACATGAGGCTCCGAAGGTCAGGTAGTCCTGGACCAGCCCGCCCGCACCGCCTCGGCGCGGCCAAGGAGGCGCTGTGTCACCGCACCTCTAGCGGGGGCCCGTCATCTAGGTCCCGTCCACCGTGCCGGGTGCGGCCCCGAAGGTCAACTTTTGGTAACGACGGACGGGGGCGGTGTGACTAGTGGGACTGGTGGGATTGGTGAGCCGCTGTGGGAAAGATCACAGCGCTTTCGCCGTGGCCTACTTCAACCACGCCACCGGCTTCCACCACGCCAGCAGACTCCATCGGTCACGCTGGGCCCCTGCGTCCCTTGCGTCACAGCACGAGTACGAAATCCGCGAGAACACACGAAATTTCATGGGTTTCCCGAAATTCGGTATGGGTCGTGCCTGGCTCGTGCCCTCCAGTCGGTATCGGCCAAGCCCAGCGGCCTGGGCTAGGCCGTCCACGGACCGTAGACCCGCTCCGAGTTGGTCGAGAGGGCCTGGCACAGCGTCGGCACCGCCACCCCGAGGACCGACGCCATCGACCGGACGGTCAGCGGCACCAGGTACGAGGCGTTCGTCGCCCCGCGCCACGGGTGGGGCGCCAGGTAAGGGGCGTCGGTCTCGACCAGCACCTGCTCCAGCGGGGTCACCGCCAGCGCGTTGCGCAGCGCCGTCGCGTTCTTGAAGGTGACCGGGCCGGCGAAGGACAGCAGGTAGCCGCGCTCGATGGCGGTGCGCGCCATGCTGAGGTCACCCGAGAAGCAGTGCAGGACGGTATGCCGTGGCGCCCCCTCCTCGGCGAGGATCCGCAGCACGTCGTCGTGGGCTTCGCGGTCGTGGATCTGCAGGACCTTGCCGGTGCGCTTGGCCAGGTCGATGTGCCAGCGGAAGGCGTCCTGCTGGGCCGGCCGGCCGGCCGGGCCGGTCCGGTAGTAGTCCAAGCCGGTCTCGCCGACGACGCGCACCCGCGGATGACGGGCCAGCCGCTCGATCTCCGCCAGCGCCGCCGCGAGCTCGCCGCGGCCCGCGAGTCGGGGAACCTCGTTGGGGTGCAACGAAACTCCACCCAGCACCGCGGCATACTGGTCGACGACGTCGACGGTGAACCGCGCTCCAGGCAGGTCGCAGCCGATCTGCACCAGCCGGTCCACTCCCACCGCGGCCGCGTCAGCGACGGCAGCGCCGACGTCGACCGGCTCCTCGCCCTCGCGGGCGTGGTCCAGGTGGACGTGGTTGTCGACGACCTGGACCGGCAGCGGGTCAGGAGCAGACGGCCTGCCCCGCGACGTCGGCCCAGCCATCGGCGTCAGGCCTCCGCGCGCATCCGGTCGATCTCCTGCTGGACCACCGACGGGTCCAGCTTGGCAAAGACGGGCCTCGGCTTGGGGATCGGCGTCCCCCGGCGAAACCGGCCGCGACCGCCATGGCGGTGTCGCCGAGTAGTCGCCCGCGATGACCGGGTATGCCGGTCCGCCGTCGAGGTCCTCGACGTGCCGTAGCTGGGGCATCGGCACCAGGTCGCCCTCACCGCCGAGCACCCGATGCACCCGGTTGGCCCCGTGCGGCAGGAACGGCGACAGCACGGTGTTGAGGTCGCTGACCGCCTGGGCGAGCACGTGCAGCACGGTCCCGAGCCGCTCGCGCTGCTCGGGTCCCTTGAGCTTGTACGGCTCGGTCTTGGACACGTAGGCGTTGGTCTCCCCCACGACCCGCATCGCCTCGGCGATCGCCGCCCGCTGGCGGTGGCGTTCGATGAGCTCCCCGACCGTATCGAAACCCGTTGTGACACAGTCGAGCAGTGCCTCGTCGACCGGCTCGCGGGCGCCCCCCGGCGGGATGGCGCCGAACGACGTGTGGATCATCGTCGCGGTCCGGTTGACCAGGTTGCCCCAGCCGGCGACGAGCTCGGAGTTGTTGCGCTGGACGAACTCGGCCCAGGTGAAGTCGCTGTCCTGGCTCTCCGGACCGGCGGCGCAGATGAAGAAGCGCAAGGGGTCCGGGCCGTAGCGGGCCAGCACGTCCTGCACGTAGATGACGTGGCCGCGCGACGTGGAGAACTGGCGCCCCTCCATGGTCATGAACTCGCTGGCGACGACCTCGGTGGGCAGGTTGAGCACGCCGTACTCCCCGGGCTCGCCCCCTCTGGCGCCCTGGCCGGCATACGCGAGCAGCTCGGCCGGCCAGATCTGGGAGTGGAAGGTGATGTTGTCCTTGCCCTGGAAGTAGTACGACAACGCCTGCGGGTCATTCCACCACTCGCGCCATCGCTCGGGGTCGCCCAGGCGGCGGGCCCACTCGATGGAGGCGGACAGGTAGCCGACGACCGCGTCGAACCACACGTAGAGGCGCTTGGCGGGGTTGTCGCGCCAGCCGTCGAGCGGCACCGGGATGCCCCAGTCGATGTCGCGGGTCATCGCCCGGGGCCGCACGTCCTCGAGCAGGTTCTTGGAGAACGAGACGACGTTGGGGCGCCAGGTGCCCGACGCCTCACGCTCGTCGAGCCATTTGGCCAAGGGCGTCGGCGAGGGCCGGCAGGTCGAGGAAGAAGTGCTGGGTCTGCACGAAGCGTGGGGTCTCGCCGTTGACCCTGCTGCGCGGGTTGATCAGCTCCTGGGCGTCGAGCTGGTTGCCGCAGTTGTCGCACTGGTCGCCGCGGGCGTCCGGGTAGCCGCAGATCGGGCAGGTGCCCTCGATGTAGCGGTCCGGAAGCGTGCGCCCGGTCGAGGGGCTGACCGCGCCCGACGTGGTCTGCTCGACCATGTACCCGTTGCGGTAGCAGCCGAGGAAGAGCTCCTGCGCCACCGCGTAGTGGTTGCGCGTCGTCGTGCGGGTGAACAGGTCGTAGGACAGGCCCAGGTCGGTGAGGTCCTGGGCGATGACCGCGTTGTACTTGTCGACGAGGTCGCGCGGGCTGGCCCCCTCCTGCTCGGCGAGCACGAGGATCGGCGTGCCGTGCTCGTCGGTGCCCGAGACCATGAGCACGTCGTGGCCGGCCATGCGCATGTACCGGCTGAACACGTCCGAGGGCACGCCGAACCCGGCCACGTGGCCGATGTGGCGCGGCCCGTTGGTGTACGGCCAGGCGACGGCGGACAGGACCTTGCTCATGACGCGATCCTATGGGCCGCCGCAACAACGTTTTCGGTATGCCGGTGCGCGCCGCCAGCGCCGCGGGCCCGGCCACGCCGCATCGAGTGGTCAGCCAGCGCCCGGGCCCCGCCACGCCGCATCGAGTGGTCAATAGATGCGGTTATCCGGGCCTTTTGACAGCATCTGCTGACCTCTCGGCCGAAAGTGCTGGGGTGGCGAGGAACTGGCTGACCGTGTCGGGCAGCAGCTGGTGGGAGAGGTCGACGGCCCGGCCGGCGGGGACGTCCAGCACGTGGTAGCCCTGCTTGCCGGCCGCCGTCGTGGCGGTCAGCGTAGCCAGACCGGCGCGGCGCTGGAAGAACGACTCGCGCAGGACGACCCCGATGACGCCGTGGCGCGCCAGCACGTCGCGCCGGCGGGAGAACGACCCCGATCGGGTCACCAGGTGCCGGTCCGTGAGCAGGTGACCGAGGCCGGCATACCGGTCCCTCGCGAGAACGGGCGAGCTCACGCAGAGCACGAGGAGGACGGCCACGACCCCGGTCGGCCAGTGCCACCAGAACCCAAGCGCCGCGGGCACGCCGGCGAGGACCACGGCCCCGCCGACCGCGCGGACGAAGCGACGGCGCCGGGCGGCGCGACCGTGTTCGGTCAGGACGCCGGTCAGGGCCCCCAGGTCGCCGACCACCGCGGCGGCCACCGCATCGACAGCTGATCGGGCCGCCGGAGGCGAGAGCCAGGCGCTGCCCGGTCCGGACTCCCGGCGCCGCAGCCCGGTCGTGATCGCGAACAGCCGCGACGCACCGGCCAGGCGCAACCCGAGCGGCTCACCAACCTCGACGCCGCGCATGCGAGCCTCCTCGATGCTCGTGGCTCGAGTCGTGAGCAGGCCCCGGCTCACGTGCAGGGTCCCTCCCCGATGGCGGGTCAGCCGGAAGCCCCAGTAGCTCAGGACGTACCCGGTGACCGCGAGCATCGACACGAACACCAGCGCGGTGATGAGGGCCAGCACAACCAGGGCCCACAGGCCGAGCGACTGAGCTCGGCTGATTGCCCCGCCGATCTGCTCCTCGCGCCCTTGCACGGCGTCGCCGAAGAGCTGAAAGGCGAACCCGAGGATGGCCGCTGCCGAGACCAGCCCGCTCGTCGTCAGGGGGGCGTAGCGGATCCAGGCGGGGTTGAGCCGCAGCAGCACCGTCTCCGCCTCGCCTGCTCCTTGCCGTTCGCCCTCGACGGCCGTCGCATCAGCATCAGCAGCAGCAGCAGCGGCAGCAGCGGCAGCCGACGGCACCGGTTGGGCCGGCCCGCTTTGCGCCGCCACTGGCCGGTGCAGCAGCTCACCTCGCAGGCTGGCCGCCTCCGTCGCCGAGAGGGCGTCCAGGACCAGCCGCTCGACACCGTGGCCGCCGGCGGTGCCGATCTCGACCTTCGCCAGGCCGAGCGCGCGATGCCAGATCGGCGCGGTGACATCGACGGTGCGCACCCGTTCGGCCGGGGTCGCGATGACCTCTCGCTTGAGCAGGCCGCGTTGCAGCTCGATCTGGCCGTGCTGGATGCAGTACCGCGTGGTGAACCACCGGGACACCCCCAGCAGGACCACGGCCGTCACGGCGGCGACGTCCCACCACGGGCTGCGCTGGTTCGTGCGGCCGGTGACGAAGAGGACGAGAAGAGCCGGCAGGAACCGGACCGCCTCCTGGACCGGGTGCACGAGCAGCATGCGCGCGTCCAGCCGCCGCCACTCGACGTCGCGCAGCTGCGGGGGCCCGCTCACGTCGCGTCACCCGCCTCGGCAATGGTCGCCTCGGTGAGCGAGTCGACTAGTGCCCGAGCCACGTCGACGTCCAAGCCCTGGATGTGCAGCGGGCCGGCGGCGGACGCGGTCGTCACCTGGACCGAGGCCAGCCGGAACAGCTGGGCGATGGGGCCGCGACTCATGTCGACGGTCTGGATCCGGCTGACCGGGGCGATCCGCCGCTCCTGGTTGAGCCATCCGGTCTGGGTGTAGACCGCGGTCGGGGTGGCCTCCCATCGGTGGACGCGGTAGCGCCACACCGGCATGACCGCGACGTAGCACACGCCGAGAATGGCACTGACCCACGCAACGAGCACATGCACCGACCGGTCCGGGGCGCGGTCGAGCACCCACCAGGCCACCTGGGCGGCCGCGAACACGGCGCACAGCACGACGGCCTCGACCGTCCACATCCCGCGGGCTCGGGGCGAGACCCGATGCGCAGGGGTTCGCAGCTGCAGCCCATCGGGTGGCCCGTCCACAGGTCCAGCAAACCACGTCCGGGACGTGGGGCGTCTCACGCCCCGGCCGGTCCGCCGCCCGCTTCGGGTGCGGAAGGATGGAGCAATGGCGGATGTGCGCGAGACCATGGAGATCGACGCACCGGCCGCCCGGGTCTATGACCTGGTCTCCGACCTGCCTCGCATGGGCGAGTGGTCGCCGGAGTGCGAGCGGGTCTCGTGGCGCGGGAAGGTGACGTCGGCCGTCAAGGGGGCCCAGTTCGTCGGGCATAACCGCCGGGGCACGATGCGCTGGGTCACGTTCGGGACCGTGGTCGCCGCCGAACCAGGCCGACATTTCGCCTTCGAGGTCTATGTCGGGCCGCTCAAGCTCTCGCTGTGGGAGTACTTCATCGCCCCGCACGAGGACGGGCGCGGCTGCACGGTGGCCGAGCAGTGGACCGACCGCCGGTCTGCGGTCGAGCGCTCCGTGCTCGAGCGGTTCTTCGGCAACCGAAACGCAGTGAACCGCAACGGGATTCACCTTACCCTGGTGGCGCTCAAGCGCGCCGCTGAGAACTCTGCCTACGCCTGACGACGGGCAACCGCGGCGTCGTACAGCGCCTTTCGCGCGACGCCGGAAGCAGCCGAGACGTCGGCGGTCACGTCCTTGAGCCGCTCCCCTGCGGCCACCCGAGCGAGTATGCCGTCCACGAGCCCGTCGAGGTCGACGTCGAGGTCGTTCTCTGAGCCGGTGCACCCATCGACGACGACGGTGACCTCCCCCTTGACGCCATCGGCGGCCCACTCCACCAGGTCCGCCAGGGTGCCCCGGCGAACCTGCTCCCACGTCTTGGTGAGCTCACGGCATACCGCGCCGCGCCGTTCCGGGCCAAAGGCGCGCCCAGCGTCTCGGAGCATCTCGGCGAGCCGGTGCGGGGCCTCGAAGAAGACCATCGTCCGCGGCTCCGTTGCCAGCGCCGCCAGGGCTTTACGACGCTCGCCCGCCCGGCGCGGCAGGAATCCTTCGAAGCAGAACCGCGCGATGGGCAGCCCGGAGACGGTAAGGGCGGCGAGCACGGCGCTGGGGCCGGGGACGCAGCTGACCGGTATGCCGGCGTCCGCCGCGGCGGTGACCAGCCGGTACCCGGGGTCGGAGACGGCCGGCATACCCGCGTCCGTGACCAGGACGACGCGCTCGCCGGCCAGCAGGCGCGCCACCAGCTCGCCGGTACGGCTGGACTCGTTGTGCTCGTGGTAGCTGACGACCGGGCCCTTGCGCGTCACCTCGAGGTCGGCGAGCAGGCGGCGCAGCCGGCGGGTGTCCTCCGCTGCGACGACGTCGGCGCTCGCGAGCTCGCCCGCCAGGCGAGGTGAGCCGTCACGGGCGTTGCCGATGGGGGTGGCCGCGAGCACGAGCACGCCCGGGTCCATGGCGGCATTGTGGCAGGGTGACCCGCATGAGCGCGCCGCGCGAGCAAAGTGAGCCAGCACGCCTGGTCGAGCCGCAGCTGCGTCAGACCCTGACTGTCGAGATGCTGCTCGTCCTCGGGGTGTCGTTGGGAGCGTCGGCGATCTGGTCCATCCTGCGCATCGTCGAACGGCTCACCCGGGCGCAGCCGCTGCAGCGAGCAGACGTCAGCGCTGAACCAGTCGGTGACCCCGGACCGGCCGTGGCTGGACCTGGCCTACCAGCTCACCACGATCGGGCTGGCCTTGGTCCCCGCCGTGTTGGCGCTCTACCTGCTGGGGCAGGTGGCCCGCCCGTTCGCCGAAGCACCCCGCCATGCGCTCGGGGTGGACCTGCGCCGGCCGGCGTTCGACCTGGGGGCCGGGGCCGCCCTGGCCGCTGTCATCGGCATACCCGGGCTGGGCCTGTACCTGGCGGCGCGGTCGCTCGGGCTGAACACCCAGGTGTCGGCGGCGAACCTGGCCGGTGCCTGGTGGACCGTGCCGGTCCTCGTCCTTGCCGCGGTGCAGAACGCCGTGCTGGAGGAGGTCGTCGTCGTGGGTTACCTGCTCACCCGCCTCGAGCAGGTGGGGATGCGCCTGCCGTGGGCCATCGCCGTGTCGGCCGTGGTGCGCGGCGCGTACCACCTCTACCAGGGCTTCGGCGGGTTCGTCGGCAACCTGGTCATGGGCGTCGTCTTCGCCCTGGTCTGGCGGCGCACCCGTCGCGTGGGCCCGCTCATCGTCGCCCACTCGCTGATCGACGTGGTCGCCTTCCTCGGCTACGCGTGGCTGCACGACCGCGTGAGCTGGCTCTGACGTCATCCGCGAGAGGTCAACAGATGCTGTTATGAGGCCCGAATTTCGACATCGTCTGACCACTCGGTGAGGGACAACGTCACTCCTTGGGGTCCGGCCAGCCGGTGTAGGCCTCGGCGAGGTACTTCATCCCGTGCGTGGACGAGGTGACCATGGCCAGCTCGCCGAGCTGTCGGCGCACGTCGAAGTCGTTCGCGTCGACGGGGGTGTGCAGCATCTGGGTCATCCAGTAGGAGAAGTGCTGCGCCTTCCAGATCCGCTCCAGCGCCCGCGGCGGGTACTCGTCCAGCACGTCCATGTCGTGCTTTCCCAGCGCCTTGATGATCGCCTCAGAGAGCACTCGCACGTCGTTGAAAGCGAGGTTGAGACCCTTCGCCCCGGTTGGCGGCACGGTGTGCGCGGCGTCGCCGGCGAGCACGAGCCGGCCGTGGCGCATGTTCTCCTGGACGAAGGAGCGGAAGATCAGCACGGTGCGCTCGAAGATCCGCCCCTCCTTGAGCCGGAAGCCGTCGGCACCGGCCAGGCGGGCTTGGAACGTCTCCCAGATCCGCTCCTCGGGCCAGTCGTCGACGTCGGCCGTCGGGTCGCATTGGAAGTACATCCGCTGCACCGTGGGAGTGCGCTGGCTGATCAGCGCGAAGCCGTGGTCAGAGTGGTTGTAGATGAGCTCGGGTGCGCTCGTCGGGGCCTCGCACAGGATGCCGAACCACGCGAAGGGGTACTCCCGGAAGAACTGATGGCGCTCGCCCTCCGGGACCAGGAAGCGGCAGATGGACCGAGAACCGTCCGCGCCGACGAGGATCTGGCAGCGGATCGCCCGCGGCACCCCGTCGCTGTCGGTGTAGCTGATCATGGGGTTGTCGGTCTCGGCGCCTTCGACGTGGGTGTCGGTGACTCCGAAGCGCACGATGCCGCCGTCGCGTTGCACGCGCGTCGGCGAGGTCCATGAACACGTCCTGCTGCGGGTACAGCCACACCGACTCCCCCACGAGCGCCTTGAAGTGGATCCGGTGGCTCTCTCCGCCGAAGCGCAGGTAGATGCCCTCGTGCTCGTAGCCGTCGCGCAGGACCCGGTCGGAGACGCCGGTGTCGACGAGCATCTTCACGGCCCCGTGCTCGAGGATGCCGGCGCGGTGGGTTGCCTCGATCTCGGCGCGCGAGCGGTTGTCGATCGCGATGGTGTCGATGCCCGCCTTGTCGAGCAGGTGGGCAAGCATCAGCCCGCTCGGGCCGGCGCCGACGATTCCGACGGTGGTGGTCTCGACCTCGGGAGCCTGGCTCATCTGGGATCCTCGCTTTCCGCGCTGCGCGCATCGTCGTCACGCCACCCTGGTATGCCGGGCCACGGCCCCGCCCTGACCGCATGCTCGCGAGGGTGTCGGCATACACCCTTGCCGGGGCGAGGTTTGCACCGCAAGGGCACCAGCAGGATTGAGCGTTAGCCCACGTCGTGAGGCGGCCGTCGCCTTCCCCGTGCTGGCTCAGCCGATGAGCGCCGCGGGCGTCGTCCAGCGGACGCCGGCGAACCGGCCGAAGTCCGCGTCGTACGACACGACCACCCCGCGATGCTCGAGCGCCAGGGCGGCGAGGTGCGCATCGTTGACCAGGTTGCCGCCCGTTCCCACCTCGTCCAGGAGCGCACCCAGCAGCTCGCCGTGCCGGACCGTCGGGCCGACCGCGACGGCACCGGGGGCCGCAAGCCAGTCCTGCACCTGTGCGGTCGCCTCGGCCGGGGTCAGTGGTGAGGGAAAGAGGCCCTCCTTGGTGGACAGCCGCAGGAAGGCCAGAAGGGGAACCCAAGCCAGGCCGACCCGGTCGTTCCCCGAGAGGGCGCGGTCGAGCCAGGCTCGAGACGCATCGTGATGGTCGGTGTCGGAGTTGACGGCATACAACAGGACGTTCGCGTCGACGATCCGCATCGGTCAGGACCGGCGACGCATTCGGCGGACCAGCTCCTCGTCCTCCAGCTCGGCGGCCAGGGCGAGCGCCCGGTCGAGGTTCACCGCCGGCCGACCCATCGCCCGGACCGTCGTCTCGAAGGCGGTCATATCGGCGCCTCCTCGGGCGCCGCTGCGGATGACCTCGTTGAGGGCTTGCTTGAAGGACACTCCTCGGTCCGTCATCCGCTGGCGGACGATCTGCTCGGTGTCCGGGTCGAGGGTTACCGTCGTTCGCATGGCTGACAGCATAGCATCATTCGAGTTGATGCCATGCTGTCAACCGCCCGGCTCGGTGGCAATCGGCGGAAGCGAACCGTCCTCGTAGGAGCGTGGGTCCTCGATCGGCTCCAGGTGCGTGTCGATCTCGATGTGCCCGAACTCGGTCCGCAGCCGCGCCTCTACCTGCTCGAGCAGGTCGTGCCCGCGCTGGACCGTCCAGTCACCAGGCACGAGCACATGCATGGCGACGAAGAGCAGGTGGCCGGCCTCGCGCGTACGCACGGCGTGGAAGTGGACCTGCTCGCCGGACATCGAGTCCAGCACCGCGCGGAGCCGAGCCTGCGAGGACTCGCTCGCCGCCTTGTCCATGAGCCCGTCGACCGAGGCCCGCAGCAGCTTGCCACCGGTCCACACGATGTTGAGCCCGACGAGAAACGCAACGACTGGGTCCAGGCGCAGCCAGCCGGTGAGCCCGACGAGCAGCACCCCGACGACGACCCCGGCCGAGGTCCACACGTCGGTGAGCAGGTGGCGCCCGTCGGCGACGAGCGTGATGGACCGATGGCGCCGCCCGGCCCGGATGAGCACGACCGCGACGACGCCGTTGAGCAGGGAGGCCAGCACCGTCACAAGCAGCCCCACGCCGACGTTCTCGATCGGCTGCGGCGCGAGGAACCGCCGCACCGCAGCCCAGATGATGACCACCGCCGCGACCAGGATCATCACCCCCTCGACGGCGGCGGAGAAGTACTCGGCCTTGGTGTGGCCGAAGTGGTGGTCTTCGTCCGGAGGGCGTGCCGCGATGTGCAAGGCGATCAGGGCGACGAACGCCGCGACGAGGTTGACGACCGACTCCGCGGCGTCCGAGAGCAGCCCGACCGACCCGGTGATGAGGTAGGCCCCGCTCTTGAGCGCGATCGTGACGACAGCGGTGGCGATGGACAGCCACGCGTACCGCGTGAGGTCGCGCGGCTCTTGGGTCTGCGCGGACGCCGCGGCCGAGGTGCCCATGCCCGAAGTCTGACACCCAGCCGCTCTGCCTACGATGGCGGCCATGACCCAGGTGGAGGCGCTGCCTCGCCGGCTGCTCCAGAAGCCCCAGGACCTGCGCCACCGGCTGGTCGGAGACCCACCCGGGCAGCGCCTGCTCGGCTGGCTGGGCCCTCTTGCGGCCGCCGTCGTCGGCGGCCTGCTGCGGTTCTGGGACCTGGCCAACCCGCACCAGCTGGTCTTCGACGAGACGTACTACGTCAAGCAGGGCTGGTCGATGATCCTGTTCGGCGTCGAGATGCGAAACTCGCAGCAGTTCGGCGACAAGGTCGACCAGGCCTTCACCCAGGGCACCCCGAACGTCTTCGACCCGACGACCGGCGACCTGGTCGTGCATCCCCCGGTTGGGAAGTGGCTCATCGGCCTTGGCGAGTGGCTGTTCGGCATCGACAGCTCGTTCGGTTGGCGGTTCACCGTCGCCGCTCTGGGAACGGTCTCGATCGTCATGGTCGGCCGCGCCGCTCGGCGGCTGCTCGGCTCGAGCCTGCTCGGGACGATCGCCGCGCTGCTGCTGGCGGTCGACGGCCACCACCTGGTCCATTCCCGCACCGGCCTGCTCGACATCATCGTCATGTTCTTCGCGCTGAGCGCCTTCTGCGCCCTGCTCATCGACCGCGACCGCACGCGCGCGATCCTCGCCACCCGCATGGTCGCTGCGGAGGCCGCGCGACCCACCGCCGTCAGTGCGCTGGCTGGGGCCGTGGCTGGGGCTGCGTCCGTGGCGCTGGGTGGCCGCCGTGTTGCTGGGCCTGTGCGCCGGCACCAAATGGTCGGGGTTCTACGTCATCGCCGTCTTCGGGCTGCTCACCGTCTTCTGGGACATCGGCGCCCGGCGCGCGGCCGGTATCCGCTCGTGGCTGTATGCCGGGGTGGTAAAGGACGGGCTCTTCGCGCTCGTCACGATCGTCCCCACCGCCCTGCTCGTGTATGTCCTTAGCTGGTGGGGCTGGTTTCGCAGCGAGTACGGCTACAACCGGCAGTGGGCCCTCACCCATCCATCGGACGCCCGCTGGGCGTGGGTGCCCGACTCCGTGCGGTCCTGGTGGAACTACCAGGCGCAGATCCTCGACTTCCATCGCAATCTGTCCACCCCGCATCCCTACCAGTCCAACCCCTGGTCGTGGCTCATCCAGGGCCGGCCGACCCTGTTCTTCGCCGAGTACCCCAAGAACGGCGAGCTGGGCTGCACGGTCGACCTGTGCGCGCGCATCGTCACCTCGGTCGGCACGCCGACGATCTGGTGGGCGGCCACGATCTCTGTCGCCATCCTGGTCTTCAAGTGGGCTTTGGCGCGCGACTGGCGGGCCGGGGCAATCCTCGCCGGGTATGCCGGTGGGTACCTGCCCTGGTTCCTGCTCGGCGACCGCACAATCTACGCCTTCTACGCCGTCTCGTTCGTCCCCTGGGCAGTCCTTGGCGTCACCTACGTCATCGGCATGGTGCTCGGCCCCGCCGACGCCTCCCGCGAGCGGCGCCAGGCGGGGGCCCTCGCCGTGGGGTCCTACCTCGTCCTCACGGTGCTGCTGTTCGCGTATTTCTACCCGATCTGGACCGCGCAGGTCGTGCCGCACTCCTTCTGGTTCCTGCACATGTGGTTCCCCAGCTGGGTCTAGCGTGCCCCGACCAACAGACCCGTCCTCAGGCCCCGCTGCCAGAATGGCGGGCATGACTCGCGCGGGGACCAGCGGCACGGCATACCGTGGCGCGACCCGCACGACCCGGCTCGGCGGGTTTCTGGCGTCGCTCGTCGTCCTGGTCGCTCTGGCCGGCTGCATGGCCGTGCCAGAGGCCCAGCCTGGCCAGTCAACGGTGCCGACGAGCGTGCTCACCACACCGGTCGGGCTCACCCTGGCCGCCGGCATGACGCAGCACGCTCTTGAGGTGGACGGGCGGATCCGGATGTACCGCGTGTACCGCCCCGAGGGCGTCGTGACCGCCGCGCCGCTGGTCGTCATGCTGCACGGCGGCCTCGGCAGCGCTCGCGGCGCCGAGCAGGCCTACGGCTGGGACGTCGTAGCTGACCGCGACAAGGTCGTCATCCTCTACCCAGATGCCGTCGGCCAGGCCTGGAACGTTGGCGGCGACTGCTGTGGTACGGCTGCTGCGGACCACGTCGACGACGTGAAGTTCCTGACCCGAGCCATCGCGGACGTGCAGGCTCAGGCCCCCATCGACCCCAAGCGCATCTACACCACGGGTATGTCGGCCGGCGGGATGATGGCCTACCGGCTGGCTTGTGAGACCGACCTGCTCGCGGCCATCGGACCCGTCGCCGCGACGATGCTCGGCGACTGCCCCAACCCGGCGCCCATGTCGGTCATCGCGATCAACGGCACGGCAGACCGGATCGTCCCGTATGCCGGCGCCCTCCCCGACGCGGTGGCGCACATCGACGGGCCCCCGGTGCCAGACGTCATCAGGTCCTGGCGCACGACCGCGAGATGTGGGGGCGAGGTCATCAGCGTCGAGGGGGCGGTGACCACGTCGGTGGCCCAGTGTCCGAGCGACCGGACCGTCAAGCTGGTCACCATTCTCGGAGGGGGGCACGAATGGCCCGGGGTCGAGAGCAGCGGACCCCTGGACGCCTCGCCGACCGCCACCGAGACACCGCCGGCCACCCCCAGTACCGGGACCGGGACCGTGGATGCCACCGCCGAGATCTGGGCGTTCTTCGCTAGGCACCACCGCTGAAGGGCTCGGCGTCCTTGCTAAGACGGCTCAGAGCTCGGCGAGGTCGACGTCGAGGTCGGCGAGCCGGTCCGCGGGGATGGTTCGGCGCAGCAGCCCCCGCAGGACGTCGTTGACATCCCAGATGTTGACGTTCATGGCTGCGGTGAGCGCGCCGTCGCGCAGCCAGAAGGCGATGAACTCGCCGCTGTCGGTGTCACCCCGGATCACGACCTCGTCGCCGGGATGGGCGTAGCCGACGTACTCCATGCCCAGGTCGAACTGGTCGGTGTAGAAGTACGGCTGCCAGTCGTACCGGTCCGGCCGTCCCAAGACTGCCGCTGCCGCGAGCTGGCCCTGCCGGATTGCGTTGTCCCAGTGCTCCACCCGCACCCGAGCGCCGAGCGTCACGTTGAGGGCGTTGGCGACGTCGCCAGCCGCGTACACGGCCGGGTCGCTGGTCCGCAGCTGCTCGTCGACGAGTATGCCGTTCTCGACCGGCAGTCCCGCAGCCTCGGCAAGGCCGGTGTTGGGCGCCGCGCCGACACCGACCACGACCAGGTCGGCAGGCACCTGGCCGCCGTCGGTCCGCACCGCGGTGACCCGCCCGGTTGACCCTTCGATGGCGGTGACGCTGACGCCCGTGCGCAGGTCGACGCCGTTGTCCCGGTGCAGGGTCGCGAAGTGCTGGCCCAGCCGGTCGCCGAGGACCCGCTGAAGGGGCAGGCCGGCATACTCCAAGACGGTGACGGCGCACCCGGCCGCGCGCGCCGCAGCAGCGACCTCAAGCCCGATCCAGCCGGCTCCGACGACGACGACCCGAGGCCCCTGTGCGAAGGCCGCTCGCAGGGCGTCGCTGTCGCCGATCCGGCGCAGCGTGTGCACGCCGGTCAAGCCGAACCCCGGGATGTCCAGGGTGCGTGGGCTGGCGCCTGTGCTCACGACGAGCTCGTCGTAGGCGAGCGTGTCACCGAAGTCGAGCTGTACGCGCCGGTTGGCGCGGTCGATCGACGTGGCGGTGGTGCCGAAGCGAGTGTCGACGTGCTGCTCGGCATACCAGGCCTGCTCGTGGACGAAGAGCGCGGAGAGCGCCTCGTTGCCCTGCAGATAGGCCTTCGACAGTGGGGGCCGCTCGTATGGTCGCTCGGCCTCGTCACCGACGAGCGTGATCGGTTTGTCGTATCCGCCTTCCCGCAGGGCCTGGACGACGTTTCCTGCTGCCAGCCCGGCTCCGAGGACGACACATCCTGCTTGATCGGTCATGCGAGCCTCCCTTCCCCCCTATGGTGCAACGAGTTGGGCCATAGGGCGCGGTTGGTGGCTGTGCTGGCGTGGCTGGCCGGCGTGGCGGCTACCATCGGACCATGCTGGGTCGCGCCGAGCTGATAGCGTTCGCTCCCAGTCTGAACCTTGAGCGGGCTCGGTCCTTCTATGTCGGAACGCTCGGCCTCACGGTCGAGGAGGACAGCCCCTTCGCGCTCGCGTTGCGCAGTGGCGGCGTGCGCCTACGGGTCACCCGGGTCGAGGCGCTGACCCCGCACCCGTTCACCGTGCTCGGCTGGGTGGTCGACGACATCGCCGCGGCAGTCACTGAGCTGCGTTCGGCCGGGGTCGAGTTCGCGTTCTATGACAGCGTCGAACAGGACGCGCTCGGAGTCTGGGCCGCGCCGAGCGGCGCGCGCATCGCCTGGTTCCACGACCCCGACGGCAACACCCTGTCGCTGACCCAGTTCTGAGCCCTGCGAGCGGCTGGGCCAGTGCGAGAGGACATCGGTCCGGCGTTACGGTGAGTGAGTGCGACCCGGGACCCGCGACGCACCCGGTGGTCAGGCCTTGTCGGGCCTGACTGCAAGCGAAGCGAGCATTCGTCTCGAACGGTACGGCCCCAACGAAGTCCCTCGCCCCAAGCCCCGGCCGTGGTGGACCGCCCTCGCGGCCGAGATGACCCACCGGTTCGCCCTGATGCTCTGGGGCGCCGCAGTGCTGGCCTTCGTCGGAGGTATGCCGCAGCTCGGCGTCGCGATCATCGTCGTCGTCCTGGTCAACGGCCTGTTCGCCTACCTTCAGGAGGAACGGGCGGAGCGCGCGGCAGCTCGGCTCAGCGCCCTCATGCCCAGCCAGGTCACGGTCCGGCGCGACGGTCGCGTTGACTCCGTCGCCGCCACTGACATCGTGCCGGGCGATCTGGTGGTCCTGGCGGCGGGAGACCGGGTCCCAGCGGACCTCGAGATGCTCGTCGCGGCCGGATGCACCGTCGACGAGTCCATGCTGACCGGAGAAAGCGTGCCGGTTCCCAAGCTGGTAGGGGACCGGGCTTCTGGTGGCACCTTCCTGGTCACCGGTGAGGCCGACGGCGTCGTCACCGCCACGGGCTCGGCAACCCGGCTCGCCGAGATCGCGGTGCTGACCACCCAGGCCAAGCCGCCCCCCAGCCCGCTGACCCTCGAGCTGGACCGGGTTGTGCGATGGATCTCGACGCTGTCCATCTGCGTCGGTCTGAGCTTCTTCGTCGTCTCCTGGCTCGTCGGCACGAGCTGGACCGACGCGTTCCTGTTCGCCATCGGGGTCACCGTCGCGCTGGTGCCGGAAGGCCTGCTGCCCACCGTCACGCTGTCCCTGGCGATGAGCGCCCAGCGGATGGCCAGCCGCAACGCCCTGGTCCGCAACCTGGAGGCCGTCGAGACCCTTGGCTCGGCCACCTTCATCTGCACCGACAAGACCGGCACGCTGACCCAGAACCGGATGAGCGCAGTCCAGGTCTGGACCCCGGCCGGCAGCGTCGAGGTGGACGGGTTGGGCTATGAGCCCGAGGCTCGCATCGCAGGGCCCCCCGAGGCAGTGCATGCAGCCGCGCAGCTGGCCGGCGTCGCCCGAACCGCCAGCCAGGGGAGCATCGTCCGGCACGAAGACCAGTGGGTGGCCGTCGGTGATCCCATGGAGGCGGCCATCGACGCGCTGGCCCGCCGCCTCGGCGCAGGTGAGACCGCTCCCGATGTCCTGCTTCGGTTCGCCTTCGACGCGACCCGCAAGCGCGAGTCGGCGGTCACCGGCATACAGGTTTGTGTCAAGGGCGCCCCTGAGCATGTTCTGGAGGTATGCGCGGCGTTCCATCCAGCCGACCTCGACGGCGACCCGCGCGCCAGCCGGGCCCGCGCCCACGCGACGGCCGCTGGCGCGGTCGAGCACCTGGCGACGAGCGGGCTGCGGGTCCTGGCGATCGCCGGGCGGGAGCTCACCGAGGCCGAACAGGACGCCGTCGCCCACGGTATGCCGATGGACCCGCTCAGCATGGAGACCAACCTGTGCCTCTACGGCCTCATCGGCCTGCATGACCCCCCTCGCCCGTCAGTGCCGGAGGCGCTCAACACCGCTCGGTCGGCCGGAATCAAGGTCGCCATGCTCACCGGCGACCACCCGAGCACCGCGGCCGCGATAGCGCGCGAGATCGGCCTGTCGACAGGCGGCCACGTCCTGGAAGGCCATCGGCTGCCCAAGGACCCGCAGGTGCTCGGCGCGATGCTCGACCGCGACGGCCTCGTCGTCAGCCGGGTCACCCCGGAGCAGAAGCTCGCCGTTGCCCACGCCCTGCAGCTGCGCGGGCACGTGGTGGCCATGACCGGCGACGGGGTCAACGACGGTCCAGCCCTGGAGGAGGCCGACATCGGGGTCGCCATGGGCGCAAGTGGCACCGACGTGGCCCGAGGTGCGGCGGACCTCGTGCTGCTGGACGACGACTTCGCCACCATCATGGTCGCGGTCGAGCAAGGCCGCGCGGCATACGCAAACGTGCGCCGGTTCCTCACCTACCACCTCACCGACAACGTCGCCGAGCTGACCCCGTTCGTGGTCTGGGCCCTTTCGGGAGGGTCGTTCCCGCTGGCCCTCGGCGTGCTGCAGATCCTGTGCCTGGACATCGGCACCGACCTGCTGCCCGCCCTCGCCCTGGGCAGCGAGCGACCAAGCCGCAACGTCATGAAACGCCCGCCGGAACGGCGCCACATCATGGACCGGTTGCTGTTTCTGCGAGCGCTGTGCCTGCTCGGGCCGGTCGAGGCGGTCTTCGAGATGGCGGCGTTCAGCGCCGTCCTTGCGGCGGCTGGCTGGCGCCCGGGCGGCGCGCTGCCCAGCGCCTCGGTGCTCGCGGCGGCCTCGGGTGCCGCCTTCGCCACTGTCGTGCTGGCGCAGATGGCCAACGCGTTCGTATGCCGCAGCGCCACCCAAGGGCCATGGGCCCTGGGCTGGACCACCAACCGGTTCCTCTTGGTGGCTGTGGCAACCGAGGCGCTGATGCTTGTCGGGTTCCTCTTCATCGGACCGGTGGCCAGCGTGCTGGGGCACGCCCCGCCGCCACCGACCGGCATACTCGTTGCGGCCCTGTCCATCCCGGCAGTGTTCGCCGCAGACACCATCCGCCGGCACGTGACCGCTCGGGGCAGCTCGCACGTGCCGCGATGACGGCCCGGGGCGCGTAGTGCTTCGCCGCCAGGCCCGCTCGGCAAGCGCGTGCCAGGCTAGGGACCGATGGGGCGACCGGAAGGAGAGGGTATGCCGAGCGGTGAGCACTGTTTCGAGCTCGTCGTGGTGGCCAACCGCCTGCCCGTCGACAGGGTCGAGTCCCCGGACGGCTCGTCGACGTGGCGGCAGGCGCCCGGCGGCCTGGTGACAGCGCTGCGGCCGGTGATGCGGCGTGCCACTGGTGCATGGATCGGCTGGTCGGGCTCGAGCCAGGGCGACGAGGAACCGTTCGACCACGCTCGGATGCACCTGATCCCGTTGGCGCTGTCAGACAAGGAGGTCGACCAGTTCTACGAGGGGTTCTCCAACACCACGATCTGGCCGCTCTACCACGATGTCATCACAGCGCCGGTGTACGACCGGACGACCTGGGCGGCATACGTGCAGGTCAACCACCGCTTCGCGGATGCGGCCGCAGCAACTGCCGCGACGGGAGCGACCGTGTGGGTCCACGACTACCAGCTCCAGCTCGTCCCGCAGATGCTTCGATCCCTTCGGCCCGACCTGCGCATCGGCTACTTCAACCACATCCCGTTCCCGCCGTACGAGATCTTCGCCCAGCTGCCCTGGGCGCGGCGAGTCATCGAAGGTCTGCTCGGCGCCGACCTGGTCGGCTTCCAGCGGGTTGCTGACGCCAACAACTTCCTGCGGGCGTGCCGGCGGTCGGTCGGGGTGGCCACGAAGTCGAACCGGCTGACGTGGAAGGACCCGAACGGGCAGTTCCAGAACGGTGACGGCCCGCGCGTACCCCATCAGCATCGACTCCGCCGAGCTCAACGAGGCTGCCCAGTCCGAGCAAGTGCAGGAAGACGATCGAGAGGCTGCGCAAGGACATCGGTCCGCGCAAGGTGCTCCTTGGCGTGGACCGGCTCGACTACACAAAGGGCATCCGGCATCGGCTGGCGGCCTACGAAGAGCTGCTCGACGAGGGCAGCTCGACCCGAACAAGGTCGTGCTCGTGCAGATCGCGACACCCACCAGGGAACGGGTCGAGGCGTACATGCGGATCCGCGAGGACATCGAGCTGCTGGTCGGACGCATCAACGGCGACCACTCGACGTTGGGGCGGCCTGCGGTCCAGTACCTACGGACCGCGCTCCCGCGCGAGGAGATGCCGGCGATGTACCAGGTCGCCGACGTCATGCTCGTGACGGCCCTTCGTGACGGGATGAACCTCGTCGCCAAGGAGTTCGTCGCCTGCCGACCCGACGAGCGGGGGGTGCTGGTGTTGAGCGCCTTCACAGGAGCGGCCGATGAGCTTCGGCAGGCGCTCATTGTGAACCCGCACGACATCGACGGGCTCAAGGCGACCATCCTGATGGCACTGCGTATGCCGGCGCGCGAGCAGCGCCGACGGATGAGAACGATGCGCAAGCGGGTCCTCGCTCACGACGTGACCCGGTGGGCGCAGACGTTCCTTGCCGACCTCCGGTCCCAGGACGGGGTGGCCAGCCCATGAGCATGTCGACCCCCGATCGCGCCTGGCTTCCGGCGCCTCTGCAAGCGGCCATAGAGCGGCTTCGGTCGGACCGACGGACGTCCTGGTCGCGGTGGACTTCGACGGCGTCCTCTCCGAGATCGTCGAGCAGCGCTCGGCGGCGCGACCGCTGCCGGCCAGCGCCCGCGCCCTGGAGCGGCTGAGCACCGCACCGGGAACCCGGGTTGCGCTGGTCTCGGGCCGAACCTTGCAGGACCTGGTGGCCCGAGCGCAACCCACCGCCGCGATGGCCGTCATCGCCAGCCACGGAGCAGAAGCGGCGGGCGTCGACCTTCGCCTGGACGCAGCACAGGTCCGCCTGCGCGACGAGGTCGTCACGGCGATGCAGACGATCTGGTCGCGTTGCCCGGGAACCGATCTGGAGGTCAAGCCAATCGGAGCCGCACTGCATACCCGGCTTGCCGAACGTGACGTCGCCCTGCGCGCGACCGCGAGCCGCGCTGCTCGGGCCGGCGCGGCTGCCTGGCGCTCATCCCGTCGTCGGCAAGGAGGTTGTCGAGATCCGGGTCACCAGCCTCACCAAGGGCGATGCCGTGACGGCCCTGCGGGACCAGCTGCATCCCGACGCCACCCTGTACATCGGCGACGACGTCACCGACGAGGACGCCTTCGCTGTCGCTCGGCCCCGGCGACGTGGGCATCAAGGTGGGGCCGGGACCGACCGCCGCGCAGTACCGACTGCCGGACCCGCAGGCCGTCGCGCGGCTGCTCACTGATCTCGCCGACACCCGATCCACTGGGGAAGCACCCTGATGGCGCTGGCCCCCCGCATGGTGGCGCCCTGCCCGGGGCGGTCGCCGATGTCATGGCATCGACATCGATGCTGGAGAACACCGTGGATGCCGTCGAGAAGGCGCGCGCGGCAGGCGCGACGATCATCCACTCGCCGATCAGCTTCGCGCCGGGCTACGGGGAGATCACCTCGTCCCCGTACGGCATCCTCGCCGGCGTCGTCGAGAGCAACGCATTCGTCAAGGGAACGTGGGGCGCCGTATCGTCGACGCGCTCAAGCGCGCCGAGTGCGACATCGTCTTGGAAGGCAAGCGTGGGCTTGACGGCTTCGCCAGCACCAACCTGGACCTAATCCTGCGCAGCAAGGGCATTCGGACGGTCGCGCTCGGCGGGTTCCTCACGAACTGCTGCGTCCAGTCGACGATGCGCTCGGCGTGTGAGAAGGGCCTTGACGTCTACACGTTGAGACTGCCACGCGGCGACCTCGCAGGAAGAGGTAGCCGACGCCAGCCGCGGCTACACCGCTTGGAAGACCATTCAGGCGGCGTCGTCGTGCAGGTTGTGGGGGTGGGTGGTGTGGCTGCGGCCGTTGGGGGCGGTCCAGGTGCAGATCCCGTCGGGGGTCATGGTGACGGTCCAGCCGCCGTGGTGCTTGAACCCGTGATGGGTCCGACATAACGTCTGCAGGTTGGCGGCCGACGTGGGACCGGCCGGGTAGGCGATGACGTGATCCAGGTCGCACCGTTGCGCGGGGGTGGCGCAGCCCGGGTAGCGGCAGGTGCCATCCCGGGCTCGCACGAGCCGGTCCAGCTTGGCGCCGGGTCGGTAGGTCTGCTCGTCCAGCATGTCGACGGCGCCGGTGTGCGGGTTGGCGACGCCGAGGCGGATGATGGTGTCCGGGTCGGCCAGCAGCGCGCTCACCTGCGCCGGCAGCAGCAGCCCGACCGGGGGGACGGTGACCGGTTTGGGCACGAACCAGACCCGCCCGTGCCAGTCCCGGGCCAGGTGCGGGTTGGCGTCGGCGTCGATCGCCTGCTGCACCGCCGTCGCGTACCGTCCTTGGACCGGCGGGTCGGGCAGGTCGCCCGCCCACGGCCCAGCAAGCACCACACCCGGACGGTCGAGCGCTGCCAGCAGGTCGATCCACGACCGGGATCGGCTGGCGCAGTCACACGGCGGCGGGGTCAGCCGCCGGGGGCGGCCCGGCCGATGATCGGCCGGCTCGGGTTGCGGGTGGCTCGCCGGCCCGGTCGGCTCATCGCTCTGGCGTGGCGTCGTGGCGTCGGACGCATCAGGCATGGTGGGGTCGTCCTGGCCCGGGTCGGTGGCCTGGCTGGTCGGCGCGCTCGGTGTGCGTCCGGCCGCGCCAGCCGAGGTGCCCATCGGCTCGCCGGCATGCTCGGCCGGCACGTCCACAGCCGGCGCAGGCTCTGGTTCCGCGGCTGGGTCTAGTTCTGCGGATGGGGCGGGCTCGCTGGCGGGGGCCGAGGTGGTGGGGATGATCAAGGTGGCGGTGGTGGTGACCTGCACGTCGGAGAGGATCAGGTCGACCAACGCGTCGGCGCGGGACTGGGCCACGGTCAGCTGCGGGTTGTCGGCCCGGTATTGGGCGGCCAGGGTCTCCATCGCGGGCCCGCATCGACACCGACGCCCCGGTGGGCAGCACCGCATCCCACTTCGTCAACCCGGCCTCATCCGCGGGGCCGACCCGCACCTGCCGCAGGGCCTCGCTCGCCGGGGCGTCCTGCTCGGGCTCGGCCGGGTCGGGGTCGGGCATCAGGCGGGCCGCGATCAGCCCGGCGCGGGCCTTCACCCGCGACGTCGGCAGATCCGTGATGTCGCCGTGGTGCAGCCGCGCCTCGAACTCGCTCAGCTGCTCCTGCCCCACTTGGCGGGCGGCTCGGGTGATGGCGTTGATCCGGTAGGACTCCAGGTCCCCGGCCCACCCCATCGCGGCGGTGCGCGCCAACCCACTGAGGGTCTGCGCGGTGTGGATCCGGGTGGCCATGGTCCGCGGGGCGACCCGCAGGATCGGCGCCAAGGACGCGGCGGCCTCCTGCACCGGGCTGGGTTGGCCCACCGGTGCCGGCGCCCCAGTCGCTTGCCGGGCCGCCCGCTCGCCGTCGCGAGCGTCCAGCACGTGCTCGGTGAACCGAGTGACCGCCACGCTCTGCCGCGCCGTCAGGGCGTTGATCGCTCGCTGGGTCGCCGCCACGACACATTCCGCCTCGTCGGCGCTCATCGCGCCCATCTCATCCTCGGTCAGCCGAAACAGGGCGCCCGCCAGCGTGGACGGGTCCGCGGCCTGCACCGCGGCCACCGTCGGCCCACAAACACCCTCGAACATGTGGCCTATTCTACTCGGAATGCGACTGAACGCAAGTCTTATGTGGACATTGCTTCGAACAGTTCTGGCGACGACCCAATGGGGTCCACGTCTCGTTCAACATGGGGTTCACCACCACCGGTCTTGCGGACCTCCTGCAGCGACTCGGCTCGGCACGCTGCCACGGCGTTAACCGCCGGGCGGAGCAGCGCAGTGGTGCCGGGCCCCCTCGACCAGCAGCCGCCCAATGTGAGGGGTTACCGGTCTTGGCCAACCGCGGCGACATCGCTGCGCGGTATGCAGCAACGACCCGCGCCCCCTTTGTCCTGATGCGCCGCGCCGCGAGGATGGCCGCATGGTAAACCGCACTCATGCAGGTTGGGTACGAGGTGTCGGACTGATCGTCCTCATCGCCGGCGCCATCTTCTTGGTCGCGGGCGTGGTCACCTATGCCACAGTGAGCCGGGAGCTGGGCGAACAGAAGATCACCGTGTCCAGCGACGCTGCAATGTTTGCCGGTCAGCAGGTGACCCAGCCCTGGCAGGCCTACTCCGAAGCCATGACCATCCAGAAGCACGCGAGCGAGATCGCCGGCGGCAAGACCTACGCCGAGCTGCCCCAGAACGACCCGAACCGCCAGACGGTGATGACAGCGTCGTTCTTGCAGGCGTCACTGTTCACGTCGGTCGTCGCGTTCGGCGTCGGGTTCATGGCGGCCGTGCTTGGTGTGCTGTTCATCCTGGTCGGGTGGTCGCTGCGCTCGGTCGCCACCATGGCTAGCTCCGACGATGTCGGCGCGCCCGCGGGATCAGCCGAGCTCGACGTCTGAGTCCCCTGGTTGCTTCGCCCCCAGCTTTTCGACAATTTCGCGCAACAGCTGTCGGACGTTCTCCGCTGCGCGAAAGCGTCTGGTTGCTCTCGGTGCCTAGCGACACGCGAATCGCATTCGCGACTCCTCCGAAATCAGAGCTCTTGGCTTCCCGGTGTTCGCCAAGTACGTCTGCATCCAGTGCACCGTGCGCCGACCGGGTCGCCGCCGAGGACGGCTACATCGCCCGCTACTACGACGGTGAGACCCCGCTCACGGTGTCAGGCCTGGACAAGGTCCTGGCCAGCAAGGGCTGACAACCGACCTGTGAGCACGCCGAGGTAACACCATCAGGTGCTCCGTCGGTGGAGCTGAGGGGACTCGAACCCCTGGCCTTCTCGTTGCGAACGAGACGCGCTACCAACTGCGCCACAGCCCCAAGTGCGACCGACAGACTAACACCGCGACCATCCGCGGGAAGACCGCACGGCAACCCGAGCGGCTCAGAGGTCAAGGTCCAAGGACGCGTCTGGCCGGGTGGCTGAGAGTCGCTGACCCCCGTGCAGGCTTGCCTGGTCGGCAGCCCGCACCCCGGCATACCAGCCCTCCAGGTCGCTGCTGGACCCCATCGCCCGCTCCACCATCTGCGGGAACATCGCGTCCACCGCCTCGTCCACGTCTCGGGACCGCTCGGCAAGAACGCGCACGAGCTCGGCTCCGCGAGTCGAGCTCACGCGCGCTCCCCCGCCCGCTCGTTCCTGCGCGGCGGCGGTCTCTTGCTCGGTCACCGACTGCAGCCGCTGACCGATCCGGTGCGCGAAGGCAGTGAGGAAAGACTGCCGGAAGGCCCTCGTGCGGGACTGTCCCGTCCGATGCGTGCGGCTTCCCTCGCTGCGCATCGCCCGGGTCGACTGAAGCAGCAGCGAGGTGAACAGCGTCTCGACCGCCTGTAGGTCCGACGCAAAACCCACCACCGTGACAAACCCGAGGCTCTCGGACCAGACCGTACGGCAGCGGTTCGCATCGGCCACCACGGAGAGCAAGAGCACCTTGGGGCGCTCGTAGGGCCGGTCGATGCCGATCCGGCGACCCTTGGGGGTGTCGGCGCCGCCAGGTCCGCCCGCCGCCGCGAGCATGGCCACGTCGATGCTGTGGCGAGCCATGAGTGCCTGCGCGCCGGCCGTGAAGGTCTCCGCCTCCGCTTCGAAAGGCGTCGACTCGGCCTTGGCGAGCAGCATGCGGACGCGGGCCAGGACTCGCCCGTCCACCTCGGCGGCTCGTCGCTGCACGCCGTGGTCCGGCAACGCGGTCCCAGGTAACGGGTCGAGGACCTCCAGCGGTGGCAGGGTCGCCAGCACGTGCAAGACGTGCAGCGCCACGACGAGCAGACTGGCCAGCCCGCCGTCGCTGACCGCCGACCGCGCTTGGATCAGGTCCATGTCCTGGCCCCACCACGTGGCGGCTGACACCTCGGACAGCTGGTCGTGCCAGCGCGCCTCGACGGTGTGCTTGGCGTATCGGCTCAGCTCGTGCGCCATGGCATCGCCGAGAAGGTCCTGCTCCGCCGGGCCGAACACTCTCCCGGCGAAGCGATGCACGTCGGCCGGCTGCCACCCCCGCTGCCACGCGGTGGTGACGCAGTCGGTGAGCAACCCGGTGAGTGTCGTCGTCACCGCGACTCGACCCGAGGAGGTCGTGGCCAGCTGCGCCAGCCGCGCGCCCGCAGCGTCCGCTCCCTCGTGATGACCGTAATCGAGCGCACCAAGGCCAGCCGCGATCAGGCTCATCGCCTCCTCACCAGGTGTCGCGGACCGCTCGGGGGCCGGCTGGAACGGCTCGAACGCGCCCCACGTGACATTGCCGTAGCCAGCATCGCCGCGGTTTCCAGGCGCCCGCCATGGCGCACCCGTGCGTGCCTGGGCCTTCTGGCGAGCCTTGGCCGCTCGCCGCTGCCGGTTGTTCTTGCCCACAACGACCTCGATTGCTCGGAACCTGATGTCGCGCCAAGTGTGGCCCATGCCACCGACAGACCCGTGGACCTGCCCCTGGAACGTGTCCACGCGTCGGCCATGACGCGGGGGCGACACCGGCCCGGCATACTCTGGCCTGCATGTCGGACACCCCGCAGCCTGTCCCCGCGGCCGTGCGGGCCACCAGCGAGTGGGCCTGGCGCCTGCTGGTCATCGCGGTCGCCATCGTCGCGCTGGGGTACCTGCTGGGGTTCGTCTCCGAGGTGGTCATCCCGGTCATCGTGGCGGTCCTGCTGGCGGCCCTGCTCAGCCCGGTCAACGCTTGGCTGCGCCGCCGCCTCGGACGCAACGGACCGGCGGCCGGGCTCACCGTCGTCGCCACCATCATCGGCATTGCCGGCCTGCTCTACCTCGTCACGAGCCAGCTCGTCAACGGCGCCGGGGACCTCATCGGGCAGATCGGCAGCGGCATCGACCAGGTCCGAGACTGGCTGCGCACGACGTTCGATATCAGCGAGTCCCAGCTCAGCCAGTACCTCGACCAGGTGAAGGAGACCATCACCTCGAACGAGGGACTGCGAAGTGCCCTAGCCAGAGCCGGGTTGACGGCCACGCACCTGGTCACCGGCCTGTTCCTGAGCCTCTTCGCGCTGTTCTTCTTCCTCTACGAAGGTGACCGGATCTGGGCCTGGGTGGTGCGCCTGTTCCCACGCACGGCCCGCTCCAAGGTCGCCTCGAGCGGTGCGGTCGCGTGGGGCCAGCTGACGGCATACACCAGGGCGACCATCCTCGTGGCCTTGGTCGACGCCATCGGCATCACCGTCGTAGCGCTCGTCCTGCAGGTGCCGTTCGCGGTGCCCATCGGGGTGCTGGTGTTCCTCGGCGCGTTCATCCCCATCGTCGGGGCCCTGCTGACGGGGTTCGTCGCCGTCATTCTCGCGCTCGTGTCGCACGGTGTGCTCAGCGCTGCGCTCATGCTCGCGGGGGTGCTCGCCGTCCAGCAGCTCGAGTCCCATGTCCTGCAGCCGTTCCTGCTCGGGCGCGCGGTGCGGGTACACCCGCTCGCGGTCATCCTCGTGATCGCGGCCGGCATCGTCCTGGCCGGCATCGTCGGCGGCCTCGTCGCGGTGCCGATTGCCGCAGTGGTCAACGCGGTCGGGAACCACCTGCTCGCAGGGGACGAGCCAGAGCCGCTCGAGTCGCTCGAGCGCGACATCGGTCTGGCTCCTTCGGGCCCGCAGCCCGACTAGCTGGTCAGCCGCCGACGACGCGCCGCGGAGGCGCTGCGGTGGCCTTCTCGGGCTGCTCCGCCTGCGGCGGCGGGGGTGTGACCTCCGGGCGCGACGGGGGCGCCGGGTCCTTGAGCTGGTAGGTCGGCCGCGGGACCGGCACCGGACGCCACGAGGGGTCACCGGGTCGGTATGCCGGTTGCGCCGCTGGGCGGGCCGGCGATGCTTCGGGTGCGTCGAGGTCCTGGCCGACCGCCGTCGGCGGTCGCCTCGCCCGCAACCGCGGACCGGGAGCCCACTCGAGCGCCGCGCGAGCCCGACGCCCGCATCGACCGCTCGGTATGCCGGGCGGTCTGCTCGCGCACCGCGACCAGCCGAAGTGCGACAAGGCACAGCCCGACGACGCCGAACGCAAGGGCGATCGACCACCACGGCACCATGCCGATCTGGGCGAACCCGATCGTCACGGGGAGCATGGCCAAGGTGAGCAACAACCCGGCTGCTCGCGCCCGCCGCGCGAGCCGCGAGCTGCGGCCCGGCCGCACCGAGCGCGCCGACCCCGGCCGGCATACCCGCGTGAGAGTCACGGCCCGCGGAGGGTCTGGCCGGAGCACGCGCCACGAGAGAGGAACGGATGGCCGGACCTGCCTCATCCTCGGCCTCGGCGCGCTCGGAGCGGCGCTCGAGCACCCGCATGGCCCGGCTGAACCGGTCGACGGAGCGGGCGGTCGACATGTGCTCACGGCGGCGGACCCAGTACTGGACGAGGTAGGCAGCCCAGATGGCAATGACGACAAGGAACACCAAGGACGAGGGCTGCACGGGCACCACCGTAGGGAATGCGCGGTCCCACCCAGCGCACCTCGCGCGGTGTGTCGCAGGTGGGGCTGCTGTGACTGCTGAGTCTTCGCGGACGGACGTCTGCTGGTCACGTCGGAGCTGCCTGGGCCGGATCCCGCCATCGGGCCCAGCGCTGGATCACCGAGCCGGTCGTCACGTCCTCGCGCGTCAGCGCGAAGGTGCGGTGGTCACGCCAGGCGCCCTCGATGTGCAGGTACCGTTCGCGTACTCCCTCGTCACGGAACTGCAGGTGTTGCACGACGGCGAGCGAGCGGGTGTTCTCGGGCCGGATGTTGACCTCGACCCGATGCAGGCCGGCCGCACCCAGCGCGTAGTCGCACAGCAGCGCGAGCGACCGCGTGGCCACACCCGCGCCTGCCGCATGCCGCGCGACCCAGTACCCTGCCGCGCCCGACAGCAGCGAACCACGGGTGATGCCGAACAGGTGCATCTGCCCGCTGATCCGGCCGTCCACCTCGATGAGGAACGGCAGCGTCGAGCCGCCACGACCCTCCCGTCGCATCCAGCGCACATACTGCCCGAAGCTCATTCGGGTCGGGATGCCGTCGGGCGCGGTCGGCTCCCACGGGCCGACCCAGTCGGTGTTCTCCCGACGCACCCGCTCCCACTCGCTGCGGTCCGCCCGACCGAGGGGGCGCAGCGCAAGGGAGGAGGCAAAGCCGTCCCGTGCGGTGAGGGCCACGGGCCAGGGCGGCGCCGGCACCTCAGCCCTCGGCGGTCTCTGGGTGGTCGCCGCCGGCAAGCTGGTCGAGCGCGTGCGACAGTACCCCTTCGAGAAGCCCGAGCGCGTCGGCGACAGCACCGCGCGAGCCGGGCAGGTTGATTACGAGCGTGCTGCCGGCCATGCCTGCCAGGCCGCGCGACAGCACCGCGGGCGCGACGCCGTTCGCCAGGCCTGCGGCACGGATCGCCTCGGGTATGCCGGGCAGCAGCCGTTGCAGGTATGGCTCGGTCTGCTCCGGGGTGAGATCCGTCGGGGCGATGCCGGTACCCCCGGTTGTGATGATGACGTCCGGGTGCGCGGCCAGGGCCGTGCCGAGGGCCTTGCCTACCGTGGCCGCCGTCCTGGACGACGAGGGGACCGGTGACGGCATACCCCCAGTCGCTGAGCCGCTGCGCGACGACCGGGCCGGTGCGGTCCTCGTAGCTGCCGCTGGCCGCGCGGCTGGAGACGACGATGACGACGGCGCGGGGTGGGCCGGCTCATGGCTCCCGCCACTCCCCGGAGCGGCCCCCGGACTTGGCGACCACGCGCACGTCGGTGATCCTCGCGCGCCGGTCGAGCGCCTTGACCATGTCGACGAGCGCCAACGCGGCCACGGCCACGGCGGTGAGGGCTTCCATCTCGATGCCGGTGCGGTCCGCGGTACGCACCGTGGCGACGATCTCGACGCCGTCGTCGGCCACCGCAAGATCGACGCTCGCGGCGTGCACGGCAACGGGATGGGCCAGCGGCACGAGCTCCGCGGTGCGTTTGACCGCCTGGATGCCGGCGATCCGGGCCACCGCGAGCGCGTCCCCTTTGGGCACCGTGCCCTCGCGCAACGCCGCCACCGCGACCGGGGAGAGCAGCACCCGCCCAGCCGCGCTCGCCTCTCGTGCCGTCACCTGCTTGCCGGACACGTCGACCATGTGGGCCGTTCCGTCGGCCCGCACATGGGTGAGCCGCATCGGTTGCTCGCTCACGCTGCCCCCCTCTCGCCCGCGCCGTCGAGCAGCAGCACCTCGACCTGCTCTCCCACGTCGAGGGCGGTCACCGACTCCGGGACGACGACCAGGGCGTCGGCCTCGGCGAGGTCGGCGACGAAGTGCGAGCCCTGCCCGGCGAGCGGTTCGACCTGCCAGCCGTCGGGGGTCCGCTGGGCCCGGGCTCGAGCCAGCTGGCGCCGTCCGTCC
Organism: uncultured Actinomycetota bacterium; assembly: GCA_963769085.1. Taxonomy (GTDB): domain Bacteria; phylum Actinomycetota; class Actinomycetes; order Actinomycetales; family Dermatophilaceae; genus Phosphoribacter. Next base: position 20,496 of record CAVYKM010000047.1, on the reverse strand, counting down.
GGCGAGCGTAGCGGCGCCCCCAGCCGACCGGGCACCGGCGTGGCTACCACCGGGTCGAGCCCGAGCATGGCGCGCAGCGCCGGACGGACGAAGACCTCGAACGACACGTACGACGACACCGGGTTGCCCGGCAGCGCGAAGACCGGCACCTGGCGCTCCACCGAGCACGCCGAAGCCCTGCGGCCGGCCCGGCTGCATCGCGACCTGGACGAACTCGACCGTCCCCAGCGGCGCCAGCACCTGCTTGACCGCGTCGTGCGCGCCCATGCTCACGCCTCCCGACGTGACGATGACGTCGACCTCGTCGGCGAGCCGGGTCAGCAGCGCCAGGACCTCGTCGGGGCGGTCGCCGACGCTGCCTCGGTATGCCGGTCGGCCGCCGGCCATGGTGACGGCGGCGGCGAGCAGGTAGCTGTTCGCGTCGTACAGCTGGCCCTCAGCCAGCGCGCGTCCCGGCTCGACGAGCTCGGCTCCAGTGGACACCACGGCGACCCGCGGTCGCGGACGGACGAGCACGTCGCGGTGGCCAGACGCGGCGAGCAGGCCGATCCGGCGGGCGGTGAGGACGCTGCCGGCGGTGAGCACGAGCCGCCCCCGGGCCAGGTCCTCGCCACGGCGCCGGATCCAGGTTCCCGGCTCGGCGCCCCGGCTCGATCCGCACGAGAACCGTTCCGCCGTCGGTGTCCTCGACCTTGACGACCGTGTCGGCGCCGTCGGGCAGCATGGCGCCCGTCATGATCCGGGCGGCCTGTCCGGGCCGCAGGCGCTCGGTGACGGCATCGCCGGCGCGCAATGTCCAGGACGACGGGCAGGGTGACAGCAGAGCCACTGCGCGCGGGGTCGGCCTCGGCCACGTCGGCCGTGCGGACGGCATACCCGTCCATGGCGGAGTTGTCGAAGCCAGGGAGGTCGACATGCGAGACGGCGTCCCCGGCGGCGACCAGTCCCAGCGCCTGCTCGAGCGGCACCCGGGTGGGCGGCAGGGGGCGACGCGCCGCCAGGATGGCGGCCAGGTGCTCGTCGAGGGTGCGCACTAGCCGTCACCGCCGAGGCGCGTGCCATTGGGGATGGTGAGCGGGGAGTCGGCCTGCACGAGCACGTCGCCGACGCACACCACGTCGGCGCCGAAGGTCACCTCGCCGCGCACCCGCAGCGACGTGCAGTCCCGCACGGACGGCACGCCGGCCGGGAACCGCGCCTCGAAGTCGGGCACCAGGGTGAAGTGCCCGTCAAGATCGACGAACGGCTCCGGCGCGTCGGTCGTCTGGACGACCTGCGAGTCGGCGTCCAGGTCGTACCGGTCGGACCGGATGAGCAGCAGCTCGTTCGTGGTCTTGACCGGTCGGAACCGGCTGCGCGGCACGAGCATCGCCTGCGAGCCCTCGAACGTCTCGATCGCCGTGCCCATCGCCGTCTCGATCTGGATGACCTTGGTCGAGGTCTTGTCCGACGGGTCGACGGTCTTGCGGTTGACGATGATCGGCAGGCCGAGCACCCCGTCGCGCTCGTCGAGGTGGCGAGCCAGCACGTCGAGGTCGACCCAGAGGTTGTTGGAGGCGAAGGTGGTATGCCGGCCGATGTCGCCGAAGAGCTGCTCCTCCCCCGGCTCCACCATCGCGATGTCGCGTAACACCAACCGGCCGTCGGAGCGCCGGCGCGCCAGGTGCCCGCCCTTGCGGTCGTTGACCGTGCGCTCGCACACCTCGGCCAGGTAGGGCACCTCGTTGGCGACCAGCCACGCCGCGATGTCCGCGGTGCAGGTCGCCCCGAGGTTGTCGGAGTTGGAGAGGAAGGCGTAGCGAATCCCCCTCTCCCGCAAGGCATCGAGCAGCCCGAGTCGACAGCAGCGAGAGGTAGACGTCGCCGTGGCCGGGCGGGCACCACTCCAGCTCTGGGTCGGCGGGCCAGTCGACGGGCTCGAGCCCGTCGGCGGTGCAGCTTGGGCTCGGCGCCTTGCAGGAAGTCCAGGGGCAGCCCCTCGACCGCAAGGTCCGGATAGGCCGCGAGAATCGCCAGCGACTCCTCACGGGTGCGGAACGAGTTCATGAGCAACAGCGGCAGGCTCACGGCATACCGGCTGCGCAGGGCGAGCAGCTGGCGGGCGATGACGTCGAGGAAGGTCAGCTCGCCGCGCACCCGCAGCGCCGACTTCGGGCCCTCCAGGCCCATGCTCGTGCCCAGGCCGCCGTTGAGCTTGATGACGACGGTGCGGGCCAGCGCGTCCCGCCGCTGCTGCTCGGTGAACCCCTCTCCGGTGAGCTGCGGCAGGTCGGCCAGCGGTTCGATGCTGCTCTCGGGGATGGTGCCGCGCGCTCCGCCCTCGAGCTGGCGGTAGTAGTGCTCGAACGCCCCGATGCTGCGGGCGTCGATCCCGCGGTCGGCCATCCGCCGACGGGCCTGGGCCAGTCCTGCCTCGCTCATGTCACTCCTGCACACCGGCGTCCGTGTCGGTCAGCCTACGATGCCCGCGTGGATCCCACAGTGGAGGCCAAACGCGTGGTGCGCTCCCAGGTCCGGGCGCGCCGGCGTGAGCGGGCCGCCCAGCCGGGCCGCGAGCAGGCCGCAGAGCGCATCGCGGCCGCCGCGTGCGCGCTTGTCGACGGGCAGCGCGGCGGGCCGGTATGCCGCGTCGCCGCCTATGAGTCGCGGCCGACCGAGCCCCCGACGCACGTCCTCGTGCGGGTGCTACGGGCGACGGGGCACGAGGTGTTGCTGCCGGTCACCAACCCGGACCTGACCTTGGACTGGGACCTCGACGGGCGTCGGCTGCCGCCCGAGGCGATCGGCACCGCGGTGGTCGTGCTCACGCCGGGGCTCGCCGTGGACCGGTCCGGCCGGCGCCTTGGGCAAGGTGGGGGCAGCTACGACGGCGCGCTGTCGTTCGTGCGGGCCGGGGTCCCGATCCTCACGCTGCTGTGGGACGACGAGCTGGTCGACGGGCCCGTGCCGACGGAGGCGCACGACCGGACCGTCGACGGGGTCATCACCCCGGACCGTGGAGTCGTATGGCTGCGGACTTAGGGCTTGGTCAACCGGCATACCGACGACCATTGGTCACCGACACGCCGTGCTCCGGCAGCGAAACGGCGAGCAATGGTCGTCCGTATGCCGTGGCCGCGGTCGATGGGAGCCTTAACCACACGGATCACGGCGCAAACCCTCCCATCCAGATCGCCAAGCCGTGGCTCACGCCTTGGGGGTCAGGGTCAGCTCGTACTGGCGGGCGGCGTCGACCGCATCCTTGGTGAACGGCCACGGGAAGCTGGCCCCGGCCGCCCAGGTGTCGAGCTGGTCGACGTAGTTGGGGTGGTTGGGATGCCCGCTGTTGCCGGTCTGGTTCACCCAGGTCGACGCGTCGAGGTCGCCGAGGTCGACGACCATGCGCATCGACGGGGCCCAGTTGACCTGGAAGCCCTTCGAGGCGTCCCAGCCGTTGGCGTTGACGATCGAGGAACCGCCCGGCAGCGGGATCGGGCCACGGTTGAACACCCGGCGCAGCAGCGACGGCAGCGATTCGCCGCCGAAGACCCGGCTCGTGACGGTCAGGGTGTGCAGCTTGCCCCACGACCAGTCCGAGATCTGTGACCCGACCTGCTTGGTGAGGTTGAGCCGGGCCTGCACGAGGGCCCGGCGCAGGATCTCGTCGCGGTTCTCGACGACCGACGGCGTCCGCCGGTCGTCCCACCACGCGTTGCCCGGGTCGGCGAGCAAGCCGGAGACGACCAGCCACCACCGGCCGCCGCCGTCGGCCCGCAGGTCGGCGGGCAGCTGGTCGTCGAACGTCGCCTGCACCAGGACCGTCCACACCGCGTTGAAGTAGGCGGCCGCCGCCGACGACCTGGAGTCGTCGGCCGGTTGGGTGTAGTCCCAGCCCTGCAGCAGCGCCTGTGCCTCGCCGGTGAACTGGTCCCCGGAGAGGTCGATCTTGAGCAACGCGGCAACGAGGGTCGGCGCGAAGGCGTTGAACGTGTCGTCCTGGATCTGGCCCATCCGCTCGGGCGAGATCCGTCCGCTCTGGGCCACCAGGTCGTTGATCCGCTGGCTGCGCCAACCGGCGTCCCAGTCGGCCGTGAGGAAGGGCGGGACCACCCCCGTGACCTGCTGGTTGGCCGCGACAAGGTACCCCTCCGCCGGGTCGAAGGCCCAGGGCAGCTGCTCGAACGCGAGGAAGCCCTGCCAGTCCCACTGCGGCTCCCACCCCGGCGAGGGCAGGTACCCGGGCGGGTACCCGGGCGTCGACGCCGCCCGGAGCGGGATGAGCCCCGGTGACTGGTAGCCGATGTGGCCGTCGACGTCGGCGTACACGAGGTTCTGCGACGGCGCCGCGAAGTTGCGCGCGGCCTCGCGGAACTGGCCGAAGTCGGACGCCCGGTCGACCTGGAAGATGGCGTCCGCCGTCGCCGAGGGGACCAGCCCCGTCCAGGCGAGCGACACGGCATACGACTCGCCCTGCACCAAGCGTCCCGTCGATGACCGGCCGGTTGCCGACGTCGGCAGTCCCGGCGAGGACGTCGGAGACGATCGGGCCGTGGACGGTGCGCCGGACGGTGAGGTCCACGTCGTCGCCGCCGGCGACCTTGATGACCTCCTTGGTGACCGTCGAGCGGCACCAGCTCGGTGCCCCGCAGGTACCGGTCGCCGGTCACCTTCTCGTAGTAGAGGTCACTGACATCCGCCGCGAGGCTGGTGAACCCCCACGCGATCCGGGCGTTGTGGCCGATGACGACGCCCGGCATACCGGCGAAGGAGAAGCCGGTCACGTCGAACGGGCAGTCCGCCGTGACGGTGCGGCAGTGCAGGCCGACCTGGTGCCAGATGCCCGGCACAGAGACCCCCAGGTGCGGGTCGTTGGCCAGCAGCGGTTTCCCGGTCGTCGTCCGGCTCGGACCCACGACCCAGGAGTTGGAGCCCATCCCCTCGCCGGTCCCCAGCAGGGCCGTGACGCTGTCCACCGACTGCGCGGCGCCGTCGAGCGCGGCCGCCTGCCCGGTGCTCGGGGTCGGGACGGCTGGGGCCGCCCGAGCGACCGTCACCGCCGGCCCAGACGTCAGCGCAGGGGGCGTCGCGGAGGCGGCGCGCCCGGGCTGCCAGTCGGCCTCGGACAGGATCGGCTCGTGCAGGGCGGACGGGTATGCCGGGTACAGCCAGGCCAGCGCGGCGGAGTCCATGATCCCGGACAGCCGGGCCCGGGTGAGCTCGGCGTCGACGTTGCTGCGCAGGTCCCACGCCATCGCCTTGAGCCAGGACAGCGAGTCCAGCGCGGTCCACTTCTCGACCCGGTAGTCCGGCAGCTGGGTGGCCAGGATGGTGTACTCGAGGGCGAAGTTGGACGGGTCTCCCGAGGTGGCCAGGTAGTCGTTGACCCCGTCGGCGTACGCCGACAGGTACCGCCGGGTGGCCGGAGCCAGCCGAGGCAGCTCCTCCTCGGCGACCTTTCGCCACCCCATCGTCCGGACCACCTTGTCGGTGTCCAGGCCCGCCTTGCCGACGAGCTCGGCGAGGCGCCCGGCCGTGATGTGCCGGCGCAGGTCCATCTCGAAGAAGCGGTCCTGCGCCGCGACGAACCCCTGGGCCCGGAACAGGTCGACGGCGTTGCTGGCGTAGATGTCCGGCACGCCGCGAGCGTCGCGGATGACCGTGACATCGGCCCCCAGCCCTTCCAACGCGATGGACCCGCTCGTCTGCGGCCAGGCCCGGCGGACCAGCCCGGTTCCCACGATCGTGCCGGCGACGAGGGACATGACGACGAAGACGAGCACTCCTAGCCCGATGTTGCGGACGACCCTCGCGCGCTCCACCCTGCGAGACTAGGACACGATCCGAGGTGCGCCGTGGCACCCCCGCCGAGGGCGACCCCCTCAGGTGGGCACCCGGCATACCGCTCCGCGCTTCGTCCCCGCAGTGGAGGTGCCCCTGTGTCGCTGGCCTGGGCGGGCGCGGACGAGACGTTCGGCCTGCCGCAGCTGACCGGGGTGCTGCTGCTCAGTGCCGTCGTCGTGCTGCTCGCCCTCGTCGCGGTGCGGATCTCGGCCCGGTCGGGTCTGCCGACCCTGCTGCTCTACCTCGGCCTGGGCCTGGCCATCGGGGAGAGCGGCCTGGGCATCCACTTCAGACGACGTCTACCTCACCCAGGTTCTGGGCTACTCGGCGCTCATCCTCATCCTCGCCGAGGGCGGGCTGACCACGCGGTGGCCAGGCATCCGGGACGTCGTGGCGCCCGCTGCCGTCCTGTCGACGGTGGGGGTGGTCGTGTCCGTCGCCATCGTCGGGTTCTTCGCCGAGCAGCTGCTCGACCTGCCGTGGCAGGTGGCGCTGCTGATCGGCGCGGTTCTTGCCTCGACGGACGCCGCGGCGGTGTTCTCGGTGCTGCGCTCGGTCGCGCTGCCCCGACGGCTGTCCGGGTTGCTGGAGGCCGAGTCCGGGTTCAACGACGCGCCCGGCGATCATCCTGACCACCGCCTTGTCCGTGCAGCTGGCGCCGAACCCGGAACCGCAGCACTGGTGGGCCATCGCGCTGCTCGCCCTGTTCGAGCTCACTGCCGGTGCGGCCATCGGGTTGGCCATCGGCTGGGTCGGGGCAAAGGCGGTCGGTCGGATCGCGGGGGCCTCCTCGAGCCTGTACAGCCTCGGGGTCATCGCCATCGCCGTCATCGCGTATGCCGTCGCCGCGGGCCTGCACACATCCGGCTTCATCGCGGTCTACCTGTGCGGGCTCGTGCTCGGCAACACGCGCCTGCCGCACCGTGCTGCGGTTACCGGGTTCGCCGAGGCGCTGGGCTCGTTGTCGCAGGTGGGGCTGTTCGTGATGCTGGGGCTGCTTGCCTCGCCGGTGCGCCTGAGCAGCCAGCTGGTCCCGGCGATCGTCGTAGGGCTCGTGCTGCTGCTGGTCGCCCGGCCGGTGTCGGTGGCTGATGTCCTTGACGCCGTTCCGCATCGGCCTGCGAGACCAGCTATTCGTGTCGTGGGCGGGGCTGCGCGGCGCGGTGCCCATCGTGCTCGCGACGGTGCCGCTCACGGTGGGGGCCTCAGAGATGCTCTGGCTGTTCGACCTGGTCCTGGTGCTCGTCGTGATCTACACGCTCATCCAGGCGCCGACGCTGCCCTGGGCCGCCCGCCTGCTGCGGGTTACCGAGTCAGTGCGCCAGGTTGCCGTCAATGTCGAGACGACGCCGCTGGAGCAGCTCAAGGCCGATGTGCTGACCGTGGAGGTCGGCCCCACGTCCAAGCTGCACGGCGTCGACATCCTTGAGCTGCGGCTACCCCAGGGGGCGAACGTGACCCTGGTCGTCCGGGGGGAGACCGCCTTCGTGCCGTCGTCGCGAACCGGTATCCGCCACGGCGACCAGCTGCTCATCGTCACGACGGACGCCGCGCGTGAGGCGACCGAGAAGCGGATCGTGCAGGTGAGCCGGCATGGACGGCTGGCCGGCTGGGTCGGCAAGGATTCGGCCGCGCGGCGCAAGCCAACGTAGACTGAGGCAGTTACTGAGCGACCCGGAGGAGCCCGTGCCCACGTACGCCTACGCGTGCACCCAATGCGGCCACACGTTCGACCTGGTCCAGTCGTTCAGTGAGGACCCCCTGACCATCTGTCCGGAGTGCGAGGGCCGGCTGCGCAAGGTCTACGGGTCGATCGGCATCACGTTCAAGGGCTCCGGCTTCTACCGCACCGACTCACGCGCCGGGGCCTCCATCCCGGGCTCGTCGGGCGGGGGTTCCGACTCCGGCAAGGCAAAGGGGTCCGGTGGCGGGTCGTCGGACGGCTCGGGCAGCGCATCCTCCTCCGGCGCCGCAGCTGCCTCGCCGGCCTGACCGCCCTAGCCCCCAGAAGTTCTCCACATCCCCCCGAGCGGTTTTCACGTCGTCCACCGCTCGCCCGGGGCGCCTGGGACGGGCACCGGTTGGGCTCGTACGTTGCGGGATTGGCGGCTGGGTGCTGCGGGTTCACCCGACCGCCTCTGACCCGGCGTGAGGAGGCCCGTCCTGACTGGTACCGAGCCGTGGCGCCTCGGCCCACCCCCAGCCGAGGACCTACCCCGCGCTGGGCTGCTGGGTCGACCCGGTATGCCGTTCGCGCGGCGAGCGGGGATGCGGTCGCGGCGCACGGCATACCGGATCGCGACGGTACGGAAGGCTGACCGCAGCCCTGCTCGTCGGCCTTGCGGCGTTCGCCGTGGTCCGGGTGCTGGCGCCGCCGGCCCCGGCTGGCCGGGTGGGTGCGGTCGTGGCGGGGCACGACATCCCTGCTGGGGCCGTCTTGGGAGGCGAGGACCTCGTGGTCGTGACGCGTGACCCGGCCGACCTGCCGAGCCAGGTCCTGGCCGAGCCCGACCAGGTGGTCGGGCAGTCGGTCACCGGACCGGTCGCGTCGGGGGAGATCATCACGTCCGTCCGGCTGCGCGGGCGGTCGATGCTCACTGGGCAGCCGCCTGGGATGGTCGCCGTCGGGATCCCCCTCGGCGACACGTCCCTCGTCGGTGCCGTGCATCCGGGCGATGCGGTCACCGTCCACACGGCCGGTGCCGGAGCCCCGGTGGCGCAAGGAACCGTGCTTTCGGTACGGATGGCCGAACCGTCCGCGATCAGCGGCCAGGCCGGCTCGGCAAGCGTCGTCCTGGCGGTGCCCGAGAGCGATGTCGCTGCGATCGCCGCAGGCGCTGGGCTGGTGGTCCGGCACGCCGGGTTCGTCCTGGCCGCTCGATGCACGGCGCTCGACCCGTCGGTGACGGTCCCCGTGTCGGCAGCGGGTAGACCGCGAGCTGCCCTCCGCAGCCCGGAGCATGGCGCGACACGCAGTGCGCGACGCGGTGGCTGTCCGCAGGCTCACGGCCTGCCGCAGCCTTGGGTACGCGTGGGGACCACGCCTAACGAAGGACTGATCAGCTCATGATCAAGGGTTTCAAAGACTTCCTCATGCGCGGCAACGTCGTCGATCTCGCGGTCGCGGTCGTGGTCGGTACCGCGTTCGGCAAGATCGTCGACTCGTTCGTCGGCGTGATCATGGGCCTGATCGGCAAGCTCGGCGGCCAGCCGGACTTCTCGGCCTGGCGTCCGGGGGCCTCGCTGTCGGCGAGTTCATCAACGCGCTCATCTCGTTCCTCATCATCGCCGCGCGCCGTGTACTTCATCGTGGTCGTCCCGATGAACACGATCGCCGCCCGTCGGGCCAAGCACGAGGAGGCCGAGACCGAGGCGCCGTCCGAGGAGGTCGCCCTGCTCACCGAGATCCGCGACGAGCTGCGGGCCGCCCGCTGAGGGCCAGTCACTCCCAGTGCGGCGGGCGCTGCTCCTGCAGCCACAGCTCGTGGGCGGCCTTCGTCGGGGGGTTCTCCCCAGCCACGGTCCGTGTCGTCGCTCGTCTGCTGGGCGCTGCGGCGCAGCCGCCGTCGTCGTCTCCGGCTGCCTCCGACGCTCGCGGGTTCGAGGACCTGGCCACGTGTGCCGGGGCAACCACCGACGGGTCCGTCGCCTGGGGCATCCGCGCTCGCCGGTGGTCCTCGCTCGGGGTGTCCTCATCCGACCGGCTCGGGCGGCGGGCGTCGCGTACCGCCGCAACGATCCGAGCCACCTCTCGGGCCGGGTCCCGGTAGAGGTCGGTCGTCCACACCCGCACGGGACGCCAGCCCAGCAGCTCCAGCTGCTCCACCCGCAACCGGTCTCGCGCCCGCGAGCCGAGCAGCCCGGCATACTCCGGGCCGTCGGTCTCGACGGCGACGAGGAACCGTTCGCTGACCGATCGGATGTCCGACGGCCAGCTCCACCGGATGGCGACCTGGTCCGAGGCGCGGTCTGCACCGTAGCCCTTCTTGCCGAAGCCGGGCGGCGAGGTCGTCAAGGAGCGGGTTCAGGCCAGCGCTCGGCCGGCTCGGCCGTCGGCCGCAGTCCCTCTCAGCGCGCGCGAGCAGCTCGCGCAGCGCACGGGCCCCGGCGGTCTTGAGTCGGTCCGGGTCCAGGTCCGCCGCAGCCAGGGACGACGACCACGTACAGCGCCCTGGCGGGCCGAGGCCAGCGGCGCGGGCCAGCCGGTGCTCGGCACCCGGCGCCGGCAAGTGACGGGAAGCGGTGCAGTACCCGCCCGTGCGGGGTGCGTCCGTAGCCCGACCCCGAGCATGACGACGTCGCGTCCGACGTACGCCGAGTCAAGGTCCGATACGACGAACGGCTCTGCGCGGTCTTCCTCGAAGAACGCCAGCGCCGGGTCGGTGCGGTCGTGGGCGGCCAGGGCCTGCAGCTGGTTCCGCAGCGTCGACTCGACCTCGCTGGCCAGGCCAGCGGTGAGGGCGAGGACCCCGAGGGAGAGCTCCGGGCTCATCCGGGCGTGGTCCATGGCCATCTGGACGATGCGCTCGACCTCGGCCTGGGTCCACTCGATCGCCGAGTCGTCGCCGGCGGCCATCTGACGCCGAGCCCTCGACGCGCTCGAACCGGATCGGTGGCTGCGCCGTCGGCCGGGGCGCGCCCGGTGACGCGTACATCGCCTGCGGACCAGCCCACCAACCGCACGTCGGCGCTGCCGTGATGCCAGTCCAGCGCACGGACCGGCAGCAGCGCGCTCGCCTCCTCGAGCAGCGAGGTGACCGGCTGGGCCTCGGGGGAGGCGGCGCGACTGGCGCCTGCCGGTCCGACGACGAACGCGGACGGTGGTGCCCCGTGCGGGTCTCCGACGACGAGCGCCTGCCGGCCGCGGGACAGCGCCGAGACGACCTCGGCGGTGGGCAGGCTGCGAGGCGTCCTGGACGACGACCAGGTCGAAGGACGTGCCCGGGGGAAGCAGCTGGGCGACGGCATACGGGCTCATCGCCAGGCACGGGTGCAGCGCGGTGACGACGTCCTCGCACTCGCGGAACACGTCGTGGAACGGCAGCAGCCAGCGCTCCCCCGCAGCCTGAGCGCGCAGCAGCTCCACCTGCTGGGGGTGCGTGCCCAGCCGCCAGCGGGCGCGCTGGTCGACGCGGGCCCGCACGATGGTGGCGGTCTCGTCGCGCTGCTCGCGGTCGAGGGCCCGGTACCGCTCGGCGGCCTCGTGCAGGGCCGGCCCGTTGTGGTCGCGGCAGCGCGGATCGGCCTCGGTGACGTCGAGGGCGAGCGAGGCCCACCAGATGTGCTCGAGCTCGGGACCGACCTGCGTCGGCAGCGACGCCACGCCGAGCGAAGTCGTCGAGCACCTCCCCCATGCCGGCCTCGCGCAGCGCGGCCAGCACCGAGGACACCCGCGGCAGCACGTCGAGGCGATCCAGGCGCTCGGCGAGCCGTCTGATCCGCGCGCGCAGGCGAGGCAGCGGACAGATGGGTCAGGTCGCCGCCGTCCTCAGTGCCCGACGAGCCGCTCGCCGAGCCAGGCCAGATCGTCACCGAGAACGTCGTAGACCTGCTGCGCCTCGTCGAGGCGGGGCGAGATCTCCGGACGGCCTCCGGCGCCGACGAGGCGGTGCCAGTCCTGGCGCTGCTCTCGCGCGCGAGACCAGCTCGGCGTGCAGGTCGGCCGGCGGGCGTCCAGGCCGCAGCATCCGCCGGGCCTGGCGCCGGACTCGGCGCGCGGGCCAGCCAGCCCAGCTTGACCTGCTCCGCGCCGCGCGGAACGCTGCGCGAGCCCGGTCGCAACCACGTGCTCGTCCAGCGGGATGTCGAAGACCTCCGGCCGGAACACCTCGAGCGTGTCGCGGACGCCCGCGCATCGTCCGCAAGGCGGTGTCCCAGTCGTCGACGCAGGTCGCCGGCGGGATGGCCGACTCGGCGAGGATGGCGTCCAGCGTCTTGGCGGGTTCGGTCAGCCCGCCCTCGGCTAGCCGCCTGACGACCTCGCGGGCTTGACGAACCTCGTCCTCGGACCCGATCGTGCGCGCCGTACCACGGGTCGCCTGCCGGGGTCGTCCGACCACGCACCGGCCTCCGCCGCCTCGCGAAGCTCCCGCGCCAGCTCGTCGACCCTGGTGCGGCTAAGTTGGTGGATCGCCTTGCCACGCAAGCGGATTCGTGATCCAGGAGCGGGCTTGTGAAAGGCGAGCGCGGCCATCGCGGCCTGGATATCGTGAACGCTGACTCCCCAAGGGTGTCGCGTCTCGTGGACCGACTCGACGTGGTCGACCAGGGCACGACGCGCCGCGACGATCGCGCGTTCGCGCGCGTCCCTCGTTCGGGGGTCTCCGCGGCCCTGCGCAGCTCCTCGTCGTCCAGGGCCACCACCGTGTCCAGCGTCCGGCCGAGGTCTGCCGCGACGGTATGCCGGTCCGTCGCCGCGGCAGTGAGGTCGAGCATGAGGTCGCCGAGGCCGGCGTCGCCTAGCCGCTCGCGACAGGTCGGCGATGCTCGCACGAGACGGGGTGACGACGAGCGTTCGCTTGCCGTCGTGGGCAAGCGCAGCGACGACGTTGGCGACGGTCTGGGTGGCCCCGGTGCCGTGGGGGGCGTGCAGGACGAGGGACGTGCCCGCACGGACCGCGTCGACGACCGAGGCCTGCCCGGCGTCGGCGTCCAGGACCAGCAGCTCCCGCGCCGGTTCGGGGTCGGCGACGACGTCGGGCAGCACCGAGCGCAGCCGGCCCTGGGCGGCCTGGTCACCGGCCAGCGCCGCGACGAGGTCCACCTGGGCCAGCCACTCGGTGTTCTCGGTGAGGTCGGCGACCATGGGCAGCTTCGCGTAGGGGTAGGTGCCCGAGGACGAGCTTCGGAGCGATCTCGAAGCCGGGGACCTCGGCGCACGACCGGTTCAGCGCGGCATACACCGGGTAGGGGTCGAAGCTCGAGGCAACCCGCGTGAGGTCGGCCAGGCCGACCGGGTCGACCGCGATGCCAGCCACCGAACGCAGGTAGTTGACCAGCACGGGGTTGACCTCGACCGACCGGGCCAGGTCGACCTCGAAGTCGGTCTCGGCAGGACTGGTCGGGCGCAACCGGCAGGCGCGCAGCAGCACCGGTGCCGCGACGGTTGCGCCGGTGCGGGGGGGCTCCCACGTGGCCATGCCGACCGCGACGAACCCACTGACCAGGCCTCGCTCCCGCTCGAGCCGGCGGGTTCGCGCATGGATGTCGCGCACCACCCTGAGCGCTTCGGCAAACGCCACGGGTTCGCGGACCAGGTCCGACAGGTGGGTGACCCGCCCGGCGAGCAGCATCGAGACCCCGCCCGGGTGCGCGGTAGTGAGATCGAGCGAACCGCCTTGGCGGTCGGACGCCCAGAGGAGAGTGTTCGGTCCGCCGACGTCGGCGAGGGCCTTTGCCCAGCCGGTGATCGCTTCGGCCACCGATCGGGACGAGTCGGGCGAAGCGGCTGCACTGCGGTCGGTCACCCCCGAAGGCTAACCAACTCGACCGGCATACCTCGCGCGGTGTCGTGGGGTGTCTCGCATGGACCGGTATGCCGGGCGCCTCCGACGGAGGGCCGCCCGCACACGGGGTGACCTGACACAATGGGTTCTCGTGCCCAGCGGCCCCTTCAGGCCCGCCAGGCCCTCGTAGCTCAGGGGATAGAGCACCGCTCTCCTAAAGCGGGTGTCGCTCGTTCGAATCCAGCCGGGGGCACACCACAAACCCGCAGGTCAACCGCCATTTCCTCGCTCCTCCTCTCCCTCTCGTTCTGGCCCTCGCCCCGCCGCAGGACCCGGCCGGGACCCGAGAACTCGGTTCACGCGGTCCAGAGCAGCCCGATCGGCGTCCGTCCCCATGAGGTGCCCGTACGTGTCCAGCGTCAGCTTCGCGCGTCGAATGACCCAGCCACGCCGACACCGTCTTGATGTCCACGCCGGCCGCGATCCAGAGGCTGGCCGCCGTGTGTCGCAGATCATGCGGCCGCCTGCCCAGCCCCGTCGTGGACCAGCGAACCGCACGCCGCCAGTTCTGCGCGTGCAGGTACCCACCCTCCGGCGCCGGGAACAGCAGCTGGTCCGGCTGGCGGCCCTGCGCCCATGACTCGCACGACCGGCCGCACGAGGTCGGACAACGGCACGAGACGAGACCGGCCGCTCTTGGTCGTCGAGCGCTCGATCACCGCGCCGGTCCGACCGGACTGAGGCACCGATCGCTTCACCAGCAGCGCGGGATACGGCACCGACACCACGTCCCGCACCCGCAGCCCCCGCAGCTCACCGAGGCGCACGCCCGTCAGCCCCAGCACGAGGGTGATATCGGCGTACCGTCCTGCCAGCGCGCGCTGTGCCTCGACCACCCCGAGCAGCTCGCTCCAGCGGGAACGGATCGATCTCCACCACCGAGCCCGTTCGCGAGTCCGGGTGTGGCAGCGGCACACCGTCGGCCGGCGAGGTGGCAAGTCGACGAGTTCGGACCGCGTACCGGAACAGTCCGCGGAGAGTCGTCCTCACCCGAGCCGCTGTCCGCACCGAGCGCGACACCGCCAGGTCCGTCAAGAACCGCTCGACCTGCACTGCCGAACACCGACGAGATCGGCAGCCGGCCGAACGCCGGCAGGATGTGCACCTTCAGAGCGCTCACGTCCGACTCCCAAGCCCGAACCGAGACCTGGCCCCGCCGCGCGTCCCGAAACTCGTCGGCCAGCTCCCGGACCGTGATCCGGCCGGCGCCGGGCGCCACGAACTCACCGGAGATCAGCAGCCGCTTCTGCTCCGTCTCCCATCGGACAGCGTCGCCCTTGCGGTCGAAGGTGCGATCGGCCACCGTCACGCCCTTGTACTTCACCTTGACCCGCCACGTGCCGTACGGCGTCTTGTAGATCACCGCTGCCCCTCTCGTTGCGCCTCGATCCACGCGTTGAGGTCCTCCGGCGTCCAGAAGCACCGCCGCCCGATCTTGATGGCCGGCGCGAACCGGCCATGCAGCCGAAGGTGATTCAGCGTGTGCACCGTGATCCGGCACCAGCTGGCCGCCTCGCCGACCCGCAGCAGCGCCGGAGGACGGACCTCGTTCATCGTTGCCTCGCTCATCCGAGCACCCTCCCTGCCTTTGTTTGCTGATGGTCACGCCTGCGTCTTCTCGGCTCGGGCTTGGGCGTACTCGCGGGCTCGCGCGGCGGCGGCCAGGGCCAGGGCTTGGTCGCCGGCGGTTTGCCAGCCGGATGCCGACGTAGATCCAGTGCCCGACCACGAGCGTGGTTTCGTCCTCGTCGTCGGCCAGCAGCCGGGCGTCGAGGTCGGCCAGGTCGATCGGCTCGCCGGTTCGGCGCGACTGCGCCGCCAGGGCTTGCCAGCGGGCCCGGGCCCGGCGCAGCGCGCCGAGGGTGATCGAGTAGCGGCGGGACTTGGTGGAGAAGTGCCCGCGGAAGCCGAGCATGTGCACCCACTTGCCCAACAGCGCGTACGGCGAGGCGATCCCGTCCGCGTCGTACGCCCGCTCGGCCAGGTCGCGGCACACCCGCTGCATGCGCCTCGATGTGCGGGCGGCGTTGCCCGTGGCCGGTCAGGTGCCCGGCGTCCTTGGTGGCGTACTTGGCCAGGTACCCGGCCACCTGCCCGGCGGTCAGCGGCCCGGTCGGGTCGTCGGTGCGCTGCCCCGGTCGCACGATCCGCACGTCGACCTGCCGGCCCCAACACAACCGACGCGGCACGTCCTCGTCGATCCACGCCGGGAGCGAGGACCTCGACACCCGGCACCGCGGCCCGCACCGCCCGCGGCGAGGGCGGCGGCGTCGAGCGGTGCGGGTGCGCCGATGCCCTCGGCGGCCGGGCCGTCGAGGCGGATCAGGGCGTGGAAGTGCACCAGGCCGCGCTGTTGGAACTCGGCGACCTTGGCGTACTGCACCGACGCCACCTCGCCCAGCCGCGACTCGGCCACCCCGAGCGTGCGGGCCAGGCAGCGGCGCAGCGTGATGGTGAACCGGCGCCACAGCTCCGGCGCCCACCACTGCCACACCACCGCCGACGCGGTGTCGTAACACTCGCGGGCAGATCGGCGCCCCCAGCAGCGGGCTCGCCCGCCGCGTGGATCGGCCATGCAGCTGGTCGGGCGTGCCGTGGGCGCACCGGGACGCGGCGAGCGAGGGCGGCAGCGGCCCGGCCGTCCCGGCGCGGTGTGCACCGCCCCGAACGAGGGCGCGGTCAACGTGACGAACAGCAACGGGTTCGCCGCGACCGACTCCGGGACGGTCTTGCCGCCGGTCACCCCGGCGTTGACCATGGCGAACGTGTCCCGGGCGTAGACGCCGCGACAGCTCGGGCACACCTCGGCGCGGCGGTTGCCGCACCGCACGTGCAACACCCCCAGCGGCGCATCGTCCGACGAGAACGAGTCGAGCACCTCGCCCGGTGGACCGGTCGATCGTGACCGACCGAGCCGTGCAACCGGATCGGGCAGGCGCAGAACCCCACCCGCGACGCGGCCTCCGACCAGTCCCGCCACGACCCATCCGCCAGCCGCCGCTGCACATCCCGCGTCGCGTGCTCGGACAGCCCGCACAGGTCCAGCGGCGCCGCGCTCGCCGAGTCAGCGTGGTCATGCGGCATCGCCGAAGTCCAGGAGGCCCTGCAGCGCGCCGGGCAGGACGCGCCGGCGCCGGCCGACCGTGCACCGGCACCCACACCGCCGCCGGCTCTCTGGTCCGGCGTCTGGCTCGGGGTCGTGGCTCGCTGTGAGCCGGCCCACCAGCCGGCGGTCACCTGCCACGACGCCGCGGCGGCCTCGCAGTCCAGGCGCACCGGGCAGCGCGGCGCACACGCGCCCGCATCCGCGCCGGCATCGTCGAGCGTCGACGTCCGCCGGCGTCGGCGATCCACGGCAGGTCCGGCCGGGTCGCGCAGCTGGCCGACGTCCAGCCACGCCCAGCGGGCGGCTGCGCGGTCATGGTGTCCACCTCGCCGTCGACCACGACGACCGGCGCCGGCCGGCGCGATGCGTGGGGTGACCGTGGCTTGCGCGGACGCGCCGCGATCGCGACCGGCGCGACCGCATCGACTCGGCTCGCAGTCGGGTTCGCACCAGCCGCAGCGGCGATGGGGGCGGGGTAGGTGGCGGCGGCCTGGCGGACCAGCTCGTCGCTCCACCAGTCGGCGCGGACCAGGTCGACCGTGCCGTCGTCGCCGACGACGTACCCGGTGCCGGGCGCGGCGGGGCTGATCCGGTGCGCCGGCGCCAGCGCGGCCATCCCGTCGCCGAGGACCATCCGGGTCTCCTCGGCCGAGCGCAGCCGCAGCGCGACGGTCTGGGTGAACAGGCCGCGCATGCTCGACGGTTTCCTTGCGCGGGTCCTGCACCATCGCCACCACCACCACCCCGAGCGCCCGGCCCTGGGTGAGCACCTCGGACAGCAGCCGGCCCGCGTCCCGTTTGGTGTCCGGGTCCGCGTAGGCGGTCAACGCGGCCAGCTCGTCGATCACCAGCACATGCAGCGGGTCACCCGGCGACGGTTCGTGCAGCCGGGACCGGCCGACCATCGCCGCGCCGCGGGCGTCGATCACGTCGAGCAGCTCGGCCAGCACGCTCATCGCGTCCGCTGGGGTGGCGGCGGTCGCGTGGAACAGGGCTTGGCCCATGCCCAGCTCGACGCCGCGCTTGAGGTCGATCCCCCACAGCCGCACCACGTCGGCGTGCACGGCCGGGCCGAGGCCGGCGGCGATCCCCCACAGCAGCGAGCCCTTGCCGGCGCCGGAGCAGCCCACCACGAGCGTGTGCCGGCCCCGCAGCGGCAACAGCCACGGCGACGCCATCCTGCCGGCGCCCGACGCGCACCTCGTCCACCCCGGTCGCCGACGCGTCCGGCAGGCGCGCGGCGGCCGCAGCGGCGAGCGTGTCGCGCAGCACCAGGTCGACCTCGACCACCGACGGCGACACCGGCCGGACCCGGTGCGACACGGCGTCCGCCGCCGCCGCGAGAGCCGGCACGGCGGCTTCCAGCTCCTCGAGGGTCTGCCCGGCCCGGACCCGGACGGTCAACGTCAGCACGTCACCGCTCGTCGCCACGCGCAACCAGCTGCGGCACCGCCCACTGCCGCACCGGCCGCGGCTGACCGGGCCGATACGCCATCGGCAGGCGGCGGCGAGGCCGCAGTCCAGCGCGAGAGCGGCCCAGTGGCGCCGCGCCCACCGGCGCCAGGTCCACCGCCGATACGGTCCAGCAGCGAACCGATCGAACGAGCCGGGCCAGAACGCGGCCCAGCTCGCGGCCACCACGGAGGGCAGCAGCCACGCCACCAGCGCCGACCAGGACCGCGCGGCTACCGGTGAGCACCGCCGCGACACTGAGCACCATCGCCACGACGGCATACACCGGGAACCCGCGCAGCAGGCGCACCCAGACACGCAGCACCCGACCCACGGCCTTCCCGACCGGGGCCAGCTGCACGCCACGCCTGCTCACTACCCACACCCCGTGCTCGTCGACTCCGGGTCGTCCGGACGCGGCGCGATCCACGTGACGTTGACCCGGACCTCGCCGAGCTGGCCGTAGGTGGTCGCGTACGTCGCGTCCGGCTCGTACAGCTCCCATCCGAAGCCGGCGGCCATGCTGCGCACGTACTCCGGGCCGTCGTGTCACGTGAACCGACACCCCTGACGGCGAACCGCCGCACATCCAGGCCGCGCACCCCCGAGGCGTTGCCCAGACGCCTCGGCCACCACCCACGCGACGTCGGCGAAGTCACCGGCACCCTCCGGCGGCCAGCCGAACACTGCGCCACGGCGAGGCCTCTGCCGGCGCCGACAGGACGTCATCAGGCCACGTCCTTGCCGGCCTGCCCCGGAGCCACCATGCCCTCGGCCCGGTACGACCAGGCGATCCGACCCCGACCCGTCGGGCGTCTCCTCGACATACGGCAACGCCGTCAGCCCGACGAACTCCACCGGCGTCCACGGCGAGCCGGTCTTGTTCTCCGGCGGCACCGGCGCCACCTTCGCCGCGATCTTCACCGACAACGCCGTCTCCCGCTTGCGAGGCGACCTCGTCCGCGTCCAGGACGACGACCTGCCACAGCAGCAGGCCGGTGTCCTTGTCCTTCACCTGCGGACGCGACCCGTCGTCGCGCTTCGGCGCGTCGAAGTCCGCCACCGGCTCCGCCTGCCCCTTCAAGAACGCACCCGCCGGGAACACATCCCCGTGCGCCACCCGCAACCGCCTCTGCATCGCCATGGCTCTCGTCGCCTTCCTGGTCCTCTTGCGTGGACCTCACGCGCAGTCCCCGTTCAGCGGGGCTGACTACACCAAATCGCCATAGACAGGGACAGTTACACCGCGTGTCGGGACACCTCAGGACGTCTCTGCCTGATAGAAACGTCCCAAGGCATACCAAAGGGGGAATCATGTCCAATGAGCGACTCCGAGCGGCGATCACTGCGGCCGGCATGACGTCTCAACTGCTGAGCGAGCGCGTAGGCGTCGACCCGAAGACCGTAGAGCGGTGGATCACCACTGACCGCGTCCCTCATCGCGGTCACCGGATGAAGACCGCGGCGGCCCTCGGCAAGACCGATGGGTTCCTATGGCCAGCAACGGAATCCGACAAGATCATCCGCTCCGCCACGCAGGCGGAGTTCGTCGGCCTCTATCCGAGCCGACGATCCGTCCCGGCGGAGACTTGGAGTCGAGCTCATCCAGCAGGCAACCGACTCGATCGACCTGCTCGCCTACGCCGCCAGCTTCCTCCACGACAGCGTCGGCGGGTTCACCGAACTCCTTGCCGAGCGCGCGAGCAACGGTGTCCGGGTGCGTCTGCTGTTCGGCGACCCCGACAGTGACGCCGTTGCCCGCCGAGGCGACGAGGAAGGCATTGGCGACCTGATGGCCGCCCGCTGCCACCTCAGCTGGAACTACCTCACCCCGCTGCTCGCCCAGGCCCCGTCGAGGCACGACGGCACGGCACGACGCTCTACACGTCCGTCTTTCGGTTCGACGACGTCCTCCTGGCCAACGTGCACACCTACGGCTGCGGCGCGGGCGAGTCACCCGTCCTGCACCTCAACCGCATACCCGGCGGCCGACTGCTTCGCGCACTACATGGAGTCCTTCGAGCGCATCTGGGCGAGCAGCCGAGCCCGCTTGACGGCCTATCGTGGCGTGATGGCCCGCATTGACTACATCGACGACGACAACGCCCCACCGATCAACAGCGTCGTGCCCTCCGTCGTCGCCATCGTGCAGGACGACCGACGGCCGCATCCTCATGATCCACAAGACCGACAACGACCGCTGGGCGCTGCCCGGCGGCGGCCATGAGCCAGGCGAGACCATCGCCCAGACGGTCGTCCGCGAAGTCAAGGAAGAAACCGGGTACGACGTCGAGGTCGAGACCCTGACCGGCACCTACACCAACCCCCGCCACGTCATGGCGTACGACGACGGCGAAGTCCGCCAGCAGTTCTCGCTTGCCTTCCGCGCCAAGCTAATCGGCGGAGACAGCACGACCTAGCAGCGAATCCAGCGAGGTCGAGTGGCTCACCCTCGACCAAATCGACCGTCTTAGACCTGCACCCATCAATGCGCCTGCGCCTCACCCATGCGCTCCACTACCAAGGCCGGCCATTCATCGGATAAGCCCAACCGCGACCGCGCGCGATCAGCGGCTGCCAACAACGCTGGCCGCGAACGCGTCACGGCTCGAT
>CAVYKM010000046.1:0-33991 GCA_963769085.1 uncultured Actinomycetota bacterium | reverse complement strand
GCTGGGCGTCATCGCCGCACTGGGCTACCCGACGTACTTCCTCACGGTCGCCACGGTCACCGACCTCATCCGGGAGATGCGGGTCCGGGTGGCGGCCCGCGAATCCGGACCGGCTCGCTCGTCGACTATCTGCTCGGCATCTCCGGCGTCGACCCGATCCGCTACGACCTGCTCATGGAGCGCTTCTGCACCACACTTCGAGCCCAGCTGCCCGACATCGACATCGACGTCGAGTCGGCCCGGCGTACCGAGATTCTACGAGAAGATTCCTCGGCCGCTTCGGCGGTGAGCGGGTCACCTGCGTGTCGATGATGGACAGCTACCGGGTCCGCCACGCGATCCGTGACGTCGGTGCCGCCCTGGGGCTGCCGCCCGCCGAGGTCGACGCCATGGCCAAGGCGTTTCCGCATGTCTCGGCCCGCTACGCCCGCTCGGCCATCGCCGACCTGCCCGAGCTGCGGGTGAGCGGGCTGGGCTCGCCGCGGTACGACCTCATGTTTCGACCTCGTCGAGCGACTCGACGGGCTGCCCCGGCACATCGCCGTGCACCCGTGCGGGGTGATCCTGTCCAACAGCGGCCTGCTGGACCGCACCCCGGTCGAGGCGAGCTGGATGGGGTTCCCGATGAGCCAGTTCGACAAGGACGACGTCGAGGTCCTCGGCCTGCTCGAGCTCGACGTCCTGGGCATCCGGATGCAGTCGGCGATGGCCGACGCCGTCGACGAGGTGGCGCGCGTGGACGGCATACCCGTTGATCTGGACGACCAGCGCCAGGTGCCGCTCGACGACGAGGCGACCTTCCGGCTCATCCGTCACAACTCACATGCTCGGGTGCTTCCAGATCGAAAGCCCCGGGCAGCGTGAAGCTCATCGGCAAGTTCGGCCCAGAGCGTTTCGAGGACCTCGTCATCGACATCTCGCTGTTCCGGCCCGGCCCGGTCAAGTCGGACATGATCGTGCCGTTCCTCAACGCCCGGCAGGGCTGGGCGGACGCCGACTCCCTGCACTCGACCCTCGTCAAGGCCCTCGGCGAGACCGAGGGGGTCGTCGTCTTCCACGAGCAGATCCTGCTGATCGTCGCCGAGACGACGGGAGTGACCCTAGCCGAGGCCGACGAGGTGCGCCGGGCGCTGGGGTCAGTTAAGGGTCAGGCTGAGGTTGAGGCTTGGTGGCGTCCAGCCGCCCTCGCGCGGGGCTACTCGCGCGCGGACGTCGACCGGATCTGGGCAGTGCTCGCGGCGTTCGCGTCGTTCGGCTTCTGCAAGGCGCATGCAGCCGCCTTCGCCCTGCCGACCTACCAGTCGGCGTGGCTGAAGACCCACCATCCGGCCGCGTTCTTCGCGGGGGTGCTCACCCACGACCCCGGCATGTACCCCAAGCGGCTCATCCTCGATGACGCCCGCTCGTTCGGCATCGAGATCCTCGGCCTGGACGTCAACGCCTCCAAACCCTGGTATGCCGTCGAGCGCGTCGACGTCACCGGACCGGAGCCGCCCCGGTTGGCGCACACCGACCTGCCGGATGCGCGGGGGTACGGCATCCGCATCTCGCTCGCCGACGTCAAGGGGATCACCGAGGCCGAGATCGCCCGGACCGTCGCCGGGGCGCCGTACGCGACCCTGGCCGACTTCTGGCGCCGCGCCCACGTCAGCCGGCCGGTGGTCGAGCGGCTGGTCCTCGCCGGAGGGTTCGACTCGGTGTACGGGCTCGGGGCCGGGGGCGCGACCGGGTCGCGCGACAAGGTCACCCGTCGCGACCTGCTCCTGCACGTCGCCGAGCTGGACCGTTGGTTTCGGTCGGGCGGCGGGTCCCTTCGGGGCGGCGACGCGGCGAAGTGGTCCCGGCGTCCGGCGTCGATGTCGGCCACCGGACCGGGCGGAGTGGGCGCCGGGGCGCCGGTCACCGACCAGGCGGCGCTCGCCGCGGCACACCCCCGGGCGCAAGACCCGGTCATGGCCCAGCAGCCAGGCGTCCCAAGCGGTCCCGGCTTGATCCGCGACACCGACATCACGGCGCTCGCCGCGGCCCAGACCCAGGCGGCCGCGCCGGTGCGAGCAGCCGACCGGCATACCCAGCTCACCCTCGACCTCGGCGACACGCCGCAGCTGACCCACGGCAGCGGGCTGCCCGAGCTCACCGGGCCCGAGCGGGTGCGGGCCGAGCTGGAGATCCTCGGCCTGGACGCGAGCGCCCACGTCGTCGACTTCTACGCCCCGATGCTCCACGCGCTCGGCGTGGTCCGCTCGCGCGACCTGCTCGACGTGCGCAGCCGCAGTGAGGTCTGGGTGGCCGGCGTCAAGGTCGCCACCCAGACCCCGCCGGTGCGGTCGGGCCGGCGGGTCGTCTTCCTCACCCTGGACGACGGCACCGGGCCGGTCGACGCGACGTTCTTCGAGGACGTCCAGGGCCCGTATGCCGCGACCGTCTTCCACTCGTGGATGCTCCTGGTCCGCGGCGTCGTCCGGCGCACGGGCCGGCGCGGCCTGTCGATACGTGCGACCGGCGCCTGGGAGCTGTCCCGGCTGTGGGAGGCCTGGACCGCCGCCGGGGGCAACGGGCCGGACGCCCAGGCGGCCCTCTGGGCGGCGCTCGCTGAGGCCGACCGCGATGCCGTCGACCTCGCTGCGGCGGCGGCCGCCGCCCTCACTGAGCAGTATGCCGGCGCGTCCGGGAGCGGCTCGACCAGTCCCACCGACTCGGACGGCCGTACCCGGGCCGGAGGCATGGGCGGGGGAGCGGCGCGAGGACCCTCGCCGAGTCGTCGCGTTCTCGTGCATGCCTCCGGTTTTCGCCAGTCCCCGTACGCCGACGTCCGACCCCCGGGCGAGGATGTGCGGGCCGCCCGGGCGCTGGCGACCGACGAGCTGCCCGGTCAGCCGCCGCGCAAGCTCTGGCATGCCAGCCCCGGAAGTGCAGGGCAATGACCGTCGCATCTTGTAGCCAGAGTGCTACAATGACTCATGGCGAAGACGATCCCGCAGCGCATGCTGCGCAACGACAACGCGAAGGTGATCGAGGCGGTGACGGCCGGCGAGACCTTCGTCGTCACGCGCAATGGTCAACCGGTTGCGGAACTGCGCCCGCTTCGCTCGGATCGCCGCGTTCTCGTCTCCCGGGAACAGGTCGAGAAACTGGCGTCCGCTGGAGTGCGGATCGACCGGCATCAGTTCCGGGCCGACCTCGACCGGGTGATCGACCAGGGGCTGTGAGATGGCGTCCGGGCTGCTCGACACGTCTGTCGTCATCGACTGGCATGACCCGGCCGTCATCGCAGCACTCCCGGACGAGATGGCAATCTCGGCGATCACAGTTGCCGAGCTCGCGGCAGGACCGCATCTGGCTGCCACCCCCGCCGAACGAGCGAGGCGCCAGGCTCGTCTCCAGGAGGTCGAGGCGACCTTCGAGCCGCTCCAGTTCGACAGTGTGGCCGCACGCAGCTACGGCCTCATGGTCGCCGCGACCGTCAGCGGCGGACGAAGATCTCGTCGCCGCTTCGCCAATCTGCTCATCGCCGCGACAGCCCATGCAAACGGCCTGGAGCTCTACACGCGCAACGGCGGTGACTTCTCGGGGCTCGAGGACCTCGTCCGCCTCGTCGCCATCTGACCTGCGGAGGCACGAGCCGCCGGTGACGGCGGCCGGCCGGCCACCTCGGCATCGGAGCAAGGGCCGCCGTGCCTTGGCAAGGAGAGCACTAGGGTGAGCAGGTGCCCGAGCAGCAACGCCGAGCGCGTCGTGCCGCGACCGCCTTACGCACCGCGGCGCTCTGGGTCGCCGTGCAGGAGCTGGCGCAGCAACGCGTCGCCGCCTTGGGCCGCCCGCTGCGCGTCCTGGACCTCGGCGGGGGGACCGGAGAGCTGGCCGTCCCCCTCGCCGGGCTGGGACCCGACACAACCGCAGAGGTCACCGTCGTGGACCCCAGCCCCGATGCGCTTGCCGCCCTCGAGCGCCGCGCCGCCGAGGCGGGCGCTGCCGAGCGGGTCGTCGGCATCCAGGGCGACGCAGACACCCTCGCCGACGTCCTACCGCACCGCTCCTTCGACCTGGTCTGCTGTCACGGCGTCCTTGAGGTCGTCGACGACCCGGCGGCCACGCTCCGCGCGACCGCCGAGGCGCTGGCCCCCGATGGTCACCTCTCTCTGCTCGTCGCCGGCCGGCTGGCTGCCGTCGTCGCCCGCACCCTCGCCGGAGAGTTCGAGCGGGCCCACGCGCTGCTCACGAGCGACGACGGGCGCTGGGGGCCAAGCGACCCGCTGCCTCGCCGGTTCGACGTCCACCAGCTCGAGGACCTCGTCACCGCCGCGGGGCTGCGCGTTCTGTACTGGCACGGGATCCGGTTGCTCAGCGACCTGGTCCCACCGCACTGCGTCGACACAGACGCCGAGCGGGCCGCGTTGCTCGCCCTCGAGGAGGCGCTCGCCGAGCACCCGGCATACGACTTCCTCGGCCAGCTCGGAGCCGGCCTGCACCTCGTCGCCGTCCGCGCCTGAGGTCACCGGTCGCTCGAGGCAAGCGCGATGAGCCGGCGCCAGTTCCGCCCGCCGCCCCGCGCTGGTAGCGACCCCCCTGATGACACCGGCGCCACCGTGCTGCACGTCGACATGGACGCCTTCTACGCCTCTGCGTCCCTCGTCGACCGCCCCGACCTGCGTGGGCGCCCCGTCATCATCGGCGGGTCCGGCCGTTCGGTCGTCCTGTCGGCCACCTACGAGGCGCGCGTCTTCGGCGTCACCTCGGCCATGCCCATGGCCCGCGCGCGGCGCCTGTGCCCCCACGCGGTCGTCCTGCGCCCCGACCACGACCGGTATGCCGCGATGTCCGACGCCATCATGGCCACCTTCCGCTCGGTCACCGAGCTGGTCGAGCCGCTCTCGCTCGACGAGGCCTTCCTCGACGTCGGGGGGGCGGTCCGCAGGATGGGCCCGCCGACGGTCATCGCCCAGTGGCTGCGCGACACGATCGCCGACGAGCAAGGCATCACCTGCTCGATCGGGGTTGCCTCGTCCAAGTTCGTCGCCAAGCTCGCGTCCAACTTGGCCAAGCCAGATGGGCTGCTCGTCGTGCCCCACGACGAGACCCTGACCTTCCTGCACCAGCTGCCGGTCGGCGCGCTCTGGGGAGTCGGCGACCGCACCGAAGAGGCCCTCGCGCGCCTCGGGCTGCGCACCGTCGCCGACATCGCCCACACCCCGCTCGGCACGCTGCGCCGGGCGCTTGGCGACGTCAGCGGATCCCACCTGCACGACCTGGCCTGGGGACGCGACCCGCGCCGGGTCGAGCCCGAGCATCAGGAGAAGAGCATCGGCTCGGATGAGACGTTCTCCCGGGACATCGACGACCCGGTCGTCATCCGCCGCGAGCTGCTCAAGCTGAGCGACCGCACCGCAGCCCGGGTGCGGGCGGCGCAGCTGCTCGGGCGAACCGTCACCCTCAAGGTGCGCTTCGCCGACTTCACGACGATCACGCGGTCGCGGACCCTTCGCGACCCGACCGACGTGTCCCGCGACATCTATGCCACCGCCCGGGCCTTGTACGACGCGCTTGGCCTGCAGCGAGCCCGGGTGCGGCTGGTGGGTGTGCGCCTGGAGGGGCTCGTGGAACGGCAGAGTGCCGCGCTGCAGCCGCGGCTCGACGACCCCGACCACGGCTGGCGAGATGCCGACCGAGCGGTCGACCGGGCCAGCGCTCGCTTCGGTGCCGGTGCCGTGCGGCCAGCGTCCCTCGTGCCCGAGCACCGCGCGCCAGACGGGCCCCGTGAACCACCCCCGTCCGACCATCTCGGCGAGCGCAGGCGTGAGAAATAGCGCACGGGTTCCACCCGGGCCCGCGGCGACCTATCCTGATGAGTGACGCACCAGACCGGGAACTCCGGGGACCGCCTGAGACGTCTAAGAAACGACTATCTGACGCGAGGAGGAGTCGGCCGTGGCGCTGTCCGAACGCGAGCAGAAGCTGCTCGAGCAGATGGAGCAGGCTCTGTACGCCGAGGACCCGCGCTTCGCCACGCGGTTGCGCAGTGCTGGCCTGGGTAGCAGCCGGCGCCGCCTGCTCATTGCGGCCCTGGGCGTCATCGCTGGGCTGGGTCTGGTCGTGTTGGCCGTGCTCGGTCAGCACGTGTGGCTCGGAGCCGTCGGCTTCATCGTGATGGTGGCCGGCGGTGCGTTCGCCTTCGCCCCCACCCGCAAGGGCGGCCCGGCCGGCACGGTCGGCCCCGACGGCACTGTGCAGCGGGTGAAAGGCGCCAAGGGCAAAGGCCAGGGCGGGTTCATGCAGCGCCTGGAGCAGCGATGGGAGCGCCGCAGCCGCGACGAGTGGTAGTCCTATTCGTGGTACTGCCTATGTGGCTAGCCCTGACCGAGGGTCCACAGCCCCACCAGCCACGTCGCGATGATCGCAAACCCAGCGATCAGCTCGATCCCGATCGAGTGCAGCACGGCTTTGAGGGCCACTGTCGTCGACGTCCACGCCGCTGACCCGTTCCGGTGACGGGACAGCTCGACGAGAAAGACCCCGACCGCGAACCCGACGACGGCTCCCACGACCGGCACCACGAAGAACCCGACAACTGCCAGCAGCACGGCCAGCACCAATGTCCCAGCACTCACGCCCTCGCGACGCATCCGCCGTCCTGGCAGCACGTACTGCGTGGTCACCCCGACGAGATAGAGAACCGCCGACACCCAGAAGACGACCCAGGCCTGCGGAGCGGGGTGGACGTAGGCCCAGCCGAGGGTGGCCAGGACGATGAGCAGCAGCCCGGGCAGGACTGGCACCACAATGCCGACGAGGCCAACAACCATCGCCAGGCCGGTGACGGCCGTGAGGAGGCTCATGTCGACGCGGGACGCGCCGTCGCCAGACCGGTCGGCCGAGCGTTAGCGCAGGCCGGGTTCCACGTCCGCCCCGGCGGCCAGCCGGTCGGACTCGTCGTGAATCTCGCTGGCCTGCGCCTGCAGGCTGGGCAGGTGCTTGCGGCCGTGGTGGACGCAGAAGTACAGCTCCCCGCCGGCGTTCAGGCGGGCGCGAATGTAGGCCTGCGCGCCGCACCGGTCGCAGCGGTCTGCGGCGCTAAGGCGGGGGGCGAGCATTGCGTTCACGTCTGCCTACGCTTTCCTTGCGACGGATGGGCCAAGAAGCACATCCGTCATGATGTCGGTCGGGGCCTGTGCTGGAGGCTGTCAGCCCCGGTACCGGTCCTAACAGTCAAGCACGCCGGTTCGTTCCCGCACCGTAGTGCTACCCATTGTGAGACAGAATCGAGACCGCTGGATACCTCGACGCGGGCTCGCACACCCCGGTGCGGCGGGGCAGGGGTATGCCGGGCCAGGCCTCGGCTACCCTTCGCCGCAGGACCCGGCTCGCCGTGCGCTGCGAGCCTTCATGAAAGGAACCCCGTGCCAACCCGCACGACCCCAGCCCCGCCGACAGCCGGGGACTACACCGCCCGTCACCTACAGGTTCTCGAAGGGCTGGAGGCGGTCCGCAAGCGGCCGGGCATGTACGTCGGGTCTACAGACCAGCGCGGGCTGATGCATTGTCTCTGGGAGATCATCGACAACGCCGTCGACGAGGCACTGGCCGGGGCGTGCGACCGAATCGAGGTCATCCTCGGGGCAGATGGCTCCATCGAGGTCCGCGACAACGGCCGCGGGATACCTGTCGACGTCGAGCCGCGAACCGGCCTGTCCGGCGTGGAAGTCGTCTTCACCAAGCTGCACGCGGGCGGCAAGTTCGGGGGCGGCTCGTACACCGCGTCGGGAGGCCTGCACGGGGTGGGCGCCTCGGTGGTCAACGCTCTGTCGTCCCGCCTCGACGTCGAGGTCGACCGCGGCGGCAGGACCTACGCCATGAGCTTTCGCCGCGGCGAGCCGGGGGTGTTCGCGGACCCGCCCGGGCCACACAGCCCGCAAGCCCCGTTCACGGCATACGAGACCGGCAGCGAGCTTCGGGTGGTCGGCAAGGTGTCTCGCAACACAACCGGGTCGCGGGTGCGCTACTGGCCGGACCGGCAGATCTTCCTGAGGGACGCGGCCATCGATGACGAGCTGCTGCGCGAGCGGGCTCGCCAGACCTCGTTCCTCGTTCCGGGCCTGGCCATCGTGGTGCGCGACGAGCGGGTCGCGCCTGGCGACGGCGAGCCGCGCGTGGAGGTCTTCCAGCACGTCGGCGGGATATCCGAGTTCGCCGACTTCCTCGCTCCCGACCCGGCGCTGACGTCGGTCTGGCGGATGCTCGGGTCGGGGCACTTCACCGAGAACGTGCCGGTGCTCGACGAGCGCGGACACATGGTCCCGACCGAGGTGCAGCGCGAGTGTGTGGTCGACATCGCCCTGCGGTGGGGCACCGGCTACGACACCAAGGTCGCCTCGTTCGTCAACATCATCGCCACCCCCAAGGGGGGCACCCATCTGGCCGGGTTCGAGCAGGCCCTGCTCAAGGTCTTCCGTCGTCAGCTGGAGGTCAACTCGCGCCGGCTCAAGGTGGGTTCGGACAAGGTCGACAAGGAGGACATCGTCGCCGGCCTGACCGCCGTAGTGACGGTGCGGCTGGCCGAGCCGCAGTTCGAGGGGCAGACCAAGGAGGTGCTCGGAACGTCCGCGGTGCGCGCCATCGTCGCCCGGGTGCTGGAGAAGGAGCTCACGTCGCGACTGGCGTCGACCAAGCGCGACGACAAGGCGCAGTCGGCGCTGTTGCTCGAAAAGGTTGTCGCAGAGATGAAGTCGCGCATCAGCGCGCGGTTGCACAAGGAGACGCAGCGGCGCAAGACCGCGCTGGAGTCCTCGAGCCTGCCGGCCAAGCTCGCGGACTGTCGCACGAACGACGTCGAGCGCTCCGAGCTGTTCATCGTCGAGGGGGACAGCGCGCTCGGGACGGCCAAGCTGGCGCGGTCCTCGGACTTCCAGGCGTTGCTGCCGATCCGGGGCAAGATCCTCAACGTCCAGAAGGCCTCTGTGGCCGACATGCTCAAGAACGCCGAGTGCGCGGCGATCATCCAGGTCATCGGGGCTGGCTCTGGGCGCTCCTTCGACCTGCAGGCCGCGCGGTACGGCAAGGTCATCATCATGAGCGACGCCGATGTCGACGGCGCCCATATCCGCACCCTGCTGCTCACCCTGTTCTTCCGGTACATGCGGCCTCTGGTCGCCGCGGGGCGGGTGTATGCCGCGATGCCGCCGCTGCACCGACTGGAGGTCATCGGGGGGGCCGGCCGCAAGAACGAGTACGTCTACACCTACAACGAGGCGCAGATGCGCCAGACCAGAGCCGCCTTGGAGAAGCGGGGGCGACGGGTCAAGGACCCGCCCCAGCGCTACAAGGGCCTGGGAGAGATGGACGCCGACCAGCTGGCCGACACGACCATGGACCCGCGCCACCGCACCCTGCGCCGCGTCACGCTGGGCGAGGCGCAGGAGGCGGTAGCGGCCGCCGAGCGCATGTTCGACCTGCTCATGGGCAACGACGTCGCGCCGCGCAAGGACTTCATCATCGAGTCGGCCGGCAACCTGGACCGCGACCGCATCGACGCCTGACGGCTTTCGATCAGCTCTGCGACCAGGTCGGCGGCGGGCCGGTGCTGCGGCGCACGACGAGCTCGACCGGCACCTCGTGGTCGGTGGCCTCGGTGCGCGAGAGAATCCCCAGCAGGGCCAGCAGCGCGCGGGCTGCGGCGGCGCCCTCGGCGGCGATGTTCTGCCGGATCGTGGTCAGGCCAAGGGGCTCGGCGACGTCATGGTCGTCGATCCCGGTGACGGAGAGGTCCTCTGGCACGCGCAGGCCCAGCTTCAGGGCAGCGCCGAGGACGCCCACCGCCATCTCGTCGGACGCAGCGAGGACGGCGGTCGGCCGACGGGACCCGGACAACAGCTCCAGCGCCGACCGGTAGGCGTCGCCGGGGCTCCAGTCCGATGCCAGCACCCACTCCTCACGCAGCGCGGATGTCGTGGTCATGCATCGCCCGGCGGAAACCGGCCAGCCGGTCGGCCGGAGTCTTGCGATGGGCGCTGAGAGGGCGGGCCACGCCGAGGTAGGCAATCTGGGTATGGCCCAACCCGATGAGGTGCTCGGCGGCCAGCCGCGCGCACCGGACGTCGTCGATCCCAACCCACGGAGCGTCGGCGAACCGGGTACCCACGGTCACCACAGGCAGGTGCAACCGGCTCACCAGGTCCGTCTCCTGCGTGTTCAGCTCGACGTTGATGACGATGAGCCCGTCGACCCGCTTGAACATCATGCTCTGGGTGAGCGAAAGCCGCTGGTCGGGGGACTTCTCCTCCAGGTCCATGAGCAGCAGGTGGTGATGGTGGTCGCGCATCGCCTTGTCGATCGCGCTGATGACGTTGGTGAAGAACCACCGGCCCATGAACGGGGTGATGGCACCGACCAGGCGGGTGCGCCCGGAGGCCAGGCCCGACGCTGTGGGGCTGGCAATGTAGTTGAGGTCCCTGGCCGCCTTGCGGACTCGTTCGCGGGTGTCGGGATGCACCTTGTCCAGACCGCGTAAGGCCCTGGACACGGTCGCCGCCGAGACCCCCGCGGCGGCCGCCACGTCGTCGATGGTGGGCTGGCTCATCCGCTCCTCCCTCGTGCCGGGCGACTGCGTCGTCGACGAGCCCCGCGGCAACCTCAGGTGCGTGACGGGACCGGTCGTGGCTCCCCCGCGCGCTCGGTCACCGTTGCCACGAACCTACCCCGTGAACGGCGCAAATGGAGCCCATCGGCATACCAGCGGCCCATGCGGTCACCGTGACCCGGCGCGGCCGGGCGGCGTCGGTCGGTGCGGTCAGCCAGGATGGCCTAGGTCACGATCCCCGTCCTGCGTGGGGGTGGCGTCCTGGGTTGGAGCGGCGTACTGGGTGATGTTCGCCCCAGTGGCTGGGTCGAAGACATGCGCATGTTCGCTGTCGAACCACAGGTCGGTGGTGGTGCCGCCTTTGATCTTGCTCGCAGCGTTGAGCGAGACGACCAGCTGGGTGCGCATCTGCTCGCTGTCCAGCTCGCGCTGCAGCTCCTTGAGCTGGTTGGTGACGTCCTGCGGGTGCCTCGTAGGGAACGTACGCGTACAGCTCGTCTCCGAGCCACTCGGTGACGTCGACGTTGGCGGGGAACGTGTGCCCCGTGGGGATGGAGGTGTCGACGAGGGAGGCGTCCTCGAAGTACTGGGGTCGTACGCCGACAATGACCAGGTCGTGTCCGGCTGCGCCCTTGAGCCGCTCGGTCACGGCGATGTCGCCGAACGGCGTGTCGATGGCACCCTCGTGCACTCGTCCGGGGATGAAGTTCATCGGCGGCGACCCGATGAACCCGGCGACGAACAGGTTGGCCGGGGTGCTCGTACAGCTCGCGGGGTGTGCCGACCTGCTGGAGCTGGCCCTTGCGCAGCACCGCGACGCGGTCGCCGAGGGTCATCGCCTCGGTCTGGTCGTGGGTGACGTACACGGTGGTGTGCCGAGCCGGCGCTGCATGCGCAGGATCTCGGTGCGCATCTGGCCGCGCAGCTTCGCGTCGAGGTTGGACAGCGGCTCGTCGAAGAGGAACGCGTCGGCCTCCCGGACGATGGCCCGGCCCATGGCGACCCGCTGGCGCTGGCCGCCGGACAGGTTCGCCGGCTTGCGGTCGAGGTGCTCGGTGAGCTCGAGCGTCTCGGCGGCCTCCTCGCACCCGGGTCTTGATCTCGGCGTCGGGCGTGCCCTTGCAGGCGCAGCGGGAAGGCGATGTTCTCGAACACGTTGAGGTGCGGGTAGAGCGCGTAGTTCTGGAACACCATCGCGAGGTTGCGGTCGCGCGGGGCCTTGTCGTTGACGCGGTTGCCGTCGATCAGCATGTCGCCCGACGTGATGTCCTCGAGCCCGACGATCATCCGCAGCAGCGTCGACTTCCCGCAGCCCGACGGGCCGACGAGGATCATGAACTCGCCGTCGGCGATGTCGAGGCTGACGTCGTTCACGGCCGGGAAGCCGTCGCCGTACTGCTTGACGATGTTCCTCATGGTGATGGCTGCCATGTCGACCAACTCCTTTCCTACGTGCCCAGCGACGATGTGGGTCTAGCCCTTGACGGCGCCGGCGGTCAGGCCGGCGACGATGCGGCGCTGGAACAACAGCACGAGGATGACGACGGGGATGGTGACGACGACCGAGGCGGCCATGATGGAGGTGACCGGCGACTGGAACTGCGAAGCGCCGGTGAAGAACGACAGGGCGGCGGGCACGGTGCGGGCCCGGTCGGTCGAGGTCAGCGAGATGGCGAGCAGGAACTCGTTCCAGCAGAAGAAGAACGTGAGGATGGCGGTCGTGAACACGCCGGGCGCGGCGAGCGGCACGATGACCTTGCGGAAGGCCTGCCACGCGGTCGCGCCGTCGACCTGGGCGGCCTGCTCCATCTCCCACGGGAATCTGGCGGAAGAACGCCGACATGGTCCAGATCGACAGCGGCAGCGCGAAGGTGAGGTACGGGATGATCAGGCCGATCCACGTGTCGTAGATGCCGAGGTTGCGCCACATGTTGAACAGCGGCCCGACGAGCGCCGCCTGCGGGAACATGGCGATGGCCAGGGCCATCGACAACAGCAGCCTCTTGCCAGGGAAGTCGAGCCGCGCGATGGCGTAGGCGGCGAACATGGCCACGATGACCGACAGGAGCGTGGCGATGAGCGCGATGCCGAACGGAGTTGCGGAACGCGCTGGTGAACAGCGTGTCGCTGAACACCGTACTGGTAGTTCGTCCACACCCAACTGCTCGGGGAAGAACGTCGGTTCGGCGCCGCGGAACGTCGCCGGGGTCCTTGAACGACAGCGACACCATCCACAGGAGCGGGAACAAGGCCCAGACCAGGATGAGGACGCCCCAGAAGGTCCACCAGTTGCTGGTCTTGCTGCCCGGTCATCACTTGTCCCCCCTCACCTGCGAGAGATCGGTCTTGAAGCCCTTGATGAACAGGAACGCGATGATCACCACGGTGAAGAACAGCAGGACCGAGATGGCCGAGCCCACTCCGAGGTTCACGCAACGTCACGTTCTGGCGGTAGGCCAGGAACGACAGCGTCTCGGTGTTGTTCGCCCCGGCCGTCATGATGAACGGGTTGTCGAAGATCCGCCACGCGTCGAGGGTCCGGAACAGCACCGCCACCATGATCGCGGCCTTCATGTTCGGCAGCGTCGACCTTCCAGAGCCGCTGCCACGCCGTGGCCCCGTCGACCTTGACGCCGCCTCCTGCAGCTCCTCGGGCACCTGCACCAGGCCGGCCAGCAGCAGCAGCGAGATGAACGGCGTGGTCTTCCAGATCTCCGAGAGGGTGATGACGAACAGCGAAGACCAGCGCTGGCCGAACCAGTTGAAGTCGCCGAGGTCGAACCACTGGTTGACGAACCCCGAGTCGAGCTGGAAGGCGTACCGCCAGATGAAGGCCGAGACGACCGTGATGATGCCGTACGGGACGAGGATGCCGGTGCGGACCAGACCGACGGCCGCTGCAGGATCCGGTACATGACCCACGCGAAGGCGAAGCCGAGCACGCAGCTCGACGGCCACGCTGACGACGGTGATGATGAAGGTCGTGCTGAAGTCGCGTCCACCACACCGGGTCGGTGAGCACCGTCGCGTAGTTGGACAGCCCGACGAAGCTGCGGCCCTCCGGGTCGGTCAGCCGGTAGTTGTACAGGGACAGCACGACCGCGTAGACCGAGCGGGTACGCGGTCACGAGGATCATGACGACGAACGCGGGTGCCGACAGCCAGCAGCCCGAGGCGCCGCTCGTGCCGTGTGCGGTCCGACATGGGCACCGGTGCCGCTGGGCCAGCGGGGGGCACGGCGCCAGGAGGCGGGGCTGCTCCCTTCGCCGCGGTCTCGGGCTGCGCGTTGACGGCCAATCTGTCCTCCTGGTGTCGCAGGTCAGCTCACAGCAGCCGCTCCCCTTGCAGCACGTCGGTCATGAAGGAGGCGGTCTCCTCGGGTGTCTCCGGCGCCCGGACATTCGTGGACGGGTGCCAGGTGAGCTGCACCGACGTCGACACGTCGTCGTAGTACGGCGTGATCGGTCGCGGCCCGGCGTCGTTGATCGAGTCGCGGATCAGGTCGGCCATGGGGAACAGCCTCCCGCACCTGGGGATCGTCGTACGCCGCGCCCCGCGCGGCGGGGTTCCCGGAGTCGACCATGTACTGGATGTTGCTCTCGCAGCGAGGTCGATGCACTTGACCACGTCCAACGCCTGGTCGGGGTACTTCGTGAACGCCCCGATGGCCAGGTTGATGCCGCCGAGCGGCGGCTTGCTGGGCTGGCCCGCGACCGTAGCCGGGTAGCGCGCCCAGCCGATGTCGTCGACGACGGACTGGCTGAGGGCTCCGCTGCCGACGCCTCCTTGGTCGCGGCGCCGTACACGTAGGGCCAGTTGACCATGAACATGCCGCGATCGCCCTGGAACACCGAGCGGGCCTCCTCCTCGGTGGCGGTGGACATTGCCGGCGGTGCGGCCGCGGACCGCGCCAGCGAGCCGACGACCTCGGCGGCCGCGTTGCCGGCGGGGGAGTCGATGGCCGGTGTCGCGTTCTTGCCGGCCTGCACGTTCGTCGATGATCTCGCCGCCGGCCGAGGCGACCAGCGCGTTGATCCAGACCATGTAGCCCTCGTACCGGTTCGCCTGGACGGCGACCGTCTTGCTCTGGCTGACCGCCGCCTTCGATCATCTGGTCCCACGTGAAGGTCGGCGCCGTGGGGTCGACCCCGGCCGCGGTCACGGCCGCCTTGCGGTACCAGAGCAGCTGCGTGTTGGCCCAGAACGGGGCGGCGACGAGCTTGCCGTCCCAGTACGCGGTCTTCAGCGGGCCGGCGAGGACGCCTTGCGGTCAGGGCCGCGTCGTCCTGCTTGTCGAACGGCTTCAGGAAGCCGGCGTTGGCGAACTCGGCCACGAACGGCGGGTCGAGGCTCATCACGTCGATCGAGCTGTCCTGAGCAGCCAGCCGACGCACCAGCTGCTCCCGCTGATCGGAGGCGCTGTTGGGCAGGATCTGGATGACGACCTTGTACGGGCCGTTCGCCGGTGCGCACTTCTCCGCCAGGCGCTTCTGACCGCCGTTGTCCGGGTTGATGTACCAGGTGAGCGTGGGGGTGCCGCTCTGCTGCGAACAGGCAGCAACGAACGGCACCACAAGGGCTCCCGCCGTCACGAGGGCCAGACGGCCGCGCCAGGTCCGCCGTGGCGCCGAAAGAGTTCTGTGCCGACCACCCACAACCACGCCCTCCCTCCGAGGGTCCGATCGCCTAGTCATCATCCTCCTTAAGCGGAGATGTCCGCCAGACCCCGATTGGCCGCTTGGCCGCAGCAGCCTCTAGTCCAGCGGCCATCTCCCAGACGTGCCGCGACGTCAAGGCAGCCGCCCGGATGGGGGCGCTGCCGTGGGGGCGAAGGACGTGGTGCTGTGCGATGCGTTGCTCCTCTGCGGTCACGGAGCCGGCGCTCCGAACGATCCAGGCGGCATGCACTAGCTAGCACTGTCCAGTGTGGTGATGTAAGCGTTTGCGCGGTCAAGATGCCGCATCAATCGTTA
Organism: uncultured Actinomycetota bacterium; assembly: GCA_963769085.1. Lineage (GTDB taxonomy): Bacteria > Actinomycetota > Actinomycetes > Actinomycetales > Dermatophilaceae > Phosphoribacter. The sequence continues at coordinate 18,448 of CAVYKM010000046.1, read as the reverse complement.
TCAAAAGGCAACTCGGTGCACAGGTGTCACACGCCAGCCGGCAGACCCGCGGTTACCCGATCCGGGCGGGCGCGATCGCCGCGATGACGGCCGTGCCGGGCGTGCCGGAGCCGTCGCGCCGGCCCGTCGGCTCCGGGAGGTCCACGGCACCACCGTTGGCGGCGGCGGCGCGAGCGGGGGTCGCGCCGGCCCAGGCCAGCACCAGGGTGTCCTCGCCCTTGAGGAACCGGTGGCACCGCACGCCGCTGGTGCCGCGGCCCTTTGGCCGGGTACTCGGCATACTGGGTCGCCTTGAGCGAGCCCGGCTGGGTGCCCGGCAGGGCCGACGACGTGCCGCTCGACGTGACGACGACAGGCTCTGCGGTGGGGTCGACGACCCCGAAGAAGACGACCCGCTCAGCGGGGGCGATCCGGATGCCGGCCATGCCGCCGGCTGCGCGCCCTTGGGGGCGGACCGAGCCGGCGGGGAAGCGCAGCAGCTGGGCGTCGCTCGTGATGAGGACCAGGTCGAGACCGTCGTCGGCCGCGGCGGCCGCGCCGACGACGCTGTCGGCGTCCTTGAGCGTGATGAGGTCCCACGAGGGCTTGCCGACCGGCTCGGGCAGCACCCGCTTGACGACGCCGGAGGCGGTGCCGAGGGCCAGGACGGGTCCGTCCGACGCGACCGAGGCGAGGGTGAGCGGTTCCTCGCCTCGCGGGAGGTCGACGTACGCGGCCAGGGGGGCACCGCCGGAGAGCGACGGGGCGTCGTTGGTGGTCGGCAGGGTCGGCAGGTCGAGTGCGCTCAGGCGGATCATCCGGCCTCGGGAGGTGACCAGGCCGACCTCCCCGCGAGCCGTGGTGCGGACCGCCCCGACGATGACGTCGTGCCGGGCCCGGGAGCCCGCGCTGGGCAGCGGGTCGTCGGTGCTGGTCCGCGCGAGCAGGCCGGTCGAGGACAGCAGCACCCAGCACGGGTCGTCGGCCACCTCGAGCGAGCCGCCGCGGGGTCCGCTGACGAGCGGCGAGGGCGGGCCCGGCTCCTGCCGACTCGAGCAGGACGGTCCGGCGCGGGGTGCCGTGCGCCTTGGCGACCTCGGTGAGCTCGTCGGACACCGTTCTGCGCAGCAGCCGCTCGTCGCCGAGGATGGCGCTGAGCTCGGTGATGTGGCGCCGCAGCTCCTCCTGCTCCTTCTCCAGCTCGATCCTGGAGAACTTGGTGAGCCGGCGCAGCTGCAGGTCGAGGATGTAGGTGGCCTGCACGTCGGTCAGGTCGAAGACGCCCATCAGCCGCGCCTTGGCGGTGGCGGCGTCGTCGGAGGAGCGGATGAGCTGGATCACCTCGTCGATGTCGACGATCGCGATGAGCAGGCCCTCGACGAGGTGCAGCCGCTCCTGGCGGCGGGCGAGGCGGTATGCCGTGCGCCGCCGGACGACGTCGGTGCGGAACCCGACGAAGACCTCGAGCAGCTCCTTCAGGCCCATGGTGCGGGGCTGGCCGTCCACGAGCGCGACGTTGTTGATGCCGAACGACTCCTCGAGGGGGGCCAGCCGGTAGAGCTCCTCGAGGACGGCCTCAGGCACGAACCCGCTTCGGACCTCGATGACCAGCTGGAGGCCGTGCCTGCGGTCAGTGAGGTCCTTGACGTCGCTGATCCCAGCGAGCTTCTTGGCCTGGACCAGGTCCTTGATCCGCTCGATGACCTTCTCGGGGCCGACGAGGTAGGGCAGCTCGGTGACGACGATCCCCTTGCGGCGGGGCGTGATGCTCTCGACGCGGGCGGTGGCGCGGGTGCGGAAGCTCCCCCGGCCGGTGAGGTAGGCCTCCCGGATGCCGTCCAGCCCGATGATCCGGCCCCCGCCCGGCAGGTCCGGCCCAGGGACGAAGCCCATGAGGTCCTCGAGGGAGCAGTCAGGATGCTCCAGCAGGTGCCGGGCGGCGGCGACGACCTCGACCAGGTTGTGCGGCGCCATGTTCGTGGCCATGCCGACGGCGATCCCGCTCGCCCCGTTGACCAGCAGGTTCGGGAAGGCCGCCGGCAGGACCCCTGGCTGCTGGTGGGTGTCGTCGTAGTTGGGGACGAAGTCGACGGTGTCCTCGTCCAAGCCGGCGACCATGAGCATCGCGGCCGGCGCCATCCGTGCCTCGGTGTAGCGCGACGCAGCGGGGCCGTCGTCGAGCGATCCGAAGTTGCCGTGCCCGTCGACGAGCGGCAGGCGCATCGTGAACGGCTGAGCCAGCCGGACCAGCGTGTCGTAGATCGCGCTGTCGCCGTGCGGGTGGTACTTGCCCATCACCTCGCCGACGATCCGGCTCGACTTCACGTGCGGGCGGTCCGGACGTAGGCCAAGCTCGTTCATACCGAAGAGGATTCGCCGCTGCACCGGCTTGAGCCCGTCACGGGCGTCGGGCAGCGCACGGGCGTAGATGACCGAGTACGAGTACTCGAGGAACGCCTCTTGGATCTCCTGCGCGACCCCGATGTCGACGATGTTCTCGACGATGTCGTCGGGCGGCGGGGTGCTGCTGCGTGAGGCCATGCCGGGTGGTGCTCCTGTCCGCCTGCGCCGAGAGGTCCGAAGATGCTGCTATCCGCACGCTATTACCGCACCTATGGACCTCTCGGTGAAGGGATGGGCGCGTCCGGAAAGGAGTGCACACCGAAGCGCCCCCAGTGGGCCACCTGGTCCAGCCCGCGCCGGCCTCGGCGCAGGCTTGGGCTCTTGGGGTGCGGCACGGCATACCCGAGGCTCACCACCCCGACGACACGACGGCGCGCCGGTATGCCGAACGCCTCCTTGAGCGCGTCGTGGCGCGGCCCGGGAACCCCGAAGAACAGCGCCCCCAGACCCTCGTCGACCGCGGTGAGCAGGATCAGCAGTGCGGCCATGCCGGTGTCGACGTCCCAGTAGGGGATCGGCCAGCGGGCCTCGTCCCGGTCGGTCCAGCCCTTGTCGGGCTCGGCGTACCGGTCGAGGTAGGCGTCCGGGTCGGACAGACACACGCACAAGCACCGGCGCCGTGCGCATCCGCACCAGCCAGGAGTCGGGCGCGTCGTTCTCGCTCGTCGCCGCCCAGAACGCCTCGCGCTCGGCCGGCGCACGCAGGACCAGGAAGTCCCAGCCCTGGCTGAAACCCGCACTGGGAGCGCGGATTGCCTCGGCCAGGCAGGTGAGCAACGTCTCATCCGGCGACCGGTCGGTCCGGGTCGTACTGGCGCACCATGCGACGGCTGTGAACCGCGTCTCGCAGCTGCATGCCGCCATGCTCGCAGCAAGGCGGCCATGCCACGATTGCCTCATGGCACAGGTGCGGACCTTGCCTCCGGGGTACCCCGTGGCCTGGGAGGCCGACGTCGTGCTGCGGGACGGCTCGGTGGCCCATGTCCGCCCGATCACGCCCGACGACGCCGACGGCCTCCGGGAGTTCCACGCCGGCCAGTCCGAAGAGTCCATCTACATGCGCTTCTTCGCGCCGCTGCGCGAGCTGTCCAACCGTGACGTCGAGCGGTTCACCGTCGTCGACTACGACCAGCGGGTCGCCCTCGTGGTGACCCTGCGGGGTCACATCATCGGGATCGGGCGCTACGACAAGGTCGACCGCACCACCGCCGAGGTGGCCTTCAACATCTCCGACCACTACCAGGGCAAAGGGATCGGCTCGGTCCTGTTGGAGCACCTGTCCGCGATCGGGCACGAGGCCGGGCTCACCCGGTTCATCGCCGAGGTGCTCCCGCGCAACCGCAAGATGCTCAACGTGTTCCAGGAGGCCGGCTACCACGTCGAGCACCGCCTCGAGGACGGCATCGTCGTCGTCACGTTCGACATCACCCCGACCGCTCAGTCGACGGCGGTCCGCATCGCCCGCGAGCACCGGGCCGAAGCACTCAGTGTCCGTGGCATCCTCACCCCGACCTCGGTCGCCGTCGTCGGCGCGAGCCGCCGCGAGCAACTCGGTCGGCCAGACCATGTTGCGCAACCTGCTCGCGGGCGAGTTCACCGGCACGGTGTATGCCGTGAACCCGGAGGCCACGAGCGTGCTCGGCCTGCCGAGCTACCCGAGCCTGATGGCCGTGCCCGACGAGGTCGACCTCGCCATCATCTGCGTGCCCGCCGCCAAGGTGCTCGACGTCGTCGAGGAGTGCTCGGCCAAGAACGTACGCACCATCCTGGTCCCTGCGGCGAACTTCGCCGAGGCCGGTGAGCAGGGCCAGCAGCTGCAGAACGAGCTGGCGCTGACGGGCCCGGCGCGACGGCATGCGGGTCATCGGTCCCAACTCGTTCGGCATCATCAACAACGACCGCACGGTGCGGCTCAACGCCTCCTTGGCTCCCGCGCTGCCGCCGCCCGGGACGCTCGCCCTGGCTTCGCAAAGCGGTGCCCTCGGCACGGCGGTGCTCGCCTCGGCTACCCGGCGCAACCTCGGCATCTCGGTGTTCGCCTCGGCGGGCAACCGGGTCGACGTGTCCAGCAACGACTTCATGCAGTACTGGATCGACGACGCCGACACCGACGCGGTCGGGCTGTACCTGGAGACCATCGGTAACCCGCGCAAGTTCACCCGGATCGCGCGAAACCTCTCCGAGAACAAGCCGATGATCGTCGTCAAGTCCGGCATCTCGCCATTCAGCGTCCCGGCCGGGGCGATGACGCCCGGTGGCGACGACGGTGCGACCTGAGGCGCTCGAGGAGATGCTGCGCCAGACGGGTGCGATCCGGGCCGAGAACATCCACCAGCTGTTCGACATCGCCCAGCTCGTCGTCCACCAGCCCCTGCCAGCGGGGGACCGGGTCGCGATTGTCGGCAACTCACACCCGCTCGGGTCCTTGAGCGCTCAGTCCGCGCTGACCTGGGGGCTCAAGGTCACCCATGGGCCGGTCTCGCTGTCCCCGGAGGTGGACGCCGGGGAGTTCGCGCTCGCCCTGCGGGCCGCCTTCGACGACCCCGAGGTGGACAGCGTGGTCACCCTGTTCGCGCCGCCGATTCTCACCAGCGACGGTCACGTCGCCGCTGTGGTCCGCGACGAGGCGGCCCGCGGGGCCAAGCCGTGCGTCGCGACGTTCCTGTCCATTCGGGGCGTCACCGAGGAGCTCTCGCAGCAAGACCCGGGCGAGGTCCGCCGCCGCGTGGTCCCGGCATACACGACACCTGAGGACGCGGTGCGCGCCCTCGCAGCAGTGACCCAGTACGCCCAGTGGCGCGCTCGCGACCACGGCGAGTTCGTCAACCCTGCTGGGATCGACCACGACGCGGCGGAAGCGCTCATCGAAGCCGTCCTCGACGAGGACCCGGACGGACGGCCACTCACCCAGCGCGAGGCGACGACGCTGCTGTCGACCCATGGCATCGAGCTGTGGCCGTCGACGATCGTCGACAACGCCGACCAGGCCGTCGAGGTGGCCGACCGGTACGGCTACCCGGTCATCCTGAAGCTGGTGTCGCCCATCGTGCGCCAGCAGGTCGACATCGGCGGGCTTCGGATGGACCTCGAATCGCCAGAGGAGGTGCGGGACGCGCACGCCCACCTGGTGGGCCGCCTTGGTGCCCTTCCGGGCGACCGGTTCGCGGTGCAGCGGATGTCCCCGCCCGGTGTTGCCTGCGTGCTCAGCACGACCGAGGACCCGCTGTTCGGCCCGGTTGTTGCCTTCTCCGTCGCGGGGCCGCCAACCGACCTGCTCGGTGACATCGGCTACCGGATCCCGCCGCTGACGGACGTCGACGCCAGCGACCTCATCCTGTCGGTGCGCGCGGCGCCGCTGCTCGGCGGGCACGAGGGCAAGGAGCCGATCCACATGGACGTGCTGCGCGACCTCATCGCGCGCCTCTCGGTGCTCGCCGACGAGCACCCCGACCTGGTTTCGGTCTCCCTCAACCCGGTCAACTGTTGGGGGGCCGGGGTCGACATTCTCGGCGCCGAGATCACGGTCGCCCCCTCGCAAGGCCGGCTGGACGCCGATCGCCGGGTCATCTCCTAGCGTCCCCTTCGGCAGTGTGAAGATGGGGTCATGCGTCCGGTTCCCAAGAACGTCCCCGGGTTCAGCCTGCCTGCCGACCTGCGCTCGGCGATCCAGAAGGCCGGGTACTACCCCGCACTCGTCTGCGACGTCGTGGCCGAGGCCCTGGCTGGCGACCAGGTCATCGCGCACGTCGTGCACCAGGAGACGACGTTCGACCAGGAGAGCGTCCGCCGGCACATCACGGTTCTGGTCATCACCCCCACCCGCCTGGTGATCACCCACACCGACGACCACGACGAGCACGACGCCGACCGGGCGGTGGCCACCGCGACCACCGAGACCGTCCCGCTCGGGGCGGTCCGCGGCGTCATGCTCACCCACGTGGTTGCTGCTCCAGACGCCTACCAGCCCGGTTCGCTCGGGCGCGAGATCACCCTCACGCTCGGCTGGGGAGCGGTCAGCCGGCTCGACCTGGTGCCCGCGACCTGCGGCGACCCGGCGTGCGAGGCCGACCACGGGTTCGAGGGCACCGTGGCCTCCGACGACATCAGCTTGCGCATCAGCGCCGACGCCGACGGCGACACGGCGCTCGCGGCGGCAATGAACTTCGCGCGTACCCTGTCCGCGGCGATCGGCCGGTGAGCTCGCCAACGGCGCCGGACTACTGCGAGGGCACCCTCGCGTCGGTCCTGCCCTCCGTGCTGGCCTCCCTCGGGTCCACCCGGTATGCCGGTCGCCCGCTGCTGCCCCTGGCCCCGGCAAGGCGTGCGGTCGTCGTGCTCGTCGACGCGCTCGGCGACGAGCTGGTGCGGCGTCGCCGCGGGCACGCGCCGTTCCTGCGCAGCGGTCTCGACACGGCATACCGGCTCACCTGCGGCTTCCCCTCGACGACCGCCACGTCAACGGCGACCTTCGGCACCGGACTGCCCCCGGGGGCGCACGGGCTGGTCGGGTTCGAGGTCCTGGTGCCTGAGACCGACCGGATCCTCAACCAGCTCTCCTGGGAGGACGGACCGGACCCCCGGCAGTGGCAACCGAACACCACGGTGTTCCAAGAGGCGCAGGCCGAGGGGATCGCGGTGACGCGGATCGGGCCCGGGTACTTCGACGGGTCTGGGCTTACCGAGGCGGCGCTGCGGGGCGGGGCGTTTGCGCCGGCGCTCACGCTGGAGGACGGCGTAAGCGTGGCCCTCACCGCCGTGCGCAGCGCACCCCGTGCGCTCGTCTACCTCTACTGGGGGGACCTGGACAAGATCGGGCACGTCCATGGCTGCCACTCCTGGCAGTGGGGCCTGGAGCTGGAGCGGATCGACCGCGAGCTGGCCCGGCTCGTCGCGAGCGTGCCGTCAGACACGGCCGTCTACGTCACCGCAGACCACGGCATGGTCGACGTGCCCTTCGAGCAACGGATCGACCTGGCCCACGAGCCGGCGCTGCTGGCTGGTGTCCGGCATGTCGGAGGAGAGGCTCGCTCGGTGCAGCTGTACTGCGAGCCGCATGCCGTGTCCGACGTTGCCGAGCGTGGCGGCGCTCGAGTCGGCGGGGCGGCGACGGTGACGACCCGCGAGGCGGCGATCGACGAGGGCTGGTTCGGCCCGGTCCGGGACGTCGTCGCGCCGCGGATCGGCGACGTCATCGTCAACTGCACCGGTGAGCTGGCGGTCGTCGACTCCGGTCCGGATGCGCCGGTTTCTGCTGTCGCTGCTTGGCCTGCACGGGTCGGTGACCCTCGACGAGACTGCGGTGCCGCTGTTTCACTGGCCGGCTCGGGCCGCCTGGTGACCTGTACGTCTCGCACCGCCGGATGAGTGCGGGAACTCAGCGCACAAGCGTGATGAGCCGGTCCAGTTCCGTGCGCAGCCCGTCGGCCAGCCGTTGGGGGTCGGGGCACAGCTGCTCCACTGTGGTGATGCTGAAGTCGATGCCGCCGTCGTAGGTCAGGGCTTGGAAGAACAGGTGGATCGGGGGGCAGATGATCATCCGGGCGTACATGTGGGTGATTCTGCGGGTGGCCAGGTAGAGCGGTTCGGCAGACCCGGCGAGGGTGGACACGGTCAGGTTCTGGGTGGGTGGGAGCAGGGTGAAGGCTGGTGTCCCGGCGAAGGCCATCGTCGCGGAGACCACCCCGGGAAGCATCAGGTCGCCCACGTCGGCGAGGGTCTGCCACGATGCCTTCGACTCGGGCAGGGAGGCCTTGGAGGCGGTGGCGCTGGCGCTGACCGCCAGCAGCCGCTCGGCCGGGTCGCTCAACTGAACCGGCAGGTCGATCCAGATCGTGGTGACATGGTTACCGTGCCCGGCTTGCCCGCCGGGCCGACGAATGTTCACCGGGCAGGTGGCTCGCAGCGGCACCTCGGGCAGGTCGTCGTGGGCGATGAGGTACTCGCGCAGGCTGCCGGTCACCAGGGCGAACAGGATGTCGTTGACGGTCACGTCGGGGAAGCCGCGGCGGACCTGCTTGACCTGGTTCAGCGGCACGGTGATGACCGCCATCGACTTGCCCGGGTCGTCCACGTGCCGGTTGAACAGCGTGACCGGCGGGTGATGGGTCGGTGAGGGGATGTACCCGGGCAGCTGCGGGCAGCGCCACCGTGTCCGGCAGTCTGAGACGCAGCAGCGAGCCCAGCTTGGGAGCCGTGTCGCGGACCGCACGGACCGGTCTTCCCACCATCGTGTCGGGCACCGCGGCGCCCACGCGTTTGACGATCCGGCCGGTCGTGCCCACCTCGGTGGCCACTCGATTGGGGACCTCGAACAGGGCTCTGCGCAGCAGCGACGGGAAGGGCCGGCCCGCGACCGGCGTGGAGTGCTGACCGAGGTCCACGGTCGTGGGCTCGGTGTCGAACAGGATGCGATACAGCTGCATGACCCCCATCCCGTCGATGGCCGCATGGTGCGTGCGCAACAGCAACGCCGCGGCTCCACCGGCCATCCCGGTCAGATACCACGCCTCCCACAACGGCCGGCTGCGATCCAGCGGGTCCTTGGACACCTCCATGGACCGTGGCGAGCAGGGCCTGCATATCTCCGGGCTCCGGGACCTGCCTGTGGTGAACGTGAGCGTCGATGTCCAGGCTCGCGGCCTGCGTCCAGCGGTCCTCACCGATGCCAAGCGGGGCCGGCGCGAGCATCATGGTCAGCAGCGGCGACTGGTGGCGGCGCTGGTCGAAAAGCGCGCGCACCTGCTCGAACGGCAGCGCACCCTGGGGCGAGGGTTCCAGCACGTTGATCGCCGCGATGTCGCACGGGAAGCCCGGCCGTTCCATCCGCAGGTAGATACGTTCGGTGCTGCTCATCGCCGGCATGCGCCTACTCCTCGCCTCCGCGTCGTTTCGATCGTCGGTCACGTTCCACCCGCGGTTCCACATCGTTGATCCAGTTCCAAATCGTGCGGCCACGTCAGGGCCCAGACCATGCCTGCGCCGGCCCTCAACCACCAGCATCGGATTGGGCCGGGCCGGGATCGAATCGCTTGGGCGGCGCCGGCTCGCCGCGTAGCTGCGCCACCAAAGCGGTGATGCGATCCATGATCCGGTCGGTCGCCTCATGCAACACGACCGGATCGTCCACCCGGCCCATCAGGTCGGCCAGATCCACGGGCGGCCCGGCGAGCAGGTGGACCGTATGCCGGTGGACCAAGTCCGGGACCTTCCGCCCGCGCGGCATGATCTGCTCGGTACCCCACTGCGCGACCGGGATCACCGGGCACCCGGTCATCAGCGCCAACCGCGCCGCGCCGGTCTTGGCCACCATCGGCCAGCGGGCCGGGTCCTTCGTCGTGGTCCCCTCAGGGAAGATGACCACCACCTTGCCCTCGTTGATGGCCGCTACGGCTGCGGTCAACGACTCGGCAGCGGCGGCTTCACCGCGGTACACCGGGATCTGCTCCGCCCCCCGGATCAACGCGCCGAGCACCGGGATCCGAAAGACGCCCTCCTTGGCCAGGAAGTACGGAGGGAACCCGTTCGTCCACAAGTAGTGCGTCAGGGTGGCCGGGTCGAGCAGGGTAACGTGGTTCGCCACGACGATGAACCCGCGGTCGGTCGGCAGATTCTCCACACCGCGCCAATCCCGACGGGTCCCCGCCAGCAGCAGCGGCCGGAACACGCCAATGATGGTGCGGTAGGCCAGCCCGCGGCCATGCTGACTCGGCATCTGGGCAACACCAGCCAGGTCTTTCTTGGGCATCACACGCCTCGCAAAGTCCGACAGACGCGGTCGTCCCGTGCCCGCCTACTCCTCTTTGGTTCGCTCTTGGTCTCCACGAACTTGCGCGCAACCCGCCACCTCAGCCTAGCGCCGTGTCACCCGGCCCGACCGGCCCGTGTGATCACCATGACGGACATGCGTGGACAGCCGAACACTGCCAGGGCGCGTCGCCGACTCCAGCCACGGAGCAGGAGAGTGTGCTGGCCTTGTGTGGCGGGGGCGCAAAGGCCAGGATCGAAGGGACGTGTCAACGGCAGACAAGACGCCGGCGGCCTGACGGGGACCCAAGTGGGCGCGTGGGATTCGAAGGGAGAGCGGCAATGACTGAGGACCCGTCGACGCCTGCCGCGACGGAGCAGAGCCAGACGCCGCCGACCTCCAAGAGAGCGCCACGGCTCACCCGCGCAGGTGCGGCCTGGATGGCCACCGCGTTGGCGCTGTTGCTGCTGGTGATGCTGATCATCTTCATCCTGCAGAATCCCACGCGGGTCGAGGTCAGCTATCTCGGGTTCACCGGTTCCCTCCCTCTGGGGGTGGCGTTGCTGATCGCTGCCGTCGCGGGTGGCGTCCTGGTTGCCGTGGCCGGGGTGACTCGCGTGACGCAGCTGCGCATGAACGCTCGCCGGAGACGACGCCACGGCTCGACTGCCTGACCGGGTCAATAATCCTAGTCGGTGCTGGGCTTGGCTCCCAGGATGATCTCGTCCCAGGAGGGCACTGGCACGCGTGCCGGCCGTCGCCCGGGGGGCGCGGGGGGCTCGGCTTCGACAGCGGTGGCGGGCTCTTCGGCCCCGGGCGCGAGTGGCGGGTCGCTCACCGGCGTTTCCCCGGGGGTGTCGGATGAGCCGACGTCGTCCGGCCCGACATCGACCGCAGGCAGGGGGTCGACGCCGTTGGGGCTGGAGCCTGCCTCCAGCGGGAGGGCCACGTCCTCGGCCGGACGGCGCCGCGCGCCACGGCGTGAGCGGGCACTGCTGCGTTGCTGCATCGCGGTGACCAGGTCGAGGGGGTCGGAGGTTTCGGGAGGCCGCTCGGCGCGTGAGTCGGTCCCGACGCCGCCTTCTGCCTCGACGTCGTACACAGGAACCTCGCGGACGACCTCGGCAGCAGACGGGTCGTCCTCGCTGAACCAACGAGCCTCGTCGTCGCGGGGGTGGATCGCGTGCGTCGACGGGTCGAAGCCCCAGGTGGCCTGGCGCTGTCGCCCCCCCGCCGGGAAGGTCAGCACGACGGTCCACTCCGAGCCGGCTTGGCGCCAGGCGTCCCAGCTCACCTCGTTCACGTCGACGCCGCGGGTTCCGAGCCGGCCGGCCACCCGTCCGGCCAGGGTCGGGGACGGCTGCGATGAGGAGCCCCTCGGCCGCAGGCGCACCAACCTGGCTAGGCCCGCGACGTACTCCCGCTCGGCGAGAATCGGCACCTCGTACTTGTGGACCTTCTCGACCGGCCACCCGCAGCGATCGGCGACCTCCTCCGCGCTCAGGCCGGCCCGGATCAGCGCCTGGACCTCCCGTGGGGGGTGTGCGGGTTCGGCGTCCACGGGCACGTGCCCTGGATGGGGCCGATGGTGACGGGCAGCAGCACGCAGCGCCTCGTCGAGGGCCACCCGGAAGCGGGAGCCGTGCTCGTCGGCGAGCAGCAGGTGCCCGCCGTCCTCGTGGACGCCGATCAACCGCAGGTCTTGCATGGTCGCTCCCAGGTCGCCCGACTGTGCTAGACGACTGTGCCACCGGACCGGGCGAGCCACAAAGCGGCCACGCCGTTGCGCACCGGCCGGCGGCCACGGCCAGCTACCGTGGTGCCGCGATGTCGACCCACCAGACCCTAGCCCCCTACGACGCCGTCGTGCTGCTTTCCTTCGGTGGCCCGGAGGCGTCGGCGCAGGTCAAGCCGTTCCTGCGCAGCGTGACGGCGGGCCGGGACATACCCGAAGCCCGGCTCGACGAGGTCGCCCAGCACTATGAACACTTCGGTGGTCGCAGTCCCATCGGTGCGGAGACCCGCGCCCTGCTGGCCAACCTGCAGGCCGCCCTTCAGGCTCGCGACCTCGACGCACCGGTCCTGCTGGCCAACCGCCACCTGGCCCCCAGCGTCCTGCAGACCCTGCGCGAGGCCGACGGCCGCGGCCTGCACCGGCTCGTCACCATCCTGACCAGCGCGTACCCCTCCTACTCCTCGTGCCGCCAGTACCGCGAGGACCTGGCCACTGGCTGGGAGCAGGCCCGGGCCGAAGGGATCGTCGTCGAGATCGACAAGCTCGCTCCGTATGCCGGCTCGCTCGCCTTCCGGTTGCCCCAGCGCCGCCTGGTCATCGAGGCGCTGCGGTCGTTCGACGTCCCTGATGAGCGGCTCACCGTCTTGTTCGTCACCCACTCGGTGCCCGAGACGATGGACCAGCTCTCTGGACCCGGGGACGGCGAGGGTCACCGCTACCGGCAGGAGCACGTCGCCGTCGTCGACGACGTCATGGCCTCAGTGCAGTCCGCCCTCGGGCGGGCCCCGGCAAGCGAGCTGGTGTTCTGCTCCCGGTCCGGACCTGCCGGACAGGCGTGGCTGGAGCCGGACATCAACGACCGGCTGCGTGAGCTGGCCGCAGCGGGCGGGGAAGGGGTCGTCGTGGTGCCGATCGGCTTCGTGTCCGACCACATGGAGGTCGTCTACGACTTGGACACCGAGGCGGCCGCCACCGCCGATGAGGTGGGCCTGCGCATGGTGAGAGTCCCCACGGTGGGGCGCAGTGCGGAGTTCGCTGCTGGCCTGGTCGACCTGCTGCTGGCGCGGGCCGCCGAGGCCAGGGGTGAGCACGGGCAACCGTCCGCGGGCTTGCCGGCGGTGTGCGCCGCCGGGTGCTGCCCCAACCTGCGCGCCAACCGCGCCGCGCTGTGCGGGCGGGACTGACATGCCCGGCATACCGCTGGCTCGTCTGGAGGAGCTCGCGGTCGAGGTCGCGACCCTGGCCGGTCGGTACGTCCTCGAGCGGCGCCCTGCCGGGCTGACCAGCACCGGCACGAAGTCATCCACCACCGACGTCGTCACGGTGATGGACACCGCCGCCGAGGCGCTCATCCGCGCCCACCTGCGCCGAGCCCGGCCCGACGACGGGCTGTTGGGGGAAGAAGGCGCCCGGCGGTCCGGCAGCAGCGGGATCAGCTGGGTCGTCGACCCGATCGACGGCACGGTCAACTACCTCTACGCGTTGCCCCTGTATGCCGTCTCTGTCGCCGCCGTCGAGGGCAACCCGCAAGCGGCCGGGTGGAGCCCGGTTGTGGGGGCCGTGTGCGCGCCCGGCCATGGCCTGGTGTGGTCGGCCCACCGGGGCGGGGGAGCGCGGGTGCGCAGCCTGGACGGCCGAGCTGGGCCGGTCCGGCCGGTCACGGTCGGCAGCGAGCGCGACCTGGCCCAGGCCTTGGTCGGGACCGGCTTCTCGTACCTGCCTAGCGTGCGAACCGAGCAGGCCCAGGTGCTGGCCCGCGTGCTGCCCCGGGTCCGTGACATCCGGCGGCTGGGCAGCGCCGCAACGGACCTGTGCCTCGTCGCCGACGGGCGCCTGGATGCCTTCTACGAACGCTGCCTCAACCCGTGGGACCTGGCCGCCGGCTGGCTCATCGTGACCGAGGCCGGTGGGCTGGTCACCGGGCGCGACGGCGGCGACCCGGGAGCGGACCTGGTCGTCGCGGCCAACCCGGCCCTGCACCCGCAGCTGTTGGCCCTGCTGTGACCCCGGGTCAACAAACTCAGCATCGATCTGACCGCAAAGGGTGGCGGATTGGCGTGTGATAGGGCACAATCCGCCGCGCAGGGCACAATATGGCGGGTGCGCTCGTTGCATGAGGCATCCCAACGGGGGCATGCAGAAGCTAGGAGTACAAACACCACATGGCGACCGACTACGACGCGCCACGCAAGACTGACGACGAGCTCTCCGAGGACTCCATCGAGGAGCTCAAGGCCCGTCGCGTGGACAAGTCGTCCAGCAGCGTCGACGTCGACGAGGCCGAGCAGGCGGAGGGTTTCGAGCTGCCCGGAGCGGACCTCTCGGGCGAGGAGCTGTCCTACCGGGTCATCCCGCGCCAGGCCGACGAGTTCACCTGTTCCCGCTGCTTCCTGGTCCATCACCGCAGCCAGCTGGCCAAGGAGGTCAACGGCCAGAAGATCTGCCGGGAGTGCGTGGCCTGATGTCCGCCGCGTCGGTTCGGGTTGCCCTGCGCCGGCTCGACCCAGACCTACCGCTGCCGGCATACGCGCACCCGGGCGACGCGGGGGCGGACCTGTACGCCCGCGAGAGCGCCATCCTCGGACCCGGCGAACGGGTCCTGCTGCCCACCGGGGTGGCGATCGCCCTTCCTAACCTGGGTATGCCGCGTCACCCACCCCCGCTCCGGGCTGGCCGCTCGCCACGGGGTCACCCTGGTCAACGCCCCGGGGACCATCGACGCCGGCTACCGGGGCGAGATCCACGTCAACGTCGTGAACCTCGACCCGCAAGAGCCGTTCGTCATCCGCCGCGGCGACCGGATCGCCCAGCTGGTGGTCCAGCAGGTGGCCAAGGTCGAGTTCGATGTCCTCGACTCGCTCCCCGCCAGCATTCGGGGGGAGACTGGGCACGGTGCCAGCGGCGGTTTCGGCGATCCCGGCCGCGACCTGCGGCAGTGAGCAGTGCGAGGGAGGACGGACGGTGAGCATCTTTGGGCGTAAGCGCCGCACCTCAGCCACTGGGGTCGACACCGACCCTGAGGACTGCTCTCGAGGCCCCTGAGGACTCTGGCGACTCTGCGGACTCGGAGGAGTCTGGCGACTCTGCGGACGAGATCACCGTGGCCGACACGGAGGCAGCCGGGCAGCCGAGCGAGCTCGACGAGCCGGATGCCGTCGAAACGGAGGCCGATGAGCCCGCGTTCGACCGCGCTCGCGGGCCGTTCGACCGCGCCGAGGTAGAGCAGGATGGCTCCTGGCTGGACCTGGGCGCCTTGTGGGTTCCCGCGGTCGACGGCATGCAGGTGCAGCTGGAGATGGACCAGGCGACCCAGGTGGTGAGCTCGATCGAGCTGGCGCTGGACGGCTCGGTCGTCCAGCTGCAGGCCTTTGCCGCCCCTCGCACGGGGGCCCTGTGGCCGGAGATCCGCACCGAGATCGCCCTCAGCATCACGGCGCAGGGCGGGTCGGTGCAGGTTGTCGACGGGCCGCTCGGCCCCGAGCTCGCCGCGAAGCTGCCCAAGCAGGGTCCCGACGTGCGCTTTGTCGGAGTCGACGGGCCGCGCTGGTTCCTGCGCGCGGTCATCAGCGGACCCGCCGCCACCGACGACGCGGCAGGGGCCCGCCTGCGTCGAGGCGGTCCGGGGGACCGTCGTCGTCGCGGTAGTGAGGCGATGGCGCCGCGCGAGCTGCTGCCGCTGCGAGTGCCCACCACCCCCGAACCGGACGCCGGAGCGGCGCCGCAGAGCGCCGGCGACGAGCTACAAGCCGTTCGAACGCGGTCCCGAGATCACCGAGGTCCGCTGAGGTGTCCACCCAGCAACGTCGCGGATTGTTCGGCCGGCTCGCCGACCGGCTCACCAAGTCCGCCGTGGAGCTGGAGGCCGACGAGCTGCAGGACACGAGCGTGCGCCTGGGCGCCACCCCTATCGCGCAGGTCAAGGCACGAGAGCCGGTCACCGTCTGCGGCGAGGTGCGGTCGGTCGCGCTGCGCCCGTCGGTCCAGGTGGCGGCCCTCGTCGTCGAAATCTACGACGGCACCGAGCCCATGCAGCTGGTCTGGCTGGGACGACGGCACATCGCCGGGATCGAACCGGGCGTGATGCTCCGGGCCCGTGGCCGGGCGACCTACCGGCGCGGGGTCCGCACCATCTTCAACGCCGACTACGACATCGTGCCGGCGCGTGGCTGAGGTCGTCGGTGGCGCAGGGCAGTTCGTCACCGTCGAGGAGCTCCTGCGACCCGGCTGACGGCCGCTTTCGGTGGGTGGCGCGGGGCGGTCGAGTCGGCCATCCCGACGGTCGCGTTCGTCGTCGTGTGGACCATGACGGAGCAGGTCAACCCGGCGGCGCTTGCCGCGGTCGCGGCGGCCGGTGCGTTCGCCGTCGTGCGCCTGTTGCAAGGGCAGACGCTGCGGTACGTCCTCTGGGCGGTCATCGGCGTGGTCATCGCGGCGCTCATCGCCACGCGTACCGGACGTGCCCAGGACGCGTTTCTCCCGGGATGATCCAGACGGCGGCCACCGGGCTGTTGTTCACCACCTCGAACCTGCTCCGGTGGCCGGTCCTCGGCTTCCTTATTGCGGCGGGGGACCCCGAGCTGGCCGCCGCGTCAGCTCGGGTGCGGGCGGCGGGAAGCCGTCAGGGTCGCGCCGAGCGAAAGGCGCTGTCCCAGAGCGAACGGGAAGCGACCGAGGCCGCAGACGAGGCGGATGTCACCGCGATGAACGAGAGCCTGACCGCATGGCGGCGCCACACCGGGATTGTCCGAGTGGCCAGCCGCCTTGGCTGGGTGCTGGCCGTGCTGGCCGCGATCCGTCTGGCCGCCATGGTGCCGCTCTACCTGGCCGAGCAGGTGGCCGCACTGGGGGTCGCCAAGATCGTCCTGGGCTGGCCGGCGTACCTGGCCGCAGTCGTCGTCATGGCGGTGATGCTGCTCCGCGGGCACACCCCTTTGGACACGCCAGCACCGGCCGGCGAGCAGTGACGCGAGCCCGGCCGGCCCTCACTCCAGGTCGCGCGGCACGCGGTGGCCGGGGGAGAGCATGTCCTCGAGCTCGTCCTCGGTCTCGTTGTTGGTGAGGAAGAGCAGCTCGTCGTGTGCTTCGAGGGCATCGTCGCGGCTCGGGGCGATCGGACGGTCCTCACGGATGATGCCGACGAGCACCGTGTCCAGGGGCCGCGTTGACATCCCCCGACCCGGCGTCCCGCGAACGGGCTGTTAGCCGGAAGGGTGAGCTCCACCATCGACGCCTTGGCCTGACGGAACTGGAAGACACCGCACCAGGTCACCGATGCTCACCGCCTCCTCGACGAGGGCAGTCATCAGCCGGGGCGTGGACACCGCGACGTCGACCCCCCACGACTCGTCGAACATCCACTCGTTCTTGGGGTTGCTCACGCGCGCGACGGTGCGCGGGACCCCGAACTCGGTCTTGGCCAGCAGTGAGACAACGAGGTTGGCCTTGTCGTCACCGGTCGCCGCGACGACGACGTCGCACTGGTCGAGCCGAGCCTCCTCCAGGACAATCTCGCACGCGTCGGCGAGCAGCCACGTGGCGTCCGGCACGAGCGAGGCCTGGGCGTCGTCTGCGTCCCGGTCGATGAGCAGGACCTCGTGCGCGTTGTGCAGCAGCTCGCGGGCGATGGAGCGGCCAACACTGCCCGCTCCGGCGATGACGACGCGCATCTGGACTCTTCCTGGCTTATGGGTATGCCGTCACTGTATGCCGGTCGCTCGGCCGGCGGGGCCGACCCGAGGACGCGTTCGAGGCGTGGCAGGTCGTCGATCGCGGCCGCGACATGGACCAGGTCGCCGTCCTGCAGCACCGAGTCCGCGTCGGGGATGAACGCGTCGCCAAGGCGGGTGAGGAAGGCCAGGCGCGCCTCGGCGAGGCGTTCGACCTCGGTGATGCGCTTGCCGACCCATCGCTTGTCCACGGGCACCTCGGCGACGACGACCTTGCCGCTGGGATCGGTGAATGCCGGCACCGCGCCTTGGGGCATCAGCCGCTGGATGATCTGGTCGGCAGTCCAGCGCACCGTCGCCACAGTGGGGATGCCCAGGCGCTGGTAGACCATGGCGCGGCGCGGGTCGTAGATGCGCGCCGCGACGTGCTCGACGCCGAACGTCTCGCGCGCGACCCGCGCGGCAAGGATGTTGGAGTTGTCTCCGCTGGAGACCGCCGCGAAGGCGTAGGTGTCCTTGATGCCGGCGTGCAGCAGGACCTCCCGGTCGAACCCCATCCCGCTTACGGTTTTGCCCTCGAACGTGCTGCCCAACCGCCTGAAGGCGGAGGGCTCCTGGTCGATGATCGCGACATCGTAGCCCTGGGACGACAGTTCTTGGCCAGGGTCGACCCCACCCGACCGCAGCCCATGATGACGATGTGCACGGTGCTCAACGCTACACCGCGACAGTTGCCGACGTGCGGACGTGCGCGGGCCACCGACCGGCATACGATGACGCTCGTGCCCAACTCAGGACGGGTTCTCAAGCGGCTGCTGGTCGGACGCGCCATGCGCAGCGACCGCCTCGGGGAGACCCTCTTACCCAAGAAGCTGGCCCTGCCGATCTTCGCCAGCGACGCGCTCTCGTCGGTCGCCTACG
>CAVYKM010000045.1:0-45480 GCA_963769085.1 uncultured Actinomycetota bacterium | reverse complement strand
AATCGACAAAGAAGATGCAGCCCCGGGATCTCGGCGGTTAGGCGTGGTAGTTGTGAGTGGCCAGACGGGATGGTGTCGGTGTGATTGGTCACCTCGTATGCATCATCGGCTACGTGGAGGAGTCGGGTGAAGCCGCTGACGGGACGGGGCCCGGGGAGCGGGTCGATTCGCAGTCGCTCCCAGGCGCAGCTCGCGATGAGTACCGGGTCTTCGGGTGTGAGTAGGAGCCGCGACAACATCGAACGCGCCTACGGCGTCGCCTCCGCCGCCTGCGGCCACGATGAGCGTCGTCATGCCGTCATTCTCTAAGCCTGGGCCGTAGGTAGACTAGTGGTCTAGACCACTACGGGAGGCGGTCATGGCGCACGAGTCGTTGCCTCGGTACCGACAGATCGCTGATCACTACAGGTCCCTGATCCTGAACGGGGAACTCCGTCCGGGCGACGAAGTCCCAAGTGAGCGAGCTTTGGCCGCTTCTGGGTGTAGCTCGCCCCACTGCAACGAAGGCGCTCGAAATCCTTCGCCGCGAGGCTTTGGTGGAGTCGATCAGAGGGTCTGGACGTATGTCCGCGCCGGGGGAATCAACCGGCGTCCGAGCGACCGGTATCTGCATTCAAGGGAGACAGGGCCGGATCTACGCCCAGGGGAGAACGTGCCCTGATTCTTACCGCTGAGGTGACCGCTGAAGTCCCTGCGGAGGTGGACGCGGCTCTTCAGCTCGGGGGAGGGCGGGCCCTCAAACGTTCCCGAGTCATTCTGGCCGACGATGTTCCTGTCGAACTGTCGACGTCATGGTTCGTGGAGGCAATCGGCGAACAGGCTCCGGCGCTCCTGGGCCTAGAACGGATTCGGGTGGGCACACTCCCATATGTCGAGGAGAGGATTGGCCGCCGCGCCGCTACCGCGCAGGACCGCATGCAGGCACGTGCGGCCCGACCGCAGGAGGCGGAGGCGCTCAGGCTGACAGAGAACTGTCTGCCCGTGCTAGTGGTGCTACATGTCGTGCTGGACGAGCGCGATGAACCGCTGGAATGCGTCGAGGCTGTCTACCCTCCGGAGCACTGGGCACACGAGCGGCGCTACTCGCTGTCTTTAGGGCTCGAACCGGCTCGAAGCAGGCTCTTGCGATGTCGAGTGGTATATGCCATCATTAATGGTATATACCACTGACAGAGAGGTCGGCTGATGGCGATGCAGAGGCGGTTGCGGGTGGAGCACTCGGATGTGTTCCCGGCGGGTGCGTTCTTGAAGGGGCAGGCGGAGCCGGTGGCGGACTTCAACGCCCCGAAGCGGGAGGACGGGTCGCGTCCGCAGATGCGGGACAAGGACACCGGCCTGCTGTTGTGGCAGGTCGTGGTGTTGGACGCGGACGAGGTGGCCGTCCAAGCGGGAGACGGCGTTGTCGGTGAAGATTCCGGCGAAGGTGGCGCCGGTGCCGCCGGAGAACAAGTCCGGGATGCCGTGGACGCCGGTGGAGTTCGTCGGGTTGTCGGCGATGCCGTATGTGGAGGAGTCGGCGACGGGTCGGGGCCGGATCGCGTGGTCGTTCCGGGCCGAGGGCATGGTGGCGCCGGGTCAGGCTCGGAAGGACGTGGCCTGATGACCACGCCGACGTCGGCACCGGCGTTGCCGGCGGGGTCGGTGTTGTTGTGGCCGCCGCAGGGCGCGGGGGATTTCGCGGACCTGGCCTGGGTGATCGGCGAAGCGCTCGGCAACGGCCCGGGGGTGCGCGGCCTGGACGTGTCCCGGCGAAGGGACGGGTTGTACGCGCGCGTGTGGACGACCGGCCCGGAGTATGTGGCGTCGGTGGCCGCGGCGTTCGGGTGGGAGGTGTACGCGCCGGACCCGGCGTACGCCACCACCTGGGGTCGGGTTGGCGGCGTGAAGGTGTCGGTGTCGTGGGTCGCTCCCGGTCCCGATCCGGTTGAGGAACCGGGCTGATGCGCGGCCTGGGGGTCCTGCGGGAGGTCGGCGCCTGGCCGGTACGGCGTTGGCGCTACGCCACCGGCCTGGTGGTGCTCGCGCTGGCCGCCGGGCAGCTGGGATCGGGTCCGCTGCTGACGGTTGCCGTGGCGGCGCTGGCCGTCCCGGCGGTGGTGGCCGGAGTGTGGTCGAGCCTGTGGCCCGGCTCGTTCGAGGTGGTCGTAGCTGGGCCGTATCGGCGGTGGTCGTGGCGGCGGTGGGCCCGGCGGAACTGGGAGAGCCTGGCGCGGGACTGCGACCTGGCCGTACTGCGCCGGGAGCCGGGGGACCGGCCGCGAAACAGCCAGGGCTCGCGGTCGAGCTCGTGCACCCAGGCAGTGGGTGGTTCCTCGGCTGGTCAGCGGTGGCCACGTGTGGTGATGTGCTCACCTTGACCATCCGGGTCCGGCCCGGGCAGACCGTCGACGAGCTGGAGGCGGCGGTGCCGGCCATCGCGGCGGCTGCGGACGCGGTGTCGTTCCGGGTCCGCCCGGTGACCTCCGTCGACGGTCGCAGGTGGCCCTGGTGCTGCGCGACGCCCTGGCCGTGCCGGTGCCCGCCGAGATGCCGTCCGGCTCGGCGATCGGGGTGGATGAGGTGGTGGTGGGCCGCCGCCAGGATGGCTCGGCGTGGGCGTTGCCGCTGCGCGGGCGGCATACCCTCGTGGTCGGCTGCTCCGGCGCCGGGCAAGGGCTCGATCCTGTGGGGGATCGCCGCCGGCCTGGGCCCGGCGGTGTCGGCGGATGTGGTGCGGCTGTGGGGGATTGACCTCAAGCGCGGCGTGGAACTGGGCATCGGCCAGGGCCTGTTCCACGCCACCGCCTACACCCCAGCGGCGGCGATGACCGTGCTGGAGCGAGCTGCTCGGCGTGATCGACGCGCGGGGCGGCGAGTTGGTGGGCCGCTCCCGGCTGCACGAACCCGCACCGGGGGATCCGTTGCATGTGCTGGTGATCGACGAGCTGGCCGCGTTGATCGCCTACGCCGACCCGGACACCCGCCGGGACGCGGGCCGGCTGCTGTCCGAGCTGCTCACCCAAGGCCGCGCCCTGGGCGTGGTGGTGGTGGCGTTGGTGCAGGACCCGCGCAAGGAAACCGTCGGCCAACGCGGCCTGTTCACCCAGACCGTCGCGTTGCGGCTGCGCTCCGCCGAGGAGACCCGGATGGTCCTGGGCGACGGGATGGCGCGCGGTGGCGCCGGCGCATCGGATCAGTCCCGCCGCCCCGGGCACCGGGTACGTCGTCGGCGACGACGGCACCGTGGACCTGGTCCGCGCGCACTGGTGGAGCGACCAGCTGGTCCGCGAGGTTGCCGCCACCCACCCCGCCCCGGTCCGCGCCGCGGTGGCTGCGCGAACCCGATTGCGAGCCGGTGGAGCTGGCCGCGCCGGTTCCGATCGCGGCCCGGCCGCGCAAGCCGCGGTCCCCGCGAACCCCACGGCACGCGTCGGCGGCGGTTGTTGTTGACGGCGAGGTGTCACCATGACCGCGTCATCCGCGCGACACGCGTGGTTGGATTCCGCGTTGTGCGCGACCCGGCTGGAGTTGCCGTGGACCGCCGACGCCGTCGACGTCACCGCACGCAGCCGCCAGGGAGATGCGGGACGTCTGCCAGTGCTGCCCGGTGGTGGCAGGCGTGCGCGGCAGCGGCCGGGGAGTGGCAGGTGACCGCGGGATGGTGGGCCGGCGCCCACCGGGAACCGCTGATCGAGTCGCGAAGCCGCACAGAGCCGGCGTGGGTGGCGGTGACGGTGGGCCGCTCGGGTCGGGTGCTGCCCGGTGCTCGACAGGGTGTGCTTCGACTTCGGTGATGCGGCATGACCACGCTGATCGGCGAGTACGCGCCGCTGGACCTGAGCGGGCTGTCCGAGCACGCCATGGGGGATGTGCGCCGCCGGCTGGTCGACGGCTCCTGGCGGGACTGGTCCGAGGCCGCGTCCCGGGTCGGCCACTGCGCCCGCCCGATCCGGCTGCACGGCTCCTGCGTCCGGGTCGACCGGTCCACCGGCGTCGTGGTCGACACGTTCAGCTCGGAGCAGGCGCCGTTGGGCGTGTTGCACGTGCGGTGTGGCAACCGCCGCGCCGAGGCCTGCCCGAGCTGTAGCCGCGTCTACGCCCGGGACACGTTCGCCATGGTCACCGCCGGGGTGACCGGCGGCAAAACCGTTCCCGAGACCGTGGCTGCGAACCCGCTGCTGTTCGTCACGCTGACCGCGCCCTCGTTCGGGCCGGTGCACACCGCGCACGAGGATGGCCGCCGCTGCCACCCCCGATCCCGCGAGACAGCGTGTGAGCACGGCCAGCCGGCGAGCTGCATGGCCGTGCACAGACCGGGCGACGAGCTGGTGGGGGCGCCGCTCTGCCCGGAGTGTTACGACACCGCGTCGGCGGTGGTGTGGCAGTGGTGGGCCCCGGAGCTGTGGCGCCGGTTCACCATCGCGCTACGCCGCGCCCTGGCCCGCACGCTCGGCGTGGCCGAGTCCCGGCTGGGCGAGGTGGCCTCGGTGCAGTACGCCAAGGTCGCCGAGTACCAGCGGCGCGGGCTGGTGCACTTCCACGCCCTGATCCGCCTCGACGGCCCCGCCGCCGAAGGCATCGGCGCACCCGCACCGCTAGACGCCACGGCGCTCGCGCGAGCCGTCCGGGCTGCGGTGCCGGGTGTCGAGGTGCTCGTCCCCGGTGTCGATGACGACGACGTGGCGCGTCGGTTGTGTTGGGGCCGGCAGGTCGATGTGCGGATCGTGCGACCGGGGCAGCGCACCGACGACCCGACCGGGCCGCTGACCGCCGGGCAGGTGGCCGGTTACCTGGCCAAGTACGCCACCAAGGACGCCGGAGACCTCACCCGCGCAGAGACGCGCCGCCCGCACATCGAGGTGATGCAGCGGGTGTGCCGCCAGCTGGCCGACCGGGCCTACGACGCGGACGGGATCGCCTCGCCGTATGCGCTGCTGGGCAAGTGGGTGCACATGCTGGGTTTCCGCGGGCACTTCTCCACCAAGTCCCGCCGCTACTCGATCACCCTCGGTGCGCTGCGCCGGGCCCGGGCCCGCTGGCAAGCCCTAGCCGCCCAGTCCCGCCGAACCGGCGAGCCGATCGACCTGGCCGACCTCGAAGCCCGGCTGCTGGCCGACGACGAGCAGGAAACCACGCTCGTGGTCGGGCACTGGGTCTACGTCGGCAGCGGCTGGCAAACCGCGGGCGACGAAGCCCTCGCCCTGGCCGCGGCCGCCCGGGCCCGTGAATACGCCCAGCACCGGGCCGAGGAACGCAAAGGCACGAAGGCCAGTTGCGGACCAACTGCTCGGGCGAGTGGCAGTCAAGCACGGCAGGCATCGAGTCGGACGAGTTCTTAGAAGGGAGAACCATGTTGACAGCGTTTGGTGTCGCGGAGCGGCTTATGGATGTGAACGAGGTGGCGGAGTACCTCGGGGTGTCTGTGCGGACCGTGTGGGGGCTGCGAGCCTCGGGCCACTTCGCGCCCGCGACGAAGATCGGCAAGCGGTGCGTGTGGCGACCGTCGGTGATTCGCCAGTGGCTGGAGGAAGCGACCGAGGCGCCGGGGCAGCACATGACGTACGCGCGCAAGGGCGCGTCGTGAGCATCTACAGGACGCCCAACGGCAAGGCGTGGCGAGCGTTCCTGAAGTACCGGGGACATCGTGATACGCGGACCTTCACGCGAAAGGGTGACGCGCTGCGCTGGTTGACCGAGCAGCGTGCCGAAATCGATCGCGGGCACCTGGCTCGACCCAGATCGGGGCAGGATGCCTGCCGGCCAGCTGTTCGAGAAGTGGCTGGCGACGCGTGATATCGAGGGCTCGACGAGACGCAACGATCGGGCATTGTGGCACTCATACATCGAGGCGCGGTTCGGACGGATGGGCGTGTCCTCTATCTCGACGCTGATGGTGCGGGAGTGGGTCGCTGGGTTGAGGACCAAGACTGGTCCCGCTGCGCCGAGGACGAAGCGCGATGCGCTGCGCGTGTTGCGCGGGGTGCTTGTGGTACGCCGTCGAAGACGGACGCATCGCGCGGAATCCGGCGTTGGGAAACAAGATCACGGGAACGAAAGGCACGCCTGGGCAGGCGCTGAGCCTGACTGAGCTGCGCACGTTCGTGGGTGCGCTCAAGCCTCCTCATGGCGAGGAGGCCCTGGTGCTCGCGTTAGCGGGGTTGCGCTGGTCGGAGCTGGCGGCCTTGGACGAGCGTGACGCCATTCGGGATGACAACGGTCGACTCTTCTTGGCGATCAGGCGTCGGCATGTGCTGGACGAGCAGGGCAAGCGAGTCACGTTGCCAGGGACCAAAGGCGGCCGGTCAAGCACGCGAAAGGTCCCAGTGCTGCCCGAACTCGTTCCGATCGTCGAGCGGCATCTGACGGGGCATCCGGACCGGCCGCTGTTTCCCTCGCCACGTGGTGCCCGGCTGGACTCTCGGCACTGGCGACGTGATGGAGGCTGGAAGGAGGCGTGCGAGCTGATCGGCCGCAAGGGGCTACGCCCGCACGACCTGCGCCACACTGCAGCCACTGCATGGCTTCGAATCACGGGCGACCTGAAGGCGGTGCAGACCCTGCTTGGTCACAGCACCGCGAGCGTGACCCTTGACCTGTACGCGCACGTGCTGAACGACAGCCTGGCCCGCGCCGCGGACCTCATGGCGGAGGGCTTGGCGGCCGCTGCCGGTTCGGTCAACAACGGGGAGCCCACGGGAGAGGCCACGCACGAGCCGGTCGCGGAAGGCTCGGGCTCGTAATGGGCTCGCGAGGGGTACCGGTCGGTCGCGGCGACGTTGTCGCAGGAGCGATTAATGGCGGTCTGACCTGCACAAACGTGCTGGTCGGGGTGACAGGATTTGAACCTGCGGCCTCTTCGTCCCGAACGAAGCGCGCTACCAAGCTGCGCCACACCCCGTCGCTGCGGACGCTCGACGCGGGCCAGCCGGGCGCGGCAGCAAGGAGATCACACTAGCCGACGTGCAGGAACCGGCTCCAATCGGCAACTTGTCGGCCGACCCACCATGCCACCCAGCCCGGCCTGGTCAGCCCGACCGCGGCGTCAGCGTCAGCAGGGTCGCCTCCGGGCGACACGCGAAGCGCACCGGGGCCATTGGCGAGGTGCCCAGCCCGGCCGACACCTCCAGGTATGCCGCGTCCGCCGGGCACCGGCGTGCGCCGCGACGCGGTGCCTGCTCCAGGCCACCAGCGCGAGACTCCCTTGGCGCGCCCGCGGTCCAGGTCGCAGTTGGTCACCAGTGCCCCGACGGCAGGCAGGCACAGCTGCCCGCCATGGGTGTGGCCGGCGATGACCAGGCCGGCGCCGTCGGACGTCATCGCGTCGAGGGTGCGCTGGTAGGGCGCATGGGTGACGCCGATGGTCAGGGTAGCCGACGGGTCGGCCGGACCGGCAACGACGTGGTAGCGGTCGTAGCTGAGGTGCGGGTCGTCGACACCGATGAACTCCAGCCGCTCGCCGGCGACGGCCAGGTGCGCCCGGGAGTTGTTGAGGCCGGTCCAGCCACCGCCCTCGAGGGCGGCGACGAGCCGCTCGGTCGGCAGGTGCGCGCCCTCGGCGAGGCGCTTGTGGTCGTCCTCGAGGAAGTACCGAAACGGGTTCTTCAGCCGAGGCTTGTAGTAGTCGTTGCTGCCCAGGACGAACACCCCCGGCACGTCGAACAGCGGCCGGAAGGCCCTCGCCAGCACTTCGATCGAGTCCTCGTGCGCAATGTTGTCGCCCGTGTTCACGACGAGGTCGGGCCGCAGCGCAGCGAGGCCCTGCACCCACTCGACCTTGCGCCGCTGACCCGGCATGAGATGCAGGTCGGTGAGGTGCAGGACGCGCAGTGGACGGGCACCGGGCGGTAGCACCGGCGCCGACAAACGCCGCAGCGCAAACCAGTTCCGTTCCACGAGCGAGGCATACCCGACCCCCGCAACGCCGGCCGCGGCGAGTGCGACGGTCCCCCTGAGCAGCGCATGCATCCAGCCATCCTCGCAAAGACCGACGCTGCGAGCCGGACTGTCCACGAAACGAACCCCACGGCGAAACCGAGGCGAGTCACCCGGCATACCTCTGCGAGACTGCCCCCATGGGCCGGCTCAAGCAGACGCTGCGCAACGACCTCACGGCTGCCATGCGGGAGCGCGATGCTGTGGTGACCGCCACCCTGCGCATGGCCTTGACGGCGGTCACGACCGAAGAAGTCGCGGGTGCCCAGCAACGCGAGCTGTCCGACGACGACGTGCTTCGCGTGCTCACCAAGGAGACCAAGAAGCGCAAGGAGGCAGCGGCGGCATACCACGCGGCCGGCCGCGACGAGCTGGCGAGCCGAGAGCAGGCCGAGCTGGCGGTGTTGCAGCGCTACCTGCCGGCCGAGCTGACCGACGCCGAGCTCGCCGACGTGGTCCAGCGGGCCGTCGAGTCGACCGGTGCCACGTCCCCCAGCCAGCTCGGGCAGGTGATGAAGGCCGTGCAGCCTCTGGTCGCCGGGCGGGCTGACGGGGCTCGCGTCGCGGCAGCGGTGCGGGCGGCCCTCGCCTCGTGAGCCCAGGTATGCCGTGACACCGAGCAAGGGGTCGCGACTACCGCTCTGGCCGGGCCCCAGACGAGCCGTAGCGGCAGAAGCTGCACAAGACGGCAGTCGTTTCTGCCGACTTCCGCTTCTGGAACAACTGCCGACTTGCGCGCCGCAAACCGGCTACCAGGGCGCGGACTAGTCGCCTCGTGCGAGCCCAGCCGGGGCCAGGAACGCAGCAGGCGCCGCTGGCGCAGGCGCGGGAGCCGGCTCAGCGGGAGCAGGCGCCGGAGCAGGTGCAGGCGCAGGCGCCGGAGCCGGACGGCGGTCCTCTCGACACGATGATCGTCACGGTGCTGCCCTTGGCCGCCGAACCGGACGGGCTCGGTGCCCAGGACCGTTCCTGCTCGGGCGCTGGAGTACTGGCGGCGCACGGCCGTCGAGAAGCCGGCCTGTTCGATGTTGGCCCGAGCGTCGTCGAGGCTCTGGCGGGCGACCGAGGGCACGTCGGCCTGCTCGCTGCGCCTCCGTTCGCGGCGGGCGCCTCGCCGGCCGCGCCGAACGACGTGTTGGGCTTGCCCTCCAGCGCCCGGTCCATGATCGCCTTCCAGGTGGGCGCGGCAATGCTCGCGCCGAAGACGACCGGGTAGTACTGGCCGCCGACTCGCACGTTGTCCAGCACACGTGCGTTGTTCTTGTCGTTCGGCGTGCCCACCCAGACCGCGGTGGACAGCTCAGGGGTGAAGCCGACGAACCACGTCTCGTTGTTGCCGTCGGTCGTCCCGGTCTTGCCGGCAGCAGGGCGCCCACCGGCCAGGGCACTGGCCCGGGCGGTGCCGTCGCCGCGAAGGACACCTGACAGCAGGTCGGTGACCTGGCGGGCCACGTTGGGGTCCACCCGCTGGTCGCACTGGCTTCCCAGGGCCGGCACGGGCAACGCCTGCTCGTCCTTCATGATGGAGATGATCGGCTGCGGCTCGCAGTGCTTGCCGTCGTTGGCCAGCGTCTGGTAGGCACTCGCCACCGTCATCGGGGACACCGAGTCAGCACCCAGGATGACCGCGGCCGGGAACGGCTTGATCTTGTCGCCATTGGACTGGTGCAGGCCCATGCGGTACTCGGTGTCCCGCACCTTGCAGGTGTCGCCGATCTCGGTCACCAGGCCCACGAACGCGGTGTTGATGGACCGCGCCGTCGCCTGCGCGAGGGACATGTTGCCCCCGCCCACCGACTCGTCGTTGCGCACCCGCCAGGTGGAGCCGCCGAGGCCGCATTCGCCGCCTAGCTCTTTGCCGTTGTAGACCGCTGCCGCGGACGGCCCAGCCGCCTTGGCATGCACGCTGGAGTTGGCTGATATGCCGTTCTCGATCGCCGTCACGAGGGCGAACGCCTTGATGGTCGAGCCGAAGCCGAAGCCGAGCGAGGCGCCGTACTTCGAGTCCACGGCCCAGTTCACGGTCGTCTGCGACGGACTCCGTGGCGTTGTTGTTGTAGTCGGTGTTCTGCACGATCGCCTTGACCGCGCCGGTCTTGGTGTCCAAGATCGCGGACGCCGCCCCAAGCTGCGGCACTGTTACCGACCGGGACCCGTTTGGTCAGCTCCTCCCGGGCCATGTCCATCATCGCCGGCTCCAGCGTCGTCTGGATGGTCAGGCCGCCGCGGTAGATCGCGTTGTTGCGCTCCTGCTGGGTCTTGCCGAGCACCCCGTCGAGGGACGGGTCCTGCTTGAGCCAGGCGATGACGTAGTCACAGAAGTACGGGTAGCGCGACTCCTGGCAGGAGTTCTTGGGCGTCGTCGGGTGCAGGATGTCGCTGAGCTTGACCGCTCGGGCAGTCTGCCAGTCCACGTCGCTGATGAGCTTGAGGTCGTGCATCCGGTCGAGGACGACGTTGCGCCGGGCGTCGCCTTCTCGGGGTAGTTGATCGGGTCGGTCGTGCCTGGGTTCTGGGTCAGCCCCGCGATGAGCGCGGCCTCGGTGAGCACGAGGTCCTTCGCGCTCTTGTTGAAGTAGTGCCGAGCCGCGGCCTCGACGCCGTAGGCCCGGTCGCCGTAGTAGACCAGGTTGAGGTATCCCTCCAGGATCTGGTCCTTGGTCAGCGTCTTCTCGAGCTGGACGGCGTACTTGAGCTCCTGGATCTTGCGGGCGTAGCTCTGGGCGGTCACGGCCTTGGCCGTTGAGGTATCACCGGCGCGTAGTGCGTTCTCCTGCAAGGTGATCTTCACGTACTGCTGCGTGAGCGTGGACCCACCACCAGTGACCTCGCCAGCGGAGCGGTTCGAGATGAACGCCCGCATGATGCCCTGGAGGTCGACGCCGCCGTGCTCGAAGAAGCGATGGTCCTCGATGGCGACCTGCGCGGTGCGCATGATGGGGGCGATGTCGGCCAGCGGCACGATGACGCGGTTCTCGTCGTAGGGCGTGGCCAGCTCCGACCCGTCGGCGGCGAGGATCTTGGACTGCTCGGACAACGGGGTGGTGGTGAACTCGCTGGGCAGTGAGTCGAACAGGTCTACGCCTGAGCGGGCAGTGGCGCCCGCGGCGCCGACGGCGGGCATGAACAAACCGGCACTAAGCAGGCCCATCATCACCGCAGCGGCGACGAACGCCCCGAGCAGGCTCATGACCCCGGAGACATTCGCCGTGCGTCCTGACATGCGCTCAAGGGTAACCCGGCAGTCTGACGGGAGCGTGGCATGGCCCCCCTCGTGGCGCCAAGGGACTAGTCATCCGGGGGAGAGAACCACCCGTACGAGTCATGGTGGCTTGACGAGGGCCCCCCATAGGCTCTTCACCGAGGGCGGCTAAATGGGAGGAAACGTCCTCAGTGTTGGACAAGCAGTAAAGGGGAGGGGCTTATCCAATGGCTCAAATTTCGCTGCGCAGTTCCATGCGCACCGACTGGGTTAGCGCAGGGGCGTGTCTGGAGAGGGATCCAGACGAGCTGTTTGTCCGAGGAGCTGCCCAGCAGCAGGCAAAGGAAGTGTGCCAGCGGTGTCCGGTGATCGCCGAGTGCCTCGCGGAGGCGCTCGACAACCGGACCGAGTTCGGAGTGTGGGGTGGCATGACCGAGCGTGAGCGTCGGGCCCTGCTGCGTCGCAAGCCGCACATCCGCTCGTGGTGGAACATGTTCGCCGCGGCGGGTGCTGGCTGGGGGGACACAACGGCCGCCGCGAGCTAGCGGTTGGCCGTGGGGGGACGGTTAGGTGCGGCCCGCAAGGGCCGCACCGATCGCCCGCAGGCCCTCGAGGTCGTGAACGTCTCCTGCTAGGGCGGCCACCTCGACCAGCGGTATGCCGGTGTGCCCGGCGGAGAAGCGTCGCACCAGGTTGCGCTGGCGCGCCGCGATCTCCATGAGCTGGGCATGCAGCAGAACCGCCTGCGAGGAGTCGCGGTGACCGCGCTCGTCGAGCTGCTCGGCAGCCGCGAGGGCGCGAGCCGCCGACAAGCTCGGCGCGCTGACCCGTTGGAGCCGGTTGACGACCAGGCCACGCGGCGGCATACCGTCGTCGGTGAGGCGTGCCGTGAAGTAGCTGGCTTCGCGCAGGGCGTCGCGCTCGGGTGCGGCAACGACCACGAAGGCGGTGCCGCTCTCCTTGAGCAGGGCGTAGGTGTGGTCGGCGCGCTCGCGAAAGCCGCCGAACATCGTGTCCAGAGCCGTCACGAAGGTCTGCACGTCGCGCAGCATCTCGCCCCCCAGCACCAGGTTCAGCGTGCGCACGACCAGGCCCAGACCGGCGTTGAAGAGGCGCAGGCCCGCGCGGCCGGCCTTCGCCGGGGCGGAGATGAGCCGGATGAACCGTCCGTCCAGGAAGGACCCCAGCCGCTTCGGGGCGTCCAGGAAGTCCAGGGCCGAGCGCGATGGCGGCGTGTCGACCACGATGAGGTCCCAGGTGCGGTCCCGGTCGGCCTGGGCACGCAGCTGGCCGAGCTTCTCCATCGCCATGTACTCCTGGGTGCCGGCGAACGAGGAGGAGACGGCCTGGTAGAAGGGGTTGGCGAGGATCTGCTCAGCGGTCTCCGGGTTGGAGTGGGCCAGCACGACCTCGTCGAAGGTCCGCTTCATGTCGAGCATCATCGCGTCGAGGGTTCCGCCAGCGGCTGTGTCGATCCCGTGCACGGGTCGCGGGGTGTTGTCCAGCTCGGTGAGGCCCAAGGACTGCGCCAGGCGCCGGGCCGGGTCGATGGTGAGCACCACCACGTGGCGGCCCTGTTCCGCGGCACGCAAGGCCAGCGCAGCGGCCGTCGTCGTCTTGCCCACCCCGCCGCTGCCGCAGCACACGATGATGCGGGTATGCCGGTCGGTGAGCAGGGCGTCGATGTCCAGGCGGCGGGCGCGAGGGGTCCCGGCCCGCTGCGTCGTCACCGCGCCATCCCCTGCTGGGTGAGCAGCTCGGCGATCTGGTAGATCGCGTCGGTGTCGACCCCGTCCACGAGCGCCGGAACGGTGACCAGGGGCATGCCCAGCCCCTCGAGGACATCCAGCTGGTCGGCCTCCAGGGCTAGCCGCTCGGCGTGCTCGCGGACGTCGCGGACCAGCCCGTCGACCAGCCCGTTGCTCAGGCTGAGACCAGCCGAGACCAGGTCAGCCCGGAGCCGGGCCGGGTCGAGGCCCGCGGGCGCGATGGAGTGAGCGCCCTCGTGGTTGCCGCTGCGGGCCTGGTTGACGATCACCGCGCCCACCGGCATACCAACGGCGCGCAGCTCGGCGACGACGTCCACGGTTTCCTGCACCGGCATCTCCTCCAGCAGGGTCACGACGTGGACGACGGTTCGGGGAGAGTGCAGCATCTCGGTCATCGAGTCGGCCTGTGCCCGGATCGGGCCGACTCGGGCCAGGCCGGCCACCTCGGAGCCGACGGAGAGGAACCGGCACACTCGTCCGGTCGGCGGTGCATCCATGACGATGGCGTCGTAGAGCAGCTCGTCCGGGTGGCTGTGGCGGTGGTGGCGCAGGTCGTGGCGGCGACGGGCGGCTTCGTAGATGCGTCCGACGAGCAGCACGTCCCGCACGCCAGGAGCGATGGTCGTGGCAAAGTCGACGGCGCCGAAGCGCTCCAGCACCCCGCCGGCGCGGCCGAGCTTGTAGAAGATCTGCAGGTACTCCAGCAGCGCCTTGCGGGCATCGACCGACAGGCCGAAGACCTCACCGCCGTTGGCGGCCGTCGCGACCTTGACCTCGGTCGCGCCGAGCGGCGGGACGTCGAACGCCTGGCTGATTCCTTGGCGCTCCTCGACCTCGGCCAGCAGGACCCGGCGCCCTTGGTCGGCCAGGGCCACCGCGAGTGCAGCCGCGACGGTGGTCTTGCCCGTGCCCCCCTTGCCGGTCACGATGTGCAAGCGCGCCTGCGGCCAGCCGACGTCGGACATGGCCCTCAGCGTATGCCGTGTCCTGCCGGCCCCTCCGCGGGCTCCAGTCCGTTCGCCAGTGGAGCCATCTGGTTGCTTTGACCCGCTGGTAGCAACCATTTGGGTCCACTCGCGTGGCGCCTGTGGATGACGCCAGCGGCGTGCCTACCCGCTCAGGGACGCTGGCCCGATGGCCCGCCTTCCAGGCCCGTTGCCAGGGTCCGTCGGAGCTGCTGCCTTCTCGGTCCGCCAGGGCGCGGACGCAGGCGTGAGTCGACAACGGATGCGTCACCCCTCCCTGCTGTCCCCGGCCCACGGTTTGCGTATGCCGCAGCCCGCAGGAACTCTTCGGGATCAGGCTCTAGCGTTGGCCGTGGTGTTGCCCGTGCCATGGGCGTACTCGCACGAAACGGCCGCCGAGCTGCTTGGCCTGCCCATTCCTCGTAGCTGGCAGCCTGGCGTAGCGCTGGACGTCGTTCGGCCGACGCAGTCTGCTCCGGTGCGACGTTCGGGCCTGCGAGGTCGGCGCGGACTGGAGTCCAGGGCGGTTCTCCACCTGCACGGCGTTCCCGTCACGGATCCGGTTGACACCTGGTGTGATCTCGCGACGTGCCTCGGGCTCACTGACCTCGTCGTTGCCGGAGATGCGGTGATGAACCGACTCGCCGGCACCTCCGCGGTCCTGGCCGATGCAGTGACCGACCGCCGGGGCCACCGCGGCGCTCGGGTGCTCGCTCAGGCGTTGCCGCTGCTGCGGGTCGGCAGCGGATCGCCAATGGAGACGCGCGCTCGCCTGGCGTTCCGCGACGGTGGTTTGCCCGAGCCTGAGCTCAACGCCGACATTCTCGATGAGCACGGCGACTGGGTGGCCCGTGCCGACTTCGTGTGGAGGGCAGCCCGCCTCGTCGTTGAGTACGAGGGCGACATCCACCGGACCGATCGTCGCCAATGGCTCATGGACGTGGCACGCACCCAGCTGCTCGAAGATCTCGGGTGGCGAGTATTGCGAATCACCGCGCGCGACCTTTCAACACCGGAGCTGGCGAGGGCAATGGCCCGGCGGATCCGCCGGGCCCTTGTCGCTCGGATGCCTGAGCACCGCTGAGTGGAGCCAAATGGTTGGGATCAGTCGGTTTTGGCAACCAGTTGAGTCCACTCGCGAGCGATCCATGGGCGGCGTGCTCGATACAGTGTCGGTCTATGACCACCTGGGAGTACGCGACCGTGCCGCTCATCGTCCACGCCACAAAGCAGATCCTGGACAACTGGGGCATGGACGGGTGGGAGCTGGTGCAGGTCGTCACCGGCCCCGACGGCAGCGGTCTGGTTGCCTACCTCAAGCGTCCAACGTCCGAGCCGTCCTCGTGAGCGTGGTCGAGGAGCGGCTCGGGGAGCTGGGCCTGACCCTGCCGCAGGTAGCCGCACCGGTGGCGGCCTACGTCCCGGCCCTGCGCCAGGGAGACCTCGTCTACACCTCCGGCCAGCTTCCGATGGTCGGCGGCGCCCTGGCCGCCACCGGCAAGGTCGGCGTGGGCGACGGCCTGGTCCCTCCGGAGCGCGCCAAGGAGCTCGCCGCGACATGCGCGCTCAACGCGATGGCCGCGGTCAAGTCGGTCCTCGGGGACCTCGACCAGGTCACCCGGGTCGTCAAGGTCGTCGGCTTCGTCGCGTCCACGCCCGAGTTCACCGGCCAGCCCGGCGTCGTCAACGGCGCCAGCGAGCTGCTCGGTACTGCGTTCGGGGCGGCTGGCACCCACGCCCGGTCCGCGGTCGGGGTCGCCGCCCTGCCGCTGGACGCACCGGTCGAGGTCGAGATCGTCGTCGCCGTACGCGACTGAGCAGGCCCGGTATGCCGTGAGCAGGCACGGGGTGCCGGCCATCCGGCATACCATCACCGGTGTGCGACCTGGACGGCCTGTCGGCCACGCGGAGGAGGCCTGAGCGTGATCCGCGACTTCCCGACCGGCCACCTGCCCTCGCTGCAGAAGTCCTGCGCGGACTACCTGCGGCGTCTTGCAGATGATCCGACGACCAAGCCCCCGGTCGCCCGCCCGGCAGCGACCGTGATGATCGTGCGTGACGGCACCGCGGGTCTCGAGGTGTTCATGCTGCGGCGCGTGCCGACCATGAAGTTCGCCCCGAGCTCGATGGTGTTCCCGGGCGGTGGCGTGGACGCTCGGGACGACGCGGACCTGCAGTGGGCCGGCCCTGGTCCGGTTCACTGGGCGGCCCGGCTCGGGTGTAACGAGCACGAGGCGCGCAAGCTCGTCGTCGCGGCCGTGCGCGAGGTGTTCGAGGAGTGCGGGGTCCTGTTTGCCAGCCGGGGCGAGAGGGGTGCCCTCGTGTCGGCCGCCGACGGCACCTGGGCGCAGGACCGGGACGCCCTGCTGGATCGTGAGGTGTCCCTTGCCGAGCTGCTGCAACGTCATCGGCTGGTGCTGCGCAGCGACCTGCTGCGAGCGCATGCCCACTGGACGACCCCTGAGTCAGAAGGCCGCCGCTACGACACCAGGTTCTTCGTTGCGTTGATGCCGCAGGGACAGTCGGCTGACGGGCTGACGACCGAAGCCGACCAGAGTGGCTGGTTCGCGCCGAAAGAGGTCCTCGCCGACTTCGACGCCGGCCGGGTGCTGCTGCTGCCGCCGACGATCGTCTGTATGGAGCACCTCGCTGCGGCGACGTCGGCGCAGCAGTTCTTCGCCGCCCAGCCGGTGATCCGCAGGGTCATGCCGGTGGCCGTGTACGACGACGCCGGCGAGCTCGTGCTGCGGGTCGACTTCGCGGGCGTGCCGCGTCGGTCCGCGTGACGACGACCGGCGGCTCCTCGTCCCTGGACCTCTGGCCGGGTCACCGAGCGGGCCTGGTGCGTGCTCGCTCCGAACCCCGGGGTGATGACCTTGGACGGCACCAACACGTGGGTGCTGCGGGAACCCGGCTCGGACGTCACTGTGGTCATCGACCCGGGACCTCTGGACGAGACGCATCTGGGCAAGGTCATGCGTGAGGCGACCCGCGACGACGGGCGGGTCGGCATGACGCTGCTCACCCACGACCACGCCGACCACGCCGAGGCAGCGGAGCGGTTCGGGGCGCTGAGCAACGCTCCCGTTCGCCGGCTCGGCCACCTGCACCATGACCTCAGCGACGGTGACCGGGTCGAGGTCGGTGGGTTGGAGCTGCTCGTCGTCGCGACACCCGGGCACACCGGCGACTCGCTGTGCTTCCTGCTGCCGGCCGAGAACGCGCTGCTCACCGGCGACACGGTCCTGGGCCGCGGCACGAGCGTCGTCGCGTGGCCCGACGGCACCCTCGCGGCATACCTGGACTCGCTGGAGCGGATCGAGAAGCTGACCGGCTCCGGCGCGGTGACCCGGATCCTGCCGGGGCACGGCCCGGACCTGCCGGACGCGGCCGGCGTCATCCGGTTCTACATCGACCACCGCGCCGAGCGTCTCGAGCAGGTGCGGGCCGCGCTCGCAGCCGGGGCGCGCACCCCCAGAGACGTCGTCGAGATCGCCTACACCGATGCGCCCCGCGCGAACTGGGACGCGGCCGAGCTCAGTGTGCGGGCCCAGCTGGACTACCTGCGCGAGGCCGACTGACTACCGCCAGTGGAGGTATAAGCGAGCGCTAGCGCTCTCGGGTTTACCTCCGCCGGACGGTTTTACCTCCAACCAGGAGGCCGAAGCGTGGCTAGCGTGCTCGGTGCTTGAGCCGCTCGACGTCGATGAGCAGCACGGCGCGTGCCTCGAGCTTGAGCCAGCCCCGGGTCGCGAAGTCGGCCAGCGCCTTGTTCACCGTCTCCCGAGATGCACCCACCAGCTGGGCCAGCTCCTCCTGGGTGAGGTCGTGGCTCACCATGATGCCCTCTTCGACCGGGCGCCCGAAGCGGTCCCGCCAGGTCGAGCAGCGCCTTGGCCACCCGGCCGGGAACGTCGGTGAAGACCAGGTCAGCGAGGTGCTCGTTGGTGCGGCGCAGCCGCTTGGCGAGGGCCGCGAGCAGGGACTTGGCGACCTCGGGCCGGCCGGACAGCAGCGTCGTCAACGAGTCGTTGGTCAAGCCCATCAGCTGGGTCTCGGCGACCGCCGTTGCGGTCATGGTCCGCGGCCCGGGGTCGAAGAGACTCAGCTCGCCGAACATCTCGCCGGGCCCGAGGATCGCGACGAGGTTCTCCCGGCCGTCGCTGCTGGTGCGCCCGAGCTTGACCTTCCCTTCGCCGATGACGAAGAGTGCGTCGCCAGGATCGCCCTCCCGGAACAGGATGTCGCCGCGCTCGAGCCGCGAGCTGGTCATCTCGTGCAGCAAGGCCTGGCCGGCTTCGCCGTCGAGTGCGGAGAACAGGGGCGCGCGCCTCACCACGTCGAAATCCACGTCGCACAGTGTGCCATGTCACAGCTTGCTGTGGGTCGAGCCCAGTCGCAGCCAATGGCGCGGCGCGCTCGATTGCGCAACGTACGCTTTCTCCGTGCCACCCGTTCATCCGTCACCGCCGTCGGTCGCCCTCACCAGGCGGGCTCGGCGGATGTACCGGATCCTCCACGCGCACTACCCCAACGCCCACTGCGAGCTGGACTTCGCCACGCCCTTGCAGCTGCTCGTCGCCACGATCCTCTCAGCCCAGACCACGGATACCCGCGTCAACCTGGTCACGCCCAGTGCTCTTTGCGCGGTACCCGACCGCCGCCGCGTATGCCGGTGCCGACCGCGCCGAGCTCGAGGAGATCATCCGCTCGACGGGCTTCTTCCGGGCCAAGTCCGACGCGCTCATCAAGCTGGGTGCCGCCCTGGTCGAGCGCTTCGACGGCCAGGTGCCCGCTCGGCTCGCTGACCTGGTCACCCTCCCGGGGGTTGGCCGCAAGACAGCGAACGTCGTGCTGGGCAACGCGTTTGGTGTTCCGGGGATCACCGTGGACACCCACTTCGGCCGGCTGGTGCGCCGGTTCGGCTGGACCGAGGAGCAGGACCCAGTGAAGGTCGAGCACGCAGTGGGCGCCCTCTTCCCGCGCAAGGACTGGACGATGCTCAGCCACGTGCTCATCTTCCACGGGCGGCGGACCTGCCACGCGCGGCGAGCCGCGTGCGGCGTCTGTCCGGTCGCGCGGTTCTGCCCGGCATACGGGGTCGGCGAGACCGACCCCGAGCGCGCGGCGACCCTGCTCGCCTACGAGCTGGCGGGCACGTGATGCGAGCCGGTCATGCCGTCGCGCGGGGCACCAGCCTGGTGCCCTGGACCCAGCCCGGGGGGGTGCCACGCCCCGACTGGGTCGACGAGATCCTGCGGGCGGCCGAGCAGGTCGACGCCGCCTGGTACGAGCGGTTCCTGCCGCCCGAAGGAGGGGGGCGAGAGTCGGCCGTGCTCGCGCTGTTCGGACCCGACCCGGACGGCGAGGAGTCGATCCTGCTCATCGAGCGTGCACACACCCTGCGCGCCCACGCCGGCCAGATCGCGTTCGCCGGCGGTGCCCTCGAGCCCGGTGACCACGACGCCGTGGCGGCCGCCCTGCGCGAGGCTGCAGAGGA
Source organism: uncultured Actinomycetota bacterium (assembly GCA_963769085.1). Lineage (GTDB taxonomy): Bacteria > Actinomycetota > Actinomycetes > Actinomycetales > Dermatophilaceae > Phosphoribacter. The sequence continues at coordinate 26,133 of CAVYKM010000045.1, read as the reverse complement.
GGTCATGCTCGACCCCGAGGGAGTGCAGGTTGTGGGAAGCCTGCCGTCGCTCTACCTGCCGGTGAGCGGCTTCACAGTGACCACAGTCGTGGCATGGTGGGCCGACCCACGGCCGGTCACGGTGCACGCTCCCGACGAGGTCGCCCAGGTCCTGAGCATCCCGGTCGCGTTCCTCACCGACCCTGCCAACCGGCATATGGCGGTGTACCCGGGCGGGCGCACCGGACCGGCCTGGAGCCTCGACGACGACCTGCTGCTTGTGGGGGTTCACCGGCGGCGTGGTCGACCGGCTGCTCGAGCTCTCCGGGCTGAGCCGTCCGTGGGACCACGACCACCGCATCCCCGTCCCGGCCCGCTACCTGAGGCGCGAGTCATGACCGGAGCGACCGCACTGGACGTGGTGCTCGGACTCGTGCTGCTGCTGTATGCCGTGTCGGGTTTCCGGATGGGTCTGCTCGTCGGGGTGTTCTCGCTGGTCGGGTTCCTCGGGGGTGGCTTCGTCGGTCTGACCGTGCTGCCGCGACTGCTCGAGCTGTGGCCCTGGGCGGTGGCCAATGAGGTGGCCTCGCGGCTGCTGCTCGTCGGCGGGGTGTTCATCCTTGCCCTGGTCGGTCAGCGGCTGATGGTCAACCTCGGCGCTCGGCTGCGCTCCCACGTGACCGCTCCGCCGGTCCGAGCCGTCGACGCGACGCTGGGCGCTGCCGCGAGCGTGCTCGCCGTGGCTCTGCTGGTGTGGGTCGTCGCAGACGGCCTGCGTGGGGCCACCACGGCGCCGCTGGCCCGAGCCATCGGCGACTCTCGTGTGCTGCAGGCCATCGACTCGCTCGTCCCGCCGCAGGCGGCGAACCTGTTTGCGCAGTTCCGCGAGACGCTGGCGCGCGAAGGCTTCCCCCGGGTCTTCGAGGGCCTGGGCAAGGAGCCCATCGCGCCTGCGGCGCCGCCGTCCTCGGGCATCGCCGCCGCCGCTCCGGTGGTCAAGGCGAGCGGGTCGGTCGTCAAGGTCACCGGGGTCGCCGAAGCGTGCCAGCGCGGCCAGGAAGGCAGCGGCTGGGTCGTGTCGCGCGAGCGCGTCGTGACCAATGCGCACGTGGTGGCCGGGATCGACGAGGCATCCGTTCAGGTCAACGGGTCCGCCCGCACGTTGCGGGGTCGGGTCGTGGTGTTCGACCCGAGCCGCGACCTGGCCGTGATCGCCGTCCCTGGGCTGACCGCGCCCTCCCTACCGTTGGGGGGTGACCTGACCCCAGGGGCCGAAGGTGTCGTCGCCGGCTTTCCCCTCGATGGGCCGTTCCGGCTCGATCCCGCCCGCGTGCGGGACACCGTCGTCGCGGTGGGCTCGGACATCTACGGCCGTTCCGGCGTGCGGCGCGAGATCTACTCGCTGTACACGCGGGTGGAGCCGGGCAACAGCGGCGGGCCACTGATCACCGGCGACGGCGCCGTCGCGGGGGTGGTCTTCGCCAAGTCCGTCGACGACGACCAGACCGGCTACGCACTCACCATGGACGAGGCTCGGCCGGTGCTGGCGGCCGCCCCGGGCGCATCGGCGCCGGTGTCGACCGGAGCGTGCACCACCGACTGATGCTCAGTCCGGCAACGCGTCGAGCCAGTCAAGCAACAGCTTGTCGACCTCCTCAGGTGCCTCCTCGGTGAGGAAGTGGCCGGCGCCGTCCACCGTGTGGTAGGTGTAGCGGCCCCGCACAAACCGTCCGGAGCGCTCGGCCGTCGGCTCCAGGACGCAGCCGTCCTGGCGGCCCTGCAGCTGCAGGACCGGCACGTCGATGGGCACCCTCACCCGCCGGTTGAAGACCGGCCCGTCCCACCGCAGCTGGTTGCGCCCGATCCAGCGGTAGTACTCGGCCGCAGAGTGGGCGACGAAGGGAAGAGCCATCGCGCCGGCATACCTGCGCACGTCCTGCGCACTCGGGAACTCGCCTTCGCGCCCCGCCCAGGCGGTCATCAGCCGGCGTACCTCGTCCTCGCCGCGCGGGATGCGCCGCTCAGCGACGAGCGGCCACTGCAGCCCCAGCAGGTACGCCGACGCCCGGCGCTGGGCCCGGTTGAACAACGAGGCGTGGCGCATGACCACCGGATGGGGCATGGACAGTGCGCCGATGGCCCGTGTGGTGTCCGGCTGCAGCGCCGGCATGCACCAGGCGATCCACCCGCCCAGGCCCTGTCCGACGATGACCGCCTGCTCCTCGCCCAGGCTGTGCACCAACGCTGCTGCGTCAGCGGTTGAGGTGTAGGTGTCATAGCCCTTCGGTGGCTTGTCGGACGCGCCGTACCCCCGCAGGTCGACAGCGGCCGCCTGGTAGCCCGCCTCGGCGAGCGCGGACAGCTGCGCGTGCCACGTGTACCAGAACTGCGGGAAACCGTGCAGCAGCAGCACAAGCGGTCCCTCGCCCTGGAGAGCGACATGGAAGCGCGCGCCATTGGCCGCGACGAGGCGGTGCTCCCACGGCCCCTCGATGAGCACCGAGGCGGCGTCGTTGGACACGGGCTTTGCCTTAGTCGGTATGCCGGTCGCGTGCGACACCGCGCCGGCGCGCCTTCGGGCGCTCAACCCTCGCGCTTGAGCGCCGCGATGGTCTTCTGGGTGGAGTCGATGGCCTGCTGGGGCCGCAGGTTGGCCCGGGTCAGGGCCCGGCGGCCGACCAGGGCCAGCACCCCGGCGAGGATGAGCAGCAGCACCGCCACGATGAGAAAGGCCAGCCACGTAGCCAGGCCTGCCGCAACGAGGCCCCACGCGAGCGCAGTGAGCAGCAAGCCGAGCGCGTAGAGCGCGAACAGCCCCGCACCGGCGAGCATGCCCGCACCCTTGCCGGCGAACTGGGCGGCGCTGCGGATCTCGGCCTTGGCCAGGTCGATCTCACCGCGGACGATGGTCGACACGTCCTTGCTCGCTGACGCGACAAGCTGGCCGAGGGTGCGTTCGGTGTCTTTGTCGGTCGGGTCACGGTCAGTCGAGTCAGGGTCGATCGTCGGCTCGGCGGCCGGACTTGCCATGGTTGCCTCCTGCAGTGGGGGAGCCGCTCGTCCCGGTGAGCCTACCGAAGCCCGCCGGTCCCGCGCGCATCGCAACTGCAGTATGCCGGCGCCAGCTGCCCCGTCTAACCGCCCTGCTCGTTGGACAGGCCCGAGCGGATCAGGTCCATGACCGAGGAGTCGGCCAGCGTTGTCGCGTCGCCGACCTCACGGCCCTCCGCGACGTCGCGCAGTAGCCGTCGCATGATCTTGCCCGAGCGGGTCTTGGGCAGCTCGGTGACCACCAGGATCTGCTTGGGTTTGGCGATCGGCCCGATCTCCACGGCCACATGGTTGCGCAGCTCGTTGACGATGCCCTCGCCGCCCCCCCCGGCTTCGGATCGCAGGATGACGAACGCGACGACCGCCTGCCCGGTCATCTCGTCGTTCGCCCCGACAACAGCCGCCTCGGCGACCTTGGGGTGCGACACGAGAGCCGACTCGATCTCCGTCGTGGACAAGCGGTGTCCGGAGACGTTCATGACGTCGTCGACGCGGCCGAGCAGCCAGATGTTGCCTTCCGCGTCCTTCTTCGCCCCGTCGCCGGCAAAGTAGTACTGCGGCCAGCGCGACCAGTAGGTGTCCGCGTAGCGCTCGGGGTCGCCCCAGATGCCGCGCAGCATCGCGGGCCAGGGCTTGGTGAGCACGAGGTAGCCGCCCGAGCCGTTAGGGACCGGGTGGCCCTCGTCGTCGACGACCTCCGCGCCGACGCCAGGGATCGCCTTCTGCGCCGACCCGGGCTTGAGCGAGGTCACTCCCGGAAGCGGGCTGATCATGATGGCGCCGGTCTCGGTCTGCCACCAGGTGTCCACGATCGGTGCCTTGTTTGCCGCCGACATGCTCGCGGTACCACATCCACGCCTCGGGGTTGATCGGCTCGCCGACCGAGCCGAGCACCCGGATCGAGGACAGGTCGAACTTGGCCGGGATGTCGTTGCCCCACTTCATGAACGTGCGGATCAGTGTGGGCGCGGTGTAGAGCACGGTCACCTTGTGGTCCTGGATGATCTCCCAGATCCGGCCTTGGTGAGGCGTGTCCGGCGTGCCCTCGTAGAGGACCTGGGTGGCGCCGATGGCGAGCGGCCCGTAGGTGATGTACGAGTGCCCGGTGACCCAGCCGATGTCTGCCGTGCACCAGTAGACGTCGGTGTCCGGGTGCACGTCGTGGACGACGGCGTTCGTGTAGGCCGCCTGGGTCAGGTAGCCGCCCGTCGTGTGGAAGATCCCCTTGGGCTTTCCGGTGGTGCCCGACGTGTAGAGGATGAAGAGCGGGTGCTCGGCCTCCATGCCCTGCGGCTCGTGGGTGTCGGCCGCGGTGGCCAGGGCGTCGTCCCACCACATGTCCCGCGCCGGGTTCCACGGGGTTTCCTGGCCGGTGCGCCTGACGACGAGGACCTTCTCGACCGACGTGTCCGCGTGGTCGAGCGCGGCGTCGACGGCCGGCTTCAGTGCGCTCGGGGTGCCCGCGTCGGTAGCCGCCGTCGGCGGTGATGACGACACGGGCCTGGGCGTCGGCGATCCGGGTGTTGAGCGCCTCGGCGGAGAACCCGCCGAACACCACCGAGTGGGGCACCCCTAGCCGGGCGCAGGCCAACATCGCGACGACGGCCTCGGGGATCATCGGCAGGTAGATGGCCACGGTGTCGCCCTTGCGCAGCCCGAGGTCGAGCAGCGCGTTGGCGGCCTTCTGCACCTGGGCGTGCAGGTCGGCATACGTGACGTCCCTGGTGTCACCGGAGGGTTCGCCCACCCAGTGCAGAGCCACCCTGTCGCCGCGGCCGGCCTCGACATGGCGGTCGACGCAGTTGTAGGCCGCGTTGAGCTCCCCGTCGGCGAACCACGTGGCGAAGGGGGCGTTGCTCCAGTCCAGCACCTGGCTGAACGGCTTGCTCCACGTGAGGTAGCGACGAGCTTGCTCAGCCCAGAACCCCTCTAGGTCGGCCTCGGCAGCGGCATACAGGTCCGCGGTTCCGTTGGCTTGCGCGGCGAAGGCGGGGTCGGGAGGGAAGCTGCGGTCCTCGGTGAGCAGGTTCTCGAGGGTTTCGTTTGACACGGGTGGGCCTCCTGCGTGCGGGCGCGGCGATCAGGCCCTACTCAACCGGGTACGCCGGGAAGCGGCAAGGGGCGCCACCGCGCCGGGCGGCAGGCGGTTGCAGCGCGCGGCGAGCGGCGCCCCTCCCCCCTCATGCATTCGGTGGCCGGTCGGGACTGGTGAGAGCCGCCGACGTGAAACCCGGTCAGGTGCCGTCGGGAAGCAGCCGGTCGAGCACCTCGACGTGCGGACCGTGTCTGCCCTTCGCCGCGCCGGTCGACACCAAGGACGATCTCGATCTCGGTGCCGAGCAGGTCAGCGTCGGTCTGCACGACCAGCCTACTGTCAGCGCCGATGTCCAGGATCACTGGGCCTTGCCCGGCATACCGGTTCTCAGCCAGGGAGGCGGGCGTCGTGCCTCGGCTCAGGTCGCTGGTCCTGGTTGGGATCCGTGGCGTTTCACTCGTCGCCGAACTCGTAGAAGTTCGGCCCAGCCTTGCGGGTTCTGGAAGGGCAGGTAGTTGGCGATCACGGTAACCGTGTCGGGCTGGGCCGGGCTGACGAACGCGTAGACGTCGGTGTTGTCGGCCGCGGGGTCCTTGGAGATCTCGGGCGCTTCTCGGTGCGATGACATGTCAGCCCCCGTCCCGCCTTGCGCGCCAACGAGGTCGCCAAGGCGCGGTCGGTGACGACCGCACGGCTCTCGCCGGCGACGAGGGTGATCCGCCCGGACCTGACGTCGTCGACGTAGGCGACGAGCGGGCCGTCGCCTGAGCTGGCAAGGTCGGCGGCCGGCATGACCGACGTCGCCTCAGCGGGCATTGGCGGTGGGTGCCAAGGCGGCCGCGGCCACCGCGGCCGCGCCTACTCGGGAAACGGCGAGAAACCCACGCCGGGCCTCGTGCCGGATCAGCTGCCCGACCCCGGCCCGGGCAAGACCTACCAGATGTGGTTCGTTCCGCCGCAGGGCGCCCCGGTGTCCGCGGGGCTGCTCAGTGGCACTGCGCCGGTGCTCCTGGAGGGGGGCGGCCAGGACGCAGCGGCCGTGGCCCTGTCCGTCGAGCCGGCCGGCGGCTCACCCCAGCCGACGACGACGCCGGTGCTCGTCATCCCGGTGACTTGAGCCCGGCAGTCCCGGTGAGCAGCCCACTCGCGCCGCCAGCCTCGCCGCCAGCACCCGTCGTCGAGAGGTCAGTAGATGCTGTCAAACACGCTCCATAAGTGCATCCGCTGACCTCTCGCCGGACATGGGCGGGGGCGCCGGGGCGCAAGGGGCGCAAGGGGCGCCGGACATGGGCCGGGGCGCCGGGGCGCAGCAGGGTCACCCTCGAGCGGCCAGCGGCGCCAGCAGCCCGACCCGGTCGAAGACCCGCTCGATGGTCGCGGTCGCGACGACCGCGGCTCGTTCGGCGCCGGCCGCGAGGATGCGGTCCAGCTCGGCGGGGTCGGCCAGCAGATCGGCCATCCGGCGCTGGAACGGCTCGACGGCGGCCACCACCCGCTCGGCGACCTGAGCCTTGAGCTCGCCGTAGCCCTTGCCGGCATACCCGCGTTCGAGCGCCTCGATGGGCTCTCCGGTGAGCGCGCTCTCGATGACGAGCAGGTTGGACACCCCGGGCTTGGCCTGCGGGTCGTAGCGGACCTCCCGCCCGCTGTCGGTGACGGCGGACTTGACCTTCTTGGCGATCCGCCGGGGATCGTCCGAGAGCAGGATGATGCCCGCGTCCGGCGAGTTGGTCGCCGACATCTTCGACGTGGGGTCGGTCAGCTCCATGATCCGCGCCGTCTCCTTGAGGATGTGCCCCTCCGGGACCACGAGCGTCTCGCCGAAGCGCTGGTTGAACCGGATCGCCAGATCGCGCGTGATCTCAAGGTGCTGGCGCTGGTCGTCGCCGACCGGCACCTTGTCGGCGTCGTACATGAGGATGTCGGCCGCCATGAGCATGGGGTAGGCGAACAGCCCGACGTTTGCGTTCTGCCCCTTGGCCACCTTGTCCTTGAACTGCGTCATCCGGCCGGCCTCGCCATAACCGGTGAGGCAGTTCATGATCCAGCCCAGCTGGGTGTGCTGAGGCAGGTGGCTCTGGCAGAAGATGGCCGAGCGGTCGGGGTCGACACCGCCTGCGACGAACTGGGCGGCCGTGATCCGGGTGCGGCGGCGGACCACCTCCGGGTCGGTGGGCACGGTCAGGGAGTGCAGGTCGGCGATGAAGTAGAACGTGTCATAGGTCTGCTGCAGCTCGACCCAGTTGACGAGGGCGCCCAGGTAGTTCCCGAGGTGCAGCGAGTCGCTCGTCGGCTGCATGCCCGAGAGGCTCCGGGGGCGAGCACGCGGCGGTATGCCGGATGCCCGGGTCTTCGTCGCGGGTGCGGTACTCATCGGTGCCTTTGGTCAGTGGCCCATCGGGTCGGTGCGGTCGAGGCGTACGTCGTGGATCGAATGTAGTCGCGCTGGCTCAACGGCCGACGAGCGGCGGTGGAGCGGGGGAGCGGTCAGAGGTCAGCAAGGGGCCAGCCGCCGGCGGCCAACCGCGCCGAGACCCGGGCGATCGAGTCCGAGTCCGCGCCCTCGTGGATGTGCTGGTCGATCGTCGCCCGGATCGACTCCTCGGTGATCGGGGTCCCGGGTGCGGCCTGGTCGGCGAGCGCGCCGGCGATCTCGCGCACCTCGAGGTCCGTGAGCTGACGGTGCAGGATCCCGAGCAGGGCAATGTAGTCGTGCTCCGGAACGCCGTGCGGGTAGCCGCCCTTGAGCCACCCGAGCACCCGCCGCGGTACGGAACGGTTCTCCTCCGTCATCGGCCACTACCTCCCGGCGTCGATCACACCGTGGTGAACGGTACAGAGGTCTGCGTACCCCTGGAAGGTGGCGTGGCCCCACTCGTCGTGCCGACCCGAGTGTCATGGTCGCGGCCAGTCTCGTTGACGTGGGCGCGGAGCCGCGCAGACCGCTTCCACCCAGTGGGCGGTTCTCCCCCGGACCACCACGGTGGCCCTGACGAAGACCGTTTCCGCGGCAACCGCAGACACCACGGTGCCCCCAGACCTGTACGGCCTGAGGGCACCGTGACTCGTGGGCGCCCGCGTCGGGCGCGATTCGCCGGGGCTAGCAGAGGACAGTCCTCTCGTCACCGGCACCGGTGAGGGACCGGACCTGCATCTCCGCGTGCGCGGCCTCGAGGTGCTCGGTCGAGGTCACCGAGCCGGACGCGGCCGGCGAGAAGATGATCAGCCCCAGCGAGAAACGAGGTGGCTAGGAGACCGGGCCGGTTGGTAAGACCACGCGCCCGAACGTCGCGCTGAGCACTCCAGCGGCGGAGGTGTACCAGGCCGCCACGGCCGCTGCGAGTCCGGCGTAGCCCCCAGCCTTTGTCAGTCCCGTCTGCTCCAAGAACGCCCCGAGGGTCAGCAAGACAAAGGCGATGAGCAAGACGGAGAAGGTGACCAACAGGGCCCGGTTCGTGCGAGTCGAGGCGAGCAACATGTAGGCGGTGAAGATGGTCCACCCCAACAAGAAGATGCCGACACCGATGTGCCTGTCATTACCCATGTCGGCGGCGGTGTAGGTGACCAGATACCAGAAGCTCAACCAGAAGCCTCCGTATGACGCGAATGCAGTGGCACCAAAGACGTTGCCTTTGACGAACTCCCACATGCCGGCGGCGAGCTGGACGAGGCCACCGTAGAGCAGCGCGACTCCGAATACGGCAGCTTCCGCCTTCGCTGGGATTAACCCGGCGTTCGCGCAGGAGAGGATGAAGGTCGTCAGGGCAAAGGCGGCCAACCCCAGTGGTCCGGGATCGGCGATGTGGGCGTTCCGATGGGCAGGGACGGTGATCTCATTGGGGACAGCTTGGCTCCGCGACATCAATGTCCTCCAGGCTTGGATGGGGCTCGATCTGCAAGGGACGTCGCCCCTCGAGTGACTCAACGTACGAATTATGGTCTGCACCTCAGGGTCAGCTCGGTGAGGAGGTGGAGGCGGCTCGCTGAATGGTTCCTGGGTGTGCGCCCAACGGTTACGGTTCACGCCGAGCGGTATGCCGTGCCGTTGGCGCAGGAGCTCCTTGAAGGGCTCCAGGACCTCACGGCAGGTGCGTGGGCGACGCGTTCAGCTCTTCGGGTGAGTGCAGCCGCACCATGCTGCGTGCCGCATTCCGTGGGATCGAGGCGCGCGTAGCCAGCGACACCACAATCGCCGTCGCGAATGCGACGGGGATGGTCCAGGCGGCCGGCTGGCCCAGCAACGCGCCCATCCACCCCCCGGCGGCCCCCGACCATCCGAAGAAGGTCAGGCTCGAGGCCCCGACTGCGAGGATGCCGCCGACGAGCAACCCGGCCACGGCGCCCGTGACGGACAGACCACGCCACCACACGCCGAGCACCAGTAGCGGGCACAGCGTCGAGGCGGCGATGGCGAAGGCGAGCCCGACTGTGTCGGCGATGGTGACGCTCGGTGTGAGCCAGGACGCGGCATACGGCACAGCGACGGCGACGACGCAGGCCAGCCGGAAGCTGTGCGTGCGGGGCAGGTCCAGGCCGAGTCGCCGGTTGAGGGCGCCGGACAGCAGGTCCTGGTCGATGACGCCGGCGACGGACACCGTCAACCCGCTAGCCGTGGACAAGAATGCCGCGAACGCGCCGCCGGCGAGCATGGCGGACAACAGATCTCCCAGGGTGCCGGGGGTCACGGCGTGGGGCAGCAGGAGCAGGACCGAGTCCGAGCGGCCCCCTTGGTCCAAGGTCGGCAAGTAGATCCGGGCGAGCGCGCCGTGAATGGGCGGAAACAGGTAGAAGGTGCCGAGCAGGCCGATGACGATGACCGTTGTCCGTCGGGCGGCGCGCCCGTCAGGGTTGGTGTAGAAGCGCACGAGGACGTGCGGCAGCCCCATCGTTCCTAGGCACAGGGCGAGGATCGTCGAGTAGGTCGTGTAGACGGGGTGCTCGCGGGCGGCGAAGCCCGGTAGGACGGTTGCGAACGGGCCTCCGTCATCCACCGCGGTCGGCAACGGTGCCCCGCCCTTGAACCAGACCCAGGCCATGACGAACGCTGGAATGGCGATGGCCGCGAGCTTGATCCAGTACTGCATGGCTTGCACAAGGGTGATTGATCGCATCCCGCCTGCGGCGACGCTGGCGAGCACGACGACAGCGACGAGGAAACTGCCTGCCGCGACCGGGGCTCCGGTGACGGTGGCCAGGGCAAGCCCGGCGCCCTGGAACTGGGGCAACAGGTAGAGCCAGCCGATGCCGACGACGAGCAGCGACGCGACCCGGCGGGCCTTGACGGACTGCAGCCGCATTTCAGCGAAGTCCGGGATCGTGTAGGCACCCGAGCGCCGTAGCGGCGCGGCGACAAGGGTGAGCAAGACGAGGTACCCCACCGTGTAGCCGACGGGAAGCCACAGCATGTCCGCGCCCATGGCGTAGAGCAAGCCCACGATCCCGAGGAACGATGCGGCTGAGAGGTACTCCCCGCTGACGGCCGAGGCGTTCCACCCGGCTGTGACGATGCGGCCCGCGACGTAGAAGTCGCTCGTGGTCCGTGATAGGCGAAGCCCCAGTGACCCCACGCCGAGCGTCGCGGCGCACACCAGGGCGATCGCGGCGACGCCGAAGGGGCTGTCCATGTGCCCGGTACCTATCTCCTCGTGACCAGCTCGGCGAAGTCGCGCTCCAGGCGTTCGGCTTGGCGCACGTGGTAGCGGGCCGCGAGGAAGACGACAGGGTAGACGAGAAAGCCGACGAGCAGGTAGGGCAGGGGCACTGGGCCCACGGACAGTCGGTTCGCGGCCGGGACCAGCAGGAACAGTGCCGGTAGCCCCCCAAGGAGCACGAACACACCGAAGAGGACCCGCATCGCTAGGCGAAGCTGCACGCGCAGCAGGGCAGTGAGGTACAGCTCGCCCAGCCCAGTCTGCTCGGTCAGGTCCTGCTGGCCAGGACGCACCTCGCCTCGCCGCCGGGCGTCTCGCCGGGGAGAGGTCACGCGGACCCGCTTGGGCGGCCCGCCGGGCTGCGAGCTCATCGGTTCGTCGTTGAACGGATCAGCCGGTCACGCAGAGCCCGGGTATGCCGTCGGCTCACCTCGAGCTCGCTGTCATCGACGAGGCGGACCCGACAGCGGCCACCATTGACGGTCACCGCGGTGATGTGGTGGGTGGACACCAGCGTGGAGCGGTGAATGCGCACGAACCCATGCTCCCCCCAACGCTCCTCGAGCGTGTTGAGCGAGATGCGCACCAGGTGCGAGGCCTTGCCGGTGTGCAGCCGGGCATAGTCGCCCTGCGCCTGGGCGTAGAGGATCTGGCTGCGTTGCACGAACGTCGTCACCCCGCCCAGCTCGACGGGAATGGTCTCGTCGCTGAGTGGCTCCGGCCCCGGCATACGGGAGCCCGAGCCCACATCCAGCCGCCCCGCCATGACCCGGCGCACCGCTTCAGCCAGCCGGTCCGGGCGCACCGGCTTCATGACGTAGTCGGTGGCCTCGAGCTCGAAAGCCGCCACCGCGTGCTCGTCGTATGCCGTGACGAAGACGACCTGAGGCCGCACGGCGAACCGGGACAGCACGCGAGCCACGTCGAGCCCGTCCAGGCCCGGCATCGAGATGTCGGTGAAGATGACGTCGACCGGATGCGCGTCGAGAGCCTTGAGTGCCTCGGCCCCAGAGGCTGCGGTGTAGATCTCGCCCACGCGCTCGTCGCGCTCGAGCAGCCACGCCAGCTCGGCCAGCATCGGCGCTTCGTCGTCGACGATGAGGGCCCGAAGGGGCCGTGGTGTCGTCGTTGGCGTGGTCATGGGGGTCAGGTTACGACGTGGCGTGTATCCCTGGCGCGTACTTGGGCACGCGGAAGGTCACTCGCGTCCCAGCGCCGGGGGCCGTCTCGACGACCAGGCCGTGCTGGTCGCCGAACGCCTGCCGAAGCCGGGCGTCGACATTGCCCAGCCCGACGCTGTCGGCCTCGCTCTCGCCGGAGAGCACGGCCCGGATCGTCTCGGGGTCGCTGCCCGAGCCGTCGTCCTCGATGACGATCTCGGCGTCGGCGCCGGCGTCGGTGGCGACGATGGTCACGTGGCCGATCCCGTCCTTGCCTTCAATGCCGTGGCGGACGGCATTCTCGACGAGCGGCTGGACGGCGAGGATCGGCACGTGCACCGGCAGCACCTCCGGAGCGATGGTGAGGGAGACCACGAGCCGGTCGCCGAAGCGGGCCTTCTCCAGGGCCAGGTACCGTTCGATGTTGGTCAGCTCGTCACGCAAGGTCGTGTAGGCCGCGCCCCGGCGGAACGTGTACCGCGTGAAGTCCGCGAACTCCAGGAGCAGCTCGCGGGCCCGGTCCGGGTCGGTGCGCACGAAGGACGCGATCGCGGCCAGGCAGTTGTAGACGAAGTGGGGGGAGATCTGGGCGCGCAGGGCTCGCAGCTCGGCTTCCATGACCCGGGTGCGCTGGCGGCCCAGCTCGGCGAGCTCGATCTGGGTCGAGATCCACCGGGCCAGCTCCTCCGTGGCCCGCACCAGCCCTGTCGAGGTGGACCGTCCGTATGCTGCCAAGGCCGCGACGACCTGCTCGTCGGACACGATGGGGGCGATGACACCTGAACGCACCGGGCAGTCCGGGTCGCCGCACTCGATTTCCGCATCGGTGAGCACGAGCGTGCGGCCTGAGCTGAGCACCGGCTGGGCGTGCGCGAAGGCGGCGCCCCTGTGGTGGGCGCCCTCACCGTCCCACGCGAGCGTCGTTGCCGGGTCGCAGATGGCCACGGCTGTCGCGCCGAGCATCGAGCGCAGGTGCTTGGTGGCCTTGCCGGCCCCTTCGGGGGTGAGGCCCTCTCGTAACGAGCGGGTGGCAAGGGAGGCCGTGTGCAGGGTCTGGTAGGTCGCACGGTCGACCGGGGACTCGAAGCGGCGCCTGCGGGTCAGCAACGCCGCCACCGTGAGCAGCAACGCAGCGGTGAGCAGGCCGAGGATGACCTGCTCGCCGGACACGGATGAACTGTATGCCGTGCGGTGCCCTGGGCCGAGCACGCGGCATACCCTGTCGGGGTGTCCGACCCCCGCGATGCCGTGCTGGCGCTGCTGGACCTGGACGGGGTCGCGACTGCCGTCGAGCAGGCGCGGGACGCCTGCACCCGGCTGCGCTGGCATGAGGCGTTGCGGCGCCGGACCGCAGAGGCGGCCGCGGAGTCGCGGATCCGAGGAGCCCGGGCCAGTGCCGCCTTGGACGGGGCGGAGCTGCCGCTGGATGTCGTGCGTGACCGGGTTCGGGGGGTGCGCCCATGGAGCGACCCGATCGACCCGGTCGACCAGGTGGTCAGGGGCGCCGTTCACGCCAGCCTCGAGACCGAGAACCTGCGTCACCTCGTGCTGCATGCGCCAGCGCAGGCACTCGCGCGGCTGCATGTGGCCGCGACATCCGGGCTGCTTGCTGCCGACCAGGTCGGCCGGCCTCGGGTGGGGCAGGAGCGGTCCGGGGAGCTCGTCGACCTCGGCGAGGCTCCGGCGCCCCCCTTCGTTCCGGCGCGCCTGGCCGGGGTTGCCGAGCTGCTACGCGCCGCGGGGTCGCTGCCGGTTCCCGTCGTTGCGGCGCTCGCGCATGCCGAGATCGCCGTGACCCGGCCGTTCGTGCGCGGCAACGGGTTAGTGGCTCGGGCGCTTGAGCGGACCGTCGTGGTCGGCGCGGGGCTCGACCCGACCGGGGTGGCCGTGCCGGAGGCCGGCTACCTCGCCGCCGGCGGCCCGGCATACCTGGGGGCGCTGGTCGCCTATGCCTCGGGCACGCCGGCCGGAGTCGCGCTGTGGCTGCGCCATGCTGGCGCCGCCCTGGTGACCGGTGCGCAGGAAGGGGAGCGGATTTGTGACGCCGTTCTCGCGGGACGGTTGAGTACCATTGTGACCAGTGTTGAGGGAACCTGACGCTTTTGTCGCTGTCTGCCGACGCACCCTCCTCCTGCCGTTCACAGAATACGTGGTCTGGGGGTTTGCCTAAACGGCCTCGTGGGCACGACAATGGGATGCGCTCCCCTTCGGGTTGAGCGCTTGCGCTCTGGCTCCTCCCCCCCGGTGCCAGCGCGCCAGACGGCCCCCGTTGTCCCCCCGACGGGGGCCGTCGCCATGGCCCGCGTGGGCGGGTCAGCAGGTCCCCCACAGATCAACGGAGTGGCCCGGCCTGCCAAGGCGGCAGATGCCACCCTAAGGAAGGCGGCAGTTGTTTCTGCCGCCTTGCCAGAACTTCTGCCGCTTTGGCACCGAAGGCCTCAGCCACCCGGTGACCTCACGGCTGCCCGTCTCACGTTGCGCCTCGCCAATTGCTGCTGAGACGGCCATCCGATATCTGTCACGATGGGGCGCGTGGCAGCGACCGCAGTGCAACGGTGGCGGCAAGCGCTGCGGGCCGCCCAGGACGTCGATGCCCTGTTGGCGGCCGAGTCCCGCCTTCCCGGCCCGCGGGGGAATATCGAGCTCGCACTGGCCTATTGCGAAGAGGCCGATCTCGCGCATGCCCACAAGCTGGTCGCGGAGCACACCCCTGAGGTTGCCCCGGTCAACACCCCGGGTGAGTTTCTCGCCTTCTGCGGTGTGGTCGCGCTAGGACGGCTGGCTGTCGAAGGCGACACGAAGGCCATGTCCGATCTGCGTGCTGCGGCCTCCGACCCGCGCTGGCGCGTGCGGGAGGCCGTCGCGATGGCGATGCAGCGCCTCGGGGAGGACGACCCGGTCCGACTGGTCGCGACCTGCTCGACCTGGGCACGCGGCAACCGGTTCGAGCAGCGGGCGGCGGTCGCCTCTCTGTGCGAGCCGAGACTGCTCGACGATGCGTCCGTCGCGGTCGCGGCGCTGGAGGCGCTGGACGGCACGACAGCCTCGCTGGTCCGCGCAGGGGACCGGGGCAGCGACGGCCACTCGGCCCTGCGCAAGGCGCTTGGCTACGGGTGGAGCGTCGCCGCGGTGGCCGACTGGACACGCGTGCGCCCGGCGCTGGAACGGTGGTTGGCCGAGCCGGACCGGGACGTGCGGTGGGTGATGCGCGAGAACCTGCGCAAGGCGAGGCTTCGCCGGCTCGACCCCGCGTGGTTGGGCGCTGCGCAGGCCCGGCTGGACGCCTAGTCCACACCCCCCTCGACGTCCGTCCCACTGTCCACAGCACGGTCTGCCCGGCTGGTTGGCCGCTCTGTCCTTGGCGAGGGTTGTGGGCATGAGCGAGTCGAGACCCACCCGGTGGTCCGCACCGGGCCGAGTGCTCGCCGTCGTGGGTGCGTCAGGTGGCGTGGGTACGACGACGCTCGTCGCCGCCGTGGGCGCTCAGGTCGTGCGGGGCGGCCGCTCCTGCGCGGTCGTCGACCTGCAGCGCGGCGGCGGGGGGCTGGACGTCCCGTATGCCGTCGAGCACGTCCCTGGCGTGCGCTGGGTCGACCTGGCCCACGTCGCCGGACCCGTCGACGGGGCGGCCCTGCTCCCACGCTTGCCCTCGGCGGGTGGCGTGCGGGTCCTCGCGCACGCGCGCGAGCCCGGTCCCGCCCCAGAGGCGGGCTCATGCGCTGAGGTGATCGAGGGCCTGCGGGCTCAGGTTGACGCAGTCGTCCTCGATGTCCCACGGGAGGTGACCGACGAGCTGCTCTGTCGCTTCGACGTCGCGGTCGTTGTTGCCGGCACCGGCGTGCTCGAGCTGTCCGGGTTGGCGGCCGCAGGCCGGCGGGTCGCAGACCAGGTCGAACAGACCTGGGTGATCCTTCGAGGGCGACGCGAGTCGGCTGCCCTCGGTGAGGAGGTGCACCGGGCGCTCGAGTTGCCGGTGCTTGGCTGGCTGCGGGACGACCCCCGGGTGGGGCGAAACCTGGCCCGAGGGCGAGGGCCAGCCGTCAGTGGTCCCGTGGGACGGCTGGCCCGCCTGCTGCTGGACGCCGCCTGTCCGCAACCAGCCGCGGTCGCCTCATGAGTGTCTCGTCGAGGGTGTGGGAGCACATCCGTTCGGGGCAGCCGCCGGACGGCCAGACTGTCGACAGCGTGACCTTCGCCGAGCGCGGTCTGCTCGGCGAGCAGGGCCGCCAGGGCCTGAGGTCACGGATGGCCGCGGCGGTGCTGGGAGCGGGTCCCCTGGATCCCCTCGGTGTTCATCGCGGCGAGCATCTCCTGGACCTCAGCGCCTCTGACCTCGCCCACGACGAGCCGATCCGGACGCATCCGCAAGGCCTGGCGAACGAGCGTGCGCAAGGTGACCTCCCCGGCTCCCTCGACGTTCGGCGCCCGGCCTTCCAGATGGACCACGTGGGGGTGGTCGACGACCAGCTCGCGGACGTCCTCGACAAGCACGAGGCGTTCGCGCGCCGGGCACAGTCCCAGCAGCCCGGCCAAGAGCGTGGTCTTCCCGGCGCCGGTGCCCCCACTCACGAGGAACGACACCCGCCGCCTGACCAGCCCGGCCAGCACGTCGGCCCAACCGGGCGTAAGCGATCCTTGCTCCTGGAGGTCAGCAAGCGAGCGGCACACCCGCGAGGGCACCCGCAACGTCAGATGGGCACCTTCTGGCACAAGGGGCGGCAAGATGGCGTGCAGCCTGACCCCGGAAGGGAGCAGTCCGTCGACGTATGCCGCGGACTCGTCGAGGCGGCGCCCAGCCTGTGCCGCGAGGCGCAGAGCCAGCGCCCGGGCCTCATCCGGAGGCAGGGTGAGGCGCGCTCGTTCCATGCCCGCCCCTCGGTCGACCCACACGCTCCCGTCGCCGTTGACCGCAACATCGGTGACTCCTGCCTCGGTGAGGACACTCCCGGCTGGCCTGTGTCGCCGGGCTGCGCGCGGCCGCCGCGCATGTTGCCGCCGCGGACTCGGCTCGGCTCGTCACGCTCGCTGAGGCGATCCTTGCCGCCACCTCGGCGCGGGCACTCAACGCGGACGGCTCCTGGCGCCAGGCTCCGGGCCGGCCCGGCGTGGACGCCGCGGTACTCATGGCGCAAGTACGCGGCGCCGTATCTCCGACTGACCCGCGCAGCGTCGCGACGCTGCGGGCCGTCACGAGCCAGCTGGTCCAGGACGGCTACGTCTACCGGTATGCCGTCGGCGGCCAGCCGCTGGGCGACGCCGAGGGCGCCTTCCTGCTATGCGGGTTCGTCATGTGCCTGGCACAGCTGGCCGCCGGCAACCACGTCGAGGCGTTCCGGTGGTTCGAGCGTCAGCGGGCCGCGACCGGACCCGCCGGGCTGCTGGCCGAGGAGTTCGACGTGCGCCAGCGCCAGCTTCGCGGCAACCTGCCCCAGGGCTTCGTCCACGCGCTGCTCCTCGAATGCAGCATCCGGCTCGCCACGACCCACGAGGGCGGCACTGCCGCATGAAGGGAGACCTGATGACCCAGCCAGCCGGCCTCGGCGCACAGCCACCGGCAACCGAGCCACTCGAACAGATGCTGCGCCGCAGGGTCGACGGCGAGGTGCGGTTCGACCTCGGCAGCCGGGCCGCCTACGCCATCGACTCCTCCAACTACCGCCAGGTGCCGATCGGCGTCGTCGTCCCCCGCACCGTCGACGCCGGGGTCGCCGCGGTCGCCGTGTGCCGCGAGCTCGGCGCCCCGGTCCTGTCCCGAGGCGGCGGCACCAGCCTCGCCGGGCAGACGACGAACGAGGCGGTCGTCCTGGACTGGTCAAAGTACTGCCACCGCCTCGTCTCGGTCGACGTCGACGCGCGCACCTGCGTCGTCGAACCGGGCATCGTGCTCGACGAGCTCAACCGGCAGCTGGCCGGGCACGGCCTGGATGTTCGGCCCCAAGCCGGCCACCCACCGCACCTGCACGATCGGCGGGATGATCGGCAACAACTCGTGCGGCTCCACGGCCCAGGCCTACGGCAAGACCGTCGACAACGTCAGCCGCCTTGAGGTGCTCACCTACGACGGGCTGCGGATGTGGGTCGGGCCGACGAGCGAGGCCGAGTATGCCGAGATCGTCGCCGACGGCGGTCGGCGGGCGGAGATCTACCAGGGCCTGCGCCGGCTCCGCGACGAGCATCTGTCGCTGATCCGCACCCGCTACCCGAAGATTCCCCGCCGCGTGTCCGGCTACAACCTGGACTCGCTGCTGCCGGAGAACCACTTCGACCTGGGCGCGGCCCTCGTCGGCTCGGAGGGGACCTTGGTGACGGTGCTGCACGCGCAGCTGAGGCTGTGTCGAGGTGCCCCGAGCCAAGACGATGGTCGTGCTCGGTTACCCCGACATCGGCGCAGCCGGCGACGGCGTGCGCCGCGTCCTGCCGCACGAGCCGTGGCAGCTGGAGGGGCTCGACCAGGTGCTCGTCGACCTGGAGAAGGAAGCGGGCCTGGCCAAGAACGCCATCCCCTCGCTGCCCAGCGGCGGCGGGCTGGCTCATGGTGCAGTTCACCGGTGCCGACCAGGACGAGGCGGATGCTAAGGCCCAGGGCCTGCTGGACGACCTCGAACACGGCGACGACCGGCCGCCGGTGCGGATGATCGACGACCCGGAGAAGGAGGACGTGCTCGTCGAGGTCCGCGAGGCCGGTCTGGGCGCCACGGCACACCCGCTGGCCAAGCACGAGAACTGGGAAGGCTGGGAGGACTCTGCCGTGCCGCCGGACCGGCTCGGCGACTACCTGCGCGACCTGCGCGCCCTGCTCGACGAGTTCGGGTACGAGCGGACCGAGACCTCGCTCTACGGCCACTTCGGCCAGGGCTGCGTGCACACCCGGATCCCGTTCGAGCTGCGCACCGTCGACGGCATCGCGCACTACCGCGCGTTCGCCGAGCGGGCCGCCGACCTGGTCGTCGCCTACGGCGGCTCCCTGTCCGGCGAGCACGGCGACGGCCAGTCCCGCGGCGAGCTGCTGTCGGCGGATGTTCGGGGACGACGTGGTCGACGCTGTTCGAGCAGGTCAAGGTCTTGTTCGACCCCGACAACCGGATGAACCCCGGCAAGGTGGTTTTCCCGAACCGGCTCGACCGCCAGCTTCGGCTCGGCGCCGGACTATGCCCACGTCGAGCCCACGACGTTCTTCTCCTACCCGCGCGACGAGGGCCGCTTCTCCAAGGTCGCGCTGCGCTGCGTCGGCGTCGGCACGTGCCGACAGCCTTGACAGCGACGAGCGGTGATGTGCCCCTCGTACATGGTCACCCGGGAGGAGGAGCACTCCACCCGCGGCCGGGCCCGGCTGCTGTTCGAGATGCTCCGCGGCGACGACGATCACGGACGGCTGGCGCTCCACCGAGGTCCGCGACGCCCTCGACCTGTGCCTGGCCTGCAAAGGCTGCAAGTCCGACTGCCCGGTGAACGTGGACATGGCCACCTACAAGGCCGAGTTCCTTGCCCACCACTACGTGGGCGGCTGCGCCCGATGGCGCACTACTCGATGGGCTGGCTGCCGGTCTGGGCCCGCCTCGCCGGGCGCGCGCCACGGGCGATCAACGCGGTCACCTCGTCCCCGGCTCGCCCCGCTCGCTCAAGAGGGCCGGCGGGATCGCCCCTGAGCGGCCCATCCCGCGCTTCGCGCCGCAAACCTTCGTCAGTTCCTGGCGGCGGCGGCCGGCCTGGAGCCGACCAGCGGCCGCCCAGGACCGCGAACCGGTCCTGCTGTGGCCGGACTGCTTCTCCAACTCCTTCCACCCCAGTGTCGCCGGGGCTGCGGTGCGCGTGCTCGAGGACGCCGGCTTCGACGTCCGGGTCCCGACCGAGCCGCTCTGCTGCGGGCTGACCTGGATTTCCACCGGACAGCTGCACACGGCCAAGATGGTGCTGCGCCGAACCGTTGCCGTGCTGCGCGACGACCTGCGACACGGCATACCGGTCGTCGGCCTGGAGCCCTCGTGCACCGCCGTGTTCCGCTCCGACGGCATGGAGCTGCTGCCCGGCGACGAGGACATGCGCCGCCTCGCCAAGCAGACCCGCACGCTCGCCGAGCTGCTGACCGAACGCGCCCCCGACTGGGCCCCGCCACGCCTTGACGTCCACGCGCTCGTGCAGACCCACTGCCACCAGCACGCGATCATGGGCGCCGACGCCGACACCGCGCTCATGCGCGCCGCCGGGATCGACGCCGACCGGCTCGGCTCGGGCTGCTGCGGCCTGGCCGGCAACTTCGGCTTCGAGAACGGCCACTACCAGGTATCCCGCGCCGCCGGCGAACGGGTGCTGCTGCCTCGAGTCCGCGCACGCCGACCCCGACACGGTGATCCTCGCCGACGGGTTCAGCTGCCGGACCCAGATCGAGCAAGGCGACACCGGCCGCACCGCCCTGCATCTTGCCGAGCTGCTCGCGGGCGGGCTCGACACCGCCCTGCGGCGCCAGCGCGAGCACCCGAGCATCGAACACGACCACGACACCGCGAAGGAGCGCACGTGAGCAACGCCACCGTCGCCGACTACATCCTGGCTCGCCTGCGCGAGTGGGGCGTCGAGCATGTCTTCGGGTATGCCGGGGACGGCATCAACGGCATGCTCGCCGCCTGGCAGCGGGCCGAGGACCAGCCCCGGTTCATCCAGGCCCGGCACGAGGAGATGGCCGCCTTCGAGGCGTGCGGGTACGCCAAGTTCAGCGGCCGGGTCGGGGTCTGTGCCGCGACGAGCGGGCCAGGCGCGATCCACCTGCTGGACGGGCTCTACGACGCCAAGCTCGACCACGTGCCAGTCGTCGCGATCGTGGGGCAGACCGCCCGCTCGGCGATGGGCGGGGCCTACCAGCAGGAGGTCGACCTGCTCGGCCTGTTCAAGGACGTCGCGAACGAGTACTGCCAGATGGTCACGGTGCCGCAACAGCTGCCCAACGTCCTGGACCGGGCGCTGCGCATCGCCGCGGCCAAGCGCACCGTGACGGCGGTCATCGTTCCCAGCGACGTGCAGGAGATGGAGTACTCCCCGCCTTCGCACGCCTTCAAGATGGTCCCGTCCAGCCTCGACCAGACGTTCGCCGCTCCGGTGCCGGCCGAGGCCGACCTGCGGCGCGCGGCCGAGGTGCTCAACTCGGGCAGCAAGGTCGCCATCCTGGTCGGCCAGGGCGCCCGCGCCGCCGTCGGCGAGGTCGCGGAGGTCGCCGACCTGCTCGGCGCTGGAGTCGCCAAGGCGCTGCTCGGCAAGGACGTGCTCTCCGACGAGCTGCCCTGGGTGACCGGGTCGATCGGTCTGCTGGGCACCCGGCCCTCGTACGAGCTGATGATGAACTGCGACACTCTGCTCGTCGTCGGGTCGAACTTCCCGTACACCCAGTTCCTGCCGCCTTTCCAGGGCGGGGAGGCGTCGGTCCGCGCGGTCCAGATCGACGTCGACCCGACCATGGTCGGCATGCGCTACCCGTTCGAGGTCAACCTCGTCGGGGACTCCGGCGCCACCCTGCGGGCGCTGCTGCCGCTGCTGCACCGCCAGCAGGACCGCGGCTGGCGTGAGACGGTGGAGGGCAACGTCGCGCGCTGGTGGGAGGTCATGGACGCCCGCGCGCAGGTCTCGGCGGACCCGGTCAACCCCGAGCAGGTCTTCGCCGAGCTGTCGCCCCAGCTGCCTGAGGACGCCATGCTCACTGCCGACTCCGGCTCCGGCACCAACTGGTACGCCCGGCACGTCAAGATCCGCGAGTCGATGCGGGGAACGCTCTCGGGGACCTTGGCGACGATGGGCTGCGGGGTCCCGTACGCCATCGGGGCCAAGTTCGCCCACCCGGACCGGTTCGCCTTGGCGATGGTCGGCGACGGCGCCATGCAGATGAACGGCCTGGCCGAGCTGATCACCGTCGCGAAGTACTGGCCCGACTGGGCCGACCCGCGCTTGGTCGTGCTGGTCCTGCAGAACGGCGACCTCAACCAGGTCACCTGGGAGCTGCGGGCCATGGGCGGCTCGCCGCAGTTCCTGCCCTCCCAGGCGCTGCCCGACGTCGACTACGCGGCCTTCGCACGGAGCCTGGGGCTGCACGGAATCCTGGTCGAGCGCCCCGGCGACGTCGGCCCGGGCTGGACGGAGGCGCTCGGGCAACAGCGGCCATGCGTCATCGTCGTGCGGACCGACCCCGCCGTGCCGCCCATCCCGCCCCATGCGACCTGGGACCAGATCGTCAAGGCCGCCGAGTCGGTGGTGCGCGGCGACTCCGACCGCATCGACGTCATCAAAGAGGGGGTCAAGAGCAAGCTTGCCGAAGTCCTGCCGGGTCACCCGCAATGACACACACGCGCGACGCGGACCCGGTTGTCACCGGTGTCGAGGCGACGGCATACACCGTGCCGACCGACGCGCCGGAAGCTGACGGCACCTTCGCCTGGCACGACACCACCCTTGTGCTCGTGCAGGCCCGGGCCGACGGCGTGGTCGGCACCGGCTGGACGTACGGGTCGGCGGCCATCGCCTCGCTCGTGCGCGACCCGCTCGCACCGGTCGTCACCGGGGCGAGCGCGCTTGCTACCGCCGCGGTTTGGCAGGACATGGTCCGGGCGCTGCGCAACATCGGCCGGCCGGGGATGGGCGCCATGGCACTGTCGGCCGTGGACTGCGCGCTGTGGGACCTCAAGGCGCGGCTGCTCGGCATACCGCTGCACCGGCTGCTCGGCGCGGCAAGGGAGAGCGTGCCGCTCTACGGGTCCGGCGGGTTCACCAGCTACGACCGCGAGCAGCTCGAGGCGCAGCTGCGCGGCTGGCTGGACGCGGGCATGGCGGCGGTGAAGATCAAGATCGGCGAGGCGTGGGGCAGCCGCCAGGCGCGTGACCTCGAGCGGGTCCGCCAGGCGCGCGAGATCATCGGCCCTCGCGTCGAGCTCTTCGTGGACGCCAACGGCGGGTATGCCGTGGGCCAAGCCGTGCGGGTCGCGAGCGAGCTCGACGCACTGGACGTGCGCTGGTTCGAGGAGCCGGTCTCCAGCGACGACCTCGACGGCCTGCGCACGGTCCGCACCAGGGCCCGCGCCGACGTCGCCGCGGGGGAGTACGGCGACCGTCTGGACTACTTCCGCCGGATGTGCGCCGCCGACGCCCTGGACTGCCTGCAGGTCGACGTCACCCGCTGCGGCGGCATCACCGAGCTGCAGCGCATCGCCGCCCTCGCCGCGGCCGCGCAGCTGGACGTCTCCGGCCATTGCGCGCCCTACCAACACGCCTCGGCGATGGCGGCACTACCCAACCTGCGCCACCTGGAGTACTTCCACGACCACGTGCGGATCGAACGACTGTTCTTCGAGGGCGCCGAGGCGGTGACCGACGGTCAGCTGCCTCTGCACCTGAACCGCCCGGGAACCGGGCTCACTCTGCGAACTGAGGCCGCTGAGCGATTCCAGGGTGCCGCCTCCTGAGTCATCCGACTGACCCCGCGGCACCCGCATCACAAGAGATTACGGAGGAGACGATGAGCGACAGCGACACCGCACGTGAGCCGTCGGACGACATCCGGCGCACCGCCGCCCTGCAGCGACTCATCGACGAGCTCGTCGCGGACGGCCCGAACCACTCGGCGGAGGAGCTGGCCGCCCGGCTGGTCGCGACCCTTCGGGACCGCGGCCTACCGGTGATGCCGCAGCCGTGGATCCACGCCGTGGCCGAGTCGGCCGCCGCCGGCAACCCCTACGTCGTCTCGCAGGTCACCGCACAGACCCAGGACGTGCCTCCGCCGGCAATGCCCGCCCCGCCCTACGGCATCGACTAACCGCCACGAGCGCTGGGTTGGCACCACAGCCGACGCTGAGCCCTTCAGGTCTTCGCACCGGGAACCATCACCGTTCCAGGCCGCTCGGTCTCGGCGGCGGCGTCGGGAGCCGCGTCGTGACGAGCAGTCCGAGCATGGCCACGAGCTCGACTGTGAGCATGCCGAACTGCAGGCCCGCCGACCTCCCCGCTGCGCTCGACGGGCTGCGAGGACATGATGACGAGCCGGGCCAAGGAGCAGGAACGGAGCGGGCAGGTGCCGACGCGACCAATGCGACCGGCTCAGCAGGACGGCCAGCAGCAGCAAGAGCAGGCCCAACCACGCCACCCGGCGCGGGCTGGCGCGTGGCGAACCGAGGAACCACCGCGCCGGGAGCAACGGGGACCCTCCTCGACCCGCAGGTTTGGCCGGTTTAGTGCCTCGCGGCATCGGGGCTGAGTGGTCCGCTCCGAGCGTGGAGCGCTCGGTCCTCGGTGGAGCGTGTGTCGAACTCGAACTCGCCAGTTTCGGCGTAATGAGGGCCACGGCTTGGAGCTTTTCGTTCAGCCGGTTGGATGCGCGACGCAAGGCGTCGAAGGCATCCTCCGGGCTGATCTTGAGCCGCTCCATCAAGATCCCCTTGGCCTGGCCAATGACATCTCGGGACAGCAGGGCCTTGTTCAGATTCTGTGCCAGGTCCTGCAGGGTGCCTCGTTCACGCACCGCCCGGGCGGCGATCGACGCGTGTGCCGCCAGGATGAACCCGATCTGCTGCGCCTCGTCGCTGAACGCATCCGGCGCGATGCCATAGGTGTTCAGCGATCCTCCGGTGCCGTCGGTCACAAGGCCCGCCGCCGCGAGGCGGTAGGAGGCGGCTGACTGGGCACCCAAATCGGCTGGGCGTGATGCCAGCGTCGGCCAGCGGCTGTCGGGAAACGAGGGCGCATACACGATCGGAGTCTCGACCGCATCCCAGGCAGGGGCCCTGCTGGGTGATGTTGTATTGCACCTGATCGACCGCCCAGGCCGCCGAGTCGGTTGTGGCGGCTGTCTGATACGTCCCGTGCTCACTGAGCGTGACGCTTGCCATCTGGCAGCCTGCGATCCTGGTGCTTACCGCGGTCTGAGCGATGCGCAGCAGGACACCGTCGAAAGAATCAGCGGCGTAGAGATGCTCGGCGATGGCGGCGAACGCCGAGGCCAGCCGCGTGGTCGGGGTGGCCGCTAACCGTCGTGCGGTCGCCTCATCACGAGCCCGAGCGGCAGCATCGCGCTTCGCCCCCCAGTCCGCACGGTCGTCCCGCGCGCGCTGCCGAGCGGCGCGAGCATCCAGCCGTTGCGCTGCCGCCTCGGCACCGTCAGGCGGTAGGCCAAGCTCGGCTGCGCGGTCGAGCTGCCGTTCCCGCTCGTCCAACGCTGATTCGCGCGCGTCGGCCGTCATGTCTCTCGCGTCGGCAGCAGTCGTCTCGGCCGGCAGCCAGCTCATCACGCCGGTCAGCAACGAAATCGCGCTTCTCCGCGGCCCACTGGCGCTCCTCATCGAATGATTGCACGGCCATCAGATCGGTCTCCTCTTACCCGCCGGAACCTGGGTTGATTTTAGGCCCCCCGACCGTGTGGGGCGCTTGCACGAAGCGGCGTTCGGGTAGGGGATCAATGGCGGGCGGCCTCGGGTCAAACAGCCGGCGCGGCGCCGCTCGTCCCTGCAGGATCCCCCCGAAATCAACCCAAACCTAGGCAGTCCGATGAGGAGACTGGAGCACTGCGCGCGAGAGGCCCGCGGAACACGCCCGACCCGTCGCTGCTGGCCGACCCGTTCACGGCGGCGCTGCGTGGGGTAACCCTCTGCCGAGCACTTCGACGTTGTGGCGGTTGCTAGTCTGAGCTGGACGCGGTGTTGGTGTGGAATCCGGAGTTTCTGCGCCAGGGCTACGCCATCCAGGACACCGTCAGCCGCACCCACCTGGTCTGCGGGCTGCCGGACGACTCTGCTGCGGCGGGGTTGGCACAGTGCGTGCTCGACCTGGCCGGTGTTGCTCGCGCCGGGTCAGCAGGGCAGCTAGGGCGGTGCGCGGCGCGGGGGCGGCCCACGGCTGGGGGTGGTGGCAACTGCGTCCGGACCTTGGCTAGGTCTACGAGCCGATCCTTCGCGCCGGCACACCGCGCCTGCTCGTCAGCTACCCCACCGCGGAGCTGGTCAAGGTGGCGGCGAACTCCTTTCTCGCGACCAAGATCTCCGTTCATCAACGCGGTAGCCCAGCTGTGTGACATCACCGGTGCGGACGTGAGCGGGTTTGCTGAGGCGATCGGCTACGACGAGCGCATTGGGCTCAAGTTCCTGCGTGCTGGCATTGGCTTGGGTGGTGGGTGCCTGCCCAAAGACATCCGAGCCTTCATGGCTCGCGCCGGCGAGCTCGGAGCCGACGAGTGGTTCGCCTTTCTTCGGGGGATCGACTCGATCAACCTCAAACGCCGGGACCAGGCCGTGGC
>CAVYKM010000044.1:0-43637 GCA_963769085.1 uncultured Actinomycetota bacterium | reverse complement strand
CGGAATCGGCCCTGCCGGCCCACTCACCTCATGCTCAACCTGGGACCGCGACCACCAGCAACAGCGATCCCACGAACGTGAGGGCGGCCACGATGACGAGGAACCAGCCGATGATGAGGTACGGGTGCCCCCGCTCGGCGCGTGTGACCAGCATGACCCGCTCTGGCCCCTCGGGGTCGACGAGGATGTCGGTCGTCGTCCCCGGCTCCCACACCCCACCGCGTGAGTGGCTCGGGGCCACCCGCACCGCGCCGTCGGGCCCGGCATAGCGCAGGTAGGGATGGCGCAGCAGCACGCCCGACGTGCCGCCCTCGCGGTCGACGACAGTGGCGACGGCGCGCCGCCAACCCTGGGCGGCCCTGCTGCGCCGCGCGCCGGTCCGGATCATCGCCCACCCGATGAGCAGCCACACCAGCCCGATGAGCCCTCCCGTGACCGCGCCGGCGTCGTTCACCGCGGCAACCTCCTGCCGGTGATCGGGCGCATGGGCCCAGTCTGGCGGGTCGCCCGACGGTGCGACGATGGGGGGCATGCCCCCCCGCCGTCGGATCGCCCCCGAGGACGGCCGGCACGCGCTCGCGGTATGCCGGGCGGCCGGCTTCGCTGCGGCGCCCGCCACGACGCTGGCGACGGCGGTGCGCTACACCCTCGAGGAGCTGGCGTCGGTGGCGCCCGGCCGGTCAGTGGAGGTGCGGGTGCCGCCGTTCGGTGCCGTCCAGTGCGTGGCGGGCCCGACGCACACCCGCGGCACGCCGCCCTCGGTGGTCGAGACCGACGCCACAACCTGGCTGGCGCTCGCGGTCGGCGAGCTGAGCTGGGCCGACGCGCTCGGATCGGGCCAGGTCAGCGCAAGCGGCCAGCGCGCCGGGTTGGACGACGTGCTGCCGCTGCGCTTCGCTCAACGCCCGTAGGAGCTGCTCCCGCGGACACCGTCGGGACAGGCCAGCGCCGATCACTACGCTTAGCCCGTGACCGACGGTGCCCGGCGAAGCCCCAAGTTCACCCGCTTCATCGGCACGGGGGCGGTCATCGGGTTCATCGTCGGTGCCGCCGTGGCGATCCTGGGCGCTCCGGCACCGGCATACGGGGTGAACGCCCAGCTGGGCTACTTCGGGGTGTTGGGTGCCGCGCTCGGGGGGCTGGTCGGCGGGGTGGTGGCCGTGCTGCTCGACCGACGGCCGTAGCGGGGCTCCCAGGGGGTCAGCAGGGCTGTGCGAGGATGGTCGCGTGGCACGAGGCGACGGTCGACTGACCCACGAGCTGCTGCCGGGTGAGAACGCCCCCCAGGACGCCTGCGGCGTGTTCGGGGTCTGGGCACCTGGGGAGGAGGTCGCCAAGCTGACCTACTTCGGGCTCTACGCCCTGCAGCACCGCGGCCAGGAATCTGCCGGAATCGCTACCGGAGACGGGACGAAGGTGCTCGTCTACAAGGACATGGGCCTGGTCAGCCAGGTCTTCGACGAGCCGGCCCTCGGCTCGCTGCTCGGGCATGTCGCCATCGGGCACTGCCGGTACTCGACGACGGGCGGCTCCACCTGGGAGAACGCCCAGCCCACCCTCGGTGGCACCGAGCGCACCACGGTCGCGCTGGCGCACAACGGCAACCTCATCAACTCGGCCGAGCTGCGCGACCTGGTCGCGGAGCGGCACGGCCCCAGCTCGCGCCATCCCGGCGAGCTCGGCCGCGGCAACACGACCGACACCGCGCTCGTCACGGCCCTGCTGTCCGACCCGGACCGCTCGCTGGAAGCGTCCGCCATGGAGGTCCTCCCGCTGCTGCGGGGGGCCTTCTGCTTTGTCTTCATGGACGAGCACACCCTGTATGCCGCGCGGGACCGGCACGGCATACGGCCCCTGGCCTTGGGCAAGCTCGACCGTGGCTGGGTCGTCGCGTCGGAGACCTCGGCGCTGCAGACTGTCGGGGCCGCGGTCATCCGTGAGATAGAGCCGGGCGAGCTGCTGGTCATCGACGCCGCCGGACTGCGCTCGCACCGCTTCGCGCCGGCCGAGCCCAAGGGCTGCGTCTTCGAGTACGTCTACCTCGCCCGACCGGACGCGACGATCGCCGGACGGGTGGTCCACGAGGCTCGGGTGGCGATGGGGGCCCGGCTCGCACGGGAGCATCCGGTATCGGCCGATCTGGTCATCGGGGTGCCGGACTCCGGCGTGCCGGCTGCGGTGGGTTTCGCGCAGGCGTCCGGGATCCCGTTCGGGCAGGGGTTCGTCAAGAACGCCTATGTCGGCCGGACCTTCATCCAGCCCTCGCAGACCCTGCGCCAGCTCGGGATCCGGCTCAAGCTCAACGCCTTGGCCTCAACCATCCGGGGCAAACGCCTCGTCGTGGTCGACGACTCCATCGTGCGCGGCAACACCCAGCGAGCCCAGGTCCGGATGCTGCGCGAGGCCGGTGCCGCCGAGGTCCACGTGCGCATCTCCAGCCCGCCGGTGCACTGGCCGTGCTTCTACGGCATCGACTTCGCGACGCGAGCCGAGCTGATCGCGACCGGGCTTGGCGTCGATGAGATCCGGGCCTCGATCGGTGCCGACTCCCTCGGGTACATCTCCGAAGAGGGGATGATCGCGGCAACCGGCCAGCCCGGATCGCGGCTGTGTACCGCCTGCTTCACGGGCGAGTACCCCCTGCCGCTGCCGGAGGACGGCCGGATCGGCAAGCACCTGTTCGAGACGCTGCCGATGGACCTGTCGCACCTTGCCCGGGGCGTCGATCCGGATCCTGAGCCCCTGGACGTCGAAGGCGTGCGCGTCGGCCTGGACGGCGGCGCCGAGAACGCCCTGCTGCACCCATAGGCGGTCGCGGTCAGACCACCGCCACTCCCCATCGAAAGGCCAGAAGATGCTGTTATCAGGCCCGGATAACAGCATCTTCTGGCCTCTCGGTGAAAGGGGGGTGGGGCACTGTTGAGCGAGCCAACACCCATCACGTATGCCGGTGCCGGGCGTCGATATCGACGCGGGAGACCGGGCGGTCGAGCTGATGAAGGCGTCGGTGCGCCGGGCCCGGCGGGCCGAGGTCCTGGGCGATCTCGGCGGCTTCGCCGGCCTCTTCGACGCCAGCCGGCTGACGACGATGACCCGGCCGATCCTGGCGACCTCCACCGACGGCGTCGGCACCAAGGTCGCCATCGCCCAAGCCCTCGACGTGCACGACACCATCGGCTTCGACCTCGTCGGCATGGTCGTCGACGACATCGTCGTGTGCGGCGCGGAGCCGCTGTTCATGACCGACTACGTCGCCACCGGCAAGGTCGTCCCCGAACGCGTCGCCGCCATCGTCAGCGGGATCGCGACGGCCTGCGGCAGGGTGCAGGTCGCCCTCGTCGGTGGCGAGACGGCCGAGCATCCGGGCCTGCTGGGCCCGGACGAGTACGACCTTGCCGGGGCCGCGACCGGGGTCGTCGAGCATGCCTCGATCCTCGGCGCACATCGTGTCCAGCCCGGCGACGCCGTCCTGGCGCTCGCCAGCTCGGGACTGCACGCCAACGGGTACTCGCTCGTCCGACGGGTCATCGCCGCGGCAGGCTGGTCGCTCGACCGCCACGTCGACGACTTCGGCCGCACGCTCGGCGAGGAGCTGCTCACGCCGACTCGGCTCTACGCGACCGATCTGCTCGCCCTAGTCAGGACCCCTGGCGTCGATGTGCACGCCCTCAGCCACGTCACCGGCGGGGGCCTGGCCGCCAACCTCGCTCGGGTGTTGCCCCCGGGCCTGCGCGCTCGGGTCGACCGCAGCACCTGGACACCGCCACCGGTCTTCACCGTCCTCGCGGGGCTGGGTCGGGTGCCCAGTGACGACCTCGAGCGCACCCTCAACATGGGGGTCGGGTTCCTCGTCCTGCTCCCCGAGGCGCACGCAGAGGTGGCGGCCCAGGTATGCCGGTCGCGCGGCATACCCGCCTGGGTGCTCGGCCGGGTGGTTGCCGAGGGTGACCCGCAGGTGGGCAGCGCGGCCGACGTCACCGCAGGCGCCAAGGGGGTCGCGGGCGGAGTCGTCGAGATGCTCGGGAACCATCCGCGTCCGACCGACGTTGAACACAACACGCTTTTCCAAATCAACGACGGGATCCAGTAGTTGATTTGGAAAAGCCCGGTCGGAGCGACAGGGAACCCGGCCGGCACGAGAGGTCGAGCCGCCGAGGGCCCGACGCCGTCTGCGCGTCGGGCCACGCCCGGTCGGGACGCACGAGGTCGAGAAGGTCACTGGCCAGCGTCACCGCTGGCCGGCGGCCCACTGTTCGTAGTCGTCGTCGTCCTGCTCGAGGACCTCCTCGGCGTCGTCAGCCGGTTCGGTGACTCGGGAGGTCGCTCCGTGTAGTTCTCGCTCAAGCGCGCTGAGGTCGGTGTCAGGAGAGAAGTACTTCAGCTCCCGAGCGACCTTGGTCTGCTTGGCCTTCGCTCGGCCGCGCCCCATGGCGTGACCCCCTCGTGCGTCTGCCGGGACGGCATCGCTAACCCGGCGGTCACGCCCGTGGGTCGCGATCCGTCGGGCCACCGCGCAGCGGCCCCGGGATATGTGTGTGTGTCGTGGGGACAACGCTACCTGACGTTGAGGCATCTGTCCGACGTGCAGCCCTGCGACCTTGCCCGGTCCGACCGACCTCAGATCGGCCCACCGCGGGTTCGCAAGAGAGATCAAACCGGGCGCAGACCAGGGAGAAGATTGGGGAAAAGCCGCACGGAGGCCCCGAATCGTGCGACAGTAATTGCTGGGTCCGGCGACGTGTCGGACCACGGTTCGAAACATGAACCGTCCGATTGAATGGGAGAATATATGTCCTCACCGACGGGAGAGGCAGACAAGCTGCTTACCCCCGGAGAGGTCGCGACCCTCTTCCGGGTGGACCCAAAGACGGTGACGCGGTGGGCGAAGGCGGGAAAGCTCACGGCTATACGTACCCTTGGTGGGCATCGTCGATACCGGAGTTCTGAGGTCCATCGCCTCCTGAGCGGGGAGTAGCGGGCTCTCGCCAGACTGGAAGCCCCGACCGGAATCGGTCGGGGCTTCTGCTTGTCCTCAGGTCGGGCTGCTGCCTCACCCGAGCTGGGTCACGGCTTGCGGTAGCCGGGGTATGCCGGCTCCGGCCCGACGGTCACGGTCTGGCGGACCGCCTCGCCGCGGCTCCTCGGGCATGAGCACCCACAGGATCGGGTAGACAACCAGCTGCGAGCCCGGCAGCACGATGCAGGCGAGCACGAAGAGGACGCGGACCAGCCACGCGTCGACGCCGAAGCGCCGACCGATGCCCGAGCACACGCCGGCGAAGAGCCGGTCCTGGCGAGGTCGCACGAGGCCGTTGGTGGCGAAGTTGGCTTGCAGCTGGGTCATCGTCGGTTCCTTCTGGATGTCCTTCTTGGGTGTTTGGCCCGGTCGTTCGGGTACACCACCAGGGTGCTCGCGCTCCGTCCCGCCAACCATCGGGGACTCACCTGCGTCGACCCTGAGTCCACCCTGAGCCGAGCCGGGCACCGCCGATGTCGCGCACCGACCCGCCTCGGTGGCGCGGCATACCGCGATTAGAGTGACTGCGTGAGCCAGCCCCGCCAGGTGCGACCCAACGTCAGCATGGGCTCGCCGGTCGGCCACGTCGAGCGGCGGCCACAGTGGGTCGCCTTGTCGCGGGCGAGCGCCAAACGGCTCGTCATCAGCCTCCTCGCATCAGTGGTGCTGCTGCTGGTGGGGATCTGGGCGTTTCGGTCGCTCAGCGGGTTCCTTTTCCTCCTGCTGCTGGCCTGGCTGCTGTCGATCGCGATGGAGCCCATGGTCCTGTGGCTGATCCGGATCGGGCTGCGCAGAGGACTGGCGGCGGGCGTGGTCATCATGGGCATGATCGCGCTGGGCTTCGGCCTCGGCGCGCTGTTCGGGCAGGTGTTCGTGGGGCAGGTGAACCAGCTCAAGGACGCCTTCCCCAGCGCGGTCAGCAACGGGGTCGACTGGGTCAACGACACCTTCCACACCAGCTTCAACATCGACCAGATCTACTCCAACCTCCAGCTCACCCCGGAACGCATCGGCGACCTGGCCCAGCAGTACGGCGGTGGGCTGCTCGGGGTCTTCGGCGCGGTGCTCACGTCCGTCTTCGACCTGGTGACGATCCTCGTCTTCGCCTACTACCTGTCAGCCGACAGCGTCCGGCTTCGCCAGACCATCGGGTCCTACCTGCCGCCGCGCTACCAGCCGGTCCTCATCACGGTGTGGACCATCGCGGTCGAGAAGACCGGCGGCTACGTCGTCTCCAAGCTGGTCCTCGCGTTGCTCTCGGCGACGGCCCACTCGGTCTTCTTCTGGGCGATCGACGTGCCGTTCTGGCTCCCGCTCGGGGTCATCGCCGGGGTCACGGCGCAGTTCATCCCGATCATCGGCACCTACATCGGCGTGCTGCTACCGGCCCTTTTCGCCTTGCTGCAGAAGCCGATCAACGTGCTGTGGATCGTCATCTTCGCGACGATCTACCAGCAGCTGGAGAGCTACTGGTTCACCCCCAAGGTCAGCAACCGCACCATGGACGTGCATCCGGCCATTGCCTTGGCATCGGTGTTCATCGGCGTGGGCCTGTTCGGTCCGATCGGGGCGTTGATCGGGATCCCGGTGGCTGCGGCCGTCATCACGATCGTTGAGACCTTCCGCCGCCGCCACGAGCTGCTCCCTGAGCTCGTGGCGCTGCGCGAGGACGTCGATGAAACCGCCGAGGAGCAGGAGCCACCCGGCTCCGAGCCGGACGACGAGGAGAGCGGGACGCTGCGCCGCGCGGCCACGGCCAGGGAGCGCATCGAGGCGCCGAGCGCGACGGAGTGAGCCTCAGGCGCGCGAGTACTCCGACGCCCGTCGGACCTGCTCGTCGCTCGGGCGCACCCCGGTGTAGAGCTCGAACTGCGCCGCGGCCTGTAGCGCGATGACCTCGGCACCGGTGATGACGGGTATGCCGTGCTCGCGCGCCAGGCGCACCAGCGGGGTCTCGGCCGGGTTGGCGACCACGTCGACCACCGTCTCGGCACGGCATACCACGTCCACCTCGACGGGAAGGTCCCTCGAGCGGTCCGGCGACCCCGGCGCTGGCGCCATGCCGACCGGAGTCGCGTTGAGGACGACCTGGGGGCGGGCTGCGCCGAGCGTAGGCGCCCACGCCCAGCCGTAGCCTTGCGCCAGCGCTTGGCCGGTGGCTCGGTTGCGCGCCACCACGACTCCCTCGGTCAACCCGTGGTCGCGCAGCGCCGCCATGCACGCCCGAGCCATCCCGCCGCTGCCGAGGACGGCTGCCGCGCCGGTGGATGCCACCTCGTGGGTGCGCAGCAGCGAGCGCACCGCCAGGTAGTCGGTGTTGTATGCCGTGAGCCGGCCCCCGTCGTTGACGATCGTGTTGACCGCCTCGATGACCTGCGCCGAAGGGTCCATGACGTCGACGAGGGGGATGACGTCCTGCTTCCACGGCATCGAGACGGCGCAGCCCCGGATGCCCAGCGCGCGCACGCCCGTGATCGCACCGACGATGTCGTCAGTGGTGAACGCCTTGTAGACGTAGTCGAGGTCGAGCTCGTCGTAGAGGTAGTTGTGGAAGCGGGTGCCGATGTTGCTGGGGCGTCCGGACAGCGAGATGCACAGCTGGGTGTCCTTGGTGATGGCTCTGGCCATGAGCCCGAGTCTGCTGTAGTGGCGCAGCGCTGTCATGCCACGGGCGGGTGGCGTCGATCCGCTTGTCCGTGATGTCACAGACCAGGCCGGCACTGACAACTGGCCAGTAACGTCACCTGAGTGGGCGGCTCGACCCCAGGCAGCCCTCTGAGACCAGAACGACGGGAGTAACGGTGCTGCTACGGATCCTCGTCGGCCTGCTCTGCCTCGCTCACGGACTGGTCCATCTGCTCTATCTAGCCCCGGACGTGCCGGAGTTCTCGATGTCGAGCTCGTGGGTTGTGCCCGAAGCCGCCCGTCGGCCCGTTGCAGTCGTGTTGATGGTGGCCACCATTGCGCTTTTCGGCCTGCTCGCGCTGGCCGTGTGGGGGGTACCGGGCTTGGCGGGGGCATGGCCGCAGCTGGCTGTCCTCGCCAGCGTGCTGTCGCTCATGCTGCTCGTGGCGTACTGGAACGCCAGGTTGGTCTGGGGTGTGGCCATCGACCTGGTCATCCTGGGTGTCGCGCTCGCGCGACCCGCCTGGGCGCGGCAGGCCCTTGGGGGGCCGTAGCGGGCCGGGCCGCCGCACCACGGGAGCATGGGCCTAGAAGGTCCCTCCCGCTGCCGGGTTGCCGCCGTGGTGCTCATGGTGAGCCAGGTCCTCGACCTCGACCTGCGGGACGTGCTTGGCCAGGCGCGAGTTCTGCCGGCCATAGGCGAAGTAGAAGACCAGGCCGACGAGCATCCATGCGATGAAGCGAACCCAGGTCTCCGCAGGCAGCGTCAGCATGAGGTAGACCGAGGCGCCCGCGGCGATCCACGGCAGGACCGGGTTGCCCGGCACCTTGAACGAGCGCTTGAGGTCCGGCCGGCGCCTGCGCAGCACGGGGACGGCCAGCGAAACGAGCGTAAATGCCGCCAGCGTCCCGATGTTGACCATGTACTCGAGCTCGCCCACGGGCGTGAGGGCTGCCACGAGGGCGACCCCGATGCCGATGGTCACGGTGATCTTGACCGGCGTGCCGGTCTTGGGGTTGGTCGTGCCGATCCCCTTGGGCAGCAGCCAGTCGCGGCTCATCGCGAACACGACGCGACTGGATCCGATGAGCAGGGTCATGACGACGGTCGTGAGGCCGGCCACCGCCCCGGCGCTGATGAGGGTCGCGTAGCCGCCCTTGCCCACCGACTCGAACGCCGTTGCGAGCGACGCCGTAGGGGTGATCTGGTCGTACGGCAGCATGCCGGTGATCACGAGGGTGACGGCGACATACAGCAAGGTGCAGATGACGAGGGAGCCGATGATGCCGATGGGCAGGTCACGCTGCGGGTTGCGCGCCTCCTCCGCAGTCGTCGCGACGACGTCGAACCCGATGTAGGCGAAGAAGACCAGCGACGCCCCTGCGAAGATCCCCATGACCCCGAAGTTGCTCGGGGTGAACCCGAAGATCGACTGCAGCAGGGGGGCGGTCCAGAAGCCGCCGCTGCCAGCGGGCGGTTGGGCCGGCGGGATGAACGGGGTGTAGTTCGCGGTGTTGATGAAGCCGATGCCGGCGATGATGACGAAGAAGACGACGAACAGCTTCAGCGCCACGAGGGCGAGGTTGACCCGCATCGACTCCTTGATGCCGATGCTGACGAGCGCCGTGAGGGCAAGGACCAGCAAGAAGGCGAACAGGTCGAAGTGGGACCCGTAGGAGAGCGACGGCGGAAGGGTGATGCCCAGGTGCTGCAAGAACACCCCGAAGTACGCCGACCAGCCCTGGGCCACCACGCCGGCGCCCAGCAGCATCTCCAGCAGCAGGTCCCAGCCGATGATCCACGCGACGAACTCACCGAGGGTGGCGTACGAGAACGTGTATGCCGAGCCGCTGACCGGGACGGTCGAGGCGAACTCCGCGTAGCAGAGCGCCGCAAGCCCGCAGGCGACGGCGGCGATGACGAACGACAGCACGATGGAGGGACCGGCGACGGTCGCCGCCGCACGTCCGGTGAGCGTGAAGATCCCAGCTCCGATGATGACCCCGATGCCAAAGACCGTCAGGTCCAGGGCGCTCAGCCGCTTCTTGAGGTGGTACTCCGCCTCCTCGGTCTCGGCGACGGAGGCCTCGATCGACTTGGTCCGGAAGATGCTGCTCACGTCATTCCTCCTCACCCTGGCGGTCCGGGCGCGACGCTACTCCTGTCCGGTTGGTTACTGGTGAGTTGGGTTTGTCAGGTATCCCTCGACGTGGCTCCCCCTGAGCCCTGCCGGGGTGCCAGGATGACCCGACGGCTCGCGGCAACCGCAGGAGGAAGCATGCAGATCACCAACACCGTTGCCCTCGTGACGGGGGGAGCGTCCGGGCTGGGACTGGCCACGGTCCGGCGCCTACACGAGGAAGGCGCATCTGTCGTCGTGGCCGACCTGCCCTCCTCCGACGGGGCGGCCGTCGCCGACTCCCTCGGTGAGCGGGTCGGCTTCGTCGCGGCCGACGTCACCGAGGAGGGGCAGCTTCAGGAGGCCGTGGACCGAGCGGTCGAGCTAGGTCCGCTACGCGTTGCGGTGAACTGCGCTGGAGTCGCGCCGGCATCGCGCGTCATTCGCAAGGACGGCTCGCCCGCCAGCATGAGCAAGTTCAGCCGGGTGGTGGCCATCAACCTCCTCGGCACGTTCAACGTGCTGCGCCTGGCGGCCGCGGCCATGGTGGCATTCAGCCCGGTCGAGGGCGAGGAACGCGGGGTCATTGTCAACACGGCCTCGATCGCCGCCTTCGACGGACAGATCGGCCAGGCGGCCTACGCCGCCTCCAAGGCGGGCGTCGCGGGCATGACCCTGCCGGTGGCACGCGACCTCGCCCAGCACAAGATCCGGGTCATGACGATCGCGCCCGGCCTGTTCATGACGCCGCTGGTGGAGGGCTTGCCACCCAAGGTGGTCGCGTCCCTTGGCGCGGCCGTCCCGCACCCGGCACGCCTCGGGCAGCCCGATGAGTTCGCCTCGCTGGTGGCGCACATCGTCGATAACCCCATGCTCAACGGCGAGGTCATCCGCCTGGACGGGGCCATCCGCATGCAGCCGCGCTGAGCCGCAGCAGGTCCTGGGCAGCGGCGGATCCTGGCAGGCGGCGGACCCTGCGCAAAGCGGCAGATCTTCCATGTGGCGGCGGATACAGCTGCCGCTTTGTGGAACATCTGCCGCCTTGCGGACCGGTTAGCAGTCATGCCCGGTTCGACGCACGGCCCGACTGCGCTACCGGTCGGGTGGCATGGGCGCGCTCGGCAGGTCGGCGAGCCGCATGAGGGTCGCGTCGTGTGCGCCGAGCTCCTCCAGACACGCGGCCAGAAACCGGTAGGTCCACTGCTGGGCCAGCGCCCGGGTCTCCGTAAAGACGACTGGCACCGTGGGAAAGCGGGCCTGGCACTCGGCCAAGCCGTCGGCGACGACCGCCGGACGCACCCTTTCAACAGCGAAGACCTTCGAGTAGCGGTCCTCGACGACGACAGCAGCGCGCGGGAGCGAGCTCAGCTCGCCGAGCAGGTAGCCCAGCTTGCCGCTCGTCAGGCTGGAGACGAGGTCCTGCAGGGATTTCCGCTCGACCGACGCCACGACGACGTCGGCAAGCTCGACCGCGTAGTCGCCGGCCGCCAGGGCGCGGGTCTCGGTACGTACCTGTTCGCCAGTGAACTTCCAGGCGTACCGCTCGTGGACGTCGACGAGGATGGTCAGCTCGGCGATGCCGGCGGCTCGGGCGGTCGGTGCGACGCACGTGCGGGCGCGCCTGCTTCGCGGTCCGGGCCGTCTGCCAGAAGATGGCCTCCCGCCCACGGACGTACGTGAGCACGAGCTGGGAGCGACTTTCCCGCTTGCGGTCCAGCACCAGGTCGATGGCGGCGCCGCGCCTGGTGCAGGCGCGCGTCGGTACTCGCTCGATGATCTCGGCATCCTCCGGCCAGCCGACGGCACGATGGCAGTACACCTTGCTCGTGCGCGGCCACGTGTCGCGCGCTTTGAGGACGATCCCGGCAGGACCGAGCGGCACCCGGATGAGGTAGGGCAGCGACGACTCCGGCTCCGGGTTGCGGGCGATGACGAAGTCGTCCGGCATACGCCGAGTATGCCGGTCCCCGTTACCGTAGACCCCGTGCGTGCCCCGTGGATCGGCGTCTACGAGCCGCTCATGGGCACGACGGTCGAGGTACGTGTCTGGGCCGACGAGGAGCCGGCGGCGAGAGCGGCGCGAGGGGGCCGTCGTCGACGAGGTCGTGCGCCTCACCGCGGTGTTCTCGCGGTTCGAGGCGAACAGCGAGCTGTGCCGGTGGGCCCGCGGCGAGCTCGACGACGTGTCGGCCGATCTCGCGACCGGTCTGGAGCTCGCGCAGCGCTGGTTCCTGGCGAGCGCGGGGGCCTTCCATCCGGTATGCCGGGTGCTCCAGCAGCGCTGGGAACAGGCCGTTTCCGACCAGGTCATGCCTGACCCAGACGAGCTGCATTCTCTGGCAAGGGGTCTGGCGCAGCTTCCGTTCCACGTGGAACGGCGGGATGGGACGGCATACCTCGAGCGCCTGGGCGACTGCCGGGGCGTGGACCTCGACGCCGTGGCCAAGGGCCACATCGTCGACCGGGCGATCGAGCGAGGCCCGGGCGGTTGCCTGGGGTGCGGTCGGTCCTCGTCAACGCTGGCGGGGACCTGCGCCACGACGGCCCGGGCAGCATCACCGTCCGGATCGAGGACCCGCACCACCCGTTCGAGAATGCCGAGCCGCTCAGCCGCGTGGCGGTCGGCCGCGCCGCCTTGGCAACAAGCGGGACGGCGCACCGCGGGTTCCGGGTCGGCGAGCGGTGGTTCGGGCACGTCATCGACCCCAGGACCGGGTGGCCGGTCCAGCGCACACGCATCGGCCTCGGTCATCGCAGCGGACGCGGCGACCGCCGACGCGGTGGCCACGGTCGTCATGGTCCTGGACCGCGAGGAAGGTCTGGGCTTCGTCGACAGCCTCGACGGGGTCGCTGCACTGCTCGTCGTCGAGGACGGACGGTTACCGGTCCAGCCGCTCGCCGGCCGCTGGCCGGGCGCATCACCGCTCTCGGAGGCGAGCGCCCACGGAGCGCCCCAGCGCTCGGTACGGGCCAGGGGCAGGCAGCCCGCGCCCGGTTGCGGCGCCAGCCAGGTGCCGGCTGCCTGCAGCATGAGGGCATGGGCGGGTTGTCACTGCGGGTCATCCCGGTCCCGGCCTACGGCGCCGAGGACGTGGCCGTGGGCCGGGACGGCCCCGACGAGGGCGCTGTCTTCACCGGCACCGAGGACGGGCGCATCTTCCGGATCAGCCCCGACGGAGGCCGCGTCGAGCCCGTGGCCCACACCGGCGGGCGGCCGCTCGGCATCGAGGTCGACCCTGAAGGGCGGCTCGTCGTGTGCGACGCGCGCCGCGGCCTGCTCTACGTCGACCCGGCGAGCGGTGCGATCGAGCAAGGCCCCAGCTCGGTTGACGGACGCCCGATGCTCTTCTGCAACAACGCCGCTCTGTCGACCAGTGGGGACGTGTGGTTCACGGACACATCCACCCGCTACCGGATCGACCAGTGGAAGCGCGACCTGGTCGAACACACGCGGACCGGCCGCCTGCTCAGGCTCGAGCCGGGTGGCCACGTCGACGTCGTGCTGGACGGTCTGGCCTTCGCCAACGGGGTGGCCCTGCCCGCCGACGAGTCGTTCGTCGCGGTCGCCGAGACCGGCGCCCGAACGGTGGTGCGGCACTGGCTGACCGGTCCGGCGGCCGGTACCCGGGACCTGCTTGTCGGCGACCTGCCCGGCTACCCGGACAACATCTCGCGCGGAAGCGACGGGCTCATCTGGGTCAGCATCACGTCCCCGACCGACCCGCTGGCCGAGGCCGTCCACCGGCTGCCGGCCTGGCTCCGCCGTCCCATCGCAGCCCTGCCGGAGCGGGTGCAGCCTCAGCCGAAGCGCACGGTTCGCGTCCAGGCCTACTCCGCGGACGGCATACTCGTGCACGACCTGGACGTGCGAACCGACGACTTCCACATGGTGACCGGCGTCCGCGAGCACGACGGGCGGGTGTGGCTCGGCAGCCTGCACGAGCCCGCCGTGGCCGTGCTCGAGCTGTAACGCGGCAAGGAGGACGGCATGACCACCGGGCTGATCGGGATCACCGGGTCGAGCGGCCACATCGGCGGCGCCGTGGCCCGCGAGCTCGCGCAGCACGGCATACCCATGCGCCTGGTATGCCGGGACGCCGCCCGCGCGCCGCAGCTGCCCGGCGCGGAGGTGGCCGTGGCGGCCTACGGTCACTCGCCCGAGGCGGTCGCCGCGCTGCGTGGCGTGTCGACCCTGCTCATGGTGTCCGCCACCGAGAGCGCGACCCGGCTCGCCGAGCACACCGGCTTCATCGACGCCGCGGCCGAGGCAGGGGTGCGGCACGTGGTCTACACGTCGTTCTTCCGCGCCGCACCCGATGCCGTCTTCACGCTCGCGCGGGACCACTGGGCGACCGAGGAGCACCTGCGCGCGTCCGGGCATGGCCCACACGTTCCTGCGCGACAACCTCTACCTCGACGTCCTGCGCTACTACGTCGTGGACGGCGTCATGCGCGGTCCGGCCGGCGACGGTCGACTCTCGGCAGTGGCCCGAGCCGACGTCGCCCGGGTGGCGGCGCTCGTGCTGCGCGACCCGTCGGCGCACGCAGGGGCTCGCTACGATCTCACGGGCCCGGAGGCGCTCACCATGGCCGAGGCGACCGCGACGATCGCCGAGGTGACCGGCCGGCCAGCGCGGTTCGAGAACGAGACGCTCGAGCAGGCCTACCGCTCGCGCGCCCGGTGGAACCCCGAGCCGTGGCAGGCCGACGCGTGGGTGAGCACCTACACGTCGATCGCCAGCGGCGACCTCGCCGAGGTGACCGGCGACGTCGAGCGCCTCACCGGGCGGCCACCGCTGTCCCTGCGGCAGGTGCTGGAGCGAGCCAGGTCGTGAGGCGTTCGTAGACGCGGGGGTGGTTGAGCAGGTCGAGGTGATGCAGCCCGCCCAGGACGGCGGTGTCGACGGTATGCCGGGCTGGCACCGGCACGAGCCCGTCGCCGATGCGGGCGCCGACCACCGAGGTCGCCCGCGGCGTGATCGTGGACAGCACGGCATACTGGCCGACCGTCGGGGGCAGCGTGAGGCTGGTGGGTCCAGCGCCGCCGTGCAGGTCCTTGATGCCCTCGCTACGCAGCCGCAGGATGCCGCTCGCCCACCTGGCGGCGGGGTACGGATCGGGTCCGCCGCTCTACCGCATCGGCGTGGCGCTCGAGGGGGGCGCCGTGGCGCGGGCTGCCCAGGGTGATGGCGGCCCGCACCGGCAGCGACGCGGCCTCGTCGGACTGCGCCAGGGCGCTGAGGATGACCAGCCCACCCATCGAGTGCCCGACGAGAACGAGCTCCTCCACCGTCGCGGGCCAGGCTCGGACGAGGCGGGTGAGCACGGCCGCCAGGGCGGCGCCGTTGGCTGCCAGAGTCCGGCCGGTGTTGTAGCGCAGCCAGATCGGCAGGTAGCCCAGGTCGGCGTGCAACCGGCTGCCGTAGCTGACCCCATCGGAGCCCCACCGCGCGCTCGAGCGGTACTGCCACGAGTCCTCGGTCTCGACCAGACCGTGGACGAAGACCGCGAGGCGGGTGTGACCGCGTCCGTATGCCGTGCGCAGGCTGCCTGCGTCGGCAGCGACGTCGCGGCCGGCATGGCGAAGGGTCATCGGCAGGGCGAGTGGCGAACCCTCCCGGTGCAGGTGGTCGCCGCGGATCCCGTTGACGACGGCCAGGGTGGCGCGGCCTCGCGGCCGGTCCGAGATGCTGCCGATGCCGCTCGCGCGGGCCGCGGTGATCACGCGCGCGGCGAGCGCGGCCGCCTCCAGGCCGGCGTGCACCCAGAAGTAGGCGTGCTGGGTCAGGGCGCGATGGATGGTGTGGATCGGTCCGGCAACCGGGCCGATCCGGGGGGTCAGCCGTTCGTACACCCGGTCCGTGACGGCGTTCTGGGTGTCCTGGGCGATGCGGGTCACGCCTCGAGCGGCCTGCCCGGTCAGGTGGGCGAGGGACTCGGCTTCGGCGCGTTTCACGGTCGCGTCCCTCCGGCGGCCAGGTTCATCATCAGGAACCTACGGTACCGTAAGTTAGCCGGATTTCGCCACCCGACCCATGCCGACGAGCCAAGACGCCCGTCGTCGGCGTCCACCCGATCACTCGCCCACGGGCCCAGGCTCGTCGTCCGCAACGATCGGGTCGGCCGACCGGATTCCGACGTCGGGCCCCTCGCCCCAGATGCGCTTCTTGGGGGCGAGAAACGCGTTGGCCAAGTAGCCAGTGAAGGTGCCGAAGATCCCCACCCCGATGACGATGATCACCGAACCGCAGATCCGGCCGGCATCGGTGACGGGATACTCGTCGCCGTAGCCGACGGTGGCGATCGTCGCGATCGTGAACCACAGTGCGTCTGACGTCGTGGTGATGTTGGCTCCCGGTGCGTTCTGCTCGAGCCCGAGCATCACGAGGCTTCCGAACTCCAGCACGAGGACACCGAGGAAGAGCATGGTGAGGAAGGTGCTCCCGGCGCGCCGTTCGCCGAGCTCGAGGGCGACCGCTCGAAGGCCCTGCTTGCGCAACAGCCTGCTCACCCGAACCAGCCGGAAGGTCCGCAGCAGGAACGCTGCTGGGATGGGCAAGCTCGCGAACAGGTCCGCCCAGCCGAAGCCCTTCCAGAAGTAAGCCGCCCGGGCATCCGCAGTAGCGAACCGGTAGACGAAGTCGCAGAACAGGATCAGGCTCAGGACGATGTTCATCACCTTGAGGATGTCCTGCATCGCCTGGTTGGTCCGCAGCGCAAACGCGAGCACCAGGTTGACGATCGACAGCACCGTCACGAGGATGACGAACAGCTCGTACGGTGCGCTCTTGAGCTCACGCCGCCGGGTCTCCCAAACCATCCCCACAGTCTCCCGGTCCTATCCCGCGGGGCGGTCAACCGACTCACCCGAAGGACCCGACGGCATACCAGATCGACCTGATTTGTGACGGCTCAGACACGAACGTGCCCGGCACTGCGGCAGGTCGCTACGTTGGGGCTATGGAGCAGATCACCCTCGAACAGGTTGACGGCGTCCATGTGACAACGGTCGTCGACAACTCGTCGGACGTGTTGATGCCCGACGAGGGGTTGGTCCGGCGGTGGGGCCCCGCCGGAACCGCGGGCCCGATCCCGGTCGTCCCCACCAGCCTGGCCGAAGGCGGCAAAACCGTCGACTTCCTGCGAGCCGAGCACGGCTTCTCGGCGATGGTCGAAGTCCGGGCTGGGGGGCGGCAGCGCCGGCTGCTCTTCGACGCCGGCATCACCCCGGACGGTCTGATCGGCAACCTGGACCGGTTGGCCATCTCGCCCGACAGCTTCGAGGCGATCGTTTTGAGCCACGGGCACTTCGACCATGTCATGGGGCTCGACGGTCTTGCTCAGCGGCTCGGCACGCGCGGTATGCCGTTGCTGCTGCACCCCGACTTCTGGACTCGAAGGCGGCTGGTCACCCCCAATGGGGCATTCGAGCTGCCGCTGCCCAGCCGCCGGGGGATCGAGGAGGCGGGGTTTGCGGTCGTCGAGGACCGCCAGCCCTCCCTGCTGCTCGACGGGGTGCTGCTCGTGACGGGCGAGGTCGAGCGGACGACGGACTTCGAGAAGGGAATGCCGGTCCACCAGGCGTGGCGAGACGGCGACTGGCAGCCCGACCCGCTCATCCACGACGACCAAGCGGTGGTGCTGCACGTGCGGGACAAGGGCCTGGTCGTGCTCACCGGCTGCGGGCACTCCGGGATCGTCAACATCGTGCGTCATGCCAAGGCTCTCACCGGGGTCGAGCGGGTCTACGCGGTGCTCGGGGGGTTCCATCTGACCGGCGGGCTGTTCGAGCCGATCATCCCGCAGACTGTGGCGGCCCTGGCCGAGGAGCAGCCCGACGTCCTCGTCCCGGCGCACTGCACTGGATGGAAGGCAATGGTGGCGTTGTCCGCTGGCCTGCCCGAGGCGTTCCGGCCGAACTCGGTCGGCAGCTGCTTCGAGCTGTGAAGCTGGCCGCGTGGGTTACGGCCGCCCTGGAGGCCTTGGGCCTGTCGTGCAGCCAGGTCCAGAACATCGACGAGGTGGTCGCGGACCCGCAGATCCTCGCCCGTGGGATGATCCTGGAACAGCACCATCCGGTGCTCGGGACGATCAAGTTGCCGGACTTGCCGTGCCGCTTCTCCGACACCGATATCTCGCCCACGCGGTTCGCCCCAGAGCTCGGGGAGCACAACGCCGAGATCGCCACTGACCTCGGGTTCGAGGCGGACGACATCGCCCGGATGCAGCGCGGCAGCGTCCTGTACGCCGACTCGACCGGACCACAACTGCTGCCGGACGACCAGCCCAAGGAGACCTCATGACAACGCGAATCGCCGTCGTCGGCGCCGGGGCGATCGGCCGCGACCACATCCATCGCATTGTCGACAGCCCGACGTGCCGCCTGGCCAGTCTGGTCGATCCCCTCCCGTCGACGGCGGACTTCGCTCGCGAGCTCGGCGTGCCGCACTACTCCAGCCTCGCCGAGATGGTGCGGACCGACCGACCGGACGGGGTCGTCATCGCGACCCCCAACCAGCTGCACGTGGCCAACGCCATGGAGTGCATGGAAGCCGGGCTGCCGATGCTGCTGGAGAAGCCGGTCGCTGACTCCGGCCGGCTGCGGAGGAACTGCTCGCCGCAGCCGAACGCCGGCACGCGGTGATCCTCGTGGGACATCACCGCACGCACAGCCCGATCATGCGACTGGCCGCCGAGACAATCCGTGCGGGCACCATCGGCGACGTCGTCGGGGTCACCGGAACCGCGTTGTTCTGCAAGCCCGACGACTAC
The DNA here is from genome assembly GCA_963769085.1 of uncultured Actinomycetota bacterium. Classification (GTDB taxonomy): domain Bacteria; phylum Actinomycetota; class Actinomycetes; order Actinomycetales; family Dermatophilaceae; genus Phosphoribacter. Next base: position 25,103 of record CAVYKM010000044.1, on the reverse strand, counting down.
TTCGAGGTGGCCTGGCGGCGCGAGCCCGGAGGCGGGCCGATTCTGCTCAACCTGATCCACGAGATCCACAACCTGCGGATGTTGTGCGGTGAGATCGCCGCCGTCCAGGCCGTCACGTCCAACCGGACTCGAGGCTTCCCCGTGGAGGACACCGCCGCGATCACCTTCGTCTTCGCGTCCGGTGCCCTCGGCTCGTTCCTGCTGTCCGACACCGCGGGCTCAGGCCGGTCGTGGGAGCAGACCTCGCAGGAGAACACCGGCTATGCGACCTACCCCGACGAGGACTGCTACCACATCGCTGGCACGCTGGGCTCGCTGTCCGTGCCCACCATGCGGGTCAAACGGTATGCCGATCCGGCCAAGCGTTCGTGGTGGCGGCTGATGGACAAGCGCGTTCTTGAGGTCGTGCGCAAGGACCCGCTGGCCCTGCAGATGGAGCACTTCGGCGCCGTCGCGCGAGGCGAGGCCGGTCCGCTGTGTACCATCCGCGACGGCGTCATGAACGTCAAGGTCGTCGAGGCGATCCAGGAGTCGGCCCGCAGCGGCCACCGCGTCGAGCTCGCGGCGTAGTCGTCACATACCACCCAGGAGGAAGCGCATGGACGTCCTGCTCATCAACGGGCCCAACCTCAACGCGTTGGGCACGCGCAAGCCCGAGGTCTACGGACGGACCACCCTGGCCGACGTCGAGGCGAGCATGCAGGCCCAAGCCAAGGAGCTGGGCCTGGACCTCGAGTGCTTCCAGAACAACCACGAGGGCGGCATCGTCGACAAGATCCACGAGGCCAAGGCGCAGGGCTGCAAGTACGTCATCATCAACGCCGGTGCCTACACCCACACCAGCGTGGCGATCCGCGACGCCTTCGAGGGCGTCGACATCCCGTTCATCGAGGTGCACATCAGCAACGTGCACGCCCGGGAGGAGTTCCGCCACCACTCCCACCTGTCACCGATCGCGGCCGGCATCCTCGTCGGCTGCGGCGTCAAGGGCTACAACCTGGCGTTGGAGCTCGTTGCCGACCGCCTCAAGGGTTAGCAGCTGACGAAGCCTTAGGCGCGCCTAGTACGAAATTTCAAGAACCCCACGATATTTCGTGTGGTTCTCCGAACTTCGTACGGGTTGTGTTACCAACGTGGCGATTGTGAACAGGTCGATGAGGCTACACCGGTAACGTCTGCAGCGAGACGAGCTCGGTCAGCTCAGGGGCTAGCTCGCTGACCACGGTTCGGGCGTGCGCCAGTGCCCCCGGGGCCAGGCCGGCATACAGATCCCGGAACTGCTGCGCGGCTCGGGTGCCGGTCCATTCTCCGCCCAGCAGCTCGCTGGGCAGAATCCGGGTCCTCCCAGGGGAAGGCGCGCCACCGGTCGACGAGGCGGATCCGTAGGCCGAAGCACTCCTCGTCAGACAGCCGTCCAGTGCGAAGCCGCTCCTCGACGCCCTCGGCCCACTGCAGGAACGGCCGGTACTGCTGTCGGACCTGCTCGAGGTCCCACGCCAGGACGGGGTCCTTGCCACGGATGTCGTCGTGGCAGACCGTCATGACGACGTAGTCGGTGACCGCTGCCTCACGGCATACCGCTTCAAGGTCGTCGGGCTCTACCCGCGCCGACAGCCACATCCCCGCGTACAGCGAGCCGAAGCCGAGCCACTCCAACCGACCGCGCAGGTACTCGCGCCGGTCGCGGTCGCTCTCCGGCACCGAGAAGGTCAGCACGGTCCAGCGCCGGTCCCAGTCAGACCGTCGGCCGAACCTCGCCACCTGCCGAAGGCCGCGCAAGAGGCCCACGCGCGCAGCCGGCGTGAGGCGGTAGGTCGAGTATCGACCGGCGTTGGCCTGCTCCAGGACCCGCCGCGCCGCCAGCCGGCTCAGCGCGCTCTGCGTCGCGCCGGCGGAGATGCCCAGGTCAGCGGCCAGGCGGGTGATCACCCGAGCCGGCAGCCACTCGTGCTGCGGATGCCACCACACCTCGACGACCAGCGTAACGAGCAGGTGCTGGGTCGTCGTGCCGGCGCGGCCGGGTCGCGGGAAGTCGGGCAGCGCGTCGTCCGCGTCGGACGCGGCACGGGGGGGTTGGGCCACCGCGCCATCATGGCAGGCATTAAGTATGCAGATATATTGACGTACGCCATGTTAAGTGCATAGTATCGACGGCACGAGATCACCGCAGATCCTCCAGGAGCCCCCATGACCGCCACACCACTGCCCGGCAACGTCGGGCGAACCGACCCGACGCGTCGGGATGAGCCTGCTGTCCAGGTCAACGCCCGCCGAGCCGCCACGGCCAGCTTCGTCGGCGGCACCCTCGAGTACTACGACTTCTTCCTCTACGGGTCGGCCTCGGCGCTGGTCTTCAACAAGGTCTTCTTCCCGGGCATCGACCCCTACCTCGGCCAGATCCTCGCCATGGCGACCATCGGCATCGGCTACGTCGTGCGCCCGGTCGCTGCCGCCGTCATCGGTCACTACGGCGACCGGATCGGGCGCAAGCAGATGCTGCTGCTCACCCTCATCCTCATGGGCACGGCGACGACCCTGATCGGTGCCCTTCCGACGACCGCCCAGATCGGAGCCCTCGCGCCGATCCTGCTGGTGCTGTTGCGCGTGCTGCAGGGCATCTCGGCAGCCGGCGAGTCGGTGGGCGCCGCCACGCTCTCGCTGGAAGCCGCGCCGGACCACAAGCGGGCCTTCTACACCAGCTGGGTCAACACCGGGTCGGTGGCAGGCATCATGCTGGCTTCCCTCGCCTTCCTGGTGGTCTCCTTCCTGCCCGAGCAGGCCCTGCTCACCTGGGGCTGGCGAGTCCCGTTCCTGGCCAGCGTCATTGTCGTGGCGATCGGCCTGTGGATCCGGCTCAAGCTGGTCGAGTCGGAGGTCTTCAAGGACGCCAAGGAGCACGTCGAGCACTCCGAGCTGCGCAACGAGCTGCCCATTGTCACGGTCTTCAAGCGCCACCCGTTGACGCTGCTCACCGTGGTCGGCATCCAGCTGTTCGCCGTCGTCTCGTCGGTCTTCTCGGCCTTCGGGCTGTCCTACGGGGCCAACACCCTCAAGGTGCCCGGAGCGGTCATGCTCAGCCTGACCATCGTCACTGCGGCCCTGGGTATCGGCTTCCAGCCGCTCGCAGGCGTGCTCGCGGACCGCGTCGGGCGCAAGCCGGTGTTCGTCGTCGGCAATGTCCTCTGCGCGATCGCCGTGTTCGCCTACTTCTGGTCGCTGACGACCGGCGTCGTCCCGCTGATGTTCCTCACCTCCATCCTCTTCATGACGATCGCCTACGGGCTGGTCAACCCGCTGGCGCCGCTCATGATCGCGGAGCTGTTCGAGACCGAGATCCGCTACTCCGGAGCCGCGTTCGGATCCCAGCTCGGCCTCATCGTGACTGGGTTCGCACCCGCGATCGCCGCGGCTGTCGTGCAACCCGGGCCGACCGGTTGGGTTCCGGTGGCGGCCTTGACCGCGGCCTGCTCGCTCATCTCCGCGCTCGTCGTCCTGTTCGCGGTCCGCGAGACCTATCGGACTGCGACCAAGGACCTCGCCCGCGCCTCCGCCGTAACGGTGCCGGCATGACCGAGCCACTGCTCACCGAGGCGCGGCCGCCCGTCCAGGACGGGCGGCCCGCCAAGGCACCGGCCCCAATCCTGGTCGTCGAGACCGACGTCGAGACGCCGATGCGCGACGGGACGGTACTGCGCTCGACGATCTACCGCCCGGAAAGCGCGCGCGTTCCAGCACTGCTCACCCGCCTGCCGTACGGGCGAGACCTGTCGGTGCTGCCGGCATACTTCAACCCGACCCTCGTGGCGGCGACCGGGTTCGCCGTCGTCCTGCAGGACACCCGTGGCCGGTTCGGCTCCGACGGCGACTTCACCCCCTCGGTCCACGAGGCCGATGACGGCGAGGACACCATCGCCTGGCTGGCCGAGCAGCCCTGGTGCGACGGCACGGTGGGCATGTGGGGCCGGTCCTACTTCGCAGAGACCCAGTGGCGGGCCGCCGCTCGGAGGCCGCCGGCCCTGCGTGCCATCGCCCCCGGCATCAGCGCAGGGGGCAACGCCAACAACGGCTCGCTCATCCGGGGCGGGGCGGTCGAGCTCGGCAGCCGGATCGGCTGGGCGCATGTGTCGATCACCCTCGAGGAGATCGGCCGACGCAACGGCTCGGATGCCGCCGGCTTCACCGACGACATGGCCCGGTTCAGCAGCACCGACCGGGCCATCATCGACGGCTCCCTCGCGGCCACCCTGCCGCTGCGCGACCTTGCGCCCACCCTCGACCCGTTCCTTCGCGACCACATCCTGCCCAGCCTCGACCCGTGTCCCGACAGCCCAGGGACGCGCCTTTGGGACTCGGCGTCCAGCCCATTGGACCTGCCGACGCTCTCCATCGGCGGATGGTTCGACATCTTTTGCCCGACAACCCTCTCCCAGTACCTGATGCAAGCCGCGCACGTCGGGCTGCGCGGACCGGTCCGCCCGCGCCTCGTCCTCGGCCCGTGGTCTCACACCAACCTCACCGGCACCTTCCCCGACGTGTCCTTCGGGATGTTCGCCGGGGCGGGGGCGGTGGACCGTTTCGGGGACCTGTCGTCGCTGCAGGCCCGCTGGTTCGCCGACGTGCTCCGCGGCCGGGACCCGTCCCGCGGGGCGCTCGCCGCTGTGCCGCCGGTGCTCGTCTTCGTCATGGGTGAGGACGCCTGGCGCGGGTTCGACACCCTGCCGGTGCCGCCGCGCACCACGCTGTACCTCGGTCACGAGGGGACGTTGTCGGGTATGCCGGCCGCCGAGGGAGCGGTCGAGCTCACCTTCGACCCGCTTGACCCGGTGCCTACGTGTGGCGGGGCGACGATGATGCACGGCGCCTTCCCTGCCGGTCCGGCCGACCAGCGCCGCATAGAGACGCGCGACGACGTGCGCTGCTTCACCAGCGAGGCGCTGACCGAGCCGCTGACCGTTTTCGGCGAGGTCACCGCCACGATCGCCCTCTCGACCGACGTCGTTGACACCGACGTCGTGGTGCGGCTGTGCCGGGTCACTGCCGACGGGCGCTCGATCAGCCTGTGCGACGGCATCACCCGCGCGTCGTGGCGGGACGCCTATGGCGGCGATGGGTACTTCCGGCCGGGCCACCAGCGGCGCCTGCTCACCCCCGGCGAGCGGTATGCCGTCGACGTGTCCCTATGGGCGACGGCCTGTACCTTCGCGCCGGGCGACCGGCTGCGGCTGCAGGTGACGACCAGCTGCCACCCTCGATGGGATCGCAACCCGCAAACGGGCGAGACGGCATACCACGCGAGCGCCACGGTCGTCGGCCACCACCGCATCCACACCGGTGGCGACACACCCAGCCGGCTGTCGTTCGGGGTGCTGGCCGCCGGGCTCGGGGAGCTCGACTGAGGGCCACCCGAACTGGTCTGAGGGGTCCTTGGTGGCTCGGGTGGGCCCGGGCCCATGGCAGGCGTACATCCGCGCGACGAATCTCACTCCGGTACGCCGCGCCGGTCACAGTAGAAACATCAGCCCCACTTGCCCAAGTGCCCTCGTCCGTGAGCAGTTCGGTCATGCCAAACGCGCGGAATACGACGCGTTTGGCATGACCGGAGCGAGCCGCGCGACCCGCTGGCCCCCTGGTCCGGTGCTCGTGGTTGCCGAGCCAGTACCGACTCGTTAAGCGCTTAGACCCAGGCCGGCGACGGCGATGCCGAGCAGTGCCAACGGTCCGAAAACGCCACCGGTAGCCATCTTGATCACGACCGCGGCAAGCAGCCTGGCGGCGGCAGCCCTCGGCAGCACCCGAGCCCGGATTGTCGCTACGGAGAACAGGACCAGGCCCAGGACGTACGCCGCGACGACGACCAGGATCAGGCCGAGGACCAGGGGAGAAATGCTCCAAGGATGACAGCGCTGTGTCGACCCCGCCTCGCTGGCTCGCTGCACCGCGTCTGGCGAGCGTGCGCGGATCGGGTTCGCGTTAGGAAGTCGTTAGCGCGCTTGGCACTTGGGCCACCCAGGTCCTTCGATGGTCTGGTGTCCTCGCTGAGTTCACCGGTCACGGCCCAGGACCCGAGCTTTCTCGCGCGGCCCGACGCGATCCCCGCGGGCATCGAAGCGCCCGAGAGCCTGGCCTACCGCCTCAAGTGCGCCCTGCTCGGGCCGCCACTGACGACCACCCAGCTCCAGCACGAGCGGCTGAGCAAGACGCTCGCATTGGGGGTGCTGTCGAGCGACTGCATCTCGTCATCGGCATACGGGTCCGAGGAGATCCTGCTCATCCTGCTCCCCCTGTTCGGGTTGGCGGCATACGGGCTGCTGCTGCCGCTCACCGGTGTCGTCCTGGTCGTCCTGCTGCTGGTGACCCTCACCTACCGGTGGGTCGTGACCACCTACACCCAGGCCGGGGGGTCGTATGCCGTTGCCCGCGGCAACTTCAGCCCCGTGGTGGCCCAGGTCGGCGCCGTCGCGCTGATGCTCGACTACGTCGTCACCGTCGCCGTGCAGGCGGCCGCCGGGAGCGCCGCGGTGACCTCGGCACTCCCTCCCCTGTCCAGCTACCAGCTGGAGATCACGGCAGGTGTCGTTGTCGTCCTCTTCTACGGCAACCTGCGTGGGTTGCGGGAAGCCGGGCGGGCCTTCGCGTTCCCGACGTACTTCTTCGTCGCGTCCATGGGCCTGGTCATTGTCGTAGGGCTGGTTCGGGAGGTCATCGGGGACCTGCCGCAGTACGACCCGGAGGGCGCCTTCGGCGCGTTCCCGCTCGGGCAGGGCAGTCCGTTGCTGTCCATCGGCGCGGCGTACATCCTGCTCAAGGCCTTCGCGAACGGGGGGTCGTCGCTGACCGGACTCGAGGCGATCTCCAACGGCGTCAGCGCCTTCAAGACCCCCCAGGGGCCCAACGCCCGCCGGACCCTCGTCGTGATGAGCGTGCTGCTCGGAACCCTGGTCGCCGGCATCTCCTGGCTGGCCCACGAGACGCACGCCGTCGCGTACGAGAGTGGCTCCCCGACGGTCATCTCCCAGGTGGCCAGGGCTGCTCTCGGAGACTCGACCCTCGGTCACCTGCTCTTCTTCGTCGTGCAGTTCGCCACGACGCTCATCCTGTGGACCGGGGCCAACACCCCCTTCAACGGCTTCCCGTTCCTCGCGAACTTCGTCGCGGCCGACGGGTACCTGCCTCGATGGCTGACCAAGCGTGGCCACCGACTCGCCTTCTCCAACGGCATCGTCGTGCTGACGGTCCTCGCCCTGGCGCTGATTCTCGGGACGGGGGCGCATGTCGACAAGCTGGTCGCCTTCTACGCCATCGGGGTCTTCACCGGCTTCACCCTGGCAGGGTTTGGGATGGCCAAGCACTTTCGCACCCTGGCACTGCCACGGTGGCGGCTCAAGTCGGTCATCAACGATGTGGTCGGCACCGTATCCGCCCTCGTCGTCGTCATCTTCGCTGTCACCAAGTTCACCGAGGGCGCCTGGCTGGTCGTCGTCCTCTTCCCGGTCCTCGTCGTCCTGCTGCTGCGGCTGCGCGAGGCCTACCGCCGCGAGGCCGACATCCTCGGGGCCGTACCGGCGGTGCCAGGGCCGCGGGCGCTGACCCGGCGAAGCGTCATCGTCGTGCTCATCGACAACGTCGACCTGGCCGTGATCCGGGCACTTGGCTACGCCCGCAGCCTTCGCCCGGCGCAGCTGCGCGTGGTCCACTTCGTCATCGACGCCAGCCATGCGGAGGCGCTTCGGCGCAGCTGGGATGAGCATGGCGGGCTCGAGCTCGCGCTCGAGCTCATCGAGTGCCCGGACCGGCGTCTGCCACGCGCCGCCCTTGAGCTGGCCGAACGGGCGCTGCTCGCCGATCGCAACACCCAAGTCACCGTGCTACTGCCTCGTCGGCAGTACGGAGCCTTGTTGGGGCGGCTGCTGCACGACCGGACCGCGGACGAGATCGCAGCCAGCGTCTCGCAGGTCCGGGGGGTTGCGGCGACCATCGTGCCGTTCGACGCGACCCAGCCGTCGCGCGTGCTGCGCCGCAAGAACGGCGCGCTGAACGCTGCACCGCAGGCAACGACGGCATCCAGCGAGGGGTGGAGTCCACAGACCGTCGATCACATGGGGCACATCCCGGACGACCGGGTCACCATCGCCGACGCTCCGCACCGCCGCACCGCGGTCCTGCAGGGGCGGATCCGGTCAGTCCAGGCCTCACCCGTCGGAAGGACTCCCGGCTTGCGCTGCGAGCTCGTCGACGAGTCGGGGGGAGTCACGCTCATGTTCTACGGCCGTCGACGCATCGCGGGGTTGGAGCCCGGCGCGCTGGTGCGGGTGCAGGGGCGCATCGGCGACCACAACGGTTTCCTCGCGGTGGCCAACCCGGCATACCAGCTGCTGCCGGCCGACACCGCTGCTGCGAACGGGCACTCACCCGGCCTTGGGCAGCGGCCCGTCTAGGACGGGGCCCCGTCCTCGGGCAGGACCTCCAAGTGCGGGTAGTCCGGCCGCCACATCCTGTCGTGCACCTGCTGGATCGGGTTGTCCACGGCTGCCCGGGCGACCCCCTCCTTCGCGGCGGTCGTGGCCACCGCCACCGCAACCGCGGCCGATACGGCTCGCAGGCTGCTGACGGAGGGCAGCAGCGGGGCCCCCTTCTTCGACGCGTCGGACAGCCGCGCCAGGGCATCGGCCGCCGCGGCGAGCATCGAGTCAGTGACTCGCTCGGCTTGGGCCACGACGACACCGAGCCCGAGCCCAGGAAAGACGAGGGCGTTGTTGACCTGAGCGATCGAGTACGTCGCGTTGTGAAAGGAAACCGGGGGGAACGGGCTGCCGGTCGCCACGAAGGCTCGGCCTTTGGTCCACCGCAGGATGTCCTCGGGCATGGCTTCGCATTTGGACGTGGGGTTGGACAGCGGCATGATGATCGGTCGCTTGGTGTGCTCGGCCATCTGGCGCACGATCGGTTCGGTGAACGCACCGCTTTGGGTGGACGTCCCGATGAGCATCGTGGGGCGCACGTGCGAGACCACGTCCGCCAGCCCGATGGTGCCCCCGTCGCTTGCCCAATCGGCGACCTCGGCCGCTGGTCGGGCATAGGGGATCTGGAAGTCGCGCAGGCCGGGGGCGTTCTCGACGAGCAGGCCTCGGCTGCCCAGGCCGTAGAACTGCTTCATTGCCTCGTCGGGTTTGAGGCCTTCCTTGATCATCAGCTCACGCATCATGTCGGCGATGCCGAGGCCCGAGGTGCCGGCGCCGTGGATGACGACCCGTTGGTCACGAATGCGGCTGCCGGCGGCGCGAACCGCGGCGATGGCCGCCGCGAGGACCACCGCGGCAGTGCCCTGCATGTCGTCGTTGAAGGTGCAGATCCGGTCGGCGTACTTGATGAGCAGGCGTCGAGCGTTGCTGGCACCGAAGTCCTCCCAGTGCAGCATGGCGTGGGGGAACAGCTTGGTTGCGGCGGTCACGAAAGCGTCGATGGTGTCGTCGTAACGCTGGTCGCGGACGCGCGCATGCCGGACGCCGAGGTACATCTCGTCGTTGAGCAGCACGAGGTTGTCGGTGCCCATGTCGAGGACGACCGGGATGGTGCGAGCGGGATGGATCCCGGCGGCGGCTGTGTAAAGGGCCAGCTTGCCGATCGCGATCTCGATGCCGCCCACGCCCTGGTCCCCGATCCCGAGGATCCCCTCGGAGTCGGTCACGACGATGAGGTCGACCTCGTCGGGCCCAAGACCGATGTTGGCCAGGGAGGTCTCGATGTCCTCCGGATGGTCCACCGAAAGGTAGACGCCCCGGGGCCGCCGGTACTCGTGGCTGAACCGTTCGATGGCCAGGCCGACAGTGGGGGTGTAGACGACCGGGAGCATCTCCTCGATGTGCTCGGACAGCAGCCGGTAGAAGAGCACCTCGTTGCGGTCGCGGAGGTTGGCCAGGTAGACCCACTTGCGCAGGTTGTCGCGTTGTTGCCCGTACTGCTCGTAGGCCCTGGCCTCCTGCGACTCGATGGTGCTGACGCCGGACGGCAGCAGGCCGGTGAGCTGCAGTGCCTCCCGCTCGGCCGGGGTGAATGCCGTGCCGCGGTTGATCCTGGGGTTGGTCAGCACCGCGCTTCCTCGCGCCTTGACCCGGGCGGTCACGCCGTCAGCGGACGCAGTCAGCTCGTACAGCGAGGTACGCACGTTTTCGTCCCTCCAGCTTCTTCATCTGGAACGCGGACAAGCTGGTGGTCCACTTCTGCGAACTCTACGGTTCCGGCATACCTGCGCGCCAGCGCCGGTCAACGACTCGCGGGCGGCTCGCACCGGGCGAGCGGCCCTCGGCCCCCTCGCGGTCGCGGGGTCGGGAGCCTCGTTGAGGCTCCCGACCGACCGCCACCTTCGACCGCGAGTTCCCGGGCCGAGCGTGCGCCTTACCGCGAAGTCAGATCTTCCAGACGGGCAGCACCACGCGCTTCCAGGTCTCGTTCACGACGCCTGCGAAGGCGGTGTAGAACGCCAGAGCAGCGGTCAGCAGCCCCATCCAACCGCCGAGCTGCTCCAGGGTGTGGCTGTGCATCAGGTGGCTCGAGGTGAGCAGCACGAAGGTGATGATGAGCGCGCCGAAGGTGGTGGACAGGGCGACGTTCGTGCGCAGGACCGCGACCATGAGCATGGCCGTGAAGATGGTCCAGGACAGCAGGAAGAACCCGAGAGCCACGTCGATGTCAGCTGCCGACATGCCGTCAGCTGGCTTGAAGTACGCCGAGAGGCCCCAGTAGGCCAGCCAGAACGCTCCGTACGAGCAGAAGGCGGTGGCGCCGAAGGTGTTGTTCTTCTTGAACTCCCAGATGCCGGCGATGATCTGCACGATGCCGCCGTAGAAGAGGGCCAGGCTCAAGACGACTGTCTTGACCCCCAGCGGGATGATTCCGGCGTTGACGGCGCTGAGGACGAATGTCGTTACTGCGAAGGCGGATAGGCCCAGGGGACCTGGATCGGCGATGGCCGGCTCAGCGGGCGCCGGGGGCTGGTCTAGCTCAGACAGACCCGGGATGAGCCCGGAGAGGGACTGCTTGTAGGTCGTCATCGGGACGCCTTTCCATTTAGGTGGTTTGACACCTTGACCCTATTTCCCGTTACACCCGTGGGGACCCCCGGAAACCCGTTGCGTAGGCGAGCGGTTCGAGTTGCCCTTGGGATGGCAAGGTCGCTCCGCTCGCCGAGGGATGTGCGATAGGCAGACGGTCGCTTGCGCCCGTCGAGCGGCGCGGCAGTAACCCAGGACACATTCGCCGGTGACCTCGGAGGCGGTCCATCCGGCCGTCTTGCATTGGTGCACAACGGTTCTGGAAGTGGTCTTCGTCACTTCGTGTGGATGAGACTGTGACAGTGCAGGACTGCAAATCCGCGCAGCGGCTTGGCGCGAAACCTCCTCAGGGGAGAGCGAACTCCGGCTCGCGCCGGCCTCGGGCGGCTTCCGCCATGGACAGTTCCTCCTGCTGGGTTCGGCCTCGCTTGACCTGACCCAGCTGTCAGCCGAGAGTCTGGCTCGGGCTAACGTCCCTGGTGACCAGGCTGCGCAACGGCCCCTCCTGATGCCTCGTGCAGAGGCCGCGACATCCGCGCAGTCTTCAGGTCAGGCTGGTATGCCGGTCACCATGCGGTTTCGCTGGTGGCTAGCCAGCTCCGCCAGGACGCACAGGTTGAGCTGCTGCTGGAGCAGGGGTGGCGACCTCCCGATGTCGCGCTCATCACCACCGGCCGGAGGGACCCCGTCCAGGTCGGAAGGGCTGGAGACTCCGACCAGGAGGAGTACTGGAGCTCCGGCTTCGTCTGATCGCATGTCAAGGGAGAATGTCAGTTCCAGGCGAATGCCCACCAAACCCAGGGAACGGGAACGGGCGGGCCGTAGCCGGCGTCCAACCGTTGTCTGGGATCGACGAGATCACAGGGGGTCTTCATGAAACGGTTCTCGGTACTGGTCCTCGGGGCTCTGCTAGCCCTCAGCGCATGCTCATCCAACCCACCGGGGCCGTCCCCGACGTCGACTGGCGGCCCGACGAGCGCGACAGGCACCGTTACCACTGGGTCCGACGACGCCACCAACACGAGCTCAGCGGCCTCCGCGCCGGCCGGGTCGCTGAAGGGTGGGTCCGGTACGTTCGCGGTGACCCCGCCGCCGGGCTGGACCGACGCCACCGCGCAGGCCGCGGGTACCTCTGGCCTGGAGCTGGTCGTGGCGGCCGGCACCAGGTCCGACAACTTCCTCAACAACGCGGTCATCAGCGCTCAGCACGGGGTGCCCAACGACCTCGCGGCCGCGGCCGCGAACGCGAAAGCCCAGCTCGCCGCATCGGGCAAGCAGGTGACCGACCTGCCCGACCGGCAGATCGGGGGTGAGCCGGCGGTGGGTCTCTCGGTCACCAACCAGCGTCAGGATGTGCTGTTGACGCAGAAGTACTACGTCTTCGTCCACGAGAACTCGGTCTACTACGTGACGCTGAGCGCGACCCACGATGCTGCCGACGCGGCGGTCCCCGAGTTCGACGCCCTACTCGGGTCGTGGACCTGGATCACCTGAGTGGAAGCCGTCGCAGCCCGTTGACACCCTAAGCACCATGGGACCCGTCGACATCGCGGCCGAGGTGGCGAGGAGGGTATGCCGGACCGTCGCGGCGACGGTACGGCGGTGCCGGTCGGTGGGCCCTGGCACAGCTCAGCGGCGACCCTTCGACAGAGCTCGCCGTGCCAGAGCAGGTCGTCGTCGAGGGGTGCGCCGGCTCTGTCGAGGTCTCGTCCCGCCGTAGTCCTCGACGAGCTGGGGTCGCTGCCCGGCATACGAACGGACGTCGGCGTCACCCGCGGCCAGGTCGGCGGCGTCATACCGCCGGCGAAGGCTCGGATGTCGTGCCGGCGGAAGCTCCCCGGGGCCTCCTCTGCGGTCGCGTCCGGGTGCGGTGCGACCGCCCACACCGGAGTCATCACCCGTAGTGCACCTGCCGCACTTCCTGGACCGCGAGTAGCGACACGCCCTCCTCGTGGGTCGCGTGAGCCTGCGCGTAAACCCACTCCGCGGCGTCGCCGTAGCCCTTGACCTCCGTGTACTCGCTCAGCGGCCTGGCCCCCACCTCGCCCTCGATGACGTGATCGCTCTTCATGATCTGTGGCGGCTGCCGCGGCAATAGGGATCGTTCGACATCCGCCTTATCAGCGCGGTAGTTGTCATGTTGCACTTGCACTAGCTAGTGCTTCGGGCGCTCTTGCTCACCCTCTGGTTGCATGGCGTGAACCATCGCATCTGCCCGATGGCGTCGCAAAAGGAACAGTCCGTAGACGCAGATGATCGTGTCGATCGGCGCTTCAATGGCGGCGATTGGGAGTTGGCCGAGCTGCAAGGTGATGTCATGCGCTGCGTGGATAACGATCAGTGGCCAGATCGTATTTGTCCGCAGCCGCAGCGCCGCGAAACCGACGCCTTGGACGGCAGCGCCAAACGCCTGCAGCAGTATGAGCGCGGACACGCCGCGCAGGGCTGAGTTGGACAAGTGGCCAATGCCGAACAGAAGCGAGGAAAGGAGCACGGCGGGCCACATCCCGACACGCCACAGCAGCCCGAGAATCACTCCGCGGTACATCCCCTCCTCAAGAACTGCAGTTGCAAGGTAGCCGACCAACAGAATACCGACCCCGACCCCGGTCGTGGGTAGTCTCACACCCGCCGCGAGAGGCGCGAGCAACAGCAACACGGGAAGCCAATACAGTCCCAGATCGCGCCATTGAGACGGAGGGGTGAACGCGGCGAGTCGCCACCAGCGCAGGGTGCCGATCAGCGCTAAGAGCAGGACAGCGAGAACGATCACCAGCACAAGGCTCTGGCTGACCTCTGTCGTGCTGTATCCGGGGATCGAAGGGAACCGATTCGCCAGGATCGCTGACCCGGCGACGGTAATGACGGCGACCAACGCCACAAGCCCGACGGCGGTTATCACCGGATGAGTTCGAAGGCGGGCTTCGAGGGACGCGTTACTTGATGTGGTGGGTGTGCTCATGTCGGCTCCTTCCCTGATGAGGCAATCTCCCGATTCCGCGTCGTAACGCAGCAGAAGCAATAGCGGTAGAGTGGAGTCCAGCAGAATGGTGTACGAGGTTAAAGCGCCGGTGTGGCGCGTCGTAACCAGACGATGACGCGGTCACCGGTGATCCTTCGAGTGATCCTTCACAACCGACTCGAAGAGGAGACTCAACGATGACCGCTGCACCCAGTATCGACCCTGCTCTGTTGCTGCACGAGAACCTGGCTCAGGCCTCGCCGGACCTGATGCGGGAGTTGCTGACCACATTCGTCAACGCGCTGCTGTCGGCTGACGCCGACGCGGTCTGCGGCGCCGCGTACGGCACCCGCAGCCAGGAGCGGGTCAACTCCCGCAACGGCTACCGGCACCGGGACCTGGATACCCGGGTCGGCACCGTGGACGTGGCGATCCCCAAGCTGCGCTCGGGCAGCTACTTCCCGGAGTGGCTGCTGGAGCGGCGCCGCCGCGCCGAGGCGGCGCTGACCTCGGTGGTGGCGACCTGCTACCTGCTGGGGGTGTCGACCCGGCGGATGGACAAGCTGGTGCAGTCGCTGGGCATCACGGGCCTGTCCAAGTCGCAGGTCTCGGTGATGGCCAAAGACCTCGACGCCCACGTCGCCGACTTCCGCACCCGTCCGCTGGATCAAGGGCCGTACACGTTCGTGGCCGCGGACGCGTTGACGATGAAGGTCCGTGAGGGCGGCCGGGTCCGTAACGTCGCGGTGCTGATCGCCACCGGGGTGAACGCCGACGGCCACCGCGAGGTCCTCGGTGTCCAGGTGGCCACCGGGGAGACCGGCGCCGGCTGGCTGGCCTTCTTCCGCGACTTGGTCGCCCGCGGCCTGCGCGGGGTCGCCCTGGTCACCAGCGACGCCCACCCCGGGCTGGTCGAGGCGATCGCCGCCACCCTGCCCGGCGCGTCGTGGCAACGCTGCCGCACGCATTACGCGGCGAACTTGATGGCCGCCTGCCCCAAGAGCGCCTGGCCGGGCGTGAAGGCGCTGCTGCACAGCGTCTACGACCAGCCCGACAGCGACGCGGTGGCGGCCCAGTACGACAAGATGCTCGACCAGCTCGCCGGCCCCTGCCCGCGGTGCACGACCACCTCGACTCCGCCCGGGCCGACATCCTCGCCTTCACCGCGTTCCCCAAGGAGCTCTGCGCCAGATCTGGTCCAACAACCCCAACGAACGGCTCAACCGCGAAATCCGCCGCCGCACCGACGTCGTGGCATCTTCCCCGACCGCGACTCCTGACCCGCCTCGTCGGCGCGCCGTCCTAGCCGAACAACACGACGAATGGACCGAAGGACGCCGCTACCTCGGCCTGGACGTCCTGGCCCGCAGCCGCCTCATCCTCGTCCCCGGTCGAGGTCACCGCCCGCCGACAGCTCCGCGGACCCGGAGGCAGCAGCATGACCAACCCCTGGCTCGACTACGTGCCCGGCCGCTCGCGTGAGGAAGACCTCGCTCTGCTCGCCGCCGGCTACGAAACCGGCTCGTCGGACGACAACGGTGTCCCCGCTCCCTGCCCGAGGACTTCTTCGACCCCGACAGCGGCTGGCACGCCCGCAGCAAGCGAGGAGGAGCCCCTGCCCCCGACCCCGGAGAACCCCCCTTCTAAGAGCCCCGCCCATCACCACACGACGAAGGATCAACCGAAATACACCACCCCAGAAGGACTTGACCTAGCGGTAGCGCAATGATCCAGGTCAACTCGGCCGCCGACGCCCGAGCCAGCGGGCGACGGGTATGCAGATGAGAAGGTCACCGGCACCGGCAGCGACTGAGCGCACACGTGCTCGAACACGTGGCGGTGAGCGTCTGGTTGAAACGCAGGATCCACCGAACTTGCTGCGGTGCGACTAGATGCCAGACTTCGATCCAGAGCCGAGACCTCCGCAACGATCCTCTGACAGCGGTCCCTTGCCCAACTTGGGCCGACCCACCGGGACGGGTACGAACGGACCGATCCGCGCCGGGCCATGGCGATGAGGATAGGGCCTTCTTCGGCCTGGCTGCCGGCTTGTTGCTCCCGCGGGTGGCGGCTTCATCCGGTCAGTAACGGTCCACGGCGGTCACCGCCAGTTGACCTGCGGTTCGAGAGTGGCCAGGGACAGGATCGAACTGTCGACCTTCCGATTTTCAGGCCCTTGCAGGCGTCGGGTGTGACCGCTCGAAGGGGCTCCACCGCTTGTCGTGGGTGTTCCGGGTTCGCTCGTGTGGGCCCAGGTGCGGATGGGTTGCAGTCGGCGTCGCTGTCAGGGCGGGCGTGTGTGGTCAGCCGCCGGTCTGGTGCTCTCGGGGGTGCGAAGCGAGCCAGCGTGCCTGGTCGTGTCTCGGGACGTTAACGCCTGGGCTTGCGAGACATCCTGGGCGACCGTTACCCGGCTGCTTGGGGATGGCGCGGTCAGCGGGGCGGGAATCGTGTGTCAGCCCACTCGGGGATGGGGTTGGCGCGGTGGCCAAAGGTGGACCGGGCCCGGGCAGACTGCGCCCGGCGCGGAGCCCTGCGATCGGCGCGAGTGCGACCTGCCCGGGCCTGGCGAGCGTCACCGTACCCGGTTTGATCGCCTGTCCGGAATGTGATTTACACCCTTTTTAAGAAGGAGTGAGCAGCTAATGGCACTTCTAAACCACATCAAGTCGCTGAGCCTCCCTGCGGCCAACTACGGAACGTCGGGGCTGGCGCAGTGGATTCAGGACAACGTCGTCACGGTCGTGATCCTGCTGCTGGCGGTCGCGGTGCTGTGGGCCGCCCGGGCGGGCAACATCGCCAAGGGCATCACGATCGTCGCCGGCGCGCTGGTCGGGGTGTCGATGCTCGGGCTGGCGACCGGCACGTCGGCGGCGGATATCGGCAACTTCATCGTCAACCTGATCCGGCAGGGGTGAGCCGGCGTGCGGCTGCATGACGATGACGAGCTGTACCAGGTCGACCAGACGTATCTGGGTCCGCCGGGGCGGTACATCGCCCCGATGCGGCATAAGGCGATCTTCGCCTGGCTGATCCTGGGCCCGCTGACCTTCGTGACCGCTCGCCGGCTCGGGCTGCCGATGACCGTGCTGACGGTGGGGCTGCTGCTGGTGGGCACGGTGTGGGCGGCGATGACGATCGCGGATCACACCTCGACGGAACGGTCGGTGGCCTCGCTGGTGGGCACGTTCTGGCGTGACCTGACCGCCCGCCGGCCCCCCACCAGGTCCCGGCACGCCCGGCTGCCCGGCCGCCGCCGGGTGGCTCGCCCGGTCCAGGAAACGGAGGACGTGACATGAGCAGGTGGGGAATCCCGCACCGTCGTCGTGGCTCGTCGTCGCCGGCGCCGGTGCCTCGCCGGCCGGGTGGGAAGGCCGATGGGTGGGCGTTGACCGGGGTGGTCGATCACGTCACCTTCGCTGGTGGGCGGATGACCGCGTGGTATCTGGCTGATCCGCAGACGTGGAGCTTCCGCAGTGTCGCCGAGGGTGAGGAGCTGATCCGCGATCACGCGGCGGTGCCTGGCGGAGCTGGTCGGCACCACCGTCTTCGGGCGGGTCACCTACCGGCCGTATCCGGTGTCGCATTGGGCGCGGGCGCATTGGGACAACGCCCCGGACCCGCAACCCGGGTTCGCCGCAGATGGTGGAGCGCGACCAGGTGCACATGTCCAGCTCGGCCCAGGCCGACAAGCTGGTCTACTACGGGGTCGACCTCGGGCGAACGCGGCACCCTCGACCGCCGCCCTCGGGCAAGGTGGTCGCCGGCGCGGCCGAGCGGGAACGTGAAGCACTGGCGCGCCGGTTGGCGGATGTGGACCGGGTGATGGCCGGCGCCGGCCTGGCCGCCCGCCCGGTGTCCCCGGGGGATATGGAGTGGCTGCTGGCCCGCTCGTTCGCCCTCGGCTGCCCGGTGCCGGTGCCGGACCCGCACACCGACCCCCGCCCGGTCCTGGACAGCCGACGACCTGGACGAGTGGGTGTCCACCGTGGCCTGGGACGCCCAACCGCTGGCGGCCTCGACCCGGGTCACCACGAGCGTCAACGCCCGCCCGGTCACCCGGCATGTGGTGGTGCTGTCGTTGGCGCGGATGGCCGATATCGCGATCCCGGAGGAGCACGAGCCGTGGATGGCCGCCACCGACGCGCTGGGCTTCCCGTGTGAGTGGGCCTGGCGGGTCGACCCGCGGGCACCGGATGAGGTGTCCAAGGAGATGACCAAGATCGGCAACCGGGTCGACGGTCAGGTCGAGCACTGGCTGGTCGATCACGGCAAACGCCCACCCAAGCAGCTCGCCCGCCAGGCCGACGCGCGGGCGACGGTCGAGGATGAGCAGCGCCGCGGGTTCACCCACCTGTCCACCCGCACCCGCGGCTGGTACCGCATCGCCGTCTCCGCACCGACCGAACGCGAGGCGTTGGACCGGGCCGCGGCGGTGGTCGAGCTGTACAAGCCGCACACCACGTGGGTGCGTGACCTGGGCCAGTACGCCCTGGCGCGGGAGTTCGTCCCCGGCGAACCGCTGGCGTCGTCGGCGCATTGCCGCCACTTCCCGGTGGTGAAGGTCGCTGCCGGGCTGCCGGCGGTGACGGCGGAGGTGGGGGATCGGCGCGGGTTCCACATCGCCGAGACCGCGGGCCTGTCCGCGCGGGCGGTGTGTTTCGACCCGTGGTACCTGCCCGAGGTGATGGAAGCCTCCGGGGTGGTGCCGATCTGCGGCGTGCAGGGCTCCGGCAAGTCGGCGCTGATGGGGCTGCTGTGCTACAAGTCCGCCCTCTCGGGTGCCCGTGGGGTGGCGATGGACCCGGCCGGGCGGCTGCACCGCATGCTCACCCTGCCCGAGCTGGCGCCGATCGCCCACCAGGTCGACGTCCTCGGTGGGCAACCGGGGTCGCTGTCAGCCCGTATGCCGCGGTGCCGGAACCGAACCACGCGCTGATCTGGGCCGACGTCCGGGACGTGGCAGGAGTTCCGGGACAAGCTGATGTTGGAGCGGGCCGCGGTGCGCCAGACCCGCCGCGACCTGGCCATCATGACGCTGCGCTGGTCGCTGCCGATCGAGCTGAACCGCAACCCCGAGGTGCTCAACCGCATCCGCGCCGTCGTCTCGGACTCCCCAGCGGAACCGGCCTCGACCCTGTGGGCGCCGATCACCCGCCTGCAGAAGGGTGACGAGCTGGCGCTGATGATCGCCCGGCAGCTGCTCGACGCCTCGGAGCGGGAGCTGGGCCGGTTGTTCTACCCGGCGCGGAACACGACCGGTCGACGCCGGTGCACGTGCCGTCGGCGGCGCGGTTCACGGTGTTCAACCTCAAGGGCCTGGTGAAACCGGACGAGCAGTGTCGAGCTGGAGGACTACTCCCCGGAGGAGTTGCTGTACCGCCCGATCATGTCGCTGGCGGCGTGGACGTCGCTGCAGCTGATCTACCGGGGTGACCCGCACGAACGCAAGTTCTTCGGCCTGGACGAAGCCCAAGAGGTCACCGAGGTCTCCGGCGCCGGCCGGGCGTTGATGCGCAAGCTGCGCACCGACAGCCGCAAGAACAACAACGCCGTCTTCGTGGTCACCCAACACGCCCGGGTGGTGTTGGACGACGCGAACTTCGTCGGCGCGGTGTTCATCGGACGCACCCAATCCGAGGACGCCCAGACCGCCGCGCTGCAGCTGCTGGGCAAACCACCCGGGCGCGGGTATGAGCAGCTGCTCGGGTCGCTGTCGGCCCGGCCGGCCCGCGGCGAGGCTGCCCTGCCGTATCGGGAGTTCATCTACCGCGACGGGCTCGGCGGCGCGGACGGCACCGGCGGGATGGAACGCATCCGCGTCTCCATGGCCCACCACCCGGACCTGTTCACCGCCCTGGACACCACCCCCCGGCCCGCCAACCGGGCCACCCTCACCGACCGCGGACCCGTCCCGATCCTCGACGACCTCGACGACCAGGCGCAGGACGACCTCGACGACCAGGCGCAGCACGAGCTGGTCCAGGACGAGGACGGTGCCGCATGACCCGCCGGGCTGACCGCCGTCCTCGTGCTGGCCCTGGGCATCGTGTTGCTCGTGCCGCCCCGGCTGCGCATGCCGCTCCCGGCGCTGACCGCCGCCTCGTCGACGTCCTCGTCGGCGGCTGCGGTGCCGGGGATTGGGCCGGACTGTAAGGGTGATCCGCCGTTGCCGGCCTCCCCATCCGGGCAGCTCGGCCTGCGGCCGGCGGTCACCTCCACGGCGGATCCGTTCACCACGGCGGGGGTGTCGATCGCGTCGGTGTACGGCACGAACTACCAGTGGTGGGCCTACGACAACGGCTGCGGCGCCGGCAGCGACATCATGCCCCGCCTGACCACCAACATCGCCAACGTCATCGGCCTGCAGCTGCCGGGGCTGCTGCTGGCGATCGGGCAGGGCCTGTTCACCGCGGTGATCGACCCGTCCAGCTGGATCGGGTTCCTGGACAAGCCGATCGAACACGCCACCGCATCGGTCGCGGCCGGGGTGTGGTTCCCGTTCCTGTCCCTCGCGCTGCTGCTCGTCGCCGTGGTCACCTTGCTGCGGGCGGCGCGGGGCCGGCTCGCCGCGACGATCACCGCCACCGTGTGGGCCCTCACGGTCCTGGTCCTGGTCACCTGGGTGGTCGGCTACCCGACCGAGAGCGTGAAACTGCTCGACTCCGGCATCCAAACCGCCGTCGTGGCCACCGCGCAGGGGTTCGGCCCGGACGCGCAACAGGTCGGCCCACAAGCCCCGTCCGAGACCGCCGACAGTGAGGGGTCGGCTCGGGCGGCGGCAGTGGCGGCGATGGACGCCACGTGGGACACCATCAACCGCTCCACCGTGTACCGCTCCTGGCTGGCCGGCGTGTTCGGCGACCCGGACTCACCCACCGCGACCAAGTTCGGCCCGGCCGTGTTCAAGGCGACGCACTTCAGCTGGGCGGAGTACGACACCTACCAGCGGGACCCGACCGGGGCCGGCAAGCAGGTCGTGGACCGCAAAGCCGGCGACTTCCGCCAGGTGGCGCAGCAGCTGGCGTCGGCGGACCCGGTGGCCTACCAGTTCTTCACCGGGAACAGGACCGGGGACCGGTTCGGCACCGCCGTGCTGTCCCTGCTCATCACCGCCGTCACGACGGCGTTCTTCATCATCGCCGGGCTGTTGACCGTGCTCGGGTACGCCGTCGCCCGGCTGATCGTCCCGGCGACACCGGCGGCGGGGGTGTTGTTCCTGGTGGACAGCTTCCGCGACCTGGCGTTGTCGTGGGGGCAGCGGATCGTGCAGGTGCTGGTGATGGGCCCGATCGCGTTCCTGGCCGCGTTGGTGTTGTTCGCGTTCACGTCGGCGATCTTCACCGCCACCATGCCCGACGGGCTGAAGTACCTGTTGATCGTCGGGCTGTCCTGGTTGGCGTGGCGGCTGCTGCGCCCGCACACCGCCCTCGGGCGGGCGCACCTGCCGGGCAAGAAGCTGCTCGGGCAAGTGCTGGCCATGAAACTCGCCGTCCGGGGCCGGCCCACCCGCCGCGGACCCAGCGACGGGAACGAGGAGCACGAACAGCACGAGGACGAGGAGTCGTCGTCGGCATCCGCTGCCGGGCAGGGGCGTGACCGGCTGGTGCACACGCCCACCCCGGCCCGCAACGACAAACCGGGAACCGTCGGCGGCGAGCACGAGGAGGTGGTCTACTACAGCGCGGCCCCAGCCGGTGCCCCTCCGGACCCCCTGCCGGAGGCCCGGCTGGGGTCGCCCATCCGGCCCACGCCAGCTGCCCCTGCGCCCGTCGCCGTCGCCGATGCCCGCAGGTCCCGGTGGCAGTCGGGTGAGCTGGGCGTCTCCGAGCCGGCTGCCGACCCGGCCCCGGTCGAACACGCCCCGTCGGCTGACCCTGCCGCCACGCACCGTGCCGATTGACGTGGTCGCGCAGGAGCGCCCGAGGTGGCGCCCAGTCAGGCCGCTGGCACAGGACGCTCCGCGGGAGGCGTTGCCGGCAACTGGCGGGCCGCTGGAAGGCAACGTGCTGGAGCCGGACACGCCGCTGCCGACGAGGGTGCACGAGGCGAACCTGACCCGCGACGCCGACGGCAAGGCGGTGTTCCAGGTGTACCGACCGGAAGGGAGCCGGTTCTATGCCCAGGACGAGTAGACGCACCGCCACCACCGGACTGGCCTGGGAAGCCCTCGCCCCGGTGGTGCGCTGGCCGCTGCACTCACCCCGGCGCCTGGCCGCGCTGCTGGCTGCCCTCGTCGCGATCGGGTGGCTGGTCGCCACCCTTGGCCCGTCCGGTGTCGCCGACCCTGCGCCGAGCACGCCGCGAGCAGCGTGACGTCCTCGACCAGGTCCGACAGCGAACGTCCGCCACCGCGTCGCCGAGCTCGTCGGCCGTCGTCGACGGCCAGTTCGGCTGCCACGTCGGCCCCTGCCGTGGGGGTGGCCTCGTCGCCGGGTGAGGTGGCGGTGCGGTTCGTGACCGTGTGGGCCCGCCCGGACCTGCCCGCCGAGGCCTGGCGGACCGACGTGACCGCCCTGGCGACGCCGGAGTTCGGGGCGCAGCTGGCCACCGTCCTGCCTGTGAATGTGCCGGCCCGCCGCGTCGTCGGCAGTCCTGTCGTGAGGTCGGTGACCGATTTGACCGCGGCGGTGACGGTGCCGACCGACGCCGGCCTGGTCCAAGTCGACCTCGCGGTGATGTCCGGGGTGTGGAGGGTGTCCGGGCTGACCCCCGCCGGTCCGCCCCCCACTCGCACCGACGGGGCCGGCGTCCTCCCTCGCGGCGACCTACACGCCACTGCCAGGCGGGCGGTGAGCGATGGAACCGACGACGATGCTGGCCGCCCACCTCGGGCGCAAGGTCGCACCGTACGTGTGGCGGACGCGTCACCGTCGCCGCGGTCGTTCTCGCGTGCCTGGGGTTGGCGTTGGTGGTCACCCTGGCGGGGGCGGTCACCAGCGGCAGCCACGAGCAGGACGAGCACGTCTCCGTGTGCGGCCGCAGCGGGTCGACCGTGCTGGCTGCCTCAGCCGGCGAGGCCACGTCGGGGTTGACGGTGGATGGGGTGGCGTTGGACGCCGAGCAGCTGGCGAACGCGGGCGTGATCGCGGCGACCGGCCGACAGCTGGGCATCGGTGAGCGGGGTGTGGTGGTGGCGTTGGCGACCGCGGCGCAGGAGTCGCGGCTGCGCAACCTCGACTACGGGGATCGCGGACTCGGTCGGGTTGTTCCAGCAACGCCCCTCCCAAGGGTGGGGCCAGGTCACCGATCTGATGCGCCCGGACTACGCCGCGACCAAGT
This sequence comes from uncultured Actinomycetota bacterium, assembly GCA_963769085.1. Taxonomy (GTDB): domain Bacteria; phylum Actinomycetota; class Actinomycetes; order Actinomycetales; family Dermatophilaceae; genus Phosphoribacter. The sequence continues at coordinate 1,811 of CAVYKM010000044.1, read as the reverse complement.
TCTTCGAGGCGCTGGCCACGGGTACCCGGCTGGGAGGCGCTGCCGGTGACCGAGGCGGCGCAGGCGGTGCAACGCTCAGCGTTCCCATCGGCGTACGCCCGGTGGGAGACCCTCGCGGCCGCGTTGGCCGGCGTACCGGGGGTGCGGGACGCGGCGTGTGCCGTCGTGGCGGCGGCCGGGTCGCTGTTCACCGACGCGGTCGGGCTGGTGGGGCTGCCTCGAGCCAACCCGCGCACCGTGGCGGAGGCGATCGGCTGGGCCCGGGGGCAGGCCGCCACCGGGTCGGGGGGCTGGTATCGGCGGTGTCTGGCGTTCGTGGCGCAGGCGTACGGGTGGGGGTTCTCCGGCACGGCGTATGCGATCGACCAGTACCAGGTGGTGATGCCCACCGGGCTGCGTCACGACGGGGACCGCAACCCACCGCCGGGGGCGTTGCTGTTCTGGGCGACCGGGTCGCGAGCTGGGCACGTCGCCCTGTACGTGGGCGGCGGGATGGTGGCCTCCAATGACATCGAGGTCGACGGGCAAATCTCCATCGTCCCCGCGAGCGATATCGAAACCCGGTGGGGGGCAACGTATGTCGGCTGGTCACCGCCGTACTTCCCCGGCGGCGGATAACCGAGGTGGTGAGCGTGATGAGCGACTGGATGGGTGAGGACATGAGCGGCGGCGCTGGTGATGAGGTGTTCGTGGACTTCATGGGCCCCTCGGACGCGGAAACCCACATCCTGCCGCCGATGTACCCCGTCCCCGCCGGCTGCGTTGGGGATCCTGCCGCAAGGAACCCGGGTGACCGTCGGGGTGGCGGGGTCGCATTGGATCATCGAGGAGAACATCATCTGCGACGGGCCGCACCCAGGCCCCGACGGTGAGTGGTACAGCCTGGTCAGCCACGCCGAGTGGGGCGCGGTCACCCTACGACCGCACGAGCAGCACAACGTCCCCGACGGCAAGAGCCGGCTGCTGCCCTGGAAGGCGCCGGTGTCGGCGTTGTGGGTGTACCGGTTCGCCACCGCCCGCCTCGAGGTGGACCAGCTGGAGCCGTGGCAGCCGCACGCGTGGTTCGCCAACGTGCGCACCGACCTGGACACCCCGCCCTCGCCTCGTCGGGCCCGCCCGGCTCGGGAGTTGCCGTCGTTGACCGGCCGGCGGCTGCACGCCCGCATCTCGGGTGTCATCCAGGTCCTCGTCGCGGTCAGTGAGCCGCTGGACGTCGACGGGGAGATCGTGGTCCGGCTGCTGTCCCTGCCGGACTACAGCAAAGCCAGCTACGGCGTGCCGCCGGACGCGGTGACCGTGTTGCCGTTGCACCAACTGTGGGCCTACTGAAAGGGAACCGTCATGTCTTTCGAACCGACACCGCGACCGTGACGAGCGCCGCTGGGACAGCGAGGAGTGGGAGCTGCGCCGGCGGGAGCGGGACAGCTGGACCGACATCGCCTACCTGATCGTCGCCGGCCTCGCCCTCGTCCTGGCTCGCCCGGGTGTGGTCTCGGGTGATCCAGCCGTGGGCCGCCGGCGTCCTCGCGCAGCTGAGCGTCACCGACCTGGTCACCGCCGGCCTCGTGGTCCTGGTGCTCGTCGTCACTGTGGTTCGGGTGTGGGTGACCCACCGGCGGCGCCGAGCATCGCGTGGGTTGCGGGTGGTGAACCTGCCCCGGCACACCGGAGCCACCGACCCGATGGCCAGCGGCGAAAAGAGCTCGGCGCAGGGCCGGGTCCAGGGTGGCCGAAGGCCATCACGCAGTGACGCGAAGCGCCCTTGACGCGGCCCGGAGCCGGGCGCACGCTGCGGCTCGGGTCGGCGGCTC
>CAVYKM010000043.1:0-47930 GCA_963769085.1 uncultured Actinomycetota bacterium | reverse complement strand
TAGCACGAACCCGGACGGCCTGCGGTGACGCACCGCCATGATGGTGCCCAGCGGCACCGCCAGGGTGACCGCGATGAGCGTCGAGGCGAGCACGAGAATCAAGCTGACCTGCAGCCGGTCGGCGATCTGCGGGCCGATCGGGGCCTTGCTGATGTAGCTGACGCCGAGGTCGAAGCGCAGCAGCCCGGCCGCCCAGGACGTGTACTGCTCGATGATCGGCCGGTTGAGCCCGTACGCCTCCCGCAGCGCCGCGACCGTCTCGTCGGTGGCGTTGATCCCGAGCGACGCGCGGGCCGGGTCGCCGGGCAGCAGCACCATGAACCCGAACACCAGCGCCGTGCTCACCGCCAGGCTGACCAGGAAGATCCCGGAGCGCTCCAGCAGGCGCAGCAGCATGGCGTCAGCCTGCCATGCCCGCGGGTGTGCTCCGGTCGCGGTCCGTCGCCGGCCGCCTCCCGTCGAATCGACCCCTCGCCGAAAGGTCAGTAGATGCTGTTATTCGGCCTCGATAACAGCATCTTCTGACCTCTCGGCGTCTGGCGGGTCAGGGCGAGCCGGGCCTAGGTCCGGGCGAGCCGGGTCAGGTCCAGGGAGAAGGTGATGGCGTTCTTCGGCAGGCCGACGATGTTGGCGTCGGTGGCCATGAGGTTGGGCAGCAGGAACAGGTAGTCGGCCGCCACGTCGTCGGCCAGGATCCGGGCGGCCTTGCGCATGTTGTCGACGTACTCGGTCTCGGTGCCGACGTCGGCTGCGTTCAAGGCCGCCGTGAAGTCCGGGTTGTTGTACTTCGTGTAGTACGTGGGGTCCCCGAAGACCGCGCGCATGTCGCGTGGCTCGACGTGGGCGACGATCGACAGGTCGAAGTCGCCGCCGGTGAAGACCTGCTTGAGCCAGTCCTGGAACTGCAGGCTGGTCAGCTCGACCTTGAAGCCGACCCCCTCGAGCTGGCTCTTGACCACCTGGCCGCACGACACGGCATACGGCAGGTTGGGGATGCGCAGCCGCAGCGTGGTGCCCGCCTTGCCCGCCTGGGCGAGCAACGCGGTGGCCCCGGCCTTGTCGTAGGGCAGCACGCCGGTGAGGTCCTCGTACCACGGGTCGGTCGGGGGCACGAACGAGCCGATGAGCGTGCCCTTGCCGGCCCAGCAGGTGTCCATGAGGGCCTTGTGGTCGATGCCCTGGCGGATGGCCTGGCGGACCCGCTTGTCCTTGAAGATGTCCTCGCTGTTGTTGAAGGCCATGAGCACCTCGCCGGCGGTGGTGCCCTGCGAGGACGGTGTACTTGGGGTTCGAGGTGAACTGGCCGAGCGACTCGGGCGCCTGGATGATGCGCCGCGTTGACCGCGCCGGTGAGCAGGGCGTTGTTGAGGGCGGTCGGGTCGGCGATGTACTTGACGGTCACGTGCTGGAAGAACGGCTTGCTGCCCCAGTACTTGTCGTTGCGGGCCAACGTGATCGAGTCGCCCATGACCCGCGACTCGACGGTGTAGGCGCCGGTGCCGACCGGCTTGTTGGCCAGGTCCGCAACGCCGTCGGGCGTCATCATGGCGCCGACGTGGGTGGTCATCCGGAACAGCCAGTCGTTGCTCGGCTGGGTGAGGTTGACCTGCAGCTTGGTGGGCGAGAGCGCCTGGGCGGAGGCGACGACGTCCATGGCCTTCTTCAGGCCGTTGGTCCACTTGGTCTTGACGTAGTTGATGGAGAACACCGCGTCGTCGGCGGTGAAGGTCTTGCCGTTGCTGAAGGTCGCGTTGTCGACCAGGTCGAACGTGTAGGTCTTGCGGTCCGTCGAGAGCGTCCACGACTTGGCCAGGCCGGGCACGTACTTGCCGCTGTCGTCGAGCTTGACGAGCGACTCGTAGACGTTCGTCATCATGATCTGGGGGATCGCCGCGCCCGACTGGGTCGTGAAGTCGTAGTTGGCGGGTTCGAGGATGAGACCCACCTTGACCATGTCGCCGCCGGATGTCGTCGACGTGGAGGTGCTGGAGCCCGCGGTGCAGGCGGCCAGCCCGATGCCAAGGGCGGCAAGGGGCGCGATGAGGCGCGCGAGGCGAGGGGTCACGGGGGGCTCTCCATGGGTCCGGCGGGCGATGGCAGGGCACAGCGTAAGGGCAAGGACACGCCGGCTGGAACGCGGTCGGTCCTCCGTAGGGCCTTCGTCACCCGAACGAAACCTTGACTTCCGGCCACCCGTCGGTTACCTGGGATCTGTGGACACGGACAGCGACGACCATCTCGCCGACCTGTCCGCAGTTGCGTTGTGCGCCGGGTATGCCGGGTACCGCTTCTCCCCGGTCGAGGTTCACGACGCCGTGCAGGCGCGGATCGCGCTGCTGGAGCCGACCGTCAACGCCCTGGCCGCCCACGACCCCGAGGCCTCGCTGGCGGCGGCGCGCGCGAGCGAGCGACGCTGGGCGCGCGGGGAGCCGCTCGGCCCGCTGGACGGCATACCGGTCACCATCAAGGAGAACCTCGCGCGCGTCGGGGTGCCGATGCGCTTCGGGTGCGCCGGGCGTGGAGCCGGTGTGGCCACAGCGCGACGCGCCCGTGACCGAGCGGCTGCTGGAGTCGGGGGCGGTCATCGTCGGGTCCACGACGATGCCGGACTGGGGCATGCTCTCCTCCGGGCGTCTCGTCGCTCTACGGAATCACCCGCTCGCCCGCGGACCCGACCCTGACGACCGGCGGCAGCTCGTCGGGAGCCGGGGCCGCGACGCTGGGCGGCTACGGGCCGGTGCACGTCGGCACCGACATCGGCGGGTCGATCCGGTTGCCTGCCACCTGGCTCGGGGTCGTTGGCTACAAGCCGTCGTTCGGGCGGGTGCCGCTCGACACGCCCTACCTCGGCCGGGTCGCCGGGCCGCTCACCCGGACCGTGGCCGATGCCGCGCTGGCCGTGTCGGTCCTGTCGCGCCCGGACGAGCGGGACTGGTCGGCAATGCCTCCCGCTCGGCTGGACTGGTCGCTCGAAGACGTGTCGGTGGCTGGGTTGCGGGTCGGGCTGCTGCTCGATGCCGGGTGCGGTATGCCGTGCGAGCCGCAGGTCGCGGCGGTCGCCGAGGCGGCTGGGCAGGTCTTTGCAGCGGGCGGCGCCTCCGTCGAGCTGATGTCGCCATGGCTGACGGCGTCGATGCTGGCCGACGTCGACCTGTTCTGGCGAGTCCGCTCGCTCGTCGACCTGCAGCGGTTGGCTCCGGAGCGCCAGCAGCTGGTCCTGCCGTATCTGGCCGGATGGGCGCGAGGTGGCGAGCACGCCTCTGGCACAAGGGTCCTACAGGCCTACGAGTCGGTCATGGAGATGCGGGCCGCGACGGTTGCCGCGACGACGGCATACGACCTGGTGCTGTCACCCGTGGCCCCGGTGGCGGCGTTCCCGGCCGAGTGGCCGATGCCGTGGGGCAGCGACCCGAGCTGCGGGATGGCCCACATCGGGTTCACGGTCCCGTTCTCGATGTCAGGACAGCCGGCGTGCTCGGTGCCGGCCGGCACGCTCGACGACGGGCGGGCGGTCGGGGTGCAGATCGCCGGGCGCCGCTTCGACGACGTCGGAGTGCTGCGGGCCGCGGCGTGGTTCGAGGCGGCCCGGTGCGGCTGAACCCGCCGCGGGGTTACTCCGCCTCGTCTTCCATGACGGCGATCGCGAAGCCGAGCGCTTCGGTGATGTTGACTGCTGCCGACATCGTCCGGGCCGTCCCGATGATGGGCGCCACCGCAACCAGGACGTTCTGGACGTCCTCGATCGTCACGCCCGACTCCACCGACGGGCCCACGTGCGCCAGGTACGAGATTGGTCGGGCGTCGACGGCCGCCAGGGCCGCGATACGGATCAACAGCAGCGCATCGACTGGCAAGTCGGAGCGTTCCACCGAGGCGGCGGTGATGGCGCCGATGGTCTCCAGGACAGGGTTCTCGCTCTGAGCGGACATGGTTGTTTCTCCTTCACTTGCGGCTGACGGCTGAGCCCGGGTTGGCAGGCGATGTCACCAACTCCCCGGCCCCGAAACGTATCAGGGCCTCAGCCGCCGTGGGAGCCGATCAGTGCTTGCCCCCCTCTCATTGCCGCACCTCGCGGCGGCGCAAGAGCTCGTGCATGACCGTCGGCGGGAAGATCTGTCAGTCATATGACTGCACCGCCAGTCATATGACTGATAGGCTCACCACATGTTCTTCGGGGAGCCGTTTGGTGGCCTCCTCCCTGGCGCTCGGGGAGCCGTGCTCGCAGTCCTATTGAGATCTGGCGAACCGATGACCGGGCGGCATATCCATGGCCTGGTGAGCGACGACTACAGCCTTTGGACGGTCCAGGAGGCCTTGAAGGCGCTGACCGCACTCGGCCTGGTCGACCGTCACACCATCGGGCGGGCCGGTGTCCACACCATCAACGAGGGCCACGCCTTCGTCGCACCGATGCGAGCCCTGCTCGATCCCGTCGCAGCGCTGAAGGCAGCCATCGGCGAGGCGATCGGCTCTGACGTGCGGGCCGTGATCCTCTTCGGGTCGATCGCCCGCGGTGAGGCCGGCGTCGACAGCGACATCGACCTGGCTGTGATCGCCGCACCGACGTGGGACAAGCGCGTCGAGCTGCAAGACACCGTTCGCACCCGACTCGGCAACGACTGCGACGTCCTCCTCTTCACAGAGGCCGAGTTCAGCCGACTCGCCGCCGAGGGCGAGGCGGTCGTGAGCGACATCCTCCGCGACGGGGTTGCGCTCGTCGGAAGTAAGCCACGAGTCAAGCGAGGGGCCGCCTGATGGCGACCGCTGAGCAGCGAAACCACGCCAAAGCCTTCCTGAAGAAGGCCGAGGAGTACCTCGCTTCAGCCGAGGACAACCTCGACCTTGAGCGATACACTCCGGCAGCGGGCGACGCGATCCATTCCGGAATCAGTGCCAAAGACGCGATCATGACCGCCATAACCGGCTCGGCCAGCAAGGCCAAGGACCATGCGACAGCCGCGAAGGACCTGGGCCGCGCACTTGCGAAACGCCCCCAAGCCGCTGCGGCCGAGCGGGGGCTGCGAGAGTTGATCGCTGCCAAGAGCGAGGTTGAGTACAGCATCGCCCTGATCGGTTCCGCCAAGGCCGAGCCACTGGTCCGCCGGGCGCGGTCGTTGGTCAATCTCGCGGTCGAGATCGTCCGGCTCGGGCGGTAGCGAGAATGCATGCGAGCGATGTCGCCGACACGGCGCGTGCCACGCGAAAGTCCAGGGCAGCCAACGGCTGACCTGGACTTCCTTTGTAGCGGGGGCAGGATTTGAACCTGCGACCTCCGGGTTATGAGCCCGGCGAGCTACCGAGCTGCTCCACCCCGCGTCGGTAGGCATTCACCATACGTGACCGGCGGTGCACCAGCCAAATCGCGTGCTGCACGTCACGCGGGTCACGACTACCCGCCAGACTGTGGAAGATCGCGCACATCAGCGTGTGCAGGATCTTCCACAGTCCGACCACTGCGCGGGCCGAGCCGCGCTTGGCGCTCAGCTGGACGCAGGCGGCGTCGTCACGGCTGCCGACCCTTGCGGCTGCGCTGCGGCCGCTCTGGTGATGGCGTCCTTGAGCCGCTGCTGGGCCTCGCCGTACTTGGCGAAGTCGCCGGCCTTGAGCGCGGCGTCCGCGTCGGCCATCGCCTGTTGGGCGTCGGCGAGGGCCTGCGTCAGCGCCGTATCCGACGAGGACGGTGGCGGCTGGGGCGAGCCCGGCGTCGCTGCCGCAGGCGGTTGAGCCGTCTGGCCCCCGAACAGCTCGTTCAGCGCGTCGTCGAGGGTGTCCGACCAGGCCAGCTTCTCCCCGAACGCGACGACGATGGCCCGCCCTATCGGGAACGGCGAAGCGGCCGCGCCTTGGATGTAGATCGGCTCGACGTACAGCATCCCGCCAGCCATGGGCAGGGTCAGCAGGTTGCCCAAGGTCACCTTGGAGCCTTGTTGTCGGGCGTTGTTCAGGAACTGCGACAGCGTCAGGCTGAACGCCTTCGACGAGGCGTTGGACGAGCTGATGTCGTTCTGCACCTGCCCGGGCCCCTTGACGTTGCTGTTGGGTGGCATCTCGAGCAGCCGCAGCGCGCCGTACCCGTCGCTGCGCTTGCCCGCGGAGGTGCCAGCATTCGCGCTCACCGCGAGGAACCCGGAGAGCACCTCACGCGAGCCGACCGGCATGAACGTCGTCGTCAGCGAGAACTCGGGCGTCGTCTGGCCCGGCATCGCGATGCTCTGGTAGTAGGCGGGCTGGTCGGTGTTGCGGTCCTCCTGAGTGGGGTCGGTGGGGATGCGCCAGAAGTCCTGCCCACCGTAGAACGACTCGGGGTCCTGCACGTGGTAGCGGGCGAGCAGCTGGCGCTCGACCTTGAACAGGTCTTCCGGGTAGCGCAGGTGCGACATGAGCGAGGCGCTGATGTCGCTCATCGGCTGGACCGTGTCAGGAAACGCGACCCGCCACGCCTTGAGGATCGGGTCGCTCTCGTCCCAGGCGTAGAGGTGCACCGAGCCGTCGAAGGCGTCGACGGTGGCCTTGACCGAGTTTCGGATGTAGTTGAGCTGGCCCTGCTCCAGGGCAGTGACCGACCGGCGGGACCGGGTCGTCGAGTCCGAGGTCGACGCCGCCATCGAGGTGAGCCGGGAGTTGGGGTAGTTGGCCGTCGTCGTGTACCCGTCGACGATCCACAGGACGTGCCCGTCCACGATCGAGGGGTAGGCGTTGCCGTCGAGCGTGAGCCACGGCGCCACCTTGGACACCCGCTCGCGTGGCGTGCGGTAGTCCAGGATGCGCGACTGCTGGTTGAGCGCGTCGGAGAGCAGGAAGTTCGGCTCGCGGTACTTGATGGCGTAGGCCAGCTTCTTCACGCCGTTGTCGAGGGCAACTCCGCCGGACCCGGCATACGTGTTGTTGACCTGCTGGGACCCCTCGGCCGCGAGGTAGTCGAACTCGCGCGGAGCGGCGCCCTGCTGGCCCCCGACGATGGAGTATGCCGGGGACTGCTCGCCGAAGTAGATGCGTGGCTCGTAGGTGCCAAGGCCGGTGCCAGCCGGGATGGCGGACTCGATGTAGACCGGCTCGCCGCCCTCTTGGCGGTTGGCGTAGGCGACGACCATCCCGTACCCGTGGGTGTAGACGGTGTGGTCGTTCAGCCAGTTGCGCTGGGCAGCCGGGACACCCTCCAGGTCCATCTCCCGCGCTGCCACGACTGCGTCGCTGGACTGGCCGTTCACGGTGTACCGGTCGACGTCGAGGGCGTCGGGGAAGGCGTAGTAGCTGCGGGTGCCGTGGCGCTGCTTCACGGTCGGGGAGATCACGTTGGGGTCGATCGTGCGAATGCCCGGGATGGCACCGGCGGTGCTGCGCAGCTGAGCCTGGCTGGCTTCCACGTTGGGCTGGACGGGTGTCACCTCGATCTTGTCCAACCCGTATGCCGAGCGGGTGGCCGCGATGTTGCGGGCGAGGAACGGGGTCTCCAGCGACTTCTCGCTCGGCTTGACCCGGAGCGACTGGATGAGCGCCGGGAAGATGCCCCCGATGACGATGGCCACGACGAGCAGCAGCACGGTGCCGACGACCGGCAGGCGCCAGGACCGGGTCCAGATCACGGAGATGAACATGAGCGCGACGATGACCGAGGCGATGGCCAGGATGGCCTTGACCGGCAGCTCGGCGTTGGCGTCGGTGTACTGGATGCCGGTCATCAGGTCTGACGTCTGCAGCGAGAGCGAGTAGCGCTCCAGCCAGTAGGCGGCCGCTCGCACCAGCACGAGAGCGGCGAGGATCGTGGACAGGTGCAACAGCGCGGCGCGGGTCGTGTCGCGGCCGCGGTTCTGGAACTGCAGCCCGCCGTAGACGTAGTGCGTGAACGCCGCGGCGATGGCTCCGAAGATGAGCACCATGCTGAGGAAGCCGACGATGAAGGACAGCCACGGCAGGGTGAAGACGAAGAACCCAATGTCCAGTCCGAACTGCGGGTCGGTCGTGCCGAACTGGGTGCCGTTGCGCCACAGCAGGAAGGTCTCCCACTGCTGTGCCGCCGCGAAGCCGGTGAGGATCCCGACGAGGACGGGGATGACGATGGTGCCGACCCGTCGGACCGGTTCGAGGGCTTCGCGGTAGCGGTCCAGGGCGTCCTGCTGAGGGGTGGTCGGCGCGTAGATCGGCCGGGCCCGGTAGCCGTACCACAGGCTCGACCAGATGACGCCGCCTGCGATGAGCCCGCCGACGATGCCCAGCAGCAGCTGGGCGCCGACCTGGGTGCTGAAGACGGAACGGAAGTGGACCGAGTCGAACCACATGACCTCGGTCCAGACCTGGGCGGTGATCGTCCCCGCGATCGCCAGCGCAGCGAGCACGATGACCGTGATTCCGAGCGGGCTGCGGCGCTTGGTGGCCGACTTGCCCGCGGGTGGCCCATTCCCGGCTCCGGATCGGTCGTCCTTCTCGAACCACTCGCGTTCACTCACCAGAGCAGGCTACGTGAGGTTTCTGGGTGCCTTGCCTGATCCGTTGGGCGAGCACAGGTCGTTATCGGACCGGAACATCGCAACCGGCGGTGCACGAGGTGGCAGGGCTCGCTCAGGGTCAGTCGGCGAGGGTGGCGTGCAACGCGCTGACCAGGCCCGGCGCGAGATCCGCGCCCGCGGACACCTGGTCGTCGCTGTCGTGGTCCCGTTGACGCAGCAGACAGAACGAGCCTGCGTCACGCATCACCGCTACGAGCAGACGAACGTCGCGGCGGCCGGGATGCGCCAGCAGCGCCTCCAGCGCGGCCGGTGGGTCGGCGGGCAGGTCCCGCTCGGCCTCGGGTGGCACGACGATGCGCTCGAGCGCGAAGGCGCAGCCGGGCACTTCCGGTGGCCAGGCGATTGTGGCCAGCAAGGCTTCGACGTCCGCGGTCGCCGGTATGCCGTCCTGCTCGACGGCTACCCGGCCACCCACCCCCGCGGGTCGATGTGATGGGGCGGTGGTTTCCACGGCAGTATCACCTCGAATCGCGGTGCGATGGGCTGGCGACTCGGCAGTCCGGCCGCTCTGACTGATCTGGTCTCGGCGCTGCCTGGCTTGGAGTGGACGTCGCGAGTCGCAGCTCGGTGTCAAGCTGTTCTGCGGTTGGCGAGCATGGCGATGGCCTGCTCGATCTGATCCAGGAATTCGTCTGCCGCGACGCGCAAGCCCAGCAGGTCCATTCGAAGGACCACATCGCCGGACAAGGTCGCGTCGTTCTGCCGGAGGTTGTCCTGAGCGAGGGCAAGACCCAAGCGATGTTGGGACCCGTCGATCTCGACCACCAGCCCGAGGTGGGACCACCGAACATCGAGATATACCCGGCCCCGAGGTCCGTGGCGCAGAACCTGGCGGTCCGGCTCGGGCAGGCCTCGACGGCGACATATGGCAGCGAAATCCAGCTCGCCCAGCGATTGCGCTCCCGACGCCACATCACTGATGATCCGCTTGATGAACGCGCGGCGTCGACGCCCCGGGGAGGCCGTGTGGGCGGCCGCCAATTGGTCTGGCCGAGCAAGTCGTTGTTGTACGGTCATGGCTAACAGCAGGGCCGCCTGCCGATCGGAGCTCGCCCATTGAGCGGCCCGCACCGCGGCGATGGGGGTCCGAACCCGCGGAAGGCCGACCGGGACGATCTCGTCTGTAGTCCTGCGGATGACTTTGTGGATGGTCGTTCCGAACGGCTGTCCAGTTCGATGCCAGTGCAGCACCGAGATGTGGACGGCCTCGTCCGAATAGCCGCTGAGACCAGCGCACAACAGGGCCGATACGCCGTCAATGGCGGCGACCTCGATCCCGACTTCCCAGACGGCCCGCCACCAGTGCTCTTGCTGGGTCAACAGTCGATTGTGCAGGGCGACCGTTTGATTGCCGTACGCCGTCCAGTGTCCCGCGTGAACCGCTCGTCGTACGACATCGCGATGGACGCCCAGTTGGCGTAGCTGTCGGCGTGAGAGCACGCCCCCGTATGGGGCAGCGGCGCTCGCTACAGATGACCAGAGGGCTCGTCGCTCGGATCCGGGACCAGGCACGACATGATGCTCCATGAACAGCCACACCAACACCGCCTACGTAGGCGGTGTTGTGGATGACGTGACTCGCCGTCGTGGGCCTGTGGATGACGAGTCCAGGGGGCCAGATGAGGGCCAGAACAGAAGACCCGACCTGCCATTTCGGTGTTCGATGTGAAACCGAGTCGGAAACCGCGGCGGGATCACATCGACTCCGGGGTAGGGGCGGCGACTGCGGTGGGCGGCCTCGGTGGGTCGATGTGAAACCGAGTCGGAAACCGCGGCGGGATCACATCGACCGCCGGTTGGGGCCAGCTCAGCAGTGCGGCAACGAGCCGGTGTCACCTCGCCCGATCGACTCAACGGCGGTGCGGGCCTGGTCGAACGTCTCGACCTTGACGACGGTCATCCCCTCGGGGGCCTGGCCGGCTACGTCGGGACAGTTGGCGCCGGGAGCGAGGAAGTAGCTGGCCCCGGCCTGCCGGGCGCCGACCATCTTCTGGCGGATGCCGTCGATCGCGCCGACCGAGCCGTCGTCGTTGATCGTCCCGGTCCCCGCGATCGACGTGCCCCCGGTGAGCTCACCCTCGGTGAGCTTGTCGTAGACGCCGAGCGAGAACATCAGCCCCGCCGAGGGGCCCCCCACGTTGCCGGCGTCGATCGAGACGCCGAACGGCATCCGGTAGTCGGCACCGAGCACGACACCCAATACGGTCCGACCGTCGTCGGCCTTGCCGGTCTTCGGGTGGACGGTCACCTGCGACCCGCCCCGCTCGACGACGATGTCGAGCGTGTCTCCGGGGGACACCTTCTGGACCGCGGCCCGGGTCGCGGCGGGGTCGGTCACGGGCGCACCGGCGATGCTCACCAGGATGTCCCCGGCCTTGAGCTCTCCGGCGGACGGCGCGTCCGGTGAGACCCGCGCGACCGACACGACCTGCGGGACGTCGTAGCCCAGCGCCCGTAGCGCGACGGCTGCCGCCGCGTGCTGCGAGCTGGACATCTCGACCCGGTTCTCCTCGGCGACCTGCTCCTTGGTGGCATCCGGTGGGAAGAGCGCATCGACCGGGAAGACGTCACGGTTGGGGTCCAGCCAGGCGGTCAGCACGTCTACCGCGTTCACCGCAAACCCCGGGCCGCCGACGACCCGCACCGTCGTGAAGTCCAGCGAACCTGAGGTGGGGTAGGTCTCGCGGCCGCTGATGACGATCCGCTCGACCCGGCTGCCATCGGCCCTCTCCTGGGTGCCAAGCACGTCGGTCGCCGGACCGGGGCTCATGATCGCGTAGGGCAGGTGGACCAGGCTCACCGCGGCACCCAGAGCGAAGGCGAGCGCAAGCAAGACGGCTGCGCGAACGACGGACCGCCGCGTGGGCATCCGACGCGCGGGACCCGGCTGGTCCTCGACCTCGGGCACCGGGCCGTCAGGCTGCTCGCTCATGGGATACCCACCCACTCGTCGGTGCCGTCAGTGAACACCTGATGCTTCCAGATCGGCACCGTCGCCTTGAGCTCGTCGATGAGCCCACGGCATACCTCGAACGCCTCTGCGCGGTGCACCGCGGCGACCGCCCCGACGACCGCTAGATCCCCCACGCCCAACCGCCCCACGCGGTGCACAACCCCGATCCGCAGCACCCCCCCGTGGCCGGCGTAGCGCCCGGCCAGCCGCTGCGCCGCCTCTCGGGCGCTGGGATGGCAGGTGTACTCAACGAGCTCGACCGCCTTGCCGTGGTCCAGGTCGCGAACCGCCCCGACGAACAGGACCACCGCTCCGGCCCGCTCGTCGCTGACGGCCGAGTGCACCTCGTCGATCGACAGTGGCGTGGTGCGGATGTCGGCAAGCACGACCTCCGCGCGGGTTTCGGGACGGCCAGGGCTCACCGGTGCCCCCTTTTCGCGCGGCGTACGGCGGCGGCGGTCCCAACCAGGGCGACCGCGGCGCTCGCCGCGGCCAGGCGCATCACCGTGTACTCCAGGCCACGACGCACCCGGCGTGCATCGTCGATGACCTCCTCGACCGCGAGCAGGTCGACACCCGCCCAGTCTGCTGCGCGTACCGGGCCAGTGCGGCCGTCACTCGCTCTCCCGGGACACTGCCGGCCTCGACAACCGCGACCCGCACCGGCGTCGGCGAACCCGTCGGGGCAGTCGGGACGGCACCCGGGGAACTCACGGGGACCTCCTGTGGTTGTCTGTGAGGTACATCCTCTCAGGTGGCAGGAGCAGTCATGTCCGACCGCGGTGAGCCGGGTTCGACGCCCGAGGAACCCGAGCGACCCGAGGACCGACCCTCAGATGAGGGGTGGTCCGGGGCCGTCGACCAGCCCAGCGACGCCGGGCCGAGCGGCCGCGTCCCCATGGGGTTCAGCGGGTCCGCCAGCGGCCCCTCTGGCGGTGCGCAGCCCGGTGAGGGCACCGGCATACCGGGCCTGGACGAGCTGTTACGCGCCCTCGGCGAGATGGTGGGCGGTTCCGGCGGCAGCCCCGACCTGCAAGCCATGCTCAAGAGCGTCCTGGGCGAAGACGCCACACTGCCGCCCGAGGTGACCCAGATGCTGGCGGCGCTGACGGCGGACCCGTCCGCCAACCCCATGGCGGCCATGGTTCGCCAGCAGCTCGGCACCCTGTTCAGCAACCAGTCCCCGAAGCAGCGCCTGGACAACGCCCGCGACATCGCTCGCAAGGTGCTCTCCCTGCGCGGCGATCGAGTCGTCACCGACGCCGAGCGCCGCGAGGTCGAGGACGCCGTCCACGTCGCCGCAGCTGTGGGTTGACCCGGTGACCGGCTTCGGCTCCCCGGGCGGCCCGGGGCTGGCCTGGAGCGGCGCGGACTGGGTGGAAGCGACCATGCCCACCTGGTACACGCTGGTGGAGCCGGTGGCCGACGGCGTCACCCACGCTGCGACCGAGGCGCTGCGCAGGCAGTTCGACCAGCTCGGGTCCGTGCCGCTGCCGGAAGGCCTTGGCGACCTGGTCGGTCAGGTCGGCCCTGCCCTCGAGCAGCTGTCGGCGGGGCTGTTCTCGGCTCAGATCGGGCAGGCGGTGGGCACGCTGGCCGCCGACGTGCTCGGGGGCACAGAGGTCGGCCTGCCGCTCGTGCCGTCCGGCACGGTGGCGTTGCTGCCCGCGCAGGTCGCCCAGTTCGGGGAGGGGCTGGGGGTGGACGCTACCCAGGTGCGCCTCTACCTGGCCGTGCGCGAGGTGGCGCGGGTGCGCCTCTTCGCCGAAGTCCCGTGGCTCGGCTCCCAGCTCGAGGCCGCGGTGCGCGACTACGGCCGGCACATCACCATCGACACCGACGCCATCGAGTCGGCCATGCGTTCCATCGACCTGGGCGACCTGAGCGCGCTACAGAACGCGTTCTCGCAGGCCCAGCTGTTCGGGCAGACGACGACCCCCGCAGCAGCAGGCCGCACTGACCAGGCTCGAGGCGACCTTGGCCCTGGTCGAGGGTTGGGTGGACCTGGTCACCGACCAGGCGGTCGCCCAGCACCTGCCCCAGGCCGAGGCCCTTGGCGAGGCGGTGCGCCGGCGGCGCGCAGGCGGGCCTGCGCAGAAGGTGTTCACCTCCATGGTCGGGCTGGAGCTGCGCCCGCGCCGGCTCAAGGACGCCCGCAACCTGTGGGCCGCCCTGGAACAGGCCGGTGGCGTCGAGCTGCGCGACGGCTCCTGGCAGCAGCCCGACGTGGCGCCCACAGCCGCGGACCTCGATGACCCGCTCGGGTACACCGAGCGACGCACCACTCCCCCGGTGCCCGACGCCCTGGACGCCGAGCTGGATGCCCTGCTGTCCGGTGGGGCCGAGGGTGAGCCCGACGGTCCGGACTCGCCTGACCGGGAGTGACGGCTCACGCGACTGCTGGGCTGCTCACACTGTGGCCAGTGAGACCAGACCGACGGCAAGGACCGAGACCATCTCACCTGCCCCGATCTGTCCCGGACGAAGGTTCAGGCGCGGCACGACTGCCGCGCGCAGGGTGAGCAGCACGAACACGACGGCCAGCCACCAAGAGAAGGCCAGCACGACCAGGGTGGCCCCGGCATGTGCGGCAACCGACAGCACGAGGAAGCTCGTGTTGCCGCGCTCGCGGATCACTGACTTGACGTAGAGCACGGTGCCGGCGAAGTAGAGAAACTGCCCGAGGGCGAGCAGGACCGCCCGGCGCAGGTCGGAGCCGCCCCCGACCTCGTAGGCGACGAGCGTCATGAGCGAGGCCATCAGCACGGTGGCCAGCCCGGCCAGGGTGTCGCGCTCGCGCCGGCGCGCCGCAGCCCACAGGGCCCACGCCGAGGAGCGCAGCAAACGCCGGCACCCACCTGAGCACCGTTGGCGACACGAGCACGGTGAGCCCGCCCAAGCCGGCCGCCAGCACGGCATACCCGCGCACCGGAGGCCAGTACCGGGCCTTGCGCCCTGACTTCAGCCACAGGCTCGCGGCGAAGAAGGCGAAGTACCCTGCGAACCAGGCCGCAGCCAGCGGCAGCTCGCGCCAGGACAGCCCCGCGGCAAGCGCGCCGACCAGCAGCGGGCTCGCAAGCATGACCCAGGCGCCGTGCTGGGTGGGCACCCAGCCGGGCTGCAGGCGCCGACGGCTCACGTGTCGCTCATCGCCAGCCCTGCCGCTGCGGACACCCCCTCCAGGTAGCCGCGGGCCCGCTCCAGGCGCGGGTATGCCGCGAGGTGGGCCCAGAAGTCGGGCCCGTGACCAGGGACGATCAGGTGAGCCAGCTCGTGCAGGATGACGTAGTCCAGGACGTAGGAGGGCATCCCCTGCACTCGGGAGGAGATGCGGATGCTGCGGTGAGCCGGCGTGCACGACCCCCACCGACCGTTCTGGTTGTCGACCCACCGGATCGAGCGGGGGGTGGCCCGCCCGCCGAGGTAACGCTCGGACAGCTCGCGCGCTCGGGCGCTCAGCTCGAGGTCACTCGGGTGGCGCCGCCCCTCCCGGCGCTCGAGGCGCCCCACCATGGTCTGTACCCACTCGGCCTCCTCGGCCCGAGTGAACCGGGCCGGGATGAGGACGACGGTGCGGTTGCCGTCGCGGTAGGCGCTGACCGTGCGCCGCCGCTTCGCGCTGCGGCGGACCTCGACCCGGTGGGCATCGACCCTGCCGGCGTCAAACCCGCTGGTCTGCACTCTGCTCGCTTGAACTGCGCTGGCTTGAACTGTGCTCGCTTGGACTGTGCTCGCTTGAACTGTGCTCGCTTGGACTGTGCCGGATGGGACTCTGCTGGATGGGATTGTGCTGGCTTGGACTGTGCTGGATGGGACTCTGCTCACCGCGTTGCCGTCCATGCTGCTCACCATACGACGCGACCCCGACACCCCCTCGAAGAATCCCCGGTCGACAAGGCCGGGCCAGCCCTGCGGCTTCGGGCGCGTCCGTCCCATCACCAGCCGTGCCAGGCCCGGCTACGGTGCAACGACGTTGACACTCGGGAAGTACGACGCGTAGCGGCCTGCGTCGCGAGTCAGCAGCCGGTAGCCCAGGACCGCTGCGTGCGCGCCGATATAGAAGTCCGCCAGCGGAGTGGGGCGGGCGCCGCCTCGACGCCGGTAGGACAAAAATGCCTTGCCGGCAAGGAACCCCGCCGTCCAGGGAAGTGGTTCGCGACGGAACTGGGAGGCCGGCAGCGCCGCGTCGAGGTCTTCGAGTCGGTCAAAGCCAACCGAGACCTCGGCGTAGATGATCGGGTTCATCACCACGGGCCCCGAGTCCAGCGCTCGAGCGAGCGCCGCGCTGGACCACTCCTCCCAGGTCGGATCGGCGGTCATGACGTCGAGCAGGACGTTGGAGTCGACGAGGGTGATGGGCTCACTCACCACGCAACAGTGCCATCAGCTCGTCGGTCGTGTGCTCGGTCGTGGCCGTGCCGCGCAACCGGCTGACGATCCGGGTGCCCCGGCTCTTGGCTGGTTGGGCGTGCACGATTCGCAGCGTGTCGCCATCCTCGACGACCTCAACGTCGTCGCCCTCGAAGAACCCATATCGGCGGCGCAGCTGGGCGGGGATGGTGACCTGCCCCTTGCTGTTGAGCCTCATCTTCCTCCGTGATAGGTCTCAAGCGTAGTACGTATCAAGCGTGTATCTATCAAGTCCGGTATGTATCAGGCGTAATACGTGTCACGCGTAGGACATCCTACCCGGAAGCGGAGACCGCTGGTTGGGCAGGTGAACCGACGAGGCCTCAGCGGCCGCGGAAGACCGGGGTGCGCCGCTGGGCGGCGGCCTGGATACCCTCGAGCAGGTCGCGTGTCGCAAGCGTGACCGACTGCGCCAGCGCCTCCCACTCGATGGCGTCGGCATGGCTTTGGTGGCCTCGGTCACGCAGCGCAGCGACGGTGAGCTTGGTGGCGATCGGCGCGGAGGCGGCGATCCGGTCCGCTGCCGCCAGCGCCTCGGCAAGCACCTGCTCGCGCGGCAGCGCCCGCGAGACCAGCCCGAGGGCCAGCGCCTCCTCGCCCGTGACGACCCGGCCGGTGAGCAGCAGGTCGCGCGCGACCGCGAAGCCCGCCACATCGGGCAGAGAGTGCGTTGTCGCCATCCCTGGGTGCAGACCCAGGGAGGTGAACGGCACCGCCAGCTTGGCGTCCGCGGCGGCATACCGGATGTCGCAGGCCAGGGCGACCCCCAGGCCGGCCCCGATGGCAGCACCGTTGACCGCCGCGATGGTGGGTACCTCGAGCGCCCTGATCCGCAGCCACTGGCCGTAGAAGGCGAGCATCCGGTGGCGCAGGTCGATCACCTGCGCGTCGGGCTGCGACACGATCCACGACAGGTCCCCGCCCGCGGAGAACGCCGACCCAGCGCCGGTGACGACGAGCGCCGCCAGCTCGTCGTCCTCACGCAGCGCGCCCATGAGGGCGGCCCACGACGCCGTCATGGCATCGGACATGGCGTTGCGCTTGTCGGGCAGGTCCAAGGTGACGACGGCAACCCGCCGTCCGGAGGCTTCTCGAGCCTCCGCTCGCAGGTCGTCCCACGTCGTGTCCCACCAGTCCGCGCCGCTCACGGGAGCAGGGTACCGACCCCGCCAACGGGCGGTCATGCGCCCGCTGGTCTAGGGTTGACGGGACGCCCCGCCCGCTCAGGGGTGGCCGGGGCCGATCGGGGTGGCCGGTCCACAGGGTCGACCCACCCCGCCCACCAGACGAAGGAGACGTCATGCCCGACGACATCTACCGGGGCGAGTTCTACTGCGTGAAGTGCAAAGAGAAGCGCGAGGCCGAGGGGCGCATCGTGGTCAGCGACAACGGCCGCCGCATGGCCAAGGGCCAGTGCCCGCACTGCGGCACCAACCTCAACCGGATTCTCGGCAAGGCTTGATGGCCGGCCCTTGGGGCACGGCAGTACCAGCACATCTCGGGGCGGGACCGCGCGGCGGCCCGCCCTGAGTGCTGTCCGGCGCTGCCCTGTGGACGAGCTCGCACACTTGGGCCGCTGTTGTGCCACATTCCGGGTATGCATCCCCGGCCCCGGCTGCCCGTCGGCCGCCGCCCCCTGCGCCGGTCGGCCGACAGCGTCCAGCTCGGCCTCGCCGCCGGGGAGGCGCTCGTCCTCTCGGGTCTCGGACGCGGAGAGGCAGCGCTTGTCGAGTCCCTGGACGGCCGGCATACCCTCGCCGAGCTGTATGCCGTGGCCGCGCGGCTACGCGTCGGCCGGGACCGCGTCGACAGCCTCCTCGGGCTGCTGCACTCCGAAGGCCTGCTCGCCCCGCCCGACCCGGACCGCCTGGCGCTGTGGCAGGCCGAGCAGGTAGAGCCGACCTCGCCCACGGGGCACCCGACGCTCCCGAGCCGTGTCGGGCTCGTCGGCGGCCTGGCTACGTCGTCGTCGGGGGGTGGGGGCCGGTGCCGCGCGCGATCGCCTCGACCCTGCGCGCCGCGGGTGTCGGTCGGGTGGAGACCGGGCCGTGGGCGCTGGACCACGCCGAGCTGGACCTTCGCGGCGAGTCAGACCGACCCCCCGCACCCGAGCTGGTCGTCCTCGCCGCGCAGGACGTCCTTGACCCGCGCACCGCACAGCCCTGGCGTCGCCACGGCGTGGCGCAGCTGCCCGTCGTCGCTGACTCACGGACCATCGTCGTCGGCCCGCTGGTCAGGTCGGACCCCGCCGGCCCGTGCCTGCGCTGTGTCGAGATGCATCGCACCGACCGCGACGAGCGGTGGCCCGACGTCCTGGCCCAAGCCTGCCCCGACGGCACGACGCACCGACAGGTGCGGTCGGACCCCACGCTGACGACCACCGCCGCAGGGATCGCCGCCATGGTCGCCGTGGGTCACCTCGAGGGCCGGCCCATCCCACCGGGCCTCACCCTCGAGCTGCGCCTGCCCTTGCCCCGCCTGGACCACCGGATTTGGCCGCGGCACCCGCAGTGCGGCGACCATCGTCCCTATTCCGACCCCCGCGCCGGGTAACAATGTCCCCGTGACCGACATCCCCCGCAACGCCGTGACCCGGGCCGCCCGCCTGGCGGCGCTGCCCGTCGGGTATGCCGGTCGGGCCGCGCTCGGGCTCGGCAAGCGGGTAGGGGGCCAGCCGGCGGAGACGGTCGCCGCTGAGATGCAGTCGCGCACCGCGGCCCAGCTGTTCGCCACCCTCGGTCAGCTCAAGGGCGGGGCCATGAAGTTCGGCCAGGCCCTGTCGATCTTCGAGGCGGCCTTCCCGGAAGATGTCGCCGGACCGTACCGGGAGGTCCTCACCAAGCTGCAGGAGAACGCCCCCGCGATGGACGCCGCCACGGCGCACGACGTCCTGCGCGCCGAGCTGGGACGCACCTGGCGCTCGATGTTCGCCTCGTTCGAGGACGACGCGGCCGCCGCTGCCTCGATCGGCCAGGTGCATCGCGCGGTGTGGAGTGACGGGCGACCGGTCGCCGTCAAGATCCAGTACCCAGGGGCCGGCAAGGCACTGCTGAGCGACCTCAACCAGGTCACCCGGGTCGCTCGAGTCGCGACCTCGTGGATCCCGGGCATCGACATCAAGCCCATCCTCGAGGAGCTCAAGGGGCGCATGGTCGAGGAGCTGGACTACCGGCTCGAGGCCAAGGCCCAGGAGGCCTTCGCCACGGCATACGAGCACGACCCGCACGTGCGCGTGCCGCACGTGCTCGCCTTCGGCCAGCGCGTGCTGGTCAGTGAGTGGCTCGACGGGATGCCGTTGTCGTCGATCATCGTCGACGGCACCAGGCGCGAGCGCGACGAGGCGGGGCGGCTCTACATGGAGTTCCTCCTCTCCGGGCCGGACCGGGTCGGCCTGCTGCACGCCGACCCCCACCCAGGCAACTTCCGGCTCCTTGCAGACGGGCGGCTCGGCGTCGTCGACTTCGGCGCCGTCAAGCGTCTCCCGCACGGGCTGCCCTCCGACATGGGCCGGCTGCTCACCCTGGCCATCGACGGGGACGCTGCGAGCACCCTGGCCGGGCTGCGCGAGATCGGGTTCGTGCGCGAGGGCATCGACGTGGACGCCGAGCGGCTGCTGGAGTACATCGAGCCGTTCATCGCGCCCCTGCGGGTCGACTCGTTCCACTTCACCCGCGCCTGGATGCGGGGCATCTTCGCCGACCTGAAGGACCCGAGGAAGCCGAACTACACGGTGGGTCTGCGCCTCAACCTGCCCAGCGAGTACTTCCTCATCCACCGGGTGTGGCTCGGTGGGATCGGGGTGCTGTGCCAGCTGGACAGCACCGTGCCGGGCCGAGCCACCGTCAACGCACTGATCCCAGGGACCAACCTGCCGCCGATCGGGTCCCCCGGGTCGGCCAGGACTCGGGCGCCTCGCCGCTCAGCGCGTCGTCCCGCCGCGGGCTGCGGGCGAGACGGCGGGCTGACCGGCCTGGTCACCACCAGTCGGGGTCGAGCTTGCTCTCAATCGCGCGCAGGTGACGTCGGCTGCACTCGGGGCAGGTCCACACCGTCCGGCCCGCCTCGACGCTGCAGGGTCCAGGTGAGCCCGGCCGGCTCGTCCGGGGACGGCTGGCGCCCGCACGTGGCGCAGACCAACGGCTCCTCGGAGGTCATGGTCGGTCCCGCTGCCTTCGCCGCGGCCTTCTGGCTCTTCTTGAATGCCCGGACTTTCTCCAGCGACTGCTGGTCGACGACGTCGGCCACCGACCGGAAGGAGCCGTCCTCGGCATACGGCCCGATCGCCTCACGCCAGCCGGCGGGTCGCACACCCAGCTGCTTGCCCAGCAACGCGGCGAAGATGCGCGCCTTCTGCTGCCCGAAGCCGGGCAGCGCAGCTCAGGCGGGCGAGCATCTCGGCCGGGCTGTCGGCGGTGGTCCACAGCCGCTCGGCATCGCCGTCGTAGTGCTCGACGACATGGCTCGCGAGAGCCTGGACGCGTCCGGCCATGGACCGCCCGTACCGGTGGATCGCCGGTGGGGTCGCGCACAGGTCCGCGAACGCCCCCGCGGGCGCCGCCGCGATCTTCGCCGGGTCGAGAGTGCCGAACCGGTCGAGGATCGTTGCTGGGCCCGCGAAGGCACGCTCCATGGGGAACTGCTGGTCCAGCAGCATCCCGGTCAGCAAGGCGAACGCGTCGGTGCTGAGCACCTCGTCGGCCGCTGGGTCCTGGGTGAGCGAGAGGCGCGCCTGCACGACTTCAGGGTATGCCGTGCGGCCCTGGAGAGACGTCGATGGAGGACTTGCCCCGTGATCCGGGGGACAAACCCTCCCATCGAGTCCGTTCGGCTACCGCAGGTGCGGCTGGCGCGACCGGCGGATCTCCAGCGAGATCAGCCGGGCGGCCCTGCGCACGCCCGAACGCTGCGGCTCTCGCAGCCGGCGTTCGACGTGTTCTCGCAGCAGCTCTTGGCTCAGAAGGACGCTCATGTCACTACTCCTTGACGCTTGAAGGTTCGCCCCGCCCTTGGGGCGGTGCGTTGTCGCTGATGGAATGGACGGGTCCGGTCACGCCGCGACGATGTCGTTCTTGCGCGGCCGGCCGCGCGGCCGCTTGCGCGCGACGATCGCTCCGTGGACGACGAGCTGTCCGCCCCAGACTCCCCACGGCTCCTGCCGGGCCAGAGCTCCGGCGAGGCATGCTGCGCGCGCTGGGCAGGCACCGCACATCGCCTTGGCCAGCTCGACGTCGGCCGGGCGCTCTGCGAACCACAGCTCCGCGTCGTGCTCCCGGCACGGGATGCTCGAACCGGCGGACAGCGCTGTCGTCTGGCTGTCGATGAGTGCACTGAGCTGCATCGGTGTCACCTCCTGGTCCGGCCGGCTCGCCATGGTGAGGGTTGCCGGGTCGCCTGTGCTGGCGGCCGTTGGGGCCCGGTCGGGCCGAACGGCCGTGGTCTGGCTGGTCATGGTCTGGTCTCGCTACTCAGTGGCCTTCTGGGTCGATGGGCCTGCGCGGGCAAAGCGAAGGCCGCGGATCCCGAGTCGGGTTCCGCGGCCTGCAGGTGAGACCGGTCTGGTGGTGCTAGACGGGTGGTCTCTCGGAAGCGGAACTGTCGACATCGGTGGTGCGGTAGGCCGGCACGAGTGCCGCCCCGCCGACAAAGCCAGTGCGGCCGCGGACGGGCAGGTGAGTGGGCGCCAGGACGCGAAGTCGGGCGTCCATCAGGTCCCCATCTCCGGCGCGCGCGGGACCGCGCATCGCGATCGTGGTGATCTCCATCAGGCCAACCCTCCTTCCGTCCTCATCCAGAGCATCCCGGCAGGCAAATAGATACCTCCGGCGCAACGTCTTTGAGGGTAAACCCGCCACCGCGCTGGACACAATCGGATTATCGAGCGCCGTCTGAGCGTCCCCTACGCGTTGCCCGATCCTACGAATCCCGCTGCGGCGGTGGTCTGCCCGGCGACTTGCTCGGGGTCGGCGCCCCCCAGGACCGCCAGCACACCCGAGCCGTACTGCTCCAGCTTGCGAGCGCCGACCCCGGAAACCGTCGCGAGCGCCGCCAGCGAGTCCGGCCGAGTCTCCGCGATGGCAGTCAGCGTCGCGTCGGTGAAGACGACGTATGCCGGTACCGACAGGCTGTGGGCGACCGTGAGGCGCCAGGTGCGCAACGCCTCGAACGCGGCCTCGTCATAGGTCGCCGGGCAGCCCTCGCACCGGCCCACCTTGCGCGCGGCCGCGGAGCCCAAGGGTTTGCCGCACGACCGGCATACCGACGGCGCCCGCCCGGCCGCGGGCCGGGCCGGCTTCGTGCGGGGGCCCGGCAGGAACCGGGCGGCCTGCCCCAGCACGGACTCGGCGCCGTCGAGGAAGCGCGACGGCCGGCGGGTCGCCTTGCCCCCGGGGCTGCGGGCGACGGCATACGACAGGCGCAGCTCCCGCCGTGCCCGGGTGAGCCCCACGTAGAGCAGCCGCCGCTCCTCCTCGACCGCCGCCGGGCCCTCGGCCATGGTGATGGGGATGAGCCCGTCGCTCGCTCCGACGAGGAAGACGGCGTCCCACTCCAGGCCCTTGGCGGCGTGCAGGGAGGCGAGGGTCACGCCGGCCACCGCAGGGGCGTGCTGCGCGGCCGCGCGCTGCTCCAGCTCGCCGACGAGGTCCCGCATCCGTGCGGCGGGCACCGCCTCGACGAGCTCGTCCGCAAGGGTGACGAGCGCATTGAGCGACTCCCACCGCTCCCGAAGCGCGCCGCCGGACGAGGGCGGCTTCGGCGACCAGCCCGCGCCGGCGAGGACGTCGCGGACCAGGTCCGGCAGCGGGGTCGCACCGTCGTCGCCGCGAACCGCGCCGCGCAGCAGGACCGTTGCCGCCCGGACCTCCTGCCGCGCGAAGAAGCGCTCACCACCCCGCACGAGGTAGGGGATGTCCAGTGCGGCGAGCGCCGCCTCGAGCGCCTCGGACTGGGCGTTGATGCGGAAGAGGACCGCGATCTGCGCCGCCGGATGCCCTCGCCCGAGCAACGCCTTGATCGCACTGGCCACCGCGTCGGCCTCGGCCGGGTCGTCGGGGTGGGCGCGTAGCGTCGGCTGCGGGCCGTTGCCGCCCTGCGCCTGCAGCACGACGTGAGCCTCGCGGCCCACCGGACCAGTCGGCGCGAGCGGCGCGGACCGCAGGGTGAGGTTCGCCAAGCCGACGATCTGGCGGGTGCTGCGGTAGTTGCGCATTAGCCGGACGACCTTGGCGGCAGGGTATCGGCGCGGGAAGGACAGCAGGTACTCCGGGCTGGCACCGGTGAAGGAGTAGATCGTCTGGGCCGGGTCGCCGACGACGCAGACGTCCTCACGGCCGCCGAGCCAGAGGTCGAGCAGCCGCTGCTGCAGGGCGTTGACGTCTTGGTACTCGTCGACGACGAAGTGGCGGTACTGCCCGCGGACGGTGCGAGCGATGTCCGGCCGGTCGTCGAGGATGCCGGCGGTGAGCAGCAGCACGTCCTCGAAGTCGATGACGCCGCGTTCGCCCTTGCGCTGCTCGTAGGCCTCCCAGAGGCGGGCCATCGCCGTGGGGTCGATGCCCGCGGGGTCGCGAGACGCGGCAGGCGCGGCACCGGCATACGTCTCGGGCGTGAGCAGGGAGACCTTGGCCCACTCGATCTCCGAGGCGAGATCGCGCAGCGCCGTGCGGTCGAACTGCATCCGCAGCCGGGCGGCGGCCTCGCCGAGGACCGCCGCCTTGGTCGGCAGCACCTCGGGCGCCGCACCACCGACGGCCTGCGGCCAGAAGTAGTGCAGCTGGCGCAGGGCAGCGGCGTGGAAGGTGCGCGCCTGCACCCCGCCGACACCGAGCGTGCGCAGCCTGGTGCGCATCTCACCCGCGGCGCGCGCGGTGAAGGTCACGGCGAGCACCCGCTGGGGCGGCAAGGCGCCGGAGTGCACGCCGTAGGCGATCCGGTGGGTGATGGCCCGGGTCTTGCCGGTACCCGCACCGGCAAGCACGCACATCGGCCCGAGCGGGCTCGCAGCGACCTCACGCTGCTCGGGGTCGAGAGCCTCGAGAACCGCGTCGGCGCGCGAATCCGCACCGTCCGGCGATGGTATGCCGTGAGCCTGGGCCATGACCTCGCGATCCTATGCCGGAGGGCCGGCGCGCTGGGCGGCGAGCCAGTCTCGTGCCAGGCGCGTCGGGGCGCGCGCGAGCCAGGCATCCTGGATGATCTCGGTCAGCTCGGACCGATCCAGCTCCCCGATCCGGCTCGCCCGCACGAGCACCGACGGGTGCCCGTCGAAGTGCGCCGTCGTGAAGAACGGGTCGCCCGCCTGCAGCAGCGCCTCCTTGTCCTCGGGCGAGCCGACCCAGAAGACGATGACATCGGTGTACCGCTCGCCGGTGTCTGGGTCGACCGCATCCTTGCGGGGGTTGCGGAAGAAGACAAAGGACCGGCCGCGCACCTGGTAGATCGGGTTCGTGTGGGACCCTTCGGCCAGGTGCACCCCGGGCAGCGCTGACGCGATGGTGTGCACGTCCTCGACGCGAGCCCTCGGCATGGACTGGTAGGCGGTGGTCTTGTCGTCTGGCCCCTGCCGTCAGCCAGTAGGGGCGTCTTGCTTGGCTGCCTTGCGTGCGGCGCGCACCGGCTTCTCTGGCTCGTGGTCGTGCTTGTGCGACTGCTTGCGGGCGTCGGTGCCGCCGTCGGCTGAGTGGGTCTTGTCCTTGTGCTTGCCCTTCGGCCGGTGCTTCTCCAGCGTGGCGGCGTGGTCGGGAACATACCGCTGGGACTCGCGCGGTGGACGGTCGTACTCGATCGCCTCGGGTCGGTGCGGGATGGCAACCACCTCGGGCTGCACGTCGGTGTAGGGGATAGTCGACAGGAGGTGGGCGATGACGTTGATCCGGGAGGACTTCTTGTCCTCGGACTCGACCGTGAACCACGGGGAGTCGGCCAGGTCGGTGAACTGCATCATGGTGTCCTTGGCCCGCGAGTAGTCCTCCCACCGGGTGATCGACTGCATGTCCATGGGCGAGAGCTTCCACCGGCGCATCGGATCGTTGGCGCGCGAGCGGAACCGGGCCTCCTGCTCGACGTCGGACACCGAGAACCAGTACTTGCGCAGCATGATCCCGTCGTCGATGAGCATCCGCTCGAAGGACGGGCACTGGCGCAGGAACCTCGCGTACTGCACGTCGGTGCAGAACCCCATGACGTGCTCGACGCCGGCGCGGTTGTACCACGACCGGTCGAACAGAACGATCTCGCCGGCCGCCGGCAGGTGCTCGACGTACTTCTGGAAGTACCACTGGGTCTTCTGTCGCTCGGTGGGCGCTGGCAGAGCGGCGATGCGCGAGTGACGCGGGTTGAGGTACTCGGTGATGCGCTTGATGGCCGAGCCCTTGCCGGCTGCGTCGCGACCCTCGAAGAGGACGACCACACGCGCGCCGGTGTCGATGACCCACTGCTGCATGGTCACCAGCTCAGCCTGCAGCCGGCCCAGCTCCTTCTCGTACGTCGGGGTGTCGAGCTTGCGGGTGCCGTTCGCGGTGAACTTGGGCATGGAACCATTCTGGCACCGGCCGTGACCTGCGTCTCGTGTCAGTTTGCCGGGAAGATCGTGGCGGATTGTGCCGTTGCCGAGGAGGAAGCCCACCCAACAACACCGACGAGCCAGCACCACCGACGAATACGACTGATGAAACCGACGAGCGCAAGGAGCGCGATGCCCGTCAAGACCCCAGCATCCGGCACGGTCACCATGTTCAGCACCACATGGTGCGGGTACTGCCGCCGGCTCAAGGGCCAGATGGACAGGGAGGGCATCCCGTACCGAGAGGTCGACATCGAGAATCGCCCAGAAGCCGCCGACCTGGTCATGCGCCTCAACGAGGGTAACCGGACCGTCCCGACCGTGCTCTTCGCCGACGGCTCGTCGGCGACCAACCCCAGCCTGGCCGAGGTCAAGCACCGCCTAAGCTGACGAGTCGGGTTCCTGGCGCACGGGGCGTCGGAATCAGCGGTCTCCCGGCGGTGCCCGACCGCCCGAGCCAGCGCAAAGTCGTTGACTTTACCGTTGCTCCAGGATGTGTCACGGAGTCAATCAAAACTCCTGGACTTTGCGGATCGGTGGTGTCCGCACGAGGCTCATTCTCGTTCGTTTGTCCACAGCCCTCTGGTCGTTCGTCACGCCGCCCACAGGGTGGGCCGGACGGATCGACGACGTAGCGTGGCGGCGTTGAGAGTAGCCGCGTGGATGCCTCGCTCGCAGCTGTGCTGGCCCGACACGGCGGGGTCGCCTCTGCCAGAGACCTCGTCTCGATTGGTCTCACGCCCAATGACCTGCGTGGGCTCCTGCGCAGGGGCGAGCTGGTGCGTGCCCGACACGGGTCGTACATCGACGGCCCCCGGTTCAGTCAGGGCACCGCGTCGGAGCGCCATCGCCTCGCTGCGCGGGCCGTCGCGTTCGACTTGCCCGGCTATGCAGTCAGCCATCTCTCCGCGGTGACGTTGTGGGGGCTGCCTGCCCTCGAGTCCGATCTGGGGCCGGTTCACCTGTCCGGCGTTGGTCGGGGCCGCGCCCGATATGGCCGAGGCGTTCGGTTCCACGCAGCGGTCCCCGCTGAGGTGATAACCGGGCGAGATGGCGTACAGGTCGTCCACCCAGCGCTGGCCGTCGTGCAGACCGCCACCATCAGCGGGCAACGAGCCGGACTGGTGGCCGCAGACGCCGGTCTACGAGCTCGACTGTTCGACCACTCGCAGCTGCTGGAGCATGCGCTCGTGCAGGCGCGTCCCAAGGCAGCCCGGCGAGTGGCCGACCTGGCCTCATCCGCTTCGGAGTCGCCTGGCGAGTCTTGGTGCCGGCTGGTCTTCGCCGACTTGGGCATGACCCAGCCCTGCCAACAGGTGGACATCCGCGACGAGCACGACCGCTTCGTCGCCCGGGTGGACTTCCTGTTCGACGAGCTGCGGCTCATTGTCGAGTTCGATGGTGAGGTCAAGTACGGCGGAGCCTCCGGAAGGCAAGCGCTGGTCGATGAGAAACGGCGCGAAGACGCCCTGCGCCGGTTGGGCTACCGGGTTGTCCGACTGACCTGGCGCGATCTCGCCGACCCGCACAGAGTCGCCCAACTGTTGTCGTGACCGTACCTGCCAGGCCGCGGGCACTCGACCAACAGCCCGCGGCGGGTCGTCGTTCACTTCGGCCGGAAGCCTTCGGCTACCGCTCGCCCTGCGACGTCCTCGAGGCGCGCCCCCATCCACCGCTCGATGAGCCGGCGGGCGATCGAGATGCCGCCAGGGACGCGGATCGAGCCGTCGCGCAGGTACCCGGCATACTCGTCACGGGTCACCCACCTCACCTCGGCCATCTCGTCGGGGTCGTGGCGAAGCGCCGTGGTGACCGCCCGCGCCGTGACGCCGACCATGATCGACGTAGGGAACGGCCATGGCTGGTTGCCCAGGTAGCGCACGTCGGCCACCAGCACCCCGCTCTCCTCGAGCACCTCACGCACGACCGCTGCCTCGAACGACTCGCCGGGCTCGACGAAGCCGGCCAGCACGGAGTACTGGTTCGGCGGCCACGACACCCCACGACCGAGCAGCAGTCGCTCCTCGTCGTCGACCACGGACATGATCACCGCGGGGTCGGTCCGTGGAAAATGCTCGCCGCCGCAGGCGCCGCACCGGCGCACCCAGCCGGCCTGGGCGGGTTCGGTCGCCGCGCCACATCGCGAGCAGTAGCCGTGGGCCCGATGCCAGTTCGCGAGGGCAAGGCTCGTCGTGAAGATGCCCGCGTCCCGGTCGTCGAGCAGAGCGCCGACCTGGCGCAGCGTCGACCAGCCCGGCTGCGGGTCGCCCGGCTCGATGACCCCGACGTATGCCGTCCGCTCGCCCGAGTTCGCGTAGCCGAGGAAGAAGGCCACCCGGCGGGCATCCGCCGGCACCGGCGGCCGCAACGCGAGCCCGCCACGGGCAGCGACCGGCATGCTGTCGCGGCGGACCGGGGCGACCCGGGTCGCTGGGTCGGCCAGCGCACTCGGGAGCAGGTCCGGGTCAGCCCGCGCGGTGGCAGCGCGGTCCAGGTCGCCTCGCGACAGCGCGAGCCCGCTCAGGAACTCGGCGCCGGCACCCACGTCCTCCAGCCTACGGCGGCCCGCACGGCATACGGTGAGAGCGTGAGCCGCTCACCCGCCTACCTCGCCGCCCTGGCCAGCACCGCGGTTCCCGGTCTCGACCCGGTCGAGGTGCAGGCCGTGCTGCCCCGCCCCGGTGCCCGGTTTGACGTCGGCTTCGTCGTTGACAGCCAGCAGCGGCACTGGACCGTCCGGGTCCCTGTGGCGGCCGCCGACGGGGCGCGCCAGGACGCCACCGTGGCGCTGCTCGGGCTGCTGGCGCGTCGGCTGCCGTTCCAGGTGCCGGCCCCCAGGGGCTTCGCCGACGTGCCCGAGGGACGCGCCATGGTCTACCCGCACCTGACCGGCCGCCCGCTCAACCTGACCCAGCTGCCGGACGGTCCGGGTCTCGCGGCCGAGATCGGCCGGACCGTCGCAGCGCTGCACAACGTGGACCGGCAGGTGTTCGACGAGGCGGGCGTCCCGGCATACGACGCGGACACCTGTCGCTCGCGTCACCTGACCGAGCTCGACCGAGCAGCGGCCACCGGCCACGTGCCCACCGGCCTGCTAGAACGGTGGGAGCGGGCCCTGGAGGACGTCACACTGTGGCGGTTCGCCCCAGTGCCCACCCACGGCAGAGTCGACGGGCGCGCGCTGCTCGCCGTCTTCGACTCCGAGGCGGACGCGTCCAGCGGGCACATCCGGGCGATGACCGGCTGGGAGCACGCCCAGGTCGGTGACCCCGCGGATGACCTGGCTGCGGTCGTCGGTGAGGCATCCCCGGCAGCGGTGGAGTCCGTGCTCGAGAGCTACGCGAACGCGCGCATCGAGCGTCCCGACCCGCACCTGATGCGTCGGGCGATCCTCGTCTCAGAGCTGCACCTGCTCGCCGACCTGCTTGCCGCCGCGACCGCTGGGGACGGGCCGCTGGTCCGCGAGCTGTCGGCCGCGCTTGGGCGGATGGATGAACGCACCGAGGGCGACTCCCGGCTCGCTCCACCGAGCCCGCCCGTCGTGCCCGAGCCTCCCGTGCTCAGCCTCGTCGCCGTGGGCGGTGAGCCGGTCGAGAGCGCCGAAGACAGCCAGGCAGCGACGGAGGGCGACTCCCCGGGGAAGGAGGCCGACAGCCCAGGGACCACGCAGGAGATCCCCGAGCACCAGCTGGCCAAGGTGCGCGGGCTGCTCGACGAGCCGTCGGAGCAAGCCGACCAGCCCCCGCCCAACGGCTCGCCGCTGAAACCGACCGTGAACGAGGCGTCACCAACCGCCAGCCAGGACCCCGACCCGCAGAGCAGCTGAGGAGGCGGGTTGCGTGCCTCGACTGGGGAAGTCCCTGTACATCAGGACGTAGGCGAACTTCCCCGATCTTGGCCGCGTCCCGCTGCAACCGCGCGGCCGCCGGGCCGGATGAGTAGAGTCGAAGGGCCAGGATGATCTTCGAGCTGTCAACGAGCGAAGAGGTCGGACATGTGGTCGCCAAGAACTCCCTCAGTCAGCGGCTCCGACGTGCCGATTGACCCCGACCCGGACGACTGGCGCGAGGCCAACCTCGTCGAACGGTCCGAGGAGGCTCGGATCAATGAGGCCGACGACGACAGCGCGCACGCGGTAGAGCGAGCGGCTGCGTTTGGTCCGGCCGATGCCGACGAGGCCGATGTCATCGAGCAGCACCAGCCGGTCGACGGCGACGACGAGGAGGACGCGCCGCGCGTGAGTCCGCCTGTCTCACCCTACGAATGACCCTCGGTCAAGCAGGCGGCGACGCGGGCGCGTGCTCCGGTCAGCCGGGCACGGTCGCCAGCAGCGCCACCAGCTCCCGTTCGCCGGGAAGCTCCGGGCGCACGGTGCGGCCGGTCTGCGCGTAGTAGAAGGCGGCGTCGACGGCGTCGGGGGCCAGGCCCTGCAGCCGGCCGTACGCCAGGGCGTACGCCCCGAGCTGCAGCGAACGCACTCGCGCGTCCTGGCCGGAGGGCTCCGCGCCGGTCTTCCAGTCGACGATGGTGAAGCCGCCGTCGGCCCGGGGAAAGACCGCGTCGATGCGGCCCCGAATGGCGATCCCGTCGACAACGGTCTCGATGGCGATCTCGACCGCGACTGGCGTTCGGGCGGCCCACTCGCTGCCAAGGAAGTGCGCCTTCATCGTGGGCAGGTCGTCGGCGTCAGCCACGCCCTCCTCGTCGGCTGAGCCGGGCAGATCGGTGACGTCGACCAGGGCGGCCCGGGCGTAGTGCTGCTCGACCCAGGCGTGGAAGGCGGTGCCCCGCCGGGCGGCGAGGGCTGGCGCCGAGGGCATCGGCCGGCGCAGGGCCAGCGCGAACCGGGCCGGGTCGGCGGCCAGCTGGACCAACGCTGAGGCCGACAGGTGGCGAGGCACCGCCACCGTGACTGCAGCCCGCTGCGCCGCGGCCGCTCGTTCGGCGAGCAGCACCTCGGCCTCAACGGCACGCGGGTCGCCCCACGAGCTCAGGTCCGCGACTCCGCTCGGCGGGCCGGCCGCCAGCTCCGCCCGCGCGGCTCGCACCGCGGCCTCGGCGTCGACGAGCGCCCGACGTCGGTCGCGCAGGGGGTCTGACGGCCAGAGGACCTCGACGCCCTCCTCGGCCACGGGATTGTGCTCGCCCTCCGTCCGAGGCATCGGCGCCCAGTGCTCAACGCGGACCCCCAGCTCCCCGGCGCACTCGTGCACCTCGTCGAGAAAGGGCGAGGTGACCCGCACCAGCTTCGGAGTGGACCACACCGCCGTGGTGAGCAGCAGGCGCCGCCGCGCGCGGGTCATCGCGACGTAGGCGAGCCGGCGCTCCTCGGCGAGGGTATGCCGGCCGCCTTCGGCGCAGAACTCGGCGTACCAGCGGTCGAGCTCCTTGGTGTCACTGGCACCGGCATACCGCAGCACGGGCAGCCCGTCGGAGTCACCGCGCAACGAGTAGGGAACCCCGCTGATCCCGCCGGTCCAGCCTGGGTCCTTGGCGTCACCGACCCGCCACGTCGTGCCCTCAAGGGACGGGTAGACGCCGCGCTCCCGGGCCGGGAAGGTGCCGACCGCAAGCCCGGGGATGGCGACGCAGTCCCACTCCAGGCCCTTGGCGGCGTGAACCGTCAGCACCTGCACGGCATCAGGCGAGGGCTCGATGTAGCCCTTGTCCAGCCCGCGCTCCTCCGCGAGGGCGGCATCCAGCCAGGCGAGAAAGCCCTCGAGGGTCGGGCGGTCTGCCGAGGCGGTGAAGGCGTCTGCCACGTCGGCAAACGCGTCCAGGTGGGCTCGGGCCGCATCCGGCGAGTACTCGGGCCGGGCCAGAACCTCGATGTCCAGGCCAAGAGCGCGCTCGGCCTCGTGAGCCAGGTCGGCGAGCGGCAGCCCGGTGAGCCCGCGAAGGGTCTTGACGGCCGCGGCCAGGCCGCGAAGCCGCTCCCAGGCCACCGGGTCGATGCGCTGGCCCTCCGGCCCGGTCCAGTCCGGGGCCGGCAGGTCTTCGATCGCCTCGACGATGCTCGGGTCGTCGACGGAGTCCGGGGACAGCTCGACCAGGGTGCCGGGTGGCTCCTCGCCCGGCTCGTCCTCGTCGCGTTCGGCCGGGTCCTGCGGTATCCGCAGACCGAGCTCGCCGCGGTCCTGCCGGCGGCGCACCCACTGGCGCTGGCGCGCCCAGGCGTGCAGCCCGTCGAGGTCGGCCGCGCCCAGGCGGCACATCGCGCCGGTGAGCAGCCGCATGAGGGCATCCCCGCGGCTGGGGTCGGCAACGACGCGCAGGACGGCGACCGAGATCCTCGACCTCCGGGGTGAGCAGCAGCCCCCCGAGCCCCACGACCTCGTACGGCACGCCCTGCGCTTCCAGCGCGTCGACGATCGGCCCGAACTGGGACCGCTTGCGGCACAGGACCGCTGCCGAGACCCCGCCCCGCGAGCGGGTTCGGCATCAGCCACGAGGCGACGTGGTCGGCCTCCTCGAGGTAGGTGCCCAGCCGCGCCACCGCGACATCGCCCGTGCCCGCGCGGGGTCGGGCCTGCAGCTGCAGCACGTCGATCCGTCCGCTCTGGCGCAGCGGCTCCGCGACCAGGTTGGCAACGTCGAGGATTCGGGTGTCGTTGCGCCAGCTCGTCGACAGCGGCAGCACCGGGGCCGGCTGGCCGCCATCCGGGAACTGCTCGGGAAACCGCGCCAGGGTCGTTGCGCTCGCTCCGCGCCAGCCGTAGATCGACTGATGGGGGTCACCGACCGCGGTCACGGACACCCGCTCGTCCGGGGCCACGAACAGCGAGCCCAACAGCACCAGCTGGGCCTCGGAGGTGTCCTGGAACTCGTCGAGCAGCACGGTGCGGTAGCGGGCGCGCTCCGAGCGGCCGATGTCCGGGAAGGCCCGCGCCAGCCGGGCCGCCAGGGCGACCTGGTCGGCGAAGTCCACGGCTTCCCGATGCTGTTTGAGCGCCTGGAACGCCTCGACGATGGGCAGCACGGCGCGACGGGCCCGCAGCCGGCTGCGCAGGTTGGCCAGGTCCTTCGGCAGCGCGCCCCGCCCGGGTGGGAACGGCGTCACGTCGATGGCGGCGACCATGCGGTCCAGCTCGGCGGCGACGGTTGTGGCCGAGAGCAGGTGCTCGGCCATCTCGCCGGCGAGGTCCACGACTGCGGCAATGACCGTCGACTCGGCGCGGTCCACCTCGCTCATGTCGCCGTCGTAGCGGTACACGGCCTCCGCGGCATACTGCCAGGCGGCCGCCTCGGACAGCAGCCGGGCGTCGGGCTCGTAGCCGAGGCGCAGCGCGTGCTCGTGAACGAGGCGGCCGGCATACGAGTGGTAGGTCGTGACGGTCGGGGTGCCGCCGAGCACCTCGGCGCCCTCGTCGTCGGGCGCGGGCGTCCACACGCCGACCGCGCGCAGCCGGCGCAGCCGCTGCGCCACCCGCTCGGCGAGCTCGGCGGCCGCCTTGCGGGTGAAGGTCAGCCCCAGGACCTGGTCGGGCTCGACGTAGCCGTTGGCGACCAGCCAGATGACCCGTGCGGCCATGGTCTCGGTCTTGCCGCTGCCCGCCCCGGCGACGACCAGCACGGGGCCGGGCGGCGCCTCGATGACGTACGCCTGTTCGGGGGTCGGGCAGTGGCCCAATCCCATGGCCTTGGCGAGCTCGGCTGCCGAGTACCTGGGCAGCATCAGATCGCCCGGCCGTCTGCAGTGGCGGGGCAGCAGGAGCGGACCGAACACATCCGGCAGTGCTCGCCCGGTCTGGCCCGGAACACCGCGCCGGCCATCCCCTCAGCGGTGCCGACCACCAGGTCGCGGGCCCAGCCGGGGTTGTCGGCCTCGCCCAACGGAGCCTGCCTCTGCAGGGTGACCGACGTCTTGTTCGCCGCCTTGCCGAGCTGCAGCAGAGCGGCGCCGCCTGACTCGACGCCATGGTTCGGGAACGCGCCGTGCTCGACGGCGACCTGGTAGGCCCCGAGCTGGGGATGCTGCTCGAGGTCGGCCTTGCGTGGCGCGTTCGAACCGGTCTTGTAGTCGAGCACGCGCAGTGCGCCCGTTGTGGTATGCCGTTCCAGCCGGTCCACGCGCCCGCGCAGCACGGCTCGACCGACGGTGACGTCCACGCCGACTTCGGAGCCGACCAGCTCCCAGTCGCGTGCGTCCGGGGAGGCGAGATAGTCGGCCAGCCGGCCGGCCATCGCGTGCGCCTCGGCCCGCTTGCGCTCGTTGACCCATCCGGGCGGCAGGCCCAGCTGCGGCCACCGCCGGTCGATCTCGGCCCGCAGCGTGGGCGCGTCGACATCTCCCAGGTCGGCAGCGACGTCGTGGACCAGCGTGCCGATGGTCGCGGAGGGGCTCTTGGGCCCGTCGCCGCCACTGGCGTGCAGCAGCCATTGCAGGCTGCACCTGGTGAACTGCTCGACCTTGGACGGCGAAACCGGCACCAGCGCCTGCGCCTCACGTCTGGCCCGCTGCGCCGGCTCAGGCGCCAGCGCCCACCACGACGCGGGGTCGGCCCCGGGAACCCCCTCGGCGGCGAGCCGGGCGAGCAACCTGGCGCATCGCTGTCGCTCGATCAGGTCTGGTGCGGTCACCCCTCGACGCAGCTGCCCCACCAGGCCGCGCAAGGTCAGGGGCCGGCCCACCGGGGTGAACGGGCGCCCCTCGTCGGCCGCATCGACCGGGTCGATCGGGTCGACGAGGTCGAGGTAGACCGACGGCTGCTCGTCGTCGCTACGCACGGCCGTGACGAGCAGCCGTTCGCTGGCCCGAGTCACCGCCACATGGAACAGCCGGGTCTCGTCATAACGCACCGCAGCCTGGGCCGCTCTCACCGTGCCGGGGCGCCCCCTGACCACGTCGACCAGGTGCTCGGAGCCCAGCAGCGAACCGCGCAGCCGCAGGTCCGGCCACACCCCCTCCTGCACCCCTGCGACGACGACGAACCGCCACTGCCGCCCGGCAGCCGCCGCGGGGGTCACCAACGCCACGGACTCGGCCGACGGAGCCCGGGCAACGAGGCTGTCGCCGGGCACCTCCTCGCCGCGGACGTGGTCGAGGAACAGGTCTGGGCCGGTCGTCGGCAGCCGGTCGACGAACCGGGCAGCCGCGTCGAACAGGGCAACCACGGCGTCGAGGTTGCGGTCGGCCCGGCCCCCTCGGGAGCCGCCCCGCAAGGCCTCGCGCTGCCACGGGCCGGCGACTTCGAGCGCGGACCAGGTAGCCCACAGAACGGTCTCCGCCGTGACTCCTCGAGCCCACCCGCGACCGTCCGGACCGCGCCGGGCTGCCTCGACACCGGCCCGGACGGCTCGAGTGAGCCGGCGCAGCCCGTCCCCGTCAGGTCCGCAGGCCGCGCTGGCTGCTGCGTCGCCGATTGCCGAGGCGAGCAGCTCGTCGCTCGAGCGCCCTCCCCCGCTGTCCAGCTCGGCGCGCCGCAGGTGCCGGCGAAGCCGGCGCAGCCGCACGGCATCACAGCCCCCGAGCGGGGACAGGAGCAGGTCGACCGCCTCGGTCGGCGACACGGTCGCCTGCGGGTCGACCGCCAGGCGAAGACACAGGTCCAGCAAGGCCAGCAGCGGCCGCACCGCGACCTCGTCGCGGACCGGCAGGTCGCTCGTGAGCGACGCCACCGGGACACCCGCTGCTGCGAGGACTCGCCCCATCGCGGCAGCCCGTCCCTGGCCGCGCACGACGACCGCCATGTCGGCCCACGGCATACCGTCCATGAGATGGGCCCGCCGCAGCACCGACGCAATGTGCGCGCCTTCCTGGGACACGGCACGCAGCAGGGCCACCTCGACCTGCCCGCCGTCGCGGGTCGGCACGCTCTGCCGTTGGGCGCCCCCGCCGACCGCACCGATGCGCGTGACGACCCGGCTGCCCGCCTCGCGGAGCTGGCGAGGTTGCCGGTATGCCGTGCGCAGGACGACCGTGTCCAGGTCGCCGAGGGCAGGCCAGTCGCCGAGGAGCAGACGCGGGTCGGCCCCTCGGAAGGTCTGCACGGCGCAGTCCGGGTCGCCGAGGAGGACGACCTGCATCGAGGGTGCGGCCACGGCGGACAGCAGTCGAGCGGCGGCGGACGTGAGCTCCTGGGCGTCATCGACGACCACGAGACGAAGGTCCGCGCGGAGCCGTTCGAGGGCACCGGGGTCGTCGTCGAGCCGCTCGGCAGCGGCCGTCAGGATCCACGCCGGGTCGTAGGCGCCGGGCCGCGAGAGCGCGGTGACCTCGTCGTACTCCGCGAGAACGGCGGCCGCGGCGACCCATTCCGGCCGCCCGTGGCGATCCCCCAGGCCGGCCAGTGCCGGCGCGTCCAGGCCGTGCTCGACGGCTCGCATGAGCAGGTCACGCAGCTGCGCCCGAAACCCGCGGGTGGACAAGGCCGCTCGCAGCGACTCCGGCCACGCCGGCCCACTGCCCAGCTCGGCGTGCCCGGCGAGCAGCTCGCGCAGGACGACGTCCTGCTCCGGGCCGCTGAGCAGCCGCGGGGCGGGCTCGCCGGCGAGGGCCGCCTCGCGGCGCAGGATGCCGAACCCGAACGCCTGGTGGGTGCGGGCCAGCGGCTCGGTGGACGTGGCGCCGAGCCGGGCGGTCACTCGCTCGCGCAGGCCCGCCGCCGCCAGCCGGGTCGGCGCGAGCAGCAGGCACTGGTCAGGCGACAGTCCGCCCCGGTCCACCCGGTCGACGAGCAGCTCGACCGCGGTCAGCGTCTTGCCGGAGCCTGGGCCACCGAGAACCCGCAGTGCCGGACCGGCATACCGCAGCACCGCGGCCTGCTCGCTGTCGAGGGTTGCGACCTCGGCAGCGACTCGCTCGGCCCGGCGAAGCGTCAGCATGGCCCGATTTCACCACGGGGCACCGACAGCCACCTGCCCAGCCCGCGTGGCACCGCTGCCGGGCTACCGCGGCTCATCCGGATCCCACCGGGCCCGGTCGAGGTCGATGCGATAGTCGTCGAGGCCGGTCCCCACGAGGGGCGTGCCCTCTCGCAGGTAGCGCTCGCGGGCCGAGCGCTGCAGCCCGGATGGCGGGTGGCCGCCAGCCCGCACGACGCGCCACCAGGGCACATCCGAGCCGTAGCGGCTCAGCACGGTGCCGACCGTGCGGGCCCCGCCCGAGCCCACCATCCGCGCGAGCTGGCCGTAGGTGACCACCCTGCCGGGCGGGATCTCCTCGACGAGCTCGAGGACCCGTTCGACGAACGCGGGCAGGCGGTCCATCAGCCGGGTCCGCCCGACGGGCGCACT
Organism: uncultured Actinomycetota bacterium; assembly: GCA_963769085.1. GTDB lineage: Bacteria > Actinomycetota > Actinomycetes > Actinomycetales > Dermatophilaceae > Phosphoribacter. Next base: position 11,269 of record CAVYKM010000043.1, on the reverse strand, counting down.
CGGGGCGCCACCCGACGACCCGCGCCACGGAGGTCCACGGGGATGCAGACTACTGGCGCGTAGGATGGCCCAGCGCCGGGCGCCAAACCCGACGGCAGGCAGACGAGCGAGGAAACATGTCGGTGGTGACAGACGGGCGCGGACGCGGCCAGCGCCTACCCCGGTCGGCGCGACGGGCTCAGCTGCTGGTCGCCGCGCAGCAGGCATTCGTCCAGTCCGGGTACCACTCGGCAGCGATGGACGATATCGCCGACCGCGCGGGCGTCTCCAAGCCGGTGCTCTACCAGCACTTTCCAGGCAAGTTCGAGCTCTATCTCGCGCTGCTTGACGACACCGGCGACCAGCTCGAGGCAACCGTGCGCGAGGCGCTGGCCACGCCGATCGACAACAAGCAGCGCGTCTACGCGACGGTCCACGCGTTCTTCGAGTTCGTCGCGAGAGACGCCTCGCCCTACCGGCTGCTCTTCGAGTCCGACCTCACCAACGACCGCCTGGTGCGCGACCGCATCGAGGGCATCCTCGGCCGGTGCGCCGAGGCCTTCTCCGACGCGATCTCGGCCGACACGGCCATGTCGCGCCGGGACGCGCTTGTGCTCGGCACGGCCCTGACCGGGATGGCCCAGGTCGCGGCCCGCAGCTGGATCATGAGCGACGCCACCGACCGCGAAGCCGCGGCCCACCTCGTGAGCCGCCTGGCATGGCGCGGCATCGCGGGCTTCCCCCGGTCCCCGACCGTGGAACACGCCGGCACCTCCTAGAGTTGCCACTACTGCGCGGTCGGGTATGCCGCGCGCAGGCGGCGAGCGGAAAGGACCGCGAGGTGGAGGTCAGGATCGGCGTGCGGCAGGTGGCGCGCGAGATAGCGTTCGAGTCGGCGCAGAGCATCGACGAGGTGACCGCCGCCGTTGCTGCCGCGGTCAAGCAGGGCTCGATTCTCGATCTGGCCGACGACAAGGGCCGGCGCTATCTCGTGCCCGTCGATGCCCTCGGGTTCGTCCACATCGGTGAGGCAGAGAAGGGCCGGGTGGGTTTCGGCTTCAACTGACGAGTTCCGAGACGTGTGCACGTAATCCGCGCGGGCGGCCCTGAGCAGCGACGTCGTCACCTCATCGTCACCAACTCGGCGATGTCACATGGCTAACATCTGTCACACGACGTGAGATATTGGTGGTGCTGCGCCATCCTCTATCGAGGTCGTGGTCCCGAACGCACAGAAGGAGTGCCTCATGATTGGAACCCTCATAGGAGCCATCGTCGCCGGCTTGATAATCGGCGCGCTCGGGCGCCTGCTCGTACCCGGCAAACAGAACATCTCAATCTTGGTCACCATCGTCATCGGCATCGTCGCATCGCTGGCGGCCAACCTCATCCTCGGCGCCATCTTCGGCTACACCGGTGGCGGTGGTATCTCGTGGTGGTACTGGATCGTCGGGGCGATCCTGGCCGCCGTTGGGATCGTCATCTACGGGAACATGACGGGAAAGAAGGTCTGATTCGCCGATCCTGAATTGACGGGTCCGCATGCAGTTGGCGGACCCGTCAGATGTGCAGCTAGGCGGACAGGCCCATCCGCTCCATGCGTGCCGTGTGCGCGGCAGTGAGCCGCTCGAACATGTGCCCAAGCTCGACCAGGTCCGCACCGCCCTGACCGCCACCCACGAGCAGGGCCGTCAGGGCGTCCCGCTCGCCGCCGACTCGCTGGGCCCGCTGGATGGCCTCGCCGACCAGCCGTCGACCCCACAGCGCCAGCCGACCGCCCACGCGAGGGTCGGCGGAGATCGCCTTGCGGACCTCGGCCACGATGAAGGCCGCCTGTCCGTGGTCCTGCAGGATCGCCGCCACGAACGCCTGGGTGTCCTCGTCGACATACTTGGCGATCTCGCGGTAGAAGTCCCGGGCAATGCCGTCGCCCACATACGCCTTGACCAGGCCCTCGAGCCAGTCCGTCGGATGGGTGCGGTCGTGGTACTCGTCGATCACCTCGACGAAGGGGGCCATCGCGTCCTCGACGCGGACCCCCATGCTGTCCAGCCGCGCGGCGAGCTGCTCGAAGTGGCGGTAGAAGTCGACCGCAGTCTGCCCGACCAGGCGCCTGGCCGTCAGCGGCGCTAGGCCCGAGTCAGCCGCGACCCGGGTGAACGCGGACAGCTGACCATAGGCCAGCACCCCGAGCAGGTCGACGACCGCGGGCGACGCCGCGGGCAGGGAGGCATCCGGCATACCCGCAACCCTAGTGCGGGCCCGCCGTGGCTCGGTCTCTCGGCATCTCACCAGACGGTATGCCGGGTGCGGGTACACTGGAGTGACCACTGGTGCCCGATCGGCCCGAATCGTTCCCGCCGAGTGACTCGGCGATGCCCCAACGGGGCCCCCCGAAGACCTCCGATCGGCCCTTCCAGGCGACATCCCGCCGCCGCGCGCGGCGGACTGACTCGCCCCGATCGAGGACATCATGACCCCAACGACCGTCACGCCCCTGCCTACCTTCACCGACTTCGACGTCCATCCCGACATCGTCGCTGCGCTGGCCGAGGCGGGCATCGTGCATCCCTTTCCCATCCAGGCCATGACCCTGCCGGTTGCTCTCGGCGGACACGACATCATCGGCCAGGCCAAGACCGGCACCGGCAAGACCCTCGGCTTCGGCATCCCCATCCTCCAACGGGTCTTCTCCCCGCTCGATGAGGGCTACGAGCGGCTGCGCAAACCAGGGGCGCCGCAAGCCTTGGTCGTCGTGCCCACCCGCGAGCTGGCCGTCCAGGTGGCAGGCGACATCGCCAAGGCTGGCGCGCTGCGCGGCGTCCGGGTCGGCACGCTCTACGGAGGGCGAGCGTACGAGCCGCAGGTCGAGACGCTGCGCCGCGGAGTCGAGGTCGTCGTGGGCACCCCGGGGCGGCTCATCGACCTGTCCCGGCAGAAGCGCCTGGACCTGTCCCACGCGCGGACGGTCGTGCTCGACGAAGCCGACGAGATGCTCGACCTGGGCTTCCTGCCTGACGTCGAGACGATCATGTCCCTCACCCCAGCGAACCGCCAGACGATGCTCTTCTCGGCGACCATGCCGGGCGCCATCGTTGCGCTGGCGCGCCGGTACATGACCCAGCCCACGCACATCCGGGCCATGGGTGAGCAGAACGAGAACGCCCACACCGTCAAGGCCATTGAGCAGTTCGTCTACCGGGCGCACGCCATGGACAAGGTCGAGGTGCTGTCCCGGGTGCTGCAGGCCAAGGACCGAGGGCTGTGCCTCATCTTCGCGCGGACCAAACGCACGGCGGCCAAGGTCGCCGAGGACCTCGCCGAGCGGGGCTTCGCTGCTGCAGCCATCCACGGCGACCTCGGGCAAGGGGCCCGTGAGCAGGCGCTGCGGGCATTCCGAAACGGCAAGATCGACGTCCTGGTCGCCACCGACGTCGCCGCCCGGGGCATTGACGTCGAGAACATCACCCACGTGGTCAATCTCCAGTGCCCTGAGGACGAGAAGACCTACATCCACCGCATCGGGCGCACCGCCCGGGCCGGCAACACGGGTATCGCGATCACCCTCGTCGACTGGGAGGACCTGTCGCGCTGGGCGATGATCGACCGCCAGCTCGACCTGGGCATCCCCGAGCCGGTGGAGACGTACTCCTCCTCGGAGCACCTCTACAGCGACCTCGACATCCCGGCCGGTGCGACTGGCCGGCTGGCGAAGGCCGAGCAGACGCGGGCCGGCCTGGACGCCGAGGTCCTCGAGGACCTCGGCGAAACCGGCCGGTTCGGCCGACGGCAAAGCCACCGGTCCCACGTTCAGGGAGGCGACCGGTCGGCATCCACTGGGCGGCGGCGAGGCGAGCGGTATGCCGGTGACTCCCCTGAGGGGGGCACCGCCAAAGCCGAGCGTCCGCGCCGCGAGCGCACCCGCCGTCGCACTCGCGGTGGCGGCGCGGCCGCTGCTGGGGTCGGCGCGCCGACGAGCAGCGCCGATGCTGCGAAGCTGACGCCGGTCAGCGACGGGTCCTAGCTGCCGTCGACCCGTGCGGCGAGCCCGGCGGCCAGGCGGCTGTTGGCGCCAATGGCCCGACCGCCAACGGAAACTCGTGGTCAAGCGACAAACCCCCCGCTCTTGCACACGAGGCCCCACTCTTAGACCGTATGGAGTGACCGACCGTTGAGGGGTTGGTTTGCCGGCCGGGGCCTCGCTCACACATTCTCGTGGGTTACCGAGTGCGATGTCCCGCGCTCGGCCTATCCGACAGGTGTGGGAGGCCCCGGTGTTCTCTGAGCGTACGAGTGTTGGGTTGGATGTGCACGCGCGGTCGGTCGTGGCGGCGGCGATCGATGGTGTCACGGGTGAGGTGTTCCGGGCGCGGTTGACGCCGGCGCACCGGGAGGTGGTGGGGTGGGTTCGGGGTTTGCCGGGGCCGTCGGCGGTGGTGTACGAGGCGGGCCCGACCGGGTTCGGCTTGTGCCGGGCGTTGACGGCGGAGGGGGTCAGGTGTGAGGTGGTGGCGCCCTCGAAGTTGCAGCGTCCGGCGGGGGCGCGGGTGAAGACCGATGCCCGGGACGCGTTGCATCTGGCTCGGTTGCTGCGCCTGGATGAGGTGGTCTCGGTTCGGGTGCCGACCGAGGCGCAGGAGGCCGCCCGGGATCTGGTGCGGGCCCGGGAGGCGGCCCGGGCGGATCTGATGCGGGCGCGGCACCGGCTGTCGAAGCTGCTGCTGCGGCACGGGATCGTGTACTCGGGCGGGAAGGCGTGGACGGTGGCGCACGAGGGGTGGCTGGCGCGCCAGCGGTTCGAGCGGGTCGGGACCCAGGCGGCGTTCGAGGACGCGTATGAGGCGGTGGTGCTGGCCACGGGTCGTCGGGACCGGCTGGAGGAGAAGATCACCGTGATCGCCGCCGACTGCGAGTTCACGCCGGTGGTGCGCCGGCTGGCGTGTCTGCGGGGGATCTCGACGCTGACCGCGTTCGCGTTGGCTGTCGAGATCGGCGACTGGCACCGGTTCACCGGCGCGAGCATCGGCGCCTACCTGGGCTTGGTTCCCTCCGAGCACTCCTCGGGCGCGTCGCGCTCCCAGGGCCCGATCACCAAGACCGGTAACAGCCACGTGCGTCGGCTGCTGGTCCAAGCGGCGTGGCATCACCGCAAGACCTACCGGCCGACCGCGGTCATGCGGCGCCGCTGGGAGGTGGCCACCCCCGCGGCCCGCGCTCGAGGACACGCCGGCAACCAGCGACTGCACGCCCGCTGGGTCGCCTACGCCGACCGCAAGAAGCGCCCCACGGCCGCCAACACCGCCATCGCGCGCGAGCTGGCCGGCTGGTGCTGGTCGCTGGCGACACTGCCGGACTGACCCGGCACACAACCATGAGACAGCGCGTGTCTACGTCGCCGGCGCCGGGGGTCGCCGGGGCCTTCCTCGTGGCGGGATTATCGGCCTGCGCTCGTCGGCGTCAAGGTCGTTCGTCCTCGGCTTCAGGCGGTCCGCTGTCGCGTCCCGCCTTGCGCCTGCGGGCGCTCCACCTTGACCCCTCCTCGCTGCGGCCGGGTTGGCCACGATCGAGGAAAGCCCTGGTGTGCTCAGGCCGCCGGGAGCGCGTCGGGGTGAGCGTGGTGGCCGTCGGCGACGTGGACGGCTTCTTCGACGCCGGTAGCTGTGGCGACCACCACATCAGGCCACCGGACCGCCGACGCCGGGCACAGTGCCCAATCCGACCTCCCCCCGTGAAGAACACCCCCTGAGCTGACCGTGGGGGTCAGCACCAGTTGGGCCTGCAGCGTGATGGAGCGAACCCGCCCTGGGGCTATGAGCAACCCTGTCCACCAACGTGATTCAGGGCCACACTCGATACTAGACAGCGGTGAAGCTCCCGCCGAACACACGGTCCTGCGGTACCCAACCCGCGCATATCAGCCTTGACATCGCGTCGAACAGACACGCTGACCCAGACCACCGCTGACCCCCACGCGTCAACACCAACCGCGACCCCGTCGACGCCACCCCCCACCGTGTCGACGGGAGAAACTACCCCCTGCCCCCTTGACAACCAGGCACTCCATATCAGCCCTGACCCTGCTCTGCTGCCTTCTTGACTGCTGGGTGACGGGCTCGTGGGGGGTCGGCGGGTGCTGGGTGGTCGGCGCCGGGTGGTCGGCCGGGGCCGGGGGGGTTCGGGATTTCGGTGGACTGGCGTGGGTGCCCAGGATGGGGGCAAGTCGACGAAATCCGCGTCGGCCGCGGGCGGGGGTGAGCTCGGCTGGGCTTGGCCGCTCGACTGGTAGGCCCCGCACCCGTGGCGTGAGCTGCGGGCCGGATGCCGCGGACGGTGGCCAAGCTCGGCCGCACGGTGCGGTTGATGCCGATCCCGGTGCCGGACGACCGCCACACACCGGTACCGGTCACCGGAACGCCACGGGTCACGGGGGCGCCGACAGGAATGTGGGCGGGGTGATCTCCGGGGTGGGGCTGATGAGCTGCGCGACTTGGTCAGCGTCGTGGGCACCAACCGGAAGTAGTAGGCCTACTTGCCGCTGTTCGCGGTCATCTTGGGTCGATTGGGGTGAGGGTGCCAAGTTGTTCTTCCACGGCGGCGGCAGCGTCCAAGCAGAAGCAGAGAATCCTCGCGGTATCGTGCGCCGATCAGCTGCACCGCTTGCGGCAGCCCGTCTTGAATCCCCACGGGCATTGGCACGGCTGGGAGGCCGAGGGCGTTGACTGCGATGGCCATGCGCATCGTGTTGAGTTCCTTGGCCACCCGATTGTCGTCCAGGTCGGAATCCGGCCCGTGGTGGAACTTCGGTGGCGATGGGGGCCACGATCAATGGGTGGGTCTGTGGATCTGTCCCCGAGGCCTGCAGCACCAGGTGACGGGTGATGTAGCTTTGCTCGACCGCCGCGACGTCGGGGTGCCCGGCCGCGTCGAAGAACGCCGATGCGTACCGCTGGGTGTCGACCGGGTGGAGGCCGGAGAGGACCTGCTGCCACATGTGTCTGAGGGGCGGGGCGCTGAGCATGACGAGCACGGCGTTGGCGGCCGTGTCGATGCCTGGTGGTTCGATCTCTTCGACGGCGTAGCCGGCCTGTTGCAGCGCCGGGCCCGCGACGCGGAGGCCGTCTTGAATCTTGTGGTGATGTTCCCGCATCGCCGGGGTCGAGCACGAGTGCGACCCGGATGGGCTTGGCGGGCGGCGGGCCGCGTAGCGGCGCCGGTACCGTCCACGGATCGCGCCCATGTAGGGCCGGCGATGCTCTGGTAGGCCGCCTGCAAGTCGGCGACCTGCCGCGCCAGTAAACCGTTGACCGCGGTCAGCTGGATGCCGATCGGCGCTGCTTGGACCGGTTGCACCGTGCTGGCGTCCGGCACGCGTCCCAAGTAGGGTCGTAACGCGGTGACGCCGCAGCATTGGGCCGGCTCCGGCGGTCCGCGCGGAGTCCCAGGGGTTGACCGTCGCACCCCACAACTCGCTGACACAGTGATACCGGATGGCACCGTTGAATGCCTCAGGAACTGACGCAAACCGGTACGGTCGTAGGTAACGGCTGCACAGGGCAGCCCACGTGGCGTGTGGGTCTGAGGCATCCTCGAGAAGGGTTGGGTGATCTCCGCGGGGTGGGTCGCACGAAGGACGCGCATCGCGTTGCCTCTGCCCGTGGTGCGCGCGGGCGTTGTCGCGGTGGCCGTTCTGGCGACCTGGGGATTTGGGCTTGGCGTCCTGCCGGCGGCGGCGCAACCTGTCGCTGACCTGACCACGTCGCTGTACGACAGCGGCTGTCCGTCGGACAGCGACGGGTGGACGCAGTTCACCGTCGCCGCCACGGGTGACACCTTCCCGCACGAGAAGATCCAGCAGGTCGGCGAGACCCGGGGGTACGACGTGCTGTTCGACTACCTGCGCCCTTACGTGCAGGCCGCCGACCTGGCCTACACGAACTTCGACGGCGCGATGCTCAAGGGGGCCGGCTACACGGGGTACCCCGCGTTCAACTTCAACCCCGCGCTGGCCACCGCCCTGCGCAACGCCGGGATCGACGTAGTCTCGACGGCCAACAACCACATCCTCGACCGAGGTCCTCCCGGACTCGACGCGACGCTAGACGTGCTGGCCGCGGCCGGACTCGTCCAGCACGGCACGGTCCGCAGCGGCGTCACCGACCGGCCGCCGTACACGCGGATCGAGCTGACCCGTGACGACGCCACCGTCGAGCATCGGGTTCGTCTCGGCCACCTGGGGCACCAACGGCATCCCTGACCCGTTCAACCAGGTGAACCTGCTGTACAACTCCAACGACTACGGCCAGCACGGTGGTATCCGCCAAGGCGTGCTCGATGCCATCGCCCAGGCCGACCGGGAGACCGACCTCGTGCTCGTCGCTGCGCACTTCGGCTTCGAGTACCGGTTCACCCCGGACCGCACCGAAGTCGCCGCCGCGCAGGCCATGGCCGAGTCGGGCGCCGACATCATCCTGGGCGCGCAGCCCCACACCCTGCAGCCCCCCGACGTGATCGACGTCGGCGAGCGCCAGACGTGGGTGTTCTACTCGCTGGGCAACTTCCTGGCCGCCCAGGGCCGCCTGCAGGCCAAGTACTACGCCGCCACCTCGGCCGTCATCTACATCGGCCTGGCCCGCGACCCCGACGGCCGGGTCAGCGTCACCGGGTATCGGTATCTCCCCACCATCCACGTCGACAACGACACCCGTCCAGCGCCCATCGCGCCCGGAACGGCAGACGACGTCATCGCCCACGTCCGCACGATCATGCGCGACCCGGCCGGCGCCAAGCAGCTGCCCCCGGATCCCCCCGCCGCGGGAACGACGATCCGGCTGTGCCCGGACGCGCCCGTCGCGGCAAGCGGCGCGCCGGCTGCCACCCCGGCCGCTACCCCGCGACCGAGTTCGACACCGAGTGGGACTGGAGTCGTGGCTTCCGACGATGAGCAGGCCGCTCCAACCGCGGTGGCCTCGTCGGGCCCCAGCCCGATCACCTGGGTAGCCCTGACCGGCGTCGTTGTCCTCGCCGGTCTGATCCTGGTAATCCTGCGACGCACCCATGGTGGGCGCCGGCAACGCTGAACTGAGGCGCTACCCGTCGCGCCAGCTCCCGGCAGTCCTAAGGGCGGCCGAATCTTGCCGGTCGGCCAGCTACAGCCGGACTCGGCCCAGACAACCTCGGCCCAGAGCAGGGCCGGAACATCCAGGCGGCCAGGGCCCCACCCGCAAGCCCGTACAGAGGCGCCTGAGCTGGCGGTAGCGCTTACGGACGGTGGCTGCTCCGGTGGTTTGAAGTACAGCAACCACGCATTGGGCCAAGCTGATCCCGAGAGTGGACTTCGGCGGCGGCGGCGGCGAGCTGGCCCAGCAGGTAGCGGAACTGTTCAACGTCAGCCGCGCCACCGGGATCGCCCCACCGTGCCGAGCCGACCGCGTAGACGTCGCGGCGGCGCAGCCCGCGGTGCAGGCAGCCTCCAGCACGCACAGCGCGTAGGCCCGGTGGTCGATCGTTTCGGCTGGCAGCTGCTGGTTGGCGAACCCCAGCCTCCGCCACGGCCCGGTCACCAGCTCATCGACGACCTGCTCACCGACGAACGCGCTTGCGCCCGGTCCGCGAGGCCTCGTACCGCTGTCAGGATCGGTCGGCCGGCGTCGGTGGCAGCCCAGCGGCACCACCTCGCCGAACATCGTCAGGAACGGGCGCACCGTGGCGTAGCGCTTCACCAACTCTGCCCGCTGGTCCGCAGTCGTCGTCGGTGTCCGGAGCGAGTTCGTCGACGGTGGCCACCGTGGCGGCCAGCCGTTCCCGCGGCACCGCGGCCCGCAGCCGCGACCACGCCAACGCCAGGTCCAGCCCTCCGGCCGCACCATCCCCGTGAGCGTCGACCAGCTCGAGCAACACCCGGGCCGCCGGCCGCCAGGGTGACGCAGGCCTGCCTCAGCTGCGGCAGCGAACGCGGCCGGTCTCTGGTCGAGGCTCGCTGCGCCGCGCCGATCAGCTTCGTGGCCCATCAACACGACGAACAGGTCAAGGGCGTCATCGACTGCGGCCACCTGCAGCGCCCGCGCTGTCGCGACCAGGGTCGCAGTGCGGCGGGGCATCGGGCAGTCGGCGCAGCATCGCCGCGTTGGCCAGCAACCCGTGTCGGGCCAGTGCCTCCATCCGCCCCGGCGGTACCTCGCCCACCTCGACAGTGCCGGCGCCCAGGCCGATGACCTCGGCAGCGCGCTCCAGCGCCCGCACCATCTCGGCCCGGACGCACGAGTCGGGTGCCCGACGCAGCCGATCTAGCTCCCAGACACGTGCGCCGGTCGGCACCACCAGCAGACCGTCAAGACGACTGCGGCGCTGGACGTGGACCGTCCCGGCGAGGATCTGGTAGAGCCGATCGGCGGCCTCGGCGCGAACCTCGGCAACCAACCGCGCGAGCACGCTTAGCCTGGCAGCAGGACTCTGGCAGTGCGCAGCCACGTCACCGCCTGATCGAACAAGGCCGTCGGGCGCTCCGGCCGGGTCCACGCCCGCGCGGTCAGGAAGTCCCGGGACTTTCGTCCCTTACCGGGCGAATGCGCGCAGGAGTCGACTCGTGACTATGGACCCAAAGCGGGCAGTGGTTACAGCGGTGTCGGCGATGTTGGGTCGACGTTCCCGCTGGGGCGCCTTGGCGACCGTGGCGCTATTGGCCGGCGCGCTTACGGCGCCCGCTGCGGCAACCACAGGGAGCCCGGGGGCCTCGGCGGTACCTGCTTCGGCAGCCCACACAACGACGATGACAGATCTGGGCACGCTGCCCGGCGGAACGGGCAGCGCGGGACACGGGATCAACGCGCTGGGCCAAGTCACCGGGTCCGCGGACACGGCAGGCGGCACCTCTCACGCGTTCCGGTGGACCGCGTCCGGTGGCATGCAGGATCTGGGCACGCTGCCCGGCGGAATATACAGCTATCCGACCGGGATCAACGCGCTGGGCCAGGTCACCGGGTACGCGGACCCGGCGGGCGGCACTTCTCTCACGCGTTCCGGTGGACCGCGTCCGGTGGCATGCAGGATCTGGGCACGCTCGGCGGAATGTACAGCTCCGCGTCGGGGATCAACGCGCTGGGCCAGGTCACCGGGGAAGCGGACACGGCGCGCGGCGCCCCTCACGCGTTCCGGTGGACCGCGTCCGGGGACATGCAGGATCTGGGCACGCTCGGCGGAACATACAGCGATGGGCGTCGGGATCAACGCGCTGGGCCAGGTCACCGGGTACGCGCACACGGCGGGCGACGCCCTGCTCACGCGTTCCGGTGGA
>CAVYKM010000042.1:0-144497 GCA_963769085.1 uncultured Actinomycetota bacterium | reverse complement strand
GCAGGTAGCCCGTGGCGAGCACCAGGTAGCCGATGAGCCCGAGGACGCCGTTGCGGCGGACCTGGCTCCAGGTACATACCGGAGATGCCGGTCAGTGCCAGCGCGGCCATCAGGACCTTCAGGGACCCCGCGAACGACAACGTCGGTCGTCGTGAATGGAGGTGATGTCCAAGTGGGGGTGGCCGATCTGGACGCCGATGAAGGCCTCGCCGCCGGCGGCGACCGCGGCGGCGCCGGCTGCCCGGGTCAGGGAGGTGGGGGTGACGGTCATGGCGATGCTCTCGGTTGTCAGGCCGGGCATGGTGCCCGGCGATGTCACTGACGCTAGGCAGCGGCTTGGTGAGGCCACATCACCACGTGATGTGACCGGGTTGGTGATTCGGCCGCCGGTGACCCTCAGAGCAGGCCGAGGCCCGCGGCTCGGCGCACCGCGGCGCGGCGGGTGGTCACGTCGAGCTTGGTGAAGATGTGCTTGGTGTGCGTGCGCAGCGTGTTCACCGAGACGAAGAGCGCTCGCGCGATCTCCGGCCCGCTGAGCTCGGTGGCCAGCAGCCGCAGCACCTCGAGCTCGCGATCGCTGAGTCCTTCCTCGGAGGCGGGTGCAGCGGGGGCGGGTGCCGACGGTCGCGGTGCGGCGGCCAGCAGGTGATCGGCATGCGTGCGTATGCCGTGCGCAGCGCGCGGGCGAGCTGCCCGAGCAGCTGCGCCATCGGCGCCCCCTCGTCGAGGAAGAGCCGGCGGTAGCCGGCCGGCACCCCGTCGGTGAGGGCGGCCGCGAGGTCGGCCTCCGCCGCGTCCGCGTCGCCGTTCGCCTGGTGGGCCAGCGCCCGCACCAAACCCGCCTCGATCCAGCTGCCGGCGCGGCCCGCCGCCTGCGCGACGTCCAGCACCCGGTCGAGCAGGTCGAGCGCCTCTCGCGCGTGACCCTCGGCGACGAGCAGCCGGGCCAGGGTGAGCTGGTCGTACTCGGCCAGGTAGGTCGGCGGATCGGTCGGCGCGACCCGGCGCGCGCGGGCCCATGCACGCGCGTCGTCGAGGCGCCCCTGGACGATCCGCACCCGCGCCCTGGTCGCGGCGATCGGACGTACGTCCGGGAGGTAGCCGGGCAGGAAGAGCGGCTCGGCGTGGTCGAGCATTCGCGACCGCGCCGTCCAGGTCGCCGTTCGCCCGCAGCAGTGCGGCACTCGCGGTGTACCAGCGGTGCCGGTTCTCCAGCAGCGACGCCCGGTCGCCGAGCTCGCGGGCGACCTGCAGGTGCTCCGCGGCCGCTTCCAGGTCGCCCTGCTCGCACAGGACGTCCGCCAGGCCCACGTGCAGGTCGCCGGTGGAGGACAGCACCGGGCCGGGGTGTCTCTCGGCCGCGGCCAGCGCGCGCTCGTAGAGGCGGCGCGCCTCGAGGGGACGTCCGCGCGCCAGCCACATGTTCGCCAGCACGACGGTCGCGCCCAGCTCGTCCGCGACCATGCCGGCTGCGTGGAGGCTGGCGACCGCCTCCGTGAACGTGTCCACTGCGGTGCCCAGGTCGCCGGCGGCCCATGCCGCCAGGCCGACGAAGCCGCCGGCGGCGCCGCGCGGGAAGTGGTCCTGCGGTCCGGCCAGCGCGAGTGCCCGGCGGGCATGCCGACCGTACCGTCAACGTCGCCCGGGCTTGGGCGACCGAGGCGCGGTAGACCGCGATCACGGCCGGCAGGGAGCGGACCTCGCCCTCCCGGTCCCTGGCCGCCTCGGCCAGCGAGCCCGCCGTCGGGATGGTCGATGGCCGCGTCGTGTCGAGGCCGGCCTCGGCGGCGTCGAGCCACGCCCACCCCGTCGAAGTCGCCCTCGGACAGCCGGCTCCACCCCACGAAGGTGGCGAGCAGCGGTCGGCCACGATCTTCAGGACGTCCTCGGGCAGCGCGACGAGCCAGTGCGGCGAAGGGTGCGGTCCTGGCGTCGTCGGCGCAGGTCGGCCAGGGAGAGCTCGACGAGGTCGGCGGTGTGCTCGTGGTCGCCGCTGCGGATCGCGTGCCGGACGGCATCGGCCAGCAGCCCGTTCTCGGCGAGCCATCGGCTGGCCGCGGCGTGCAGCTCACCGACCCGGTCGGTATGCCGGGCGACCAGACGGGCCCGCAACGCGTCGGCGAACAGGTGGTGGTAGCGGTACCACCGACGCTCATCGTCGAGCGGGACGACGAAGAGGTTCTCCCGTTCAAGGGTCGCCAGCATCGGCTGACCGTCGCGGCGTCCGGTCAGGGCGTTGCAGAGGCCGCCGGTAAGCTGCACGACAGCACGCAGGTGTCGAGCAGGAACGCGCGCACCTCCTCCGGCTGCCCCAGCCGCCCACCCTTCGGTGCGCGCCTCTAGCGCGGCCACGAGCGTGGGCTCCAGCGCCAGGCCCATCACTTCGTTGAGGAACACCTCCGCTTCGTCGGTGGTGAAGCGAAGGTCAGCGGCCCGCACCTCCACGACTGCGCCACGCGCTCGGCCAACAGGGACAGCGGCAGCGGCGGGTCGACCCGAGTGGCCATCGCCAGCGTGACCTGCGGAGGCAGGTTGTCCAGCAGGAAGGTCACCGCCTCATGGACGGCGGCTTCGTCGATGACGTGGTAGTCGTCGAGCGCCACCACCGTGGGACCGGCCAGGACGTCGAGATCGTTGACCAGGCTGCCCAGGACGGCGTCGGCTGGCGTCGTGCCGCCGGCCTCCAGCAGGGCGAGCGCGTCGACACCAGCCTCCGGTTCGGCGGTCTGGATCGCGGCCACCAGATGGGTCAGAAACAGTCGGAGGTCGGCGTCACCGGGTCGAAAGAGCCAACCACGCCACTCGGCGCTGCGACTTCTGCGCCGCCGCCAGCCACTGCGCGAGAAAGGTGGTCTTGCCAACCCAGCCGGGGCCGCGACGAGGACCAGCCGGGCCCCCTCGCCTGCCGCTGCGCCCAGCTGGTCGCCGAGGCGGGCGCGCTGCACCAGCCGCCGACGCGGCGAAGGCAGGTGCAGCTTGATGCGCCAGCACAGGCATCCGGCCAGCGTAGGCCCGCTGTTCGCGGAGCGGAGAGTCCGTGTCCGAGCCTTCAGCTGCTCCAACGGAGGCCGGAGACCCGGAAACGAGATGCTTACCTGCGCCGAGCACTGCTAACACGGCTGTAACACGCAGGGTCGCGCAGCGAAACGTCGCGCCCCCGACCCTCGTCGCATGGACAAGATCAACACGGGTGACACCGCCTGGGTCCTCGCGAGCGCCGCCTTGGTGCTGCTGATGACCCCCGGTCTCGCCCTCTTCTACGGTGGCATGGTCAGGGCCAAGAGCGTCCTGAACATGATGATGATGAGCTTCGCCGCGCTGTGCAGTGTCTCGATCATCTGGGTGCTGTGGGGGTACAGCATGGCGTTCGGCAGCTCGGTCGGTGGGCTTCGGGCTCGTGGGAGACCCGACCCAGTACTTCGGGCTGGCCGGGCTCATGTCGCCGGACGCGGTCGCAGGGACCGTTCCGGCGATGGCGTACGTGGCCTTCCAGTCGGTCTTCGCGATCATCGCCGTCGCACTGATCTCCGGGGCGATCGCCGACCGGGCGAAGTTCGCGACCTGGGTCGTCTTCACCGTCGTGTGGGCCACGCTCGTCTACTTCCCAGTGGCGCACTGGGTCTTCGCGTTCGACGGCTTCGCCGTCCGAGAACGGCGGCTGGATCGCCAACAACATCAAGGCAATCGACTTCGCGGGCGGGACCGCAATCCACATCAACGCCGGTGCCGCGGGCCTGGCGCTGGCCCTGGTGCTCGGCAAGCGGCTCGGCTTCGGCAAGGAAGCGATGCGGCCGCACAACCTCACCCTCGTCATGATCGGCGCCGGATTGCTGTGGTTCGGCTGGTTCGGGTTCAACTCCGGGTCGGCGATCTCGGCGACACCACGGCCTCGGTCGCCTGGGTCAACACGCTCGGCGCGACCAGTAGCCGCGATGGCCGGCTGGCTGCTCACCGAGCGGGTCCGCGACGGCCACGCGACCTCGCTGGGTGCCGCCTCCGGTATCGTCGCCGGCCTCGTCGCGATCACGCCGTCGTGCTCGTCGGTGAGCCCAGTGGGCGCGCCTTGGTCGTCGGTCTGCTCGCCGGCGTGGCCTGCGCGTATGCCGTGGGCCTGAAGTTCCGGTTCGGCTTCGACGACTCGCTCGACGTCGTCGGAGTCCACCTCGTCGGCGGTCTCATCGGCACGCTCGCGATCGGCTTCCTCGCCACTGCAGAGGCGCCGGCCGCGGTCGACGGGCTGTTCTACGGCGGCGGGCTCGACCAGCTCAAGGCCCAGGCGATCGGGGCGTTCTCGGTCCTGGCGTACTCCTTCATCGTCACCTGGCTCATCGGCAAGGCGCTGCACGCCCTCATGGGCTTCCGCATCACCAGCGACGCCGAGATCAGCGGCATCGACCTCGAGGAGCACGCCGAGACCGGCTACGACCTGACGCCGACGTCGGCCGGGCGCTTGGGCGGAGCGCTTCGCCCAGGCCGGGGTGTCGTCGTCCACCACCTGAGGCAGTCACGGAAGGAGCGCGGTCATGAAGCTCGTCACCGCGATCATCAAGCCCCATCAGCTGGACATCGTCAAGGAGGCGCTGGAGTCCTACGGCATCTCCGGGATGACCATCAGCGAGGCCAGCGGCTACGGCCGCCAGCGGGGCCACAGCGAGGTCTACCGGGGCGCCGAGTACACCGTCGACTTCGTGCCGAAGATCCGCCTGGAGGTGCTCGTCGACGACCTGGACGTCGGCAGCGTCATCGACGTCATCCTCAAGGCGGCGCACACCGGCCGGATCGGCGACGGCAAGATCTGGTCGGTCCCGGTCGACGACCTCGTCCGGGTCCGCACCGGTGAGCGCGGGCACGACGCGATCTGACGGTCGGCAATCGAACAGGAGCGCAGACCCATCGCCAGTCCTGCATCGAGCGGGTCGCCATCGGCCATGACCGACTCTCTCGATCTGACCAGCAAGCGGCTCGACCTGGCCGGCACCCGGGGCTTCGCGGCCCCCGGTGCCGGCCAGCGCGCCGGGCCGCCCTCGCCGCGTTCGGGCGGGAGTGGCTCGCCGGGCTGTGGACCGAGGCGACCATGGGCCGTGAGGTCCCGGGCGTCGCGCTCGCCGCGGTCGGCAGCCTGGCCCGGGGCGACTCCGGCCCGCTCAGCGACTACGACCTGGTGCTCGTGCACCAGTCCCGCTCGATCGCCCGGGCCGAGCTCGACACACTCGCCGGGCGGCTGTGGTACCCCCTGTGGGACTCCGGAGCGAAGATCGACCACTCGGTCCGCACCGTCGCCCAGTGCCGGCAGGTCGCGGCGGACGACCTGTCGGCGGCCGTCGGGCTGCTGGACATCGCCCACCTCGGCGGGCGACGCCGAGGTCGTCAGCGCGGTGCGCTCCACCGTGGCCCACGACTGGCGCGGCAACGCCCGCCGACGCCTGCCGCAGCTCGTCGACGCGGTCCAGGCCCGGCATACCCGCATGGGGGACGCCGCCCACCTGCTCGAACCAGACCTCAAGGAGGCCCGCGGCGGGCTGCGGGACATGACCGTCCTGCGTGCGCTCACCGCCGCGTGGCTCGCCGACCGGCCGCACGGCGCGGTCGACGCCGCCTACGCGCGGCTGCTCGACGTCCGGGACGCCTTGCACGTCGTCACCGGACGCAGCCGCGACCGGCTCAGCCGGGAGGACCACGACGGGGTCGCGGCTTTGCTCGGCTACGCCCACACCGACGACATGCTCACGGACGTGTCCGCCGCCGCACGGGTCATCGCCTATGCCCTCGACGGAACCCTGCGCCGGGCCTCCCAGTCGCAGCGGGCCCGGGCCCTTCGTGTCGGTCCCCGGCGACCCACGCTCACCCCGCTCGGGTACGGGCTGTTCCTGCACGACGGGGAGGCGGTCCTCGGCGCCGGTGTGTCGCCGAGCACTGACCCCACCCTCGTGCTGCGAGCGGCGCTCGTCGCAGCGCGCAACGGCGTCCCGCTCGCCCCGGCCACCTTGAACAACCTCTTCGTGGCCTCGCCGCCCCTGCCGACCCCCTGGCCGCCGGGTGCTCTCGCGTTGTTCACCGACCTGCTGGCGGCCGGTCCCGGCCTGGTCGCGGTGTGGGAGGGGCTCGACCTCGTCGGGTTCATCGACCGGTGGATCCCGCAGTGGGCGACGGTCCGGTGCCGCCCGCAGCACAACGCCGTGCACCGGCATACCGTCGACCGGCACTCGGTCGAGACCGTGGTGCGGGCCAGCGGGCTGGTCCGCGACGTGCAGCGGCCCGACCTGCTGCTGCTGGCGGCGCTGCTGCACGACATCGGCAAGGCGCAGGGCACGGTCGACCACCCAGCGTCCGGAGCACCTGTCGCCGCCGCGGTCTGTGACCGCCTTGGGGTGGGGCCAGCCGACCGTGACCTGGTCGTCCGCTTGGTTCGCGAGCACCTGACGCTCATCGAGCTGGCCACCCGGCGAGACCCCGGCGACCCCAGGACGGTTGCAGCGGTGCGCGAGGCCGTCTGCGGCGAGGCCGAGACCCTCGAGCTGCTGCGCGCGCTCACCGAGGCCGACGCCAGCGCGGCGGGGCCGGCCGCCTGGACCGACTGGCGAGCACAGCTGCTTGCGCGGCTGATGGCGGCAGCGCGCCGGGAGCTGGCCGGTGAGGCACGGACCGCCGAGGGCGACCGGCCGCAGGCCGCCGGTGACCTGCTAACGCGTGACGTCCTTGACCGGCTCGCCACGGGGGTGCCGCTCGTGACCGTCACCCCCTTCGGCTCGGCCCAACGGGTCGACGTCGTCGAGAGCGACCGCCCCGGGCTGTTCGCCGACCTGGCTGGTCTGCTTGCCGCGGACGGGTTCGTCGTGCGCTCAGCACTGCTTCGCACCGTCGACGGCATAGCCGTCGACGAGTGGCACGTCGAGTCACCCTCAGGTGACATCCCGGACCCGGAGCGGCTCGCTCGGCAGCTGGCTCGGCTCACCGCCGGGGACCGCACGCCACTGAGCAGTCTCACCCGACGGCGCAGGCCCAACCCGTCGCCCAGCTCCCGCGCCACCACGGGGTCGCCGGGGCAGGCTCGCGCCATGATCGTCCCCGGGGCCTCCGACAGCGCGACCGTGATCGAGGTCCGGGCCACGGACCGGGCCGGGTTGCTCTACCACATCGGCGTGGCACTCGCCGCAGCCGGGATGTCGGTGCGCAGCGCCCACATCGCCACGTATGCCGGCCAGGCGCTCGACACCTTCTACCTCACCAGGGCCGACGGCGCCCCGCTCGCCCCGCACCAGGTCGGCCAGGTCGTCGCCCTGCTCATCGAGACCTGCGAGGGCCCCCTGGAGGGGGCAACAGCGGGCTGAGCTCGGGCGGCGCACGGCATACCGAGAGCGGGCCGCACGGCATACCGAGGCCGCATCGGGCTCCGCCCTGGAAGGTAAGGTTTTCGGGTGTTCTCCTCACTGTCCGACCGGCTGACCGCGACCTTCCGCAACCTGCGCGGCAAGGGGCGCCTCACCGAGCACGACATCAACGCGACCCTGCGCGACATCCGCCTGGCCCTGCTCGACGCCGATGTCGCGCTGCCGGTCGTCAAGGCGTTCGTTGCCTCGGTGCGCGAGCGGGCGCTCGGAGCTGAGGTCAGCCAGGCGCTCAACCCGGCGCAGCAGGTCGTCAAGATCGTCAACGAGGAGCTGGTCGGCATCCTCGGCGGGCAGACCCGCCAGCTGCAGCTGGCCAAGCACCCGCCCACCGTCGTCATGCTGGCCGGCCTGCAGGGGTCGGGCAAGACCACCCTCGCGGGCAAGCTCGGCCGGTGGCTCAAGGACCAGGGCCACACGCCGCTGCTCGTGGCGGCCGACCTGCAGCGCCCCAACGCCGTGACCCAGCTGCAGGTCGTCGGCGAGCGCGCCGGCGTGCCAGTCTTCGCCCCGGAACGCGGCAACGTCTTCGGCCACGACGCGGTCGGGGCCACCGGAGAGGGCACCCGCTCGTACGGCGACCCGGTCGCGGTGTCCCGGGCCGGGGTGCTCGAGGCGCGGGCCCGCCAGCACGACGTCGTCATCGTCGACACCGCTGGACGGCTCGCGGTCGACGCCGAGCTCATGCAGCGAGGCCGCCACCATCCGGGCGGCCATCGCCCCGGATGAGGTCCTCTTCGTCATCGACGCCATGATCGGCCAGGCCGCGGTCGAGACCGCGCAGGCGTTCCAGGAGGGCGTCGACTTCACCGGCGTCGTGCTCACCAAGCTCGACGGAGACGCGCGCGGTGGCGCCGCTCTGTCGGTCGCGTCGGTGACCGGCCGGCCCATCATGTACTCATCCGTCGGCGAGCAGGTCAAGGACTTCGAGGTCTTCCATCCCGACCGGATGGCCAGCCGGATCCTCGACATGGGCGACATCCTCACGCTCATCGAGAAGGCCGAGCGGGCCTTCGACGCGGCGCAGGCCGACGAGATGGCCCGCAAGTTCCTCGCCGAAGAGGACTTCACCTTCGACGACTTCCTCGAGCAGATGGCCGCGATCAAGCGGATGGGCAACGTCAAGGCCATGCTGGGGATGATGCCCGGCATGCAGCAGATGCGGGCCCAGCTGGACGCCTTCGACGAGCGCGAGTTCGACCGGGTGGAGGCCATGGTCCGGTCCATGACGCCGTTCGAGCGCACCCATCCCAAGCTGATCAACGGCTCCCGCCGCTCGCGGATCGCTCGCGGGTCGGGCGTGACCGTGGGCGAGGTCAACCAGCTGCTCGAGCGGTTCGGGCAGGCCCAGAAGATGATGAAGTCGCTGGCCCGAGGCGGAGGTGGGCTGCCCGGTATGCCGGGTCGCCCGGGCGGGCGCAAGGCCAAGGCCGTCGCGCAACGGCGCAAGAGCAAGAGCGGCAACCCTGCTAAGCGGGCCGCCGAAGAGCGGGCCGCGTCCGACCGGGCCGGCCAGGCCCGCCACAGCGCCGCGGGGAGCGCCTTTGGCCTGCCGGGCGGCAGTGCGGGACCCGGCGCCGCCACCGGAGGGGCCGCCGACATCGACCCGGCGAGCCTGCCCAAGGGCTTCGAGAAGTTCCTGCAGGGCTGATCCGTCCGCGCTGACCGTGCGGCTCCATGCACCGTCCCCGCGTCCCCAGTGCCTCCGGCATCCCCGGTGTTGCCGGTGTCGCCGGCGTCTGCCCGGGCTGTTTCGGTGCCCCTGTTGCCCCTTCGCGCGCTGGAGGCAAAGGCGGCCCCAGCGCCGCCCTCGCCTCCACCGGCGTTGGACCGGTGGGCACCGGGCACTCATCGGTGGACGTGATGACGAGCGCTCTAGCGCTCGGTTTTACCTCCACCGGCGTGGGCGGCGCCACCGGGCGCGTTCGCATCCGACCGGACGCAGGAGCGTGCGCTGCGCGCTCGCTTACCTCCACCACGTGTGAGGGCCCGCCGGTGACGCCGCTGCTGCACCATCTGCGGGTCGGCACGGCTGGCGCCCGGATCACCTTCTGCCACGGCCTGTTCGGCCAGGGCCGCAACTGGCACCAGATCGCCAAGGCGCTGTCCGGGCCGAACCAGGACCGGGCCCGGTGCCTGCTGCTGGACCTGCCCGACCACGGCCGCTCCCCGTGGAGCATGGCCTTCTCCGTCGACGCGTATGCCGACGCCGTCGCCTTCGAGCTGCGCCGCTGGAACCAGGGCGAGCCGGGTGTCCTGGTGGGCCACTCCCTCGGCGGGAAGGTCGCCATGCTCGTTGCCCTCGCCCACCCGGACCTGGTGCGCCGACTGGCCGTCGTCGACATCGCTCCTCGCCATTACCGGGCCGGGCACTGGTACCTCGACTACATCGCCGCCATGAAAGCCATCCCGCTGGAGCATCTCAGCAGCCGGTCAGAGGCCGATCGGGCCTTGGCTGAGACCGTGCCGGACCCGACCGTGCGGGCCTTCCTGCTGCAGAACCTGCGCCAGCACCGGCGACAAGTGGTACTGGCAGGCCAACCTCGACGGCCTCGCCGAGTTCGGCACCCGCCGGTCCAGCCCCGCCGGGTGGCCGGCCGCCGAGGTGGCGAGCTACCCGGCATACCCCAGAGCCCGTGCTCTGGATTGCCGGCTCCGAGTCCGGCTACGTCACCCACCACGACGAGGCCGCGATGAAGGCGCTCTTTCCCAAGGTCCGCCAGATCACCGTCAAAGGCGCCGGCCACTGGGTACACACCGAGGCGCCGGAGGTGATGCATCGAGGCGCTGCGCCGGTTCGCCCGCATCCCGGCGCACTGAGCCACTTCGGTAGGGTGCCGCGGCGTGTCGTCGATGCTGCGGATCGAGGGAGAGGTGCTGGTCGGACCGCACGAGCGCGCGACCGCGCGTCTGGGTGGTCGACGGCCGGGTGACGTATGCCGGGCCGAGCCGTCCCGGGGCGGACGTGCAGGTCCTGCGCGGCTGGGTGCTGCCGGGCCTGGTCGACGCGCACTGCCACGTCGGCCTGGACGCGCGCGGCGCGGTCGACGAGTCGACCACCGAGACGCAGGCCCGCACCGACCGCGACGCCGGCACGCTGCTCATCCGCGACGCGGGGAGCCCGGCGGACACTCGATGGGTCGATGGGCGAGAAGAGCTGCCGCGGATCATCCGGGCCGGACGCCACCTGGCCCGTCCTCGGCGATACCAGCCGGGCTACGCACACGAGATCGAGCCGGCCGAGCTCACGGCCTACGTCCGCAGGGAGGCGCGCCGTGGCGACGGCTGGGTCAAGCTCGTCGGCGACTGGATCGACCGCGACCGCGGCGACCTCGCGCCGTGCTGGCCCCGAGAGGCCCTGACCGAGGCCGTCGCCGCGGCGCACGAGGAGGGCGCGCGGGTCACCGCGCACTGCTTCGGCGAGGAGTCGCTGCGCGACTTCGCGGCGGCCGGGACCGACTGCATCGAGCATGCCTGCGGGCTCGACGAGGAGACCACCGCGGTGTTCGCCGCCCAGGGCATTGCCATCGTCCCGACGCTGGTCAACCTCGCGACCTTTCCGGCAATCGCGGAGCGGGCGCGGGCCAAGTTCCCGGCCTACGGCGACCACCTCGTCGACCTGCACACGCGCCGCTACCGGACCGTCGGGCAGGCGCATGACGCCGGCATACCGGTGTTCGTCGGCACGGACGCGGGAGGCTCGCTGCCGCACGGGCTGGTCGCCCAGGAGGTGGCCCGAGCTGACCCGGGCGGGTCTGTCCCCGACCGAGGCGATCGGGGCGGCGACCTGGGCGGCCCGCAGCTGGCTGCGCCGGCCCGGGATCGAGGAGGGATGCCCCTGCCGACCTGGTCGTCTACGACGCCGACCCCCGGGCCGACGTTCGCGCCCTTGCTCATCCGCGGCACGTCATCCTGCGCGGGAGCACGGGTCGGCGCCGTGACCCGGCCCCGCCGCTGCCGCCCCGCCTCATCGAAAGGTCAGGTGTTGTCGTTAAGAGGGCCGAATAACCGCAACAACTGACCTCTCGGGGGGGGGTCGGGAGGGTCGGAGCGGGCTGGGAGGGCCGGAGCAGGTCAAGGGGGGTCAACGGGGTCAGGGGTCAAGGGGTCGGTCAAGGGTGGGACGGCCAGCGAGTTCTCCACTATTCCTACCGGGCCGATAGGAATAGGGTAGTGTGACCTGAGGCACAAGTAACCGAGCCGATGCCAGGCGTACGGGGTGGTCCGGCCATGGCCTGCGTTCACAACCGGGGGGAACATCACATGAGACTTGTCCGTACGGCGGCCGCCGCCGCCGCCGTCGCTGCTGCCGCAGCCGTGTCGCTCGCTGCCTGCGGGGGCAGCTCGAGCCCGGCGAGCTCGGGTGCGAGCACGAACAGCGGCTCGCCGGCGACCGAGGTGCGCCTCGGGTACTTCCCGAACGTCACGCACGCCACTCCGATCGTGGCCGACCGCGAAGGCCTGTACACGAAGGCGCTCGGCTCGACGACGCTGAGCGTCAAGACGTTCAACGCCGGGCCGGCCGCCATGGAGGCGCTCAAGTCCGGAGCCATCGACGCAACCTACGTCGGACCTGGCCCCGCGACGAACGCCTTCCTCAACTCCGAGGGGCAGGCGCTGACCGTCGTGTCCGGGGCGGCGACCGGCGGCGCCTCCTTCGTCGTCGACTCGACCGTGAACAGCGCCGCCGACCTCAAGGGCAAGAAGGTCGCCAGCCCGCAGCTGGGCAACACCCAGGACGTCGCGCTGCGCTACTGGCTGCAGCAGCAGGGCCTCAAAACGGACCTGCAGGGCGGCGGCGACGTCAACATCGCGCCGCAGGACAACGCCCAGATCGTTGATGCCTTCAACCAGCACCTCATCGCCGGCGCCTGGGTGCCCGAGCCATACGCCACCCGCCTGGTCCAGGCCGGGGGCCACGTCCTGGTGGACGAGCACACGCTGTGGCCTAACGGCAAGTTCCCCACCACGATCCTCGCCGTCCGCAGCGACTTCCTCAGCCAGCACCCCGACACGGTCAAGGCCCTGCTCAAGGGTCAGCTGGGCGCCGAGGACCTCATCGCCAAGGACCCGGCCAAGGCCCAGGCCGACGTCGCCGCGATCATCGAGAAGGTGTCCGGCAAGCCGGTCAAGGTCAGCGACATCGCGGCCCCCTGGAAGAACCTCGAGTTCACCAACGACCCGGTCACCAGCGCCATCACCGAGGGCGCGAAGCACGCCCTCGCGGTCGGGGTGCTCAAGAAGGAGCCGGACCTCACCGGCATGGTCGACCTCACCATGCTCAACTCCCTACTCAGCGCGAGCGGAAAGCCAACGGCCACGCCATGACCATCACCCTGCTGCGCTCCACGACCGCCACGGAAGCGCCGGCGCCGATCTCGGAGTATGCCGTCAAGCTCGACGCCGTCACCAAGCGCTACGGCAGCGGGGTGGGGCATCTTGCCCTCGACCGGGTGAGCCTGTCCGTCCGTGCCGGCGAGTTCGTCTGCCTGGTCGGCGCCTCCGGCTGCGGCAAGTCCACCCTGCTCAACCTGGTCAGCGGCCTGGACAAGCCAAGCGGAGGCGCCATCGAGGTCGCCGACCGGCCGGCCTTCATGTTCCAGGAGCACGCGCTCATGCCGTGGTTGTCGGCCCTGGACAACGTGGCCCTGCCGATGCGCCTGGCCGGCCTCTCGAAGCGGGCCCGCACCGAGCGGGCCATGGAGCTGCTCGCGCTGGTCCACCTGTCGGATGCGGCCCAGCGTCGCCCGCACGAGCTGTCGGGGGGGATGCGCCAGCGGGTGGCCCTTGCGCGGACCCTGGCGACGGACGTCGACCGTCCTGCTCATGGACGAGCCGTTCGGAGCGCTGGACGCCATGACCCGTGACCTGCTGCACGACGAGCTCGAGTCGATCTGGCGGGCCCGCCAGCTCACCGTGCTCTTCGTCACCCACAACGTGCGTGAGGCGGTGCGCCTCGGCGACCGGGTCGTGCTGCTGTCCAGCCGGCCCGGGCGCGTGGTCGAGGACTACCGCGTCGAGCTGGCGCGACCTCGCCGGTTCGACGACCCCGAGGTCACGAGCACGACCGGCGACATCACCGCCTCGTTGCGCAGAGAGGTGGCCCGCCATGGCGCTTGACACGGCCTACGTCGACGAGCTCAAGGGGCTGGACGCCCTCGAGTCCGTCGAGGAACGCGACAACGTCGGCAAGCGGTTGTGGGATGGCACCTGGCCCAAGGTCGCTGCGGTCGGCTTGTTCGTCGCGTTCTGGCAGGTGGTCGTCTGGCTGCACCTCAAGCCGGAGTACGTCCTGCCGGCCCCGGCGACCGCGTTGAGGGAGTTCGCCGCCCAGCTGACCCAGCCGACCTTCTGGCAGGCCACGAGCGTCACCCTCACGCGAGGCATCGTCGGCTTCCTCGTCGCGTCGGTCATCGGGCTGGCGCTCGGCGTGCTGGTGGCGAGGTCGCGAATCCTGCGCACGGCACTGGGCTCGCTCATCACCGGGCTGCAGACCATGCCATCCATCGCGTGGTTCCCGCTGGCGATCCTGCTGTTCCAGCTGAGCGAGCAGGCGATCCTCTTCGTCATCCTCATCGGCGCGGTGCCGTCCATCGCCAACGGCGTGATCAGCGGGGTGGACTACGTCCCACCGCTGCTCGTGCGGGCGGGGCGAAACCTCGGTGCGCGCGGCTTCGCGCTCTACCGGCACGTCGTCATCCCCGCGGCACTGCCGAGCATCGTCTCCGGGCTCAAGCAGGGCTGGGCGTTCGCCTGGCGCTCCCTACTGGCCGGCGAGCTCATCGTCGCCATCGCCAACCGACCCAGCCTCGGCGCCTTCCTGTCCAACAGCCGCGAGCTGGGCGAGCCGGCATACATGCTCGCGCTGATGATCGGCATCCTGCTCATCGGGGTGCTCGTCGACACCGCCTTCACGAGCATCGACAACGTCATCCGGCGCAAGCGAGGCGTTCTCGCCAACATCTGAGCGCCACCTGCACCGGGTGAGACACAATCGCCGAGTGGACATCTCGGCCCGGACGGACTATGCCGTCCGCGCCATGCTCGTACTCGCCGAAGCGCAGCTGCGCGACGGCGGCCAGATGTCGGCCGAGGAGGTGGCGACCGGGCAGGGGCTGCCCAAGAAGTTCCTCGAGGCGATCCTCGCCGACCTACGCCGGGGTGGCCTGGTCACCAGCGCTCGCGGAGCGTCCGGCGGGTACGCCCTCGCGCGGCCAGCCGCAGAGATCACGCTCGGGGACGTCTTTCGGGTCGTCGACGGACCGCTCGCCGAGGTGCATGGCCTGCGGCCGCACGAGACGGCATACCTGGGCGCCGCTGCTGAGCTGCCCACCGTGTGGGTGGCTGTGCGGGCGAGCCTGCGCAGCGTCCTGGACGAGGTGACCCTGGCTGCGCTCGTCCACGGGCGCCTGCCCAGGCACGTGCGCCGGCTGGCCGAGCAGCCCGATGCGTGGATGAACCGGTGAAGGTCGGCAGGTCCGGCGCAAGGCGGCAGATCCTCCAAGAATCGGCAGATACGACTGCCGCTTTGTGGAACATCTGCCGCCATGCGGGTCGATCACCGGCAGGGGACGGCTATCTGGCAGAATGGCCCGCTGAACGCGCCCGCCGGGACCCTCTCACCTAGGCAGACGTGTCCACGCGGCGTGACCAACCCGGTGTCCCCACCCTGGCCGGTGCGCCCACTCCAACCAACCCGAAGGAGTCACCGGGGCTGTGGCCGTCAAGATCCGTCTCAAGCGCATGGGCAAGATCCGTGCGCCGTTCTACCGCGTCGTCGTCATGGACTCTCGAACCAAGCGTGACGGGCGGGCCATCGAGGAGATCGGCAAGTACCACCCAACCGAGTCGCCGTCGCTCATCGAGATCAGCTCGGAGCGGGCGCAGTACTGGCTCTCGCACGGTGCCCAGCC
Organism: uncultured Actinomycetota bacterium; assembly: GCA_963769085.1. Taxonomy (GTDB): domain Bacteria; phylum Actinomycetota; class Actinomycetes; order Actinomycetales; family Dermatophilaceae; genus Phosphoribacter. The sequence goes on along the minus strand of CAVYKM010000042.1, from coordinate 129,199 downwards.
GACCGAGGCAGTGGCCGCCTTGCTCAAGAAGACCGGCGACTGGCAGAAGTTCACCGGCCAGCCCGGGGCCGAGGGCACCCTACAGGTCAAGCCAGCCGGCAAGTCCAAGAAGGAGCTCTACGAAGCGGCGCTGGCCGCCTCAGGTAAGACTCTCGAGCTCAAGGGCGAGCCGAGCCCAGCACGCAGGCGCGCCCGACCGGCGGCCGAGGAGACCCCGCTCGCGCCCGACGCGGCGGCGTCCGAACCCGCGAGCGAGACCCCGCCTGCAGTGCCGGTCGCCGAGCCGGCGCAGACCCCCGGCGACGCGGACCCTGAGGCCGGGGCCTAGCCGTGCTCGAAGAGGCGCTCGAGCACCTGGTCCGGGGCATCGTCGAGCACCAGGACGACGTCGTCGTGCGTCGCAAGGAGCTGCGCCGGGGCGAGCTGCTCGAAGTGCGGGTGCATCCGGACGACCTCGGCCGGGTCATCGGCCGGTCCGGGCGGACCGCCAGCGCGTTGCGCACCGTGGTGGGAGCCCTGGCCGGCGGGTCGAACATCAGGGTCGACATTGTCGACACTGATCGGCGCTGACCAGCGCTCCGCCGCATGAACCATGTGGTCGCTCGGATCGGCAAGCCGCACGGTGTGCGCGGGGAGGTGACCGTGCGGCTGCACACCGACGACCCGGCCGGCCGGTTCGTCGTTGGCAGGCGGTTCGTCACCGAGGTGCCCGGCGGTGGCGGTGCACCGGGCCGGCTCACCCTGCGCTCGGCGCGCGAGCACAACGGGACCTGGCTGCTCGCCTTCGAGGAGGTGGTGGACCGCACGAGTGCGCAGCGGCTGCGCGGGACCCACCTGCTCACCGTCGAGACACCCACAGGGCCGGCCGGTCACTCTGTGCCCGACCGGGATGGGGTCCACGAGGACGCCTGGTACGAGGGGCAGCTGGTGGGCCTGGCCGTCCAGCGGGTCGACGGCACGCCGGTTGGCACCGTGTCCGGCCTGCGCCTCGGGGCAGCCCAGGACCTGCTTGAGGTCGCGCTCGTTGGGGGCGGCACGGCATACATCCCCTTCGTGACCGCCCTGGTACCGGTCGTCGACGTGCCGCACGGCCGCGTCGTCATCGACCCGCCCGCAGGACTGCTCGAGCTGAACGCCTGAGGCGGGCATGCGCATCGACGTCCTCACCATCTTCCCCGAGTACCTGGCCCCGTTGGGCCTGTCGCTCATCGGCAAGGCACGCGTCGAGGGCCGCCTCACCGTGCAGGTCCACGACCTGCGCGACTTCACGCTCGACCGGCACCGCACCGTCGACGACACTCCGTACGGCGGGGGCGCGGGCATGGTCATGCGCCCCGAGCCCTGGGGTGCAGCGTTGGACCACGTCGTCGCCTCAGGGCCGGGGGTCCCTCACCTGCTCGTGCCCACCCCGTCGGGTATGCCGTTTAGCCAGGGCATGGCTCGGAGGCTGTCCGCGGAGCCGTGGCTGGCGTTCGCGTGCGGGCGCTACGAGGGGATCGACGAGCGGGTTGTCGTCGATGCCGCGGCCCGGATGCCGGTGACGGCGGTGTCGCTTGGTGACTACGTCGTCGGTGGCGGGGAAGTCGCCGCGTTGGTCATCGTCGAGGCGGTCGCCCGGCTGCTGCCGGGGGTTGTCGGCAACGCCGAGTCGCTGGTGGAGGAGTCGCACGAGGGCGGGCTGCTGGAGTACCCCGTCTACACCAAGCCGGCCTCGTGGCGGGGGCTGGACGTGCCCCAGGTGCTGCTCTCTGGCAACCACGCCGAGATCGCCCGGTGGCGTCACGAGCAGCGGGTCGCCCGGACCCGGGAGCGGCGTCCGGACCTGCTGGCCGAATAGCTGCCGATCTGATTTTCGCCCGGGCCCAGGCTCTGGCAGACTTGACCCTCGCGTCCGGCGCCAGACGGCTCCCGCCACAGGGGGAGCACGGGACAGCAGAGCCCTCGCGCGCGGCCGGCCGAACGGCATACGAGCCACCCGACCCACAAGTGGTGACCTGCGGCACCGCGAGAAAGCGACGTGCCATGCACCGGCTGGACGACCTCAACAAGGCCTCGCTACGCAGCGACATTCCCGAGTTCCGGGCCGGCGACACGCTCAAGGTGCACGTCAAGGTCATCGAGGGCACGCGGTCTCGGGTTCAGGTCTTCCAGGGCGTCGTCATCCGGCGCCACGGCGGCGGCGTGGGGGAGACCTTCACGGTGCGCAAGGTGTCCTTCGGGGTCGGCGTCGAGCGGACCTTCCCGGTGCACACCCCGATCATCGACAAGATCGAGGTCGTGACTCGCGGGGACGTGCGGCGGGCCAAGCTGTACTACCTGCGGGGCCTGCGTGGGAAGGCGGCGAAGATCAAGGAGAAGCGGGTCACGACCCCGGCCAAGGGCAGCCGCCAAGGCCGGTGGCATCGCCAAGGCGCCCACCCAGGCCGAGGACTCCGACGGCGCCTGAGCTGCGGACTCGCCCCCGGCGGTGGCTGCTCGCCGTCGGAGCCTGCATCCTGGCCATGCTTCTCGTCCGAGGCTTTCTCGTTCAGTCGTTCTCGGTGGCATCGACGTCGATGCAGCCGACCATCGAACCTGGCGACCGCGTCCTGGTCAGCCGGCTGCACCGGGGCCCCTCGGTTGCGCGCGGCGACCTGGTCGTCTTCGACGGAGCGTCGGCATTCGGCACCGGCGGCGAGCCGGGTGCCAGCCCGGGCAACCAGGTGCTGCGCTCGATGGCCTCGCTGTTCTCCCTGGACACCGGCACCGACTACGTCAAACGGGTCATCGGTATGCCGGGGGACCGGGTCGCCTGCTGCGACGCCTCCGGGCGGGTGACGGTCAACGGCATACCCCTTGACGAGCCCTACCTCTACCCCGGGGAGGTACCGAGCACGACTCGGTTCGACGCCGTCGTGCCTCCCGGGCGCATCTGGGTCATGGGCGACCACCGCAGCGAGTCGGGCGACTCCCGTTCGCGCCTCGGACACCCTGGAGGCGGCATGGTTGCGCTTGACGACGTGATCGGCACGGTTTGGGTGCGATACTGGCCCATCGGCCGGCTTGGCACGCTGCCCCGGCCGACCGTGCTGTCCCTCGTCCCTTCGCCGTCCGGAGCTGGTCGCTGACAATGAGTGCCGAGTCCGACCCGCTCCTTGACCCCAGGGAGGAACGCCGCCCTGACGGCGCCAACCCCGACACCGGGCCCGGCGACCCAAGCGAGACGCCCCGGTCGCACCGTGCTGCAGTCGCTGTGGGCCGGCGTGCGCGAGGTGCTCATCGTCGTCGGGATGGCGATGGTGCTCTCCCTGCTGGTCAAGACCTTCCTGGTCCAGCCGTTCCACATCCCGTCCGGGTCCATGGAGAACACCCTCGTCAAGGACGACCGGGTCATCGTCAGCAAGCTCACCCCTGGTCCCTTCGACCTGGCTCGCGGCGACGTCGTCGTCTTCAGCGACCCGGACGGATGGCTGGGGGAGCTGCCGGAGGTGCCCCGCAGCCCGCTGAACCGGCTGCTGATCTTCCTCGGGCTCGCGCCCGACGACTCCAACGAGCACCTCATCAAGCGGGTCATCGGGCTGCCCGGAGACGCCGTCTCGTGCTGCGACGCAGAGGGCCGGGTCCAGGTCAACGGCACGTCGGTCACCGAGCCCTACCTCAAGCCCGGCGACTCTCCCAACGGGGGCCGCGAGCCGTTCTCGATCACGGTGCCGCAGGGCCGGGTCTGGGTCATGGGCGACCATCGCAGCGACTCGGCCGACTCGCGGTTGCACGACGACGGCACCGGGGCAACCGGGTCGGTGCCCATCGACGACATCACCGGCCGGGCCGTTGCCGTCGTGTGGCCGTTGGACCATGTGACCTGGCTGACCGCTCCGGAGCGAGTGTTCGGCTCGGTGCCGGGACCCGGCACCAGCAAGACGCCGCCAAGCTCGGCCAAGACGGGCCACCCCAGTCCCGCCGCTTCGCCGTGAGCGGGCCGTGAGCGCGGTCACCAGCCGGGGAACCCGACCGTCGCTGCGTGCCGAGCGTGCGCTGCAGCGCGACGGCTATCCGTTGCTGGCCGGCATGGACGAGGTCGGCCGAGGCGCCCTCGCCGGTCCGGTGTCTGTCGGCGTCGTCGTCATCGACCAGACCTGTCGCAGCGCCCCGCAGGGCGTCAAGGACTCCAAGCTGCTCACGCCCGCCGACCGAGAGCGGATGGTGCCGCGCATCCGGCGCTGGTCGAAGGCGTATGCGGTGGGGCACGCGAGCGCGGCCGAGATCGACGCTGTCGGCATCATCGCGGCGCTGCGCATGGCCGGCACCCGGGCGCTGGCCGGGCTCCCCGTCGTGCCTGACCTGGTCATCCTGGACGGCAACTACGACTGGCTCACCCACCCCGAACGGGTCGGGCTGCTCGCCTTCGCCGATCCGGCGAACGCCGACGGGTGCCAGGCGGTGCCCACGTCACCGCCCGTGACGACGATGGTCAAGGCGGACCTGCGCTGCTCGTCGGTGGCCGCGGCGTCGGTGCTGGCGAAGGTCGAACGCGACGCCCTGATGGTGGGGCTCGCAGGCGAGCACCCGGCATACCGCTGGGAGGTCAACAAGGGGTATGCCGCGCCCGAGCACCTCGCGGCCCTGGAGGCGCTCGGCCCGTGCGAGCTGCATCGGCGGTCGTGGCGGCTGCGTGGGATGGTAGAACAAGTAGGCGAGAAAGAGGGCGATGATGAGCGTTATGCCAGGTTTTGGAGTGCTGACCGATGAGCTCTGAGGATCTCGAGAAGTACGAAACCGAGCAGGAGCTGTCGCTCTACCGCGAGTACCGAGACGTCGTCTCGCTGTTCTCCCACGTCGTGGAGACCGAGCGGCGCTTCTACCTGTGCAACTCGGTGGACATGAAGGTGCGCAACGACGGCGGCGAGGTGTTCTTCGACCTCACGATGACCGACGCATGGGTGTGGGACATCTACCGGCCGGCCCGGTTCGTGAAGTCGGTGCGGGTCGTGACGTTCAAGGACGTCAACATCGAGGAGCTGCCGAAGGCCGAGCTGCAGCTGCCGTAATCCACAGCCTGCTGACGGTCTGTCACACGGTCCACAGGGTGCACGGTGGACGTGGTGCGCTCAGCTGCCGCCAGCAAGGCTCGGCCCATGGACGCACCGGCCGGTATGCCGCACCAGCTCGCCGCACGTGTGGGGGAGTACGGCGAGCGGATGGCGGAGCGCTACCTGCGAGACCAGGGCTTGCACATCTTGGCTCGCAACTGGCGGTGCTCGCTCGGAGAGATCGACCTGGTGGCCCGTGACGGCAGCGTCCTGGTCGTCTGCGAGGTCAAGACCAGGCGCGGGTCGGCATACGGCTTCCCCACCGAGGCGGTGACGGCGCGCAAGCTCACCCGGCTACGTCGGCTGGCGGCGGCCTGGCTGCGCGAGCACGGCGGCGGTTTCTCCGGCGTGCGCGTCGATGTCATCGGGGTGGTCCGTCCGCGCACCGGGCCCATGTCATGTGCAGCACCTCGTCGGGGTGGCCTGATGGGCCTTGGACGCACCTGCGGCGTTGGCCTGCGCGGCGTGAGCGGCTTCCCGGTTCGGGTCGAGGCTGACGTGTCGTCGGGGCTGTGGGCGTTCCTCATCGGCGGACGCGCCGACTCGGCGTGCGCGCAGGCCCCGGACCGGGTGCGCGCAGCGTGCGCCAACAGTGGCCACCCCCTGCCCCGTCAGCGGATCACCGTCAACCTGTCCCCGGCGTCGTGGCCCAAGGTGGGCAGCGGGTTCGACCTGGCCATCGCGGTGGCGGTGCTCGCTGCGGCCGACGAGCTACCACAGGGCGCCGTCGAGAAGGTGGTCCATGTCGGCGAGCTGGGCCTGGACGGGGCGGTGCGGCCGGTCCGTGGGGTCCTGCCACTGGTGCAGGCAGCGGCGACCGACGGGGCCCGGCACGTGGTCGTGCCGGTCGCGAACGCGCGAGAAGCCCGGCTGGTCACCGGGGTGCAGGTGCATCCCGTTGCCCAGCTCGCAGAGCTCGTGGACCGCTACCGGTTGCTGGCGGAGGGGTGCACGCCCCCGCCGGTCGAGGAGCCGTCCGAAACCCCCGCGGTCGTGCGACACCCCGACCTCGACCTGGCCGACGTGCTCGGGCAGGGCGAAGCCCGCCTGGCGCTGGAGATCGCAGCAGCGGGAGCCCACCATCTCTACCTCGTCGGGCCGCCCGGGGCCGGCAAGTCGATGCTTGCCGAGCGCCTGCCGGGCCTGCTGCCCCAGCTCGACGATGCCCAGGCCCTTGAGGTGACGGCCATCGCGTCGGTGCTGGGCACGCGGACGCAGTTCGAGACGCTGGACCGGCGGCCCCCGTTCGTTGCGCCGCATCACGGGGCATCCATGCCGGCCATCGTCGGAGGGGGCAGCGGCCTGGTGATGCCCGGTGCAGTGACCGCCGCGCACACCGGGGTGCTCTTCCTCGACGAGGCACCCGAGTTCAAGCCCAACGTCATCCAGGCCCTGCGCCAGCCGATCGAGTCCGGTTGGGTGGTCGTGGCGCGCGCGTCGGGGCGCTACCGCTTCCCCTGTCGGTTCCAGCTGGTGCTCGCCGCGAACCCGTGCCCGTGCGGGCGGGCCGACGGCAAGGGCGCCACCTGCACATGCACGCCCATGCAAAGACGGACCTACACGTCGCGGTTGGCCGGGCCGATTCTCGATCGAATCGACATCCAGGTGCACGTTTCGGCGCCGTCGCGTGCGACGTTGGCGCTGGCGGCGGGAGAGCCGACGCGGACCGTGGCCATGCGAGTCGCCGAGGCCAGGGCAGCCCAGGCGCAACGCTGGAAGCGCCACGGGATGGACGTGAACGCCCGCGTGCCGGGCAGCCTGCTGCGCTCGCCAGCCTTCCGGCTTCCTGGGCGCTGCACCGAAGCGCTGGACCGGGCCATCGACCGCGGGGTGCTTTCGTTGCGCGGCTACGACCGCTGCCTACGGTTGGCGTGGACGGTTGCCGACCTGGCCGGGCGTGGGGTCCCGACGAGCGAGGATGTCGGCGTGGCGCTGGCGTTGCGTCATCGCCAGGCGGCCGCGGCATGACCCCGGGGGACGGTCCTAGGTCGCGCGGATGAGCAGCTTGCCCGCTGTGCTGGAGGACGAGCGGCTGGCCCGGGCGGCGTGGTCTCGTGTCAGCGAGCCGGGCGACGTGCGCGCGGCCGGTCTGGTTGCCCGGTTTGGACCGGTCGAGGCGCTGCGAGCGGTGTTCGAGCGAGGTCACGATGCGTTAGAGCCGTTCGTCGCCCGGATCGGCGGCCTGGACGTCGAGCGTGATCTCTACGTTGCCGGTCGCGTTGGCGGGCGGGTCCTCATGCCAGGTGACCCCGAGTGGCCAACCGGCTGCGACGACCTGCAGGCGCCGCCGATCTGCCTGTGGGTGCGGGGACCAGCGCGGCTGGCGCTGCTCCGGCACCGCTCGGTCTCCATGGTGGGTGCCCGGGCCAGCAGCCGATACGGAGACCAGATCGCCAGCCAGCTGGCCGCGGAACTGGGCCAGCGCGAGTTCGTTGTCGTGTCCGGTGCGGCATACGGGATCGACGCCGCGAGCCACCGGGGCGCCTTGGCGGTCGCTGCGACGACGGTGGCCGTGCTTGCCGGCGGCGTCGATCGCGCTTATCCCGCCGGCAACAGCGAGCTCATCGAGCGGATCGCCGCCGAGGGCGCGGTTGTGTCAGAGGTGGCTCCGAGCAGCGCCCCCACGCGGTCGCGGTTCCTCACGCGCAACCGGCTCATCGCGACGATGACCGCGGGGACCGTCGTGGTCGAGGCCGGCCTACGCTCGGGGTCGCTCAACACCGCGCGGACCGCCGCCGAGTACGCCCGCCCCGTGGGTGTGGTCCCAGGGCCGGTGACCAGCATGACCTCGGCGGGGTGTCACCAAGCCTGCCGCGACGGGTATGCCGTGCTCGTGACCGACGTCGACGAGGTCATCGAGCTGATGGGGGCCTACGGGTCCGACGCGTCGCCCCGCCCAACCGGACCGGTGCGACCCGAGGACCGCGTCGACGCCGTGGGAAGGGCGGTGCTCGCTGCCTTACCGGTGCGCAAGGCCATCGACGTGGCCACCCTTGCGCGCAACGCGGGTGTCACCTTGACCCAGACCATCGCCAGCCTGGGGCGGCTGGAGCTGGCGGGGGTGGCCACACGCGACGGCGAGTGCTGGAGGCAGGTCGCTCGGCGAGGGATTTGACCTGGCGGCGGCGTGGCGTGACGTCCGCGGCGTCGCGCGCTTGTCACGGTGGACAGGTGAGCGACTCAATGCTGGCGTGGGAGCAGTCCTTCGAGCGACATCTGCGTTCCGAGCGGGGCCTGTCCGCGCACACCTGCCGAGCCTATGTTGGCGATGTGCGCCACTTGGACGCCTACCTGCGCACCGAACGCGGCAAGCTGCTAGAGGGTGCGGATTCTCAGCGACTTGCGTGCCTGGCTGGGCCGCCAGTCCCTGGCCGGGGCGGCGCGGTCGACGGTCGCCCGGCGAGCAGCAGCGGCCCGCACCTTCTACGCGTGGGCCACCCGTACGGGTCGAGTGGCCGTTGACCCATCCTTGCGACTGCTGTCACCCAAGCGACACCGGACGTTGCCGGGGGTGCTGCGGCAGCGTGACGCGACGGACCTCATGTCGGTGGCCGACGCCTCGGCGACCGGGCTGGATGGTGCCGTCGCCGCGATGGCGGCCCGCGACCTCGCGATGCTCGAGCTGCTCTACGCCAGCGGCCTTCGGGTCAGTGAGCTGGTGAGTATCGACATCGACGACGTTGACCTCGGTCAGGACCTGGTGCGGGTGCTCGGCAAGGGCGCCCGGGAACGCACCGTGCCGTTCGGCCGGCCGGCCCACGGCGCTCTGATGGCATGGCTCGCGAGCCGCCACTGGCTGGTCACCGAACGCAGCGGCGCGGCGCTGTTCTTGGGTCGCCGGGGCAGGCGAATGGGCCAGCGCCAGGTTCGCGAGGTGGTGCACCGGCTTATTGCCCAGGTCGATGGCGCACCGGACATCGGACCGCACGGGCTGCGGCACAGCACCGCCACCCACCTGCTCGAGGGTGGTGCAGACCTTCGGATGGTCCAGGAGTTCCTTGGCCACGCAAGCCTGGCAACGACCCAGGTGTACACGCACGTCTCGGCCGAGCGGCTGCGCCAGTCGTACGAGCAGGCTCATCCGCGGGCCTGACCCGCGCAACACGCCGGCAACGCTGCCACCCGCGACTCTGGTCACGGACCATGATGGACCAGAGTGACTGATGTGGCGAAGGAGGCAGCAGTGGCGCCGCCGACGATGGCCTCCACGGTGTCCGAACGGGCGCACCACGTCTTGGGGTCGAGCTGGACGGGCCGAGGCGACGGGCGAGCGTCCCGCGAGCGACGCCAGGCCCGACTGCGCCGCACGGCTCTCGTCGTGCTGACGAGCTTGCTCATGGGCACCGCCGTGGCGCGCTGGGCGCAGGACCCGTCGGTGGCTTTGCCGCGCACGGCAGGCCAGCGGGGGGCCGGCCCGGCTGTGGCCGAGCCGGCCCCGCCTGGTCCCGAAGCGGCCCAGGCACCCGCGGCTGACGCGGCAGCTGCGGCCGGTTCCGCGCCGGACGCACAGCCTGGTGAGGTCGAAGAAGGGGCACCCGAGCCCACGACAGTGCCTGCAGGCGCGTCGGCGGAGGCCGAGGAGGCTGGTCAGGGGACCGTGCACGCCGTGGCGATCCCCGCTGGGAAGCCCGCAGCCGTGGGGCGTCCGGTGCGCTACTCGATCGAGATCGAGGACGGGGCAGCCACCGGGGCCACCCAGTTTGCCGCTGTCGTCCAGGCCACCCTGGCCGACGCCCGAGGGTGGCAGTCGGCCGAAGGAGTGCGGTTCGTGCCGGTGTCACCGGAGGAGCTGGCCGGCGGCACGGCGGTCGACATCCGAGTCACGCTCGCCACCCCGGCCTTGACTGCCCGGCTGTGTGCCCCGTTGAACACGACCGTCTCGCAGGTCTCGTGCTGGAACCGCGGCCGAGCGGTGCTCAACCTGCAGCGCTGGGTGAGGGGCTCCTCGACCTACGGTGACAACCTCACGGGATACCGCACCTACTTGGTCAACCATGAGGTCGGGCATGGGCTGGGGCACCAGCACCAACACTGTCCGGGGCCCGGCAAGCCGGCTCCGATCATGGTGCAGCAGACCAAGTCCCTGGAGGGGTGCACCGCCTGGTCGTGGCCGACGCCACCGTGAGCCGACCAGACGCCGCCGCAGGCCAGGACGAGGACGCCTACCGCAGCGGCAGGAGCACGACCGGCTGGCGCAGCATGCCGAGCGGGTCAAGATAGCTGTCGCCTCGCAGGACTCCCCAGTGCACGCAGGACCCAGGGGCGCAGTGACCGGGCGTGGCCGCGAGCACCGCGACGGGCTCTCCTTTGCTGACGCGAGCGCCCACTGGTGCCGAGGCAAGCACGGGCTGGAATGTCGAGCGCAGGCCGTTTTCGTGGGCCACGACGACGACCTCCTGCCCGGCAACCACGCCGACAAACGAGACCACGCCGTCGGCAGGGGAGCGAACCACACCGCCAACGGCCGTCGCGAGGTCGACGCCGCGGTGTCCCGACCCCCACTTGACCTCGGGGGGGTCGAACCGGCGCACGACCTCGTGGGGCTCTGGCACCGGCCAGGCCCATCCGTCGCGCGGTCGCAGGACGTCCGGGGTCGGCGGGCCGAGGTTCCGGGGCACCCAGGTCGGGGAAGGGGTACCTCGGGGCTCGGCCGCCTCGACCGAGGCCGGGGTCGGGGTCGCCCCGGGTGTCATCGCGTCGGTCGGACCGGTCGGATACCTGGTGGTGAGGTGGCCCAGGACCCCAACGGGCGCAGGCAGCGCCGGCCCAGCCAGCAGTGCAACCGCGACGTACCCCAGCCAGGAAACCATGTCGACCAGCCTGTCGGAGGCGGACGGCGCCCGGCATGGCGAGGAGCCGTCCTGTGGACCACGTGACTGTGCGACACAGGGGTGTGGACAACCGCCTCGTCAGGAGGCGCGCCGCAGCCGCCCCAGACGCTCGGCCGCCTCGATCAGCACCTCGTCGCGCTTGCAGAAGGCAAACCGCACCAGCGTGCGCGCCGCGTCGGCGTCGTCATGGAACACCGACACCGGCACAGCCACGACTCCGGCCAGCTGCGGCAGCGCGCGGCAGAACGCCACCCCGTCGCTGGCTCCGAGAGCCGCCGCGTCGGCGATGACGAAGTAGGTGCCCGCGGGCACGGACACGGTGAGCCCGGCATCTGCCAGCGCCGCACACAACAGGTCGCGCTTGCCTTGCAGCGATGTGGCGACGCCGGCATACACCTCGTCACCAAGACCGAGCGCCGCGGCGATGGCCGGCTGGAAGGGTCCCGAGGCGACATAGGTGAGGAACTGCTTGACGGTGCGCACCGCCGTCACCGCTTCGGCCGGCCCCACGACCCAGCCGACCTTCCAGCCCGTCGCGGAGAAGGTCTTGCCGCCCGAGGAGATGGTGATGGTGCGGTCCCACATCCCGGGCAGGCTGCTGACCGGAAGGTGTGGGACGCCGTCGAAGGTGATGTGCTCGTAGACCTCGTCCGTGACCACCCAGGCGTCGTGCTCCGCAGCAAGCCGGCAGATCAGCTCAAGCTCGGCACGGGCGAAGACCTTCCCGGTGGGGTTGTGCGGGCTGTTGAGCAGAACCATCCGGGTGCGCGGCGAGAACGCCGCCCGCAGCGACACCTCGTCGACGGCGAAGTCCGGGAAGCGCAGCACCGACGTGCGCCGTGTCGCCCCGGCGAGCGCGATCGTGGCAGCGTACGAGTCGTAGTACGGCTCGAACGTCACCACCTCGTCGCCTGGCTCGCACAGCGCGAGGACCACCGACGCGATCCCCTCAGTGGCGCCGGCGGTCACCAGCACCTGGGTCGCGGGGTCGACCGGCACGCCGTAGAACCGCTCCTGGTGCGCCGCGACGGCCTCGAGCAGCTCTGGGACGCCAGGCCCGGGTGGGTACTGGTTGCGTCCCCCACGAATCGCCCCGACCGCCGCGTCGAGCATGGGTGTGGGCCCGTCCACATCCGGGAAGCCCTGGCCGAGGTTGATCGACCCGGTCCGCACCGCCAGCGCCGACATCTCGGCGAAGATCGTCGTCCCGAAAGCGCGCATCCGCTTCACGAGGGGGGAGTCCATAGGCACACGGTATGCCGTCCGCGCCGGCGGCATACCGTGTGCCTATGCACGACATGGCGATCCAGGACAGCTACGACGACGAGGTGGCGCGCTGCTACGGCTGCGGGCGGCTCAACGACCAGGGCCTGCACATCCGCAGCTTCTGGGAGGGCGACCACACAGTGGCCCGGTTCACCCCGCGTCCCGAGCACACCGCGACGCCCGGGATCGTCTACGGCGGGCTGCTCGCCTCGCTGGTGGACTGCCACGGCACCGGTACCGCGTCGGCCGCCGCCGCCCGTCGCGAGGGGCACGACCGGCAGCTGCAGGCGCCGCCGCGCTTTGTCACCGCGTCCCTGCTCGTCGACTACCTCGCCCCGACGCCATTGGGCGGCGAGCTCGTGCTGCGTGGGCAACCCGGCCGAGGTCGGCGAGCGCAAGGTGGTCGTCGATGTCAGCTTGACCGCGGGGGACGTCGAGACCGTTCGGGGCCGGGTGGTCGCGGTCCGCCTTAAGGGCCGGCCCGGCTGATTACCGGCCCGCCGCCCGCAGGCTCTAGGATGGGCGGCGGCCCTTGGGCCATATTTCGCGCGCCTTCTCGCCGGCGGCAGCCGGGGCGCACCACAGCAGTCCGTAGCGCCGGGCCCAACCCGGTGCGCGGCGGGGTGTGTACGCAGGCGCCAGGCAGGTATGCCGGCCGGTCGCCCGGCACCGGCATACCGACGTAACTGACAACGACATAAAGGGGAACGGCAATGGCCGTCGTCACCATGCGCCAGCTGCTCGAGAGCGGCGTCCACTTCGGGCATCAGACCCGCCGGTGGAACCCGAAGATGAAGCGCTTCATCATGACCGAGCGCAACGGCATCTACATCATCGACCTGCAGCAGTCGCTCACCTACATCAACAACGCGTACGAGTTCGTCAAGGAGACCGTCGCCCACGGGGGCACGATCCTGTTCGTCGGCACCAAGAAGCAGGCTCAGGAGCCGGTCGCCGAGCAGGCGACCCGCGTCGGGATGCCGTACGTCAACCACCGCTGGCTCGGCGGCATGCTCACCAACTTCACGACCATCGCCAAGCGGCTGACCCGGCTCAAGGAGCTCGAGGAGATCAACTTCGACGACGTCGCCAGCTCCGGCCACACCAAGAAGGAGCTGCTCATCCTCAAGCGCGAGAAGGACAAGCTCGAACGCACCTTGGGCGGCATCCGCTCGATGGCCAAGGTCCCGTCCGCGGTGTGGATCATCGACACGAAGAAGGAGCACCTCGCCGTCGACGAGGCCCGCAAGCTCGGGCTGCCGGTCATCGCCATCCTCGACACCAACTGCGACCCGGACGAGGTCGACTACAAGATCCCCGGCAACGACGACGCCATCCGCTCGGTCACCCTGCTGACCCGCGTCATCGCCGACGCCGTCGCCGAGGGCCTGGTGGCCCGCGCGGGCGCCCGGTCCGGCGACGGGTGACGGCGGCGTAGGCTGCCGAGGAGCCGCTCGCCGAGTGGGAGCGTGAACTGTATGCCGAGGCTGCGGCCGAGGTCGAGGGTGCCGGCGCCGAGTGTCGCCGAGGAGCCGGCCGACTCGCCCGAGGTGGTGCTCGCCGAGGAGCCGGCCGACTCGGTGCCGAGGCAGGCCGCCGGTCGCCGAGGAGCCGGCGCGGCCGAGGCGCCGGTCGCGCCGCCGAGGAGCCGGCCGACGCAGCTGCCGAGCCGCTCGCCGAGGAGCCGCGCTCGCGGCCGAGGAGCCGCTGGCCTGACGGAGCTCCCGCTTCCCAGTGCACCGCCGACACCAAGAGAGCGAACGACGACGATGGCGAACTTCACCGCTGCTGACATCAAGGCGCTGCGCGAGCAGACCGCTGCCGGCATGCTCGACGTCAAGAAGGCCCTGGAGGAGGCCGACGGCGACATCGACAAGGCCGTCGAGATCCTGCGGGTCAAGGGCCTCAAGGGCGTGACCAAGCGCGAGGGCCGCTCGGCGAGCAACGGGCTGGTCGCCGCGCGAGCCGAAGACGGGTCGGCACCCTGGTCGAGATCAACTGCGAGACCGACTTCGTCGCCAAGGGCGAGCGCTTTCTCGCCCTGGCGGACCAGGTTCTCGACCAGGCCGTGGCAACGTCGGCCGCCGACGCCGACACGCTCCTCGCCAGCACCCTGCCCGACGGGCGGTCGGTCCAGGCGCTGCTGGACGAGGGCAACGCGACCATCGGCGAGAAGATCGAGGTCCGCCGGGTCGCCCGTCTCGAGGGCGAGCGGGTGGTGGCCTACCTGCACCGCACCAGCAAGGACCTGCCGCCGCAGATCGGCGTCCTGGTCGCCACGACCGGCGGTGACGAGGCGCTCGCCCGTGACGTCGCGATGCACGTGGCGGCGTTCTCGCCGACCGTCCTGACCCGCGAGGAGATCCCGCCGGAGACGGTCGCCGAGGAGCGCCGGCTCGCCGAGGCGACCTCCCGCGAGGAGGGCAAGCCGGAGGCGGCGCTGCCCAGGATCGTCGAGGGCCGCCTCAACGGCTTCTTCAAGGAGAACGTCCTGCTCGAGCAGGCCTACGCCAAGGACCAGAAGAAGTCCGTCGGTCAGGTGCTCAAGGAGGCCGGCGCCGAGGTGACCGGGTTTCGCCGGTTCCGGGTCGGCGGCTGACCGCACGTGAGCCCCCACGTCGACACCGAGGTCGGGCACCCGGCATACCGCAGGGTGCTGCTCAAGCTGTCCGGTGAGGTGTTCGGCGGAGGCGACGTCGGCGTCGACCCGGTCGTCGTCAAGGGCATCGCCGAGCAGATCGCGGCCGCGGTGCGCGACGACATCGAGGTGGCCGTCGTCGTCGGGGGCGGCAACTTCTTCCGCGGGGTCGAGCTGCACGACAAGGGCATGGACCGGGCCCGCGCCGACTACATGGGCATGCTCGGCACCGTCATGAACTGCCTGGCCCTGCAGGACTTCCTGGAGAATCAGGGCATCGCCACTCGCGTGCAGACCGCGATCACCATGGGCCAGGTCGCCGAGCCGTACGTGCCGCGCCGCGCGATCCGCCACCTGGAGAAAGGGCGGGTCGTCATCTTCGGCGCCGGAGCGGGTATGCCGTACTTCTCCACCGACACGGTCGGCGCCCAGCGCGCCCTGGAGACGCACTGCGACCGGCTGCTGATCGCCAAGAGCGGCGTGGACGGGATCTACACCGCGGACCCGAAGAAGGACCCGACCGCAACCAAGATCGAGGCGCTGACCTTCGACGAGGCGTTGGCGCAAGGGCTGCGCATCCTCGACGCCGCGGCGTTCGCGCTGTGCAAGGAGAACGGCCTGCCCATGCTGGTCTTCGGCATGGAGGGCGAGGGCAACATCACTCGCGCCTTGCGAGGTGAGAAGATCGGGACGCTGGTCACCGTTGACTGACCAGATGCCCGGCGGCCCCGGGACGTGCGGACCCAGAAGATCGTACCCAGGAAGATGTGGACGGTAGATGATCGACGAGACGCTCTTCGAGGCCGAAGAGAAGATGGAGAAGGCCGTCGACGTGGCCAAGGAGGACTTTGCCGGGATCCGGACCGGCCGGGCCAACCCGGGCATGTTCAACAAGCTGCTCGTCGACTACTACGGAGCGCCCACGCCGCTGCAGCAGCTGGCCTCGTTCACCACTCCGGAAGCCCGCACCATCCTCATCAAGCCGTTCGACGCCAAGTCGATGCACGCCATCGAGAAGACGATCCGTGACTCTGACATCGGCGTGAACCCGTCCAACGACGGCGTCGTCATCCGCTGCATCCTTCCGCACCTCACCCAGGAGCGGCGCCGGGACTACATCAAGCTGGCCCACCACAAGGCCGAGGAGGCCCGGGTCTCGATCCGCAACGTGCGCCGGCGCGCCAAGACCGACCTGGAGAACCTCGTCCGCGACGGCGAGGTCGGTGAGGACGAGGGGGTCCGTGCCGAGAAGGAGCTGGAGAACCTCACCAAGAAGTACGTCGAGACAGTCGACCACCTGCTCAAGGGCAAGGAAGCCGAGCTGCTCGAGGTCTGAGCCCTCGAGGAGGGACCAGCCATGACCACGCCCGATGACACCGCTCGTGGGCTGATGCCCGACCTGGGCGTCAACGGTGGGCAGCCTGAGGGGCACCCGGTCCATGCCCCGGGCTCTGCGACAGACGCGCCGGCCAAGGTCTCCCGAGCCGGGCGGAACCTGCCGGCAGCGATCGGCGTGGGGCTGCTGCTGGGCCTGTTCGTCATCCTTTGCCTGTTCTGGCGGCGCGAGCTGTTCATTGTCCTGGCCACCTCCGCGGTCTGCATCGGGGTCTGGGAGCTGGTCGAGGCGCTCAAGCACGCGGACGTCAAGGTGCCCCTCGTCCCCACCGTCCTGGGCACGGTGGCCATGCTTGTCTCGGCGTTCTTCGCCGGCAGCGAGGCGCTGCTGGTCACCTTCGCCCTCACCTGCGTGCTCATCCTGCTGTGGCGCGGCTCGGACGGTGCCCGGGGGGCGGCCGCCGACGTCACGTCGGGGTTCTTCGTCGCGGCATACCCTGGCCTCATCGCGGGGTTCTCCATGCTCATGCTGGCTCCGCAGGACGGGGCCTGGCGGGTGTTCACCTTCCTTGCGGTGACGGTCGCCAGCGACATCGGGGGGTATGCCGTGGGCGTTCTTGTCGGCCGGCACCCCATTGCGCCGAAGATCAGTCCGAAGAAGTCCTGGGAGGGGTTCGCCGGGTCCGTGGGCTTCTGCGTCGTCGTCGGGGTGGGGTGCGTGGTGTACACGCTCGGCGGCGCGTGGTGGGTGGGGCTTGCCCTTGGCGTGGTGGTCGCCATCGCCGCAACGATCGGTGACCTCATCGAGTCGACGATCAAGCGCGACCTTCGGATCAAGGACATGTCCCGCATCCTGCCGGGGCATGGCGGCATCCTCGACCGGCTCGACTCGCTCATCCTCGCCGCACCGGTCACCTGGGGTGTCCTGGTTGCGTTCGTCCCCGTCGCCCGCTGAGTCATGCGCGGCAACGGGCGTCCGCCGGGGTGATGTCGGGCGCGGTCAGCTGCGCAGCACGAGGTTCGGGATTGTCGCCATCATCCAGTCGACCGTCTGGTCGTGTGACCAACCGCGATCGTGACGGAACGCCAGGTAGAGCTGTGGGCTGGTCATCGTGATCAGGATGTCGGCTGCCCGGTTTGGGTCGACGCCGCTCGGGAGCGCGTCGGCGAGCAGTGCCATGAAGTCCCGGTAGCCGCGGATGCGTAGTTCTTCCCGGGACTGGTAGACGGCGAACGCGTCGGGGTCAGTGGGAGCGGCGGTTCGGGCGACCTCGGACAGCGCGGCGGCCCGTTGGTAGATCTGCGCGCCGCCCCGGATGAAGGCCCGGATGGTGGCGACCGGGTCGGTCACGTCGCCAAGCGCGTCGCGGGCCCAGTCCTGGTCGAGCGGTGGCTTGTCCTGCGGGCCCAGGACGGCAGTGTCCAGGGCCGCGGCGAACAGCTCGGCCTTGGTGTGGAAGACGAAGTAGACCGTTTGGACGGCGTAACCGGCGCGTTTGGCGATCGTGGCCATCGCCGTGCCGTGGTAACCGCTGCTCGTGAACTCCTCGGCAGCCGCGGCGATGATGCGCCTGCGCGTCGCTGCGGCCTTCTCCTTGCGGGTCTGCTTCGCACCATTGACATCACTCATCACCCGTGAGACTCTACTAGAGTGCTTCACTGGTGATTAACACTAGTGACATGTGCAAATCAAAACTGAGGAGCTGCCGTCATGACCAACCACGCCGTGCTCGCCGTCTGGACCCTGGACAACACGAACTTCGACCCGATCGAGCGGGACAAGGTGCTGATCACGGACGTGGTGCCGCGGGTGAGCACGCTGCCGGGCTTCGTCGAGGGCCGGTGGAACCGCTCCTCCGATGGGGTCCGCGCGTACAACACCGTTGCTTTCGACGATCGGGCGGCGGCCGAGGAGTTCGTCAGGTACGTCCGTGGTGACGCGTCCGCGGCGGCCGCCGCGGGGGTGCATCTGCACTCTCTTGAGATCCTCGATGTCATCGGCAGTGCCTGAACCGGACGTCAGTGACCATTTCGGCCGCAGCACCGGTGGGTCCACGCTCACCCCCACCTACAAGGTGATGTACGGCTCGGACCAGCAGACCGAGATGGCCGACGCCAACAACGACGGGGTCTACGAGGGGACGATCCCGGCCGGCGCTGGCGCCGGCGAGCTGATCCGGTGCAAGATCGCGGCGAGCCGGCCCGGCCGGACCGGGTCCTACCCAGGGAGGGACCATCGCCGGGTCGAGCCCGGGGTCCTTGACGACGACCCCTGAACCTCAAGCGTGGGCTCCTCATCGGACCTGTTGTTCGGCGCCAAGATCGACGTGACGCGGCCGGTCCGCGTCCTGGGCACCCTGCGGCCGTGACAGGCTTGACCACGATGAGCGACGTCACCTCTGCAGCACCCCAGCGACAAACGTCCCCGGCGCCACTGACGCTGGACGCTCCGCGGCGGCCCAAGCCGCCTCGGCACCTGGCCGACCTGGGGCCGCCCGAGCGGCGCAGCCTGGTCGAGTCACTGGGCCAGCCGGGCTTTCGGGCCAGCCAGCTGTCCAGGCACTACTTCGAGCGGCTCGTCGACTCGCCGGCCGACATGACCGACCTGCCCCGGGCGGTCCGCGACGAGATCGTGGCCGCGCTCCTGCCGACCCTGCTCACGCCGATTCGCCACCGGACCGCCGATGCGGGCCGGACGGTCAAGTCGGTGTGGCGCCTGCACGACGGCGCGCTTGTCGAGTCGGTGCTGATGCGTTACCCCAGCCGGGTGACGATCTGCGTGTCCAGCCAGGCCGGGTGCGGGATGGGCTGCCCGTTCTGCGCGACCGGCCAGGGCGGGCTGACCCGCAACCTGTCCACCGCCGAGATCGTCGAGCAGGTCGTCGCTGCGGCCCGCACCCTTCGGAGAGGTGAGCTGCCCGGCGGCCAGCCCGAAGAGACCGCGACCCCGCTTCGGGTCTCCAACGTGGTCTTCATGGGCATGGGTGAGGCATTGGCCAACTACGCCAGCGCCGTCGGCGCGCTCCGACGGCTGACCGACCCCTCGCCCGACGGGTTGGGTATCTCGGCTCGCCGGGTCGTGGTCTCCACGGTCGGTTTGGTGCCCGCCATGGACCGGCTCGGCGCCGAAGGCCTCCCGGTCACCCTGGCCCTCTCGCTGCATGCCCCCGACGACGAGCTACGAGACGAGCTGGTGCCGGTCAACACGCGCTGGAACGTCGACGCGGCCCTCGACGCAGCCCATCGGCACTTCCAACGGACTGGCCGGCGGGTCTCGATCGAGTACGCCCTCATCCGCGATGTCAACGACCAGGCTTGGCGCGCGGACCTGCTCGCGAACAAGCTCACTGCCCGGGGGCGCGCCTGGGTGCACGTCAACCCGATCCCGCTCAACCCGACCCCCGGGTCCCGGTGGACCGCCTCCCGCCCGGGGGTGCAGCAGCAGTTCGTCGAGCGGCTGCGGGCCCGCGGCATACCAACGACCGTGCGCGACACCCGGGGCCGTGACATCGACGGCGCGTGCGGGCAGCTCGCGGCGAGCACCGCCTGAGGACGGCGCGAGTAGTCTCCGGTATGCCGGCCAGCCGGCTCCCGTTGCGCGGGGGCGGCGCGACGGCATACCGGGAAAGGACCCCACGTGCGGGCGTTGACCAAGGTGCAGGCAGGCCCCGGCCTTGCTCTCGTCGAGCGTCCAGAGCCCCCATGCGGGGCGTCCGACGTGAAGGTGCGGGTGCTGCGCGCCGGGCTGTGCGGCACCGACCTGCACCTGCAGCAGTGGGACGACTGGGCTGCCGGGACGGTGCAGCCGCCGATGGTCATCGGGCACGAGTTCTACGGCGAGGTCGTCGAAGTCGGGCCGGGCGTGACGTCGGTGGCCGGCGTGCGGGTCGGGGACCGGGTGTCGGGCGAGGGCCACATCGTGTGCGGTCACTGCCGCAACTGCCGGGCGGGGCGTCGGCACGTGTGCATCCACACCGTCGGGGTCGGGGTGAACCGGGACGGCGCCTTCGCCGACTACGTCGTCATCCCCGCGGCGAACGTGTGGGTGCAGCCGGCTTCGATCGACCCCGACCTCGGCGCGGTCTTCGACCCGCTGGGCAACGCCACCCACACCGCGCTGCAGTGGCCGCTCGTGGGCGAGGACGTGCTCATCACGGGGGCTGGGCCGATCGGGGTCATGGCGGCGGCCATCGCCCGGCACGCCGGCGCCAAGAACGTCGTCGTGACCGACCTGAGCGACTACCGGCTCGCCCTGGCTTCGGGTGCGGGCGCGGACCTCACCGTCAACGTCTCGACGACCCGGATCCGTGACGCCCAGCGGGAGCTGGGGATGCGGGAAGGGTTCGACATCGGCCTGGAGATGTCGGGAGCGCCTTCTGCGCTGGAGGAGATGCTCGCCAATCTCAACCATGGCGCCAAGGTCGCGCTGTTGGGGCTGCCCACGCGGCCGTACGCCGTCGACTGGGGGCGCGTCATCACGCACATGATCACGCTCAAGGGCATCTACGGGCGGGAGATGTTCGAGACCTGGTACCTCATGTCGTCGATGCTCGCGACCTCGTCGGTGCTGACCGCCGCCGTGTCGTCGGTCATCACGCACCGCTTCCCGGCCGAGCAGTGGGCTGACGCCTTCGACGCCGCCCGCTCCGGTGAGTGCGGCAAGGTCGTCATGGACTGGAGCTGAACGGCCGCCGATGGGCACGCCGCGGCCGACCATTCGCGCTCAGCCGTTTTCGGTCATGCCAAACGCGTGCAATAGCACGCGTCTGGCATGACCGAGTCCTCGCGGCAGCCCCAATCGCAGCGCACCGTCCTGGTCACGCCCAACGGCCTTTCCGCCTTGGCAAAACCGGAGTGGCCCCGAGGGCGCGCGCGATCTGACCCATGAACGCGTCGGGCTCCAGCCGCAGGCCAAGGACCGGAAGGCGCAGCAGCCGGCCACCTTCGAGCACGACGTCGTTGGCCCGAAGGGCGTCCTTGACCGGCTCGATGCCGAGGAGGTGGTGCGCGCCGTCGATCTCGGCGACCACTCCCTGCTCGTCCCATTCCACGTCCAGATAGACCCGGCCTCCTGGACGGGTCCGCACGCTTTGTCGCGTCGGCTCAGGCAGCCGATATCGCCGGCACCACATCGCGAAGTCAAGCTCGCCGAGCGATTGCGCCCCAGCGCACAGATCACGCACTACCGCGTCGATCACCCGGGCGCGCGGGCCACGGCCGGCATCCCGCCATGCCTGCAGCAGCCTGCCGGGGCTGACCAGTCGTTGCTGCAGCGGCAGGCACAGCAGCAGCGCAGCCTGTCGGTCGCTGCGCGCCCATTGCGCGGCCCGGACCGTCGCCCATTCGGGTCGAGACCGTGGCACGCCGGCCCTGGTCATCGGGTCGGGCTGCCGCCGCCGATGCACGGTCACGCCGAGCATTCGGTATGCCGTTGACTCACGGGGCACGGTCACATGGATGGTCGGTTCGGCGAACGCCTGCAGGCCTTGGGCCAGAAGAGCCGAGACGCCGTCGAGGCGAGCACCGGAGCCGCTCTCCCACACCGCCCACCACCATCGTGCCTCGCCGTCGAGCACCTCTCGGCCGTCCACGACGATGGTGTGCCGGCCAGCCAGCCGCCATCGGCCGGCGAGAACTTCGATGCGCACACCGTGACGATCGACACCATGGTCATGAAGGGTCCGCCGCCGGACGACCCCGTCGTGCTGTTGCGCCAGGCTCCGGCCCAACGCGGTCCGGCTGTCCCGGCCACGGAACGGCTCACCATTGCGGAATCGAAGGTCAGCGGAGCGAGACTCGTCCAGTTGCATGGGACCCACGTTTGCCCAGGCTCGCCTCGCCGGCAACGTGAGCGCGAGCGGCTGTGGACGCTGTGACTTCCTGGAAAGGGGCTGTGGAAACGATACCTGCCGCCTCACAGCGTCTGCACACCAGCGGCAGTCGCCGCCGCCCTCAGCTGCTCGTCAGACGTGGCCAGCGGCAGTCCGCTGCGAGCCGCCAGGATGAGGTACTCCGCGTCGTAAGCGCTGAGCTCGTGTTCGCGCCCTACCGCGATCAGCTGCGATATCGGCGCACCTTCGGGTTCCACGCTGATGGGCAGGCCTTCCAGCAGCTCCACGAACCTGGCTACCTGCGCTTCGGTCACCCGTGCACGCCGTTGCGCGGCGAGCAGGACGTTGGAGACCTCCAGCCGCCACAGCGGGGGCACGACGGCCCCATCGACCGCCACCCGATCGAGCAGCTCGTCCAAGAGCGGGGTTACCTCGTCCTCGAAGCACCACGACATCGTCACCGAGGCGTCGATCACGTATGCCGTCATCGGCGGCCGAGCTCGACCATGTCGCGCACGCTACGCTCGCCCCGGGTCACCCCCCGGCGGGCCGCGCGCAGGGCCGCGGCGAGCGCTGGACCGTCAACGGTCCGTGAGTCAGCGCTGACCAGGCGGGCAACCGGGCGGCCGTGCTTGGTGATGATGTAGCTGGCGCCGGCCGCCACCTCGTCCAACAGGCGTGGCAGGTGCGTCTTGGCTTGGTACGAACCGATCTCAGTCACGGCCTCAGACTAGTCATAGACTAGTCGAACCTCAACGGGAGCTGCGGCTGGCGTTTGGCACCCCGCGAAGGTGGGGACGACGGCATACCGTTGGCGCAGGAGGACCCCAACCCAGGAGCCGACGGAGGCCGCAATGTACGGACGCATGCGTGACCAGCTCGCCGAGACGTTGCAGGAGATCCGCGATGCCGGCCTGTACAAGTCCGAACGGGAGCTCACGACCCCCCAGGCCGCCCATGTCGGCACGACCGCCGGGAAGGCGCTCAACTTCTGCGCCAACAACTACCTCGGCCTCGCCGACCATCCGGCCGTCATCGCCGCCGCCAAAGCCGCACTCGACGAGTGGGGCTTCGGCATGGCGTCGGTCCGCTTCATCTGCGGCACCCAGACCCAGCACACCCGTCTCGAACGCGCGCTGTCGGAGTTCTTCGGCACCGACGACACGATCCTGTACTCCTCGTGCTTCGACGCCAACGGGGGTGTCTTCGAGGTGCTCTTCGACGAGCGTGACGCGATCATCTCCGACGAGCTCAACCATGCCTCGCTCATCGACGGCATCCGGCTGGCAAAGGCGGCCCGGTACCGCTACCGCAACGGCGACCTGACCGACCTCGCCCTGCAGCTCGAGGCCGCGTCGCACGCTCGGCGCAAGGTGGTCGTCACCGACGGGGTGTTCTCCATGGACGGCTCGTTCGCGCCGCTCGTGGGGATCTGCGACCTGGCCGAGCGGCACGACGCCCTCGTGCTGGTGGACGACTCTCACGCGGCCGGGTTTATCGGCGACGGCGGGCGGGGCACTCCGGAGCTGTTCGGGGTGCAGGACCGGGTCGACATCCTCACCGGGACGCTGGGCAAGGCGCTGGGCGGTGCCTCGGGCGGGTACATCAGCAGCCACCAGGAGATCGTCGACGTACTGCGTCAGCGCTCCCGGCCCTACCTGTTCTCCAACTCGGTCGCCCCGGCTGTCGTGGCCGGCTCGCTGGCCGCCCTGGAGCTGGTCGCGTCCTCGGGCGAGCAGCGGGCCGCGCTGCGACACAACACGGTGCTGTTCCGCCGGCTCATGGAGGAAGAGGGGTTCGACCTGCTGCCAGGCCGCCACCCGATCACGCCCGTCATGTTTGCAGGCGAGGATGGCGCCCGCCGCGCGGCCCAGGTGGCCGACCACATGCTCCACGCCGGCGTCTATGTCATCGCGTTTTCCTATCCGGTTGTGCCACAGGGAAAGGCCCGGATTCGCGTACAGCTGTCCGCAGCCCACTCGGAGCAGGATGTGCGAACGTGTGTGGCGGCGTTCGTCGCCGCGCGTGACGCCGTCGCGCTGGGCGCGCCGCACTGACCAACGGTCGGTTCCGGACCGTTCGGCGCGTCCGGGCACATGCCGAGCGCATGTCCGGCCGTTGAGGTGGCGCGAGGCGGCATACCTTGGGCACCCTTTGCCCCATGAGCGAGCACACCGGCGCCTACCAGAAGGCCTACGACACGAGCATCTCCGACCCCGACACATTCTGGGGTGAGGCCGCCAAGGACATCGACTGGATCACGCCGCCCACCAGGGTGCTGGACGCCTCGCAGGCGCCCTTCTACCGATGGTTCACCGACGGCACCCTCAACACGTGCCACAACGCGGTGGACCGACACGTCGAGGGCGGACGCGCGGACCAGGTGGCCATCCACTACGACTCGCCCGTCACCGGCACGAAACGGGCTTACACGTATGCCGATGTGCTCGCTCATGTCAAGCGTGTCGCCGGGGCCCTGGTGGGAGTCGGTGTCACGGCTGGGGACCGGGTCGTCATCTACATGCCGATGGTCCCCGAGGCGGTGTTCGCCATGCTCGCGTGTGCGCGCATCGGGGCGATCCACTCGGTCGTCTTCGGTGGCTTCGCCCCGGCCGAGCTGCAGGCGAGGATCGACGACGCCCAGCCCAAGGTCATCCTCTCGGCGTCCTGTGGCCTGGAACCGGGCCGGGTCGTGCCTTACAAGCCGTTCCTCGACGAGGCCATCGAACGTTCTGAGCACAAGCCGGACCTGGTCGTGATGTTCCAACGCGAGCAGGCCGTGGCCGAGCTCGGCCCCCGGGACATCGACTGGCGGGAGTTCATCGAAAGCCCCGCGGCGCGAGAAGGCGCCGACTGCGTCGAGGTCAAGGCCACCGACCCGCTGTACATCCTCTACACCTCGGGCACCACCGGTAAGCCCAAGGGGATCTACCGCGACAACGGCGGCCATGCGGTGGCGCTGCGGTGGTCGATGCGCAACCTCTACGGGGTCGAGCCGGGGGAGACCTGGTTCACCGCGAGCGACGTCGGCTGGGTCGTCGGCCACTCCTACATCGTCTACGCGCCGCTGATCACCGGCGCGACGACGATCCTCTACGAGGGCAAGCCGGTCGGCACGCCAGACGCTGGCGCCTTCTGGCGGGTCCTTTCCGAGTACGGCGCGGTCGCGATGTTCACCGCACCCACCGCCTTCCGCGCGATCAAGAAGGACGACCCGGACGGGTCGCTGATGGGCGACTACGACCTGTCGAACTTCCGCACCCTCTTCCTGGCCGGGGAACGGCTGGACCCCGACACCTACCACTGGGCCACCGACATCCTGCACAAGCCGGTCGTGGACCACTGGTGGCAGACCGAGACCGGTTGGGCGATCGCCTCCAACCCGCGCGGCCTCGAGGAGCTGCCGATCAAGCCCGGCTCGCCGTCGGTGCCGGTGCCCGGGTACGAGGTGCATGTGCTGGACTCCGGCGGGGAGCAGGTCCCACCGGGCACCGAGGGCGCCATCGCCATCAAGCTGCCCATGCCGCCCGGCACCTTGCCGACCCTGTGGAACGACGACGAGCGCTACGTCTCGTCGTACCTCACGGCATACGACGGCTACTACCTCACCGGCGACGGCGGCTACGTCGACGAGGACGGCTACCTCTATGTGATGGGGCGCACCGACGACGTTCTCAACGTCGCCGGGCACCGCCTGTCGACGGGGTCCATCGAGGCGGCCCTCGCCGGACACCCGGCAGTGGCCGAGTGCGCGGTCATCGGCGTCCACGACGAGCTGAAGGGCCAGCTGCCCCGCGCGCTCGTCGTCGTCAAGGCGGGTGTGGACTCCGCGACGGAGGGGGAGACGATCAAGGCCGAGCTGGTGGCCCGGGTGCGGGCCGAGGTCGGCGCGGTGGCCGCGCTGCGGCAGGTCGACATCGTCACCGCCTTGCCGAAGACCCGCTCGGGCAAGATCCTGCGCAAGACGATGCGCGAGATCGCCGACGGCCACGACGTCGCCGTGCCGGCGACGATCGAGGACGCCTCCGTGCTGACCATGCTCAGCCCGATCCTGCACCCGCAGCTTTAGCGGGGCCTCCAACCTCGTCGAGTGGTCGACAACTGCTGTTATGGCTATCGGATAACAGCACCAGCGGACCACTCGGCGAGGCTGATGACCTGACACGATGCACGCGTGCTCGGGGCGCTGCAAGGCTTCACGACGATCGGCGCCGTCATCGCTGTCGGCTGGTTGATCGCCCACGTGCGCCTCTTCGACGAGCGCAGCCAGCGGATGCTGGCCGACCTGGCGTTCTTCGTCGCGTCGCCGGCCCTGCTGCTCGTGATCCTCTCGGGGATGTCGACCAGCGCCGTCTTCTCGACGGTCCTGCTTGTCGCGCTGCTCAGCGCGCTACTCGTCATGCTCGTGGCGGCGCTGACCAGTCGGTTCGCGTGGGGCCAGCCTGCGGGTGACCGGGTCATGGCCGCGCTGTGCGCCGGGTACGTCAACTCCGGCAACCTAGGGCTGCCCGTCGCGCTCTACGTACTCGGCGACATCGCGTATGCCGCGCCCATCCTGCTCATGCAGCTGCTCATCTTCACGCCCATCTCGATGGCCATGCTCGATGCAGAGGCTCGCACCAGCCGGTCCAACCTGCTGGTGCACCTGCGCAGCCTCTTTCGCAACCCGATCACGGTCGGTGCCCTGCTCGGGTTGCTCGTATCCGTCAGCGGGCTGCGCCTGCCCGAGGTCGTCCTCAACCCCCTGACGCTCATCGGCAACATGGCGGTCCCGGGGATGCTGCTGGCCTTCGGCATCTCGTTGCGGCTGGGCCAGCGTCCAGGAGAGGGTCGCGACCAGGTCGCGGTTCTGGTAGGGCTGAAGCTGCTCGTCCAGCCGCTTGTCGCGGCCGGCCTCGGGTACGCCTTCGGACTGCGCAGAGAGCAGCTCTACGCCGTCGTCGTCATGGCGGCGCTGCCCACGGCGCAGAACATCTTCACGTACGCGCTGCGCTACCGACGCAGCATCTTCCTGACCCGCGACGCCATCCTCGTGAGCACCTTGCTGTCCCTGCCGGTCATCCTCGTCATCGCGGCGCTGCTCGCTCCCCGCTGACGCAACAACCTCGATGCTTTGGTGGATTATCCACAGCCCGTCGGCTCCCGGTTTGCGTGCGCGAGGGGGCCCTGGTTGGGTGCTTGCACGGTTGAGCGGTTGGGACGAAGGGGACAGGCATGGACCTCAACTCAGACGACGTGGTCGACGGGCCCGAGGTGACCGAGGCCGACGAGTCGAATCCCCAGCCCACGTCCTACCTGGACACCCAACCCGCTCGTGCGGTGCGCCCCAGCCGCCTGCCCTACCCCTTGTTCGTGGGGCTGTGCCTCAGCCTCGGCGTGGTCGTCTTCGTCGCGCTGCACGAGCCGGGGTCGGCGTTCCAGATGGACAGGAACACCAGATCGACGGACAGCCCGGCGTCCATTCTGCCGACCGGGCAGGTCACAGCGCCGCGGCGAGCCTCCGAGCCTGAACCCGCAGGTGGGGTCGGCGAGCGACTCCGCGACGGCTCCGTGGAGTTCGTCGTCACGGCCATGGACTGCTCACAAACCAAGCTGGGCCAGGACGCCAAGGTCACGGCCCGGGGCCAGTTCTGCGTGCTGAACGTCCAGGCCACGAACGGGGGCACCGAGCGGGTCTCGCTTCCCACCCAGCAGAGCGCCCTCGAGTCGGACGGCAACTGGGTGGCAGCCGACTATGTCGCGCAGACATACCTCGCTGGGCCCAGCCTGTACTCGACTCAGCTCGAGCCGTCGGCGACGGCCAGCGGTCCGCTCGTGTTCGACGTCCATTACGGCACGAGGCTGAAGAGCGTGCGACTGCAAAGGCCAATCCGGCTCGAACGGCGTGGTCGTCAAGCTCAGCTGAGCCGCAGGCACCGCAAGCAGATGTCCCGGGGGACAATGCCCCGGTGAGCGCACCCCGCACCGTGACGCTGCTCGGCTCGACGGGCTCGATCGGGACTCAGGCTCTGCAGGTCGTCCAGGCCAACCCCGAGCGCTTCCGCGTTGTTGCCCTCGCCGCTGGTGGGCGCCACCTGCCCCTGCTGGCCCGCCAGGCGGTTGGCGTGCAGGCCGAGGTCGTGGCCGCGGCGTCGGGGTCGGCCGACGAGGTGAGCGTCGCCCTCGCCGCCGCGGCGCGGGAAGCGGGTGTGCCGGCATACCGGCCCGAGATCCTCGTCGGGCCGCAGGCCGCCGCCGAGGTCGCCGCGCGCCCGACCGACGTCGTCCTCAACGGCATCACCGGCTCGATCGGCCTGGTCCCCACCCTGGCGGCGCTGCAGGCCGGCAACACGCTGGCCCTGGCCAACAAGGAGTCGCTCATCGTGGGCGGACCCCTCGTCAAGGCCCTCGCCCAGCCCGGCCAGATCGTGCCGGTGGACAGCGAGCACAGCGCCCTGGCCCAGTGCCTGCGCGGCGGGCGGGCCGAGGAGGTCCGTCGCCTGGTCATCACGGCGAGCGGCGGGCCCTTCCGCGGTATGCCGCGTGCGCGCCTTCGCGACGTCACGCCCGAGCAGGCGCTGGCGCACCCGACGTGGGACATGGGCCGCGTCGTCACGACCAACAGCGCGACCTTGGTCAACAAGGGCCTGGAGGTCATCGAAGCGCATCTGCTCTTCGACATCCCGTTCGAGCGGATCACGGTCGTCGTCCACCCGCAGTCGGTCATCCACTCCATGGTCGAGTTCGTCGACGGGTCGACCTTGGCCCAAGCCTCGCCGCCGTCCATGCTCATCCCGATCGCGCTCGGCCTGGGCTGGCCCGACCGCGTGGCAGACGCTGCCCCCGCCTGCGACTGGGCTCGCCCGTCGACGTGGGAGTTCTTCCCGTTGGACGACGAGGCGTTCCCGGCGGTGCGCCTGGCGCGGCGGGTGGGCGAGGCAGGGGGCACCTTCCCGGCCGTCTACAACGCCGCGAACGAGGTCTGCGTCGACGCCTTCCACGCCGGGGACATCCGGTTCACCGACATCGTCGACACCGTCGCGGCCGTCGTCGAGCGGCATACCGATGCCCGTCTGTCGGAGAACCCGACGGGATCCGGGAGCGATTTGGCACCATTGGACGTTGCACAGGTGTTGCGGGCCGACCGGTGGGCCCGAGATGAGGCCCGGCAGGTGCTTGGCCTGGCGAAGGAGCGGGTGGGATGACGGTCGTGCTGTACACCCTCGGGGTCGCGTTCATCGCGCTCGGGGTGGGCGCCTCCATCGCCCTGCACGAGATCGGCCACCTGGTGCCCGCGAAGCGGTTCGGCGTCAGGTGCAAGCAGTACATGGTGGGCTTCGGCCCGACCGTCTGGTCTCGTCAGACGTCAGAGACCGAGTACGGCGTCAAGGCGATCCCGCTCGGCGGCTATGTGCGGATGATCGGCATGTACCCGCCCCGGCCAACCGACCGGCCGGGCGAGCTGCGCGCGTCCACGACGAGCCGCATGGGCACCCTCATCGACCAGGCCCGCCAGGAGTCCATGGACGAGGTGCAGCCGGGCGACGAGGACCGGGTCTTCTACAAGCTGGCTGTTCCCAAGAAGGTCGTCGTCATGCTCGGCGGCCCGGTCATGAACCTGGTCTTGGCGACGGTGCTGCTCGGGGTCACCCTCTCGGTAGTCGGCGTCCCGACGGCCGTGCCGACCCTCGCCTCGGTCGGCAGCTGCGTACCAACGGCGGCGCCGACCGCGCAGAAGGCGCAGCCCGACTGCCAGCCGGGTGACCCGCAGTCCCCTGCCCTCGCTGCCGGGTTGCAGGCCGGCGACACCATCGTCGCCGTGGACGCCACCCCTGTGCAGACGTGGACCCAGGTGACCAGCGCGATCCGCTCATCGGCGGGCAAGACCGTCACCTTCACGGTGTCTCGACCTGGAGTCGACCAGCCGCTCACCCTGGCGGCCCCGATCGTGGCGCTGAACCGGGCGGCATACGCCGACAACGGGCAGGTGCGACTCGACGACAGCGGTGCGGTCGTCACCGAGTCGGTCGGCTACCTGGGCGCGAGCGCGGCGAGCGGGTTCGTGCGCCAGCCGCTGACTGGGGTTCCGGCGACCATGGGGCGGATGCTGTCCGAGACCGGCAAGGCTCTGCTCACGGTGCCCGCGAAGATGGTGGGGGTCGTGCAGGCGGTCACCGGCCAGGCCGAGCGCGACCCGAACGGGCCGATGTCGGTCGTCGGTGTGGGCCGGGCCGGAGGCGAGGTCGCCAGCGGCGAGGTGGGCGTCGGGGACGGCAGCCCGCGAAGTGTCCTGTTCCTGCTGCTGTCCATGCTCGTCGGGCTCAACCTGGCGCTGTTCCTGTTCAACCTGCTCCCGCTGCTGCCCCTTGACGGGGGACACGTGGTGGGGGCGCTGTGGGAGGGGCTCAAGCGCTCGGTCGCTCGCCTGCTCGGGCGTCCAGATCCTGGCTATGTCGATGTCGCCAAAGCCTTACCGCTCGCGTATGCCGTCTCGAGCATCGTCATTGTCATGGCCGTGCTGCTCATCTACGCCGATCTCGTGACGCCCGTCAAGCTCGCCGGCTGAGATAATCGCACGCATGGCCGTCTCCCTTGGTATGCCGTCCGCCCCAGGCCCCGGGGCCGCGGCGCCCGTCATCGCGCCCCGGCGGGTCTCGCGTCAGATCCGCGTCGGCAAGGTCCTCGTGGGCGGTGACGCCCCGATCTCTGTGCAGTCGATGTGCACGACCCCGACGACCGACATCGACGCCACGCTGCAGCAGATCGCCGAGCTGACCGCCGCCGGCTGCGACATCGTGCGGGTCGCCTGCCCGAGCCAGGACGACGCCGACGCCCTGCCTGAGATCGCCCGCCACTCGCAGATCCCGGTCATCGCCGACATCCACTTCCAGCCCAAGTACGTGTTCGCCGCCATCGACGCCGGCTGCGCTGCGGTGCGGGTCAACCCGGGTAACATCCGCCAGTTCGACGACCAGGTCAAGCAGATCGCCCAGGCCGCCGCGGACGCGGGCGTGTCGATCCGGATCGGGGTGAACGCCGGTTCACTGGACCGGCGCCTGCTGGACAAGTACGGCAAGCCCACCGCTGAAGCCCTCGTCGAGTCGGCGGTCTGGGAGGCCGGCCTGTTCGAGGAGCACGGCTTCCACGACTTCAAGATCTCGGTCAAGCACCACGACCCAGTTGTCATGGTGCGTGCCTACGAGCTGCTCGCCGAGCGCGGCGACTGGCCGCTGCACCTGGGGGTCACCGAGGCCGGCCCCGCCTTCCAGGGCACCATCAAGTCGGCGGTCGCCTTCGGCGCGCTGCTCTCTCGCGGGATCGGCGACACGATCCGGGTCTCCCTGTCCGCGCCCCCGGTCGAGGAGGTCAAGGTCGGCAACCAGATCCTGCAATCCCTGGGGCTCAAGCCGCGCAAGCTCGAGATCGTGTCCTGCCCGTCGTGCGGGCGCGCGCAGGTCGACGTCTACACCCTCGCCGACCAGGTGACCGCCGGCTTGGAAGGCCTCACTGTCCCATTACGCGTCGCCGTCATGGGCTGCGTCGTCAACGGACCTGGCGAGGCGCGCGAGGCCGACCTCGGCGTCGCGTCCGGCAACGGCAAGGGCCAGATCTTCGTCAAGGGCGAGGTCATCAAGACCGTGCCCGAGAGCCGCATCGTCGAGACCCTCATCGAGGAGGCAATGCGACTTGCGGAGGAGCTCGGCGAGACACCGGACAACGGCTCCGAGGCCGCTCCCACGGTCACCGTCGGCTGAGGCGGGACGTGGCTCGGCCTCAGGGTGGCCGCGTCCCCGGGCTGTCCTGGGGCGGGCAAGGGCCCGTCGTGGCACTCTGTATGCCGTGCTGCGAGCCACCGCGCCGGTCCGGGCCCTGTCGCCTGCCGACCGCGACGAGGCGATCGCGCTGTGCGCGCGGAACCCGGCCGCCAACGTCTTCGTGGCGGCCCGGATCGAGGAGGGCGCGCTCTACTCGATGCCAGGGTCGGTCCTCGGCGTGCACCGTGACCGTGAGCTGGTCGGGCTCGCGTGGGCCTCGGTCAACCTGGTGCCCGCCGAGTGCGACGAGGAGTCCATCGAGGCGGTTGCCCAGCGGGTGCGTCGCTGGCGGCGCCAGTGCGCGTCGCTCTTCGGTCCTGCCGACCAGGTGGGCTTGCTCTGGGAGCGGCTGAGCTCCCACTGGGGCCCGGCCCGGGTGATCCGCCACCCGCAGCCGTTGATGTCGACCCGGGTGCCCCCGAGCATGCTCGGCGTCAGCGTCGACCCCCGGTTGCGTCCAGCGCAGGTGGACGAGGTTGACATCGTCCTGCCGGCGGCGGCGGCGATGTACACCGAAGAGATCGGTTACCCGCCCTACTCGGGCTCAGCCGCGGGCTACCGCTCAGGGATCTCCAGCCTGATCCGCGCGGGGCACACGTACGTGTGGATCGAGGACCGCACCACGTTGTTCAAGGCCGACATCGGGTCGGTCGGCGCCGGGGCTGCCCAGATTCAGGGGGTCTGGCTCACCCCCCGCCTGCGCGGTCGTGGGCTGGCCCGGCCTCTCATGGCGGCGGTCACCGAGGGGGTCCTGCGCGACATCGCGGACGAAGCGACCCTCTACGTCAACGACTTCAACGCGCCGGCCCGAGCGACCTACGCCGGGCTGGGCTTTGCCCAGGTGGGCTCGTTCATGACCGTGCTGCTGTAGCCCCCGAACGACTGGAGGCGAGCGGCCGGCATACCGGCCGATATCCTTCCGGGGACCCAAGGAGTACGCCGTGACCGTCCTGCGCATGTCGTCGCTGTTCCTGCGCACCCTGCGCGAGGACCCGGCCGACGCCGAGGTGCCCAGCCACCGGCTGCTGGTGCGCGCCGGCTACATCCGGCGGGTGAGCCCGGGGATCTACACGTGGCTGCCGCTCGGGCTGCGGGTGCTGCGCAACATCGAGCGGATCGTGCGCGAGGAGATGGACCAGATCAGCCAGGAGCTGCTCTTCCCGGCGCTGCTGCCCCGTGAGCCGTTCGAGGCCACTGGCCGCTGGACCGAGTACGGCGACAACATCTTCCGGCTGCGCGACCGCAAGGGCGCCGACCACCTGCTCGGGCCGACGCACGAGGAGCTGTTCACCCTCACGGTCAAGGACCTCTTCTCGTCCTACCGTGACCTGCCGGTCTCGCTCTACCAGATCCAGACCAAGTACCGCGACGAGGCCCGGCCCCGGGCCGGGCTGCTGCGCGGGCGCGAGTTCGTCATGAAGGACTCGTACTCCTTCGACATCGACGCGTCCGGGCTGGCCAAGTCCTACGACGCCCACCGCGACGCGTACATCAAGATCTTCGACCGGCTGGGCTTTCACTACGTCATCGTCCAGGCCATGGCCGGGGCGATGGGCGGGTCGAAGTCCGAGGAGTTCCTCGCGACCGCCGAGAACGGCGAGGACACCTACGTGCGCTGCCCGCACTGCGGGTATGCCGCGAACGTCGAGGCCGTGCGGGTGCCCGTTCCCGAGCCGCTGCCGCTCGACCGGCCTGCCCCCAAGCCGGGTGGTCGACACGCCCGGCACCCCCACGATCGAGACGTTGGTCGACTTCCTGAACGCGGCCCACCCGCGAGCCGGACCGGCCGTGGCGTGCCGGTGACACGCTCAAGAACGTCGTGGTCCTGCTGGTGCACCCGGACGGACGCCGAGAGCCGCTGGTCATCGGGGTGCCCGGCGACCGTGAGGTCGACGAGAAGCGGCTGGCCGCGCAGGTCGACCCGGCGGTGGTCGCGGCGTTCGACGACGCCGAGTTCGCCAGGTACCCACTGCTGGTGCGTGGGTACATCGGTCCCGAGGCTCTCGGTGCCGAGTCGGCGACCGGCATCCGCTACCTCACCGACCCGCGGGTCGTGACCGGCACGGTCTGGGTCACCGGGGCGAACCAGCCGGGGCGCCACGTGATGGGGCTGGTCGCCGGGCGTGACTTCGTCTCCGACGGGCTCATCGAGGCCGCGGAGGTTCGCGACGGGGACCCCTGCCCCTCGTGCGGGCATGGCCTGCAGACCGCACGCGGGATCGAGATGGGGCACATCTTCCAGCTCGGCACCAAGTACGCCGAGGCGCTGGACCTGCAGGTCCTCGACGAGACCGGGGCGCTGGTCACCGTCGTCATGGGGTCCTACGGGATCGGGGTCTCCCGGGCCGTCGCCTGCGTGGCCGAGGGCAACCACGACAATGCCGGCCTCATCTGGCCGCGCGAGGTCAGCCCGGCCGACGTGCACCTGGTGGCCACCGGGAAGGCCGACGACGTCTACGTCGCCGCCGAAACGTTGGCGCGAGCGCTGTCGGCCGCCGGGCTTGACCTCATCCTCGACGACCGTCGCGCCGTCTCGCCGGGGGTGAAGTTCAACGACTCCGAGCTCATCGGGGTGCCGACCATCGTCATCGTCGGGCGGGGCCTTGCCAGGGGTGTCGTCGAGATCAAGGACCGCCGGTCAGGCGAGCGACGCGAGGTCGCCGTCGCGGACGCGACGGCCGAGATCGCCCGTGAGGTCCGCGGCGGCTAGTGGCGTGTCGCCTCGCCAGGCGCCCTCGACAGGAGCCGCAGCGCCGCTGCAGCGTCGTCGCGGCTCCTGTCGACGGCTGTGGATAACCGGAACGGCATACGGGGGTCACCTGCCAGGGTGAGCGGGTGGCAATCCCAGCCGTGTTCGTCGTGCCTGACCAGCTCGCCGCGCGTGCCGCCGACCAGTTCTGGGTTGTGACACTGGGCCAGTGCCTTCAGGAGGGCCTGACCCGCAAGGCGGTCGACTGGCGGGTCCACAGCGGGCGGTGGCAGCGCGTGCACCGAGGCGTCTTCCTCGTGCACCCCGGTCCGGTGTCGCTGCCGACTCGGGCAATGGCTGCAGTGCTCATGGGCGGGATGGGAAGCGCCGTCTCGCACGCGACGGCGGGCGCGCTCTGCGGCGGCCTTGCCGCGCCGCCGGGGACAGCGTTGGGGCCGCGAGCTGCGTGACGTGCTCGAGGATGTCGCTGCCGGCGCGCAGAGCACCATGCAGGTGCGCCACGTCAGAGATGTCGAGCGCGCCCACAGATTGCCCACGGCCCAGCGACAGTTGGCGACCGACCATGGGCGCCGGCGCTACCACGACAACGGCTACGCCGAGCAACGCCTGCTCGTCGAGCTCGACGGCCGCCTCGGTCACCATGGGTGGGCGAACCGTCGTGAGGACGCGAGGCGCGACCGACACGTCGGTGCCGAAGGGTGGCTCACCGTGCGGGCCGGCTGGGCGGAGGTCGCCGGCGCTCCCTGTGTCCTTGCGCAGGAGATCGCTGACGTGCTGCGCGCTCGCGGGTGGCCGGGGCGGCCCCGCCGGTGCCGTCGGGCAGGGTGCCGAGTGAGTTAGTTGTGGTCCCCGCAGAGGGACGGCCTCGACAGGAGCGGGTGCGACGCTCCGGTGGCGTGCCCGCTCCTGCTGAGGCGGCCTCGGTAGGGTAGCCGCCGAGATGGGTGACCCGACGACCCTCGCCCTGATGGCACTGGCGGCACTCACCGCGGGGTGGGTCGACGCGGTCGTCGGGGGTGGGGGCCTGGTGCAGCTGCCGGCCCTGCTGCTGGGCTACCCCGCCGCGACGCCGGCCCAGCTGCTGGCGACGAACAAGTTCAGCTCGGTCTTCGGCACCGCGACCTCGTCGCTCACCTACCTGCGCCGGGTGCGTCCGGACCTGCGCACCGCCGTGCCCATGGCCGCGGTCGCCTTCGTCGGCGCGATGGGCGGCGCGGTCATCGGCCTGCACATCCCCAAGAGCGCGTTCAACCCGATCATCCTGGTCCTGCTCGTCGTCGTCGGTGCCTACACGGTGCTCAAGCCGGACCTCGGGCGCGAGACCGTCCTGCGCTACTCGGGACACCGGCATACCGGGTATGCCGTCCTCGTCGGCTTCGTCGTCGGCGTCTACGACGGGGCCCTCGGCCCCGGCACCGGCTCCTTCCTGGTCTTCGCGCTCGTGGGGCTGCTGGGGTATGCCTTCCTCGAGGCCAGCGCCAAGGCGAAGATCACCAACCTCGCCACCAACCTCGGGGCACTCGCCGTGTTCATCCCGCTCGGCCAGGTTATGTTCGCGGTGGGGCTGCTGATGGCGCCGTGCAACCTGCTCGGCGGGTACCTCGGAGCCCGCACCGCGGTGCGGTTCGGCAGCGGATTCGTCCGGCTCGTGTTCGTCGTCGTCGTGGGAGCCTTCATCGTCCGGATCGGAGGATCCCTGCTCGGGCTTTGGCCATAACCTGAACAGCCCCATACCGGGCAGGGCATACTCCGGTTCCATGTCGTGGGCACTGACCCGTCATAGCGAACCCCCAGCAGTGCCGATGAGGATCCCGGACGTGAGCGCAGCGAGCGTGGTGCCGTCGCCGACGCATGCCCGGGAAGCTGTGGTCCGTCCTCGACGCCCGAAGGCCGCTCCCCGGTGGTGGCGCCGCGGGGCGTGGGCGCTGCTGTGGACCCTGCTGCTCGTCGTGGTCGCCCTGTGGGTGAGCAACGGCGGCATCCCGCTTCTTCGCACACCCGCCGGCGCGCTGACCAGCACGGGTCGGCTCTGTGGGCTGCTCGCGTCGTGCCTGATGCTCGTCCAGGTGCTGCTCATGGCCCGGCTCCCTTTCGTCGAGCGCTCGTTCGGGCAGGACGAACTGGCCAGGCGGCATCGTCTGGTCGGGTTCACGTCGTTCAGCCTCATGTGGGCGCACGTCCTGCTGATCTGGCTCGGGTATGCCGCGGCCACCCGGCAAGGCGTCTGGTCCACCATCGTCGACCTGGTCCTGGACTATCCCGGCATCCTGCTCGCCGTGGCTGCCACGGTGGCGTTGTGCCTGGTCGTCGTCACGTCGGTGCGAGCCGCACGGGCGCGGCTGCGCTACGAGTCGTGGCACCTGCTGCACCTCTACGCCTACCTCGGCGTCGGCCTGGCGTTGCCGCACCAGCTGTGGAACGGGCAGGAGTTCGTCGGAAGCATCGCTGCCGCGGTCTTCTGGTGGGGCCTGTGGGGCGCGGCGGTTGCGGCCATCGTCGCCTTCCGGGTCGGTATGCCGCTCTACCGGACCGCCCGGCATCGGGTCCGGGTCACCGAGGTGTACCCGGAGGCTCCGGGGGTCACGACGGTGGTCATGTCCGGTCGGCATCTGGCTCGCCTTCCGGCGGCGGCGGGGCAGTTCTTCCATTGGCGCTTCCTCGGCAGCCCTGGCTCGTCACGCGCGCACCCCTACTCCTTGTCGGAAGCACCCGACGGACACACCCTGCGGATCACCGCAGCGCACATCGGTGACGGGTCCGCCGCCCTGGCCACCCTCCAGGTCGGCTCGCGAGTGGTCCTCGAGGGGCCGTACGGCCGGCTGCACGGGGGAGTGCGGACCCGACCCAAGGTGGCATTGCTGGCCAGCGGGATCGGCATCACTCCGATCCGGGCCCTGTTGGAGGACCTGCCGCAGCGGCCCGGCGACGTCACGCTGGTCTACCGGGCGCACAGCGTCCGACCACGTGCTGTTCGCAGACGAGCTCGCTGCCCTCGCCGAGGCCCGGGGAGCCCGGATCCTCACCGTGCTAGGGCCTCGGGTCGCGGCCCGGCCCAGCTGGCTGCCGCAGTCAGCGGCTCACCTCAGCGACGCGGTGGCACTGGCACATCTGGTCCCGGACATCGCCCAGCACGACGTGTTCATCTGCGGCAACCCGAAGTGGACGGCACTGGTCGCTGACGCGGCACGGGCCAACGGCACCCCCGAGGCGCACCTGCACATCGAGCGTTTCGCATACTAGGCAGGGACACGGCGACAGCACACACACAGCGAGGAGCTCGACATGCGGCGCATCCTGCTGTGGCTGGCGGGCACCGTTGTCGTCCTGGTGCTGCTGCTTGGCTACCGCACGTCGACGTTCGGTCCCTCCGTGTCCAGCGCCCCGGTCAACGCGGTGCGTTCCGGCACCGGCACTGCGAGCCCGGCCGTCGAGGCCGGCACGACCCCACAGGCCGTCACGGGCGCAGCGGTGGTGACGCGCTACGGCAATGTCCAGGTCCAGATCACGATCGACGCGGGCCGGGTCACCGAGGCGGTCGCCCTGCAGGTACCGGCGCGCAACCCCCGCGACATCGAGGCCAACGCCCGTGCTGTGCCCATTCTCAACCGGGAGGTCCTTGCCGCGCAGAGCGCCGAGATCGACATGGTGTCGGGCGCGACCGTGACCTCGCCGGCCTACATCGAGTCACTGCAGTCGGCCCTTGACCAAGCCCACTTGTGAGCCGCCGCGCGTGGGTCGAGCAGGTCATGGGCCTGCCGGTCAGCATCCACCTGCGCGGCCCGGACCTCACCAGCCGCCGACGTGCAGCGCGCGGTGACCGCCACCTTCACCGAGCTGCGCCGCATGGACGAGCTGTTCTCGACGTGGCAGCCCGGCTCCCAGGTCAGCCGGCTGCGCCGCGGAGAGCTGGTCCTTTCCGACTGCGACCCGCTGGTCGTCGAGGCGGCCCGGCTCGGTGAGCTGGCCCACACGCGCACCGGCGGGGCGTTCACGGCCTGCCTTCCGGACCAGGCCGGCATACCGCGCTTTGACCCGACCGGGCTGGTCAAAGGCTGGGCGGTCGACCGGGCGGCCGGCGCGCTCACCGCCCTTGCGGGCGTGTCGTGGTGCATCAACGCCGGAGGGGACGTGCTGGCGGGCCGGCATGCGCACGTCCCCCCTACCGGAGCGGATGCCGCGCCGTGGCGGGTCGGTGTCGAGGACCCGCGCGACCGGGGCCGGATCGTGCGGGTGGTGCCGCTGACCGAGGGGGCGGTGGCCACGAGCGGCACTGCGGCCCGGGGAGCGCACCTGCACGACCCCTTCTCGGGCCAGCCCGTGTCGCGCCCCGGTTCGACGACCGTGGTCGGCACGGACCTGCTCTGGACCGACGTTTGGGCGACCGCCCTCTTCGTCGGGGGCGAGCAGGCGCGGGCGGCCTTCGAGCGAGAGGCGCCTGGCTGGCAGGCCTTCGACCTCTGAGACCTCAGCGGGCCAGGGTGGCCAGAAGCGCTTCGGGCGAGCTCACCGGTCGGTCGCAGACAAACCCGCGGCACACGTAAGCCGCTGGCGACCCGTCCACGAGCGGGCGGCCTTCGAGCAGGGGTATGCCGGGGGCGTCCGGCATACCCGCGACGTGGACCAGGCCGGGTGACGGGCTCGCTCGCACGACCCGCACGAGCTCGTCGGCCAGTTCGCCGGCGCCGACGACGGCGACTTGTAGTGGTCCCGCCACGCGTGCCTCGGCGACCGCGAGTGTCCAGCCGGCGAAACGCGGGTCTCGCAGAGCGACCGCTCCGCCACCGCCGAGAGCGGCTTCGGCGAGGTCGAGCGCTTGCCTCGACCCCGTGAGCGCGCCATAGCCGAGCAACGCTCCGGCCAGGGCGGACCGACCGCTCGGTTCCGCATTGTCGGCGACGCTGTAGGGCACTGCGACGAGGCGCTCTCCGTCGGCGGGCGTGTCGCGGACGATCCCAGACCCGTCGCCGAAGCGCTCGATCGCGTGGTCGAGTAGCTCCCCGGCTGCCTGCAGCCAGCGAACCTGGCCGGTAGCCTGGTGCAAGGCGAGCAGCCCCTCGACGAGGTTGCCATAGTCGTCGGCCACCGCGTCGGCACGCCCGGTGGCACCGGCACGCGAGACCCGCCGCAGCGACCCGTCGGACCGATGGACGGTGAGCACGACGTCGGCCGCGCGGGCCGCCGCCTCGACGTAGCGAGGCTCGTCGACGAGGGCTTCCCACGTCGGCGAGGGCGGCGATGGCCAGCCCGTTCCACGACGTGACCACCTTGTCGTCGCGGGCCGGCTGAGGCCTGGCCAGACGAGCGTCCAACAAGCGGTGCTTGGTGCCGCTCCCACCATGGCCGCGTCCACGGGGTCGCGCAGCAGACGCAGCGTGGAACGCCCGTGCTCGAAGGTGCCCTCAGCAGTGACACCGAGCAGCTCGGCGGCCAGCGCGCCATCCACCTCGCCGAGTACGTCGGCCAGCTCGGCCGGCGACCACACGTACGTCAGCCCCTCGACCCCGTCGGTGTCCGCGTCGAGCGACGCGGCGAAGGCGCCCTCGGGGGTGAGCAGGTCGCGCAGCATGAACTCGCATGTCTCGCGGGCGACCCGCTCGCCGAGGGGGTTGCGGGTGAGCCGCCACCAGTGGGCGTAGACCCTGGCGAGCTGGGCGTTGTCGTAGAGCATCTTCTCGAAATGCGGCACCACCCATGCCGCGTCAACGGCATACCTGGCGAAGCCCCCGCCGAGCTGGTCGTACATCCCGCCGCGCGCCATTGCCTCGCACGTCGCGTCGACCATGGCCAGGGCGACCGGCGAGCCCGTGCGGGCGTGGTGGCGGATGAGGAACTCCAGCACCATCGACGGCGGGAACTTGGGCGCGCCCCCGAAACCGCCGTGGTCGGTGTCGAACCCGGCTGCCAGGGCCTTGACGGCATGCTCCAGCACGGCCTCGTCGACGTCGCGCCCCGGCCTCGGAGCGAAACCCGACCGGACCGCCTCGGCCACCTGCGCCGCGCTCGCGCCGACCTCCTGACGGCGGGTCACCCAGGCCTCCTGGGCCGCCCCGAGCAGGGCAAGCAGGTTGGCCTTCGGCAGGTAGGTGCCGCACCAGAACGGCTCCCCCTCGGCCGTCATGAGCACCGTCATCGGCCAGCCGCCCTGCCCGGTCATCGCTGTCGTGGCGGCCATGTAGACGGCGTCGACGTCTGGGCGTTCCTCCCGGTCGACCTTGACCGACACGAAACCGTCGTTGAGGACAGCGGCGACGTGCTCGTCCTGGAAGCTCTCGTGCGCCATGACGTGACACCAGTGGCACGCGGCGTAGCCGACGGAGAGGAACACCGGCACGTCCCGGCGGCGCGCTTCCGCGAACGCCTCCGGGCTCCACTCCCACCAGTCGACCGGGTTGGCCTGGTGCTGTCGAAGGTAGGGGGAGAGGCTGCGGCGAAGTCGGTTGGCCATGCCTCGAGTCTGCCTCCGCGGCGCTCGTGCCGGCATCCTGCCGGCGTAGTCCGGTCATGCCCGGCGAAACACTACGCGTTCGGCATCACCAGAGCCCCTGCTCTCTTGCCCACCGTTCGAAGCCGCCCGAGCCAAAAGGAAGCCGATAGTCGTTGGCCAGCAGGTCATCGGCCACTGCGGAGACCACCGGGACCGTTAGGTCGCCGTTCCTGACTGCGCATTCCCCCAGGTGACGCCGGTCCGAGCCGACCAGTCGTTTCTGATAGTGCGAGAGTGCGACAAGTTGCTGAGGCGTGGAGAGGGCGATCTGCTCGATCCACGTCGCGTTAAGCCCTCAGCGAGATAGCCGTGGTCGGTTTGCCCCGGTTACCGCCGAGCGAGCCCTCGACCTGCTCCTCGGGACCTATGACCTGGACTCATTACCCGACCTCAGCCCTGGCCACGGGCACCCCGTTCTTCACCCTCGACCCGTCGAGGTCCATAGCCCCTCGCGCGGCGCGGACAGGCGATCTACCTGCCCGACGGACGCTCACCCCAGCACCCGCCGCCGCTCAGCGAGGACGCGGCCAGCCTGCTGCCGGGACAGGTGC
Organism: uncultured Actinomycetota bacterium; assembly: GCA_963769085.1. Lineage (GTDB taxonomy): Bacteria > Actinomycetota > Actinomycetes > Actinomycetales > Dermatophilaceae > Phosphoribacter. Next base: position 87,690 of record CAVYKM010000042.1, on the reverse strand, counting down.
GACCGGCATACGTGTGGGACCGCCGACATCGCCACGGGCACGGCCATCCTGCAGATCGTCGCAGACGGCTGATGCGCCCCGGCCCCGCGACCCAGAGAATGGGTCACTAGGCTGACGCCCTGTGTCCGATCTCAGCTTCCTGAACGCGGTCATCCTCGGCGTTGTCGAAGGCCTGACCGAGTTTCTCCCGATCTCCTCGACGGGGCACCTGACGATCACCGAGAAGCTGCTCGGGCTCTCGGTCGACGACCCAGCTGTGACGGCATACACCGCGATCATCCAGCTCGGCGCGATCGCCGCCACGTTCCTGTACTTCTGGCGGGACATCGTGCACCTGACCGTCGCATGGTTCGGTGGGCTGCGCCACCGTGACCGGCGCGGGCACCACGACTACACCCTGGCGTGGGCGGTGATCGTCGGCTCGTTGCCAGTCATGGTTGTCGGCCTGCTGGGGCGCAAAGCCATCACCGGAGCGCTGCGCAGCCTGTGGGTGGTCGCGGCGGGCTTGCTGCTCTGGAGCGTGGTCATGTGGCTCTCCGAGACCCGCCACGCCAAGCTCGACCGGGAGGGCAAGGTGCGCGGCGAGGGCACCGTGTCCGTGCGGGACGGGATCGTCATCGGCCTGGTCCAGTGCTTCTCGCTCATTCCGGGGGTGAGCCGCTCCGGGGCCACGATCTCGGCTGGTCTGTTCCGGGCGATCGACCGGGTCACCGCGACGCGGCTGTCGTTCTTCCTGGCCATCCCCGCCCTGACGGCCGCTGGGATCTTCGAGGCCGCCACCACCGACCTTTCGGGGCTGGGCCTGGGGCAGATGACGATCGGGGTCCTCGTCGCCTTCGGCACCGCCTACGCCACGATCGCCTGGCTGCTGCGGTTCGTCGCCCACCACACGCTCATCCCGTTCGTGTGGTACCGCGTATGCCCTCGGGGCGCTACTCGTCGTGGCCCTCCGGCGCCGGCTGGGTGACGCGCTCGCTGAGGCCGCCCGGCGACGGCATACCGGTAAAGCCAACGGTGGCGGCGGAAGAAAGGAACAACGCCACCGCCCCACGATGACGGTCAGGATCAAGAAGTAGCCCCAGTAGACTCGTGCCCGTTGATGTCGACGCTCGCGGTGAGCTCGGGCATGAACTGGAAGTTCATGCCGTAGATCCCGGCGAGCAACGTCGGCACCGCTGCCATGGCAACCCAGGCCGAGACCGCCGCATGTCCTCGTTCTGCTGCACCGTGACCTGGGTGAGGTGAGCGTTGAAGATGTCGGTGAGCAGCCGGTCGTAGGACTCGATGTGGTCGTTGACCCGGGCCAGGTGGTCTGCGACGTCGCGGAAGAAGGGCAGCACCTCGCTCTCGATAAGGTCGGGAAACGGCCGGATGCCCACGCGGCTCCAGGGCCTCGGCGAGCGGGTACGCGGCGCGCCGGAACTCCAGCACCTCTCGCTTGAGCCGGTAGATGGCGGTGACGTCGGTGTCCTCGGCCCCGGTGAACACCTGCTGCTCGATGCGGTCCATGTCATCGGACAACGCTCGCTCGATGAGCACGTAGTTGTCGACCACGCTGTCCATGACCGCGTGCAGCACCGCGGTTGGGCCGAGGGCCAGCTGGTCCCGGTTGAGCTCCAGGCGGTGGCGCACGTCGTGCAGCGGGTTGCCCTCTCCGCGACGGACCGTAACGACGAAGCGGTCCCCGACGAACACCATGACCTCGCCGGTCTCGACGTCGGAGGTCTCCTCGAGATAGCGCAGGGTCTTCAGCACCGCGAGGATGCTGCCTTCGTACGGCTCGATCTTGGCCCGCTGGTTGCCCTTGACGGCGTCCTCGACCGCGAGCGGGTGCAGCGCCAGCTCGTCGTTGACGGTGTCGAACTCCGCGTCGGTCGGGTCCTTGAGCCCGATCCAGATGAACCCGTCGCGCAGCGTCCGCAGCTTCTCCAGCTCGTCGCTCAGGTCACCGCAGGCGTACCGAACCCCGCCACGGTAGACGGCCTGGTCCATGATCACGCCACATTGTCACCACGACAGCGCGCCCTCGCACCAGCGGACACCTAGAGTGTGCCCCGTGCCCACGGTCCTGCTCGTCCGCCACGGGCGGACCAACGCCAACACCGGCGGCACGCTGGCGGGTTGGACGCCAGGGATCTCCCTCGACGAGAAGGGGATGGACCAGGCCCGTCGGCTCGGCGAGCGCATCGCGCAGGCCGACCTCACGGTATGCCGGGTGGTCACCTCCCCGCTGCAGCGCTGCCGCGAGACCGCCGCCGCCGTCCTGGACCGGCTCGGCGGGCAACCAGGTGGGCACCCGGGCGGCCCCGGCATACCGCTGCAGGTCGACGAGCGCCTTGGCGAGTGCCGCTACGGCGCATGGACCGGGCGGCCCATTCCCGAGCTGGTCAAGGAACCGTTGTGGCGTACCGTCCAGGACCACCCGAGCGCCGTCGTGTTCCCGGACGACGCGCAGTGGCCGGGCGAGTCGATGGCGGGCATGCAGGAGCGCGCGGTGCGGGCCGTTCGCGAGGTCGACGCCCAGGTCAGGGCCGAGCACGGCGAGCAGGGGCTGTGGATCGCCGTGTCCCACGGTGATGTCATCAAGGCGATCCTCGCCGACGCGCTCGGCGTGCACCTGGACCTGTTCCAGCGCATCCACGTGGACCCGGCCTCGACGTCAGTCGTGCGCTACACAGACCGACGCCCCTTCGTGTTGCGCACCAACGACGTCGGCGGCGACCTGTGCGGCGTCGCCCCGGCACCGCAGCCGTCCGCCGACGCCGTCGTGGGCGGCGGTGCGGGCCCGGACGACCCGGTCGCTGACGGCAGTGCCGAGAGCGCAGACGGCGGTTCGCCGGCTCCCGTCGGTTAAGGTCGCGGTATGCCGGTCTTCGAGTTCGAGCGCCCCCAGCGGTTCGTCGCTGGCACCGTCGGACCGCCGGGCCAGCGCACCTTCTTCCTTCAGGCACGGGACGCTTCGCGCCTGGTCAGCGTGTCCTGCGAGAAGGAACAGCTGTCGGTCCTCGCCGAGCGGATCGACGCGCTCCTGGACGAGTACGCTGCGGCGGCGAGCGGTGCCGCGGCCGGCGCTGCAGCAGGCCGACAACGACCCGCTGGAGGCTCCCATCGAGGAGGAGTTCCGGGTGAACACGATCTCGCTCGGGTGGGACCCCCAGCGCCAAGCCGTGCTGCTGGAGGCCGACCGCGAACCCGACCTCGAGGAGGGCGGCGAGGAGGTCGAAGCGACCCCGGACGAGGAGTTCAGCGTGCGCGTCGTCCTCCTCCCGGCCCAGGCGCGGGCGTTCGCACGGCGCACCAAGGCCCTCGTGGCGGCTGGCCGGCCGCCGTGCCCGTTCTGCGGTGGACCGCTGGACGCCAGCGGGCACGTGTGCCCTCGAGCAAACGGCTACCGCCGCTGACGCTCGTGGACGGTCCGCGCACTGCCGCCGAGCGCGGTGCCGTGCTGGACCGCCTCGAACGCGGTGAGATCCACGTTGTCGGCCGGATCGTCGACGCGTCCAACGTCGCCTTGCTCGTTGAGATCGGATCGGTCGCCGACGCCGGCCCACCCGGAGCCGCTGCGTGCCATCTACAAGCCGGTGCGCGGGGAGCGCCCGCTCTGGGACTTCCCCGAGGGAACTCTGGCTGGGCGGGAGGTGGCGTCGTGGCTGCTCGCCGAGGCCACGGCATACGGGATCGTGCCGCCGACTGTGCTGCGCGAGGGGCCGCTGGGCGCGGGGTCGGTCCAGCTGTGGATCGGCGACCCGTATGCCGACCAGGACCCGGCGTGCGCCGTGGTTCGGCTCGTTCCCGTGGGCCAGCGGCCGCAGGGCTGGCTGTCCGTGCTCGACGGCGAGCTCGGCGGACGTCGTGCCGTCACCCTGGTGCACCAGGACGCCGACGACGTCCGCGACGCGGCGGTGCTCGACGCTGTGCTGAACAACTCCGACCGCAAGGGCTCGCACCTGGTCCGCGACGCGGCGGGGACGCTGTGGGGTTTCGACCACGGGCTGACCTTGCACGGCGAGCCGAAGCTGCGGACCGTGCTGTGGGGCTGGGCGGGTCGGCCGCTGCGGCCCACCGACGTCGCGCGGCTGCGCCGGCTTGCCGAGGACCTGGACGGGTCGACGCTGCGCACCGCGCTGGACCGGCTGCTGCCGGCTGACGACGTCACGGCCCTGCGCAGTCGGGTCGTACGGCTGGCTGCCGACGGGATCCACCCGCGTCCGAGCCGGGGCTGGCCGTCTATCCCGTGGCCTGCGCTGTGACGGCAAAGCGACCAGATACGCTCTGGCAGTGATCTCCTGGCCGTCTCCCTTCATCCCCGCCGTGCCCGGCCAGGGGCTCCCGGTCTACGTCCACGACACCGCCACAGCCGCCCTGGTCCACCTCGAGCGGGGTCCGGTCACGGGCATGTACGTGTGCGGCATCACCCCGTACGACGCAACCCACATCGGCCACGCGGCGACCTACGTGACGTTCGACGTCCTGCTGCGGACCCTGCGTGACGCCGGGCACGAGGTGCGCTACGTCCAGAACGTCACCGACATCGACGACCCGCTGCTGGCCCGGGCGGCCCGCGACCGGCGTCGACTGGACGCATCTGGCCGCCGAGGAGACCGCGCTGTACCGGGAGGACATGACCGCTCTCGGCGTGATCGCGCCGGACCGCTACCTCGGCGTCACCGAGAGCATCGACCTCATCGTTGCCGCGGTGGACCGGCTCGTGGCGACGGGCGCGGCATACCGGCTTCCCGCCGCCGACGCGCCCGGCAGCGACGTGTACCTCGACGTGCAGGGCCGGCCCGGGCTCGGCGACGTGTCCGGGGCGACGCGTGCGCAGATGCTTGCCCTGTCGGCCGAGCGAGGCGGCGACCCCGAGCGGCTCGGCAAGCGCGACGCGCTCGACCCGCTGCTGTGGCGGGCGGCGCGCGACGGGCGAGCCGTCGTGGGACGGTGGTCTGCTCGGCGACGGGCGGCCCGGGTGGCACATCGAGTGCACGTCGATCGCGCTGGAGTACCTCGGTATGCCGTTCACCGTGCAGGGCGGGGGCGCTGACCTGGTCTTCCCGCACCATGAGATGACGGCGGTGCAGGGCTGCGCGTTGACCGGGGCTGCGCCGCTTCGCGGAAGTCTACGTCCACCAGGCGATGGTCGGTCTCGACGGGGCGAAGATGAGCAAGTCGGCAGGGCAACCTCGTCCTGGTGTCCGACCTGCGCCGCCAGGGTGTCGACCCGATGGCCATCCGGCTGGCTCTGCTCGCACATCACTACCGCCAGGAGTGGGACTGGACCGAGGCCGAGCTCTCGAGCGCTGGCGAGCGCCTCGCCACCTGGCGGTCGGCGTTCTCGGTGAACGCCGGGCCCGATGCCGACAAGACCGTGCGGACCGTCCGCGAGGCGCTGAGCCAGGACCTCGACACGCCAGCGGCGCTCGCCGCCGTGGATGCGTGGGCGCGCCGGTGCCTCCAGACGGCGGGGAGTCGGTGAGCGCACCCGGACTGCTCGCTCGGGCGGTCGACGCGCTGCTCGGGGTCCGGCTCTAGCTTCCGCCCTGGCTGCTCAGGTTGAGGGTTCGTCCCGGCGGCGCCGCAGGTAGCGCTCGAACTCCTGGGCGATCACGTCGCCGCTCGCCTCGGGCAGCTCCGCGGCGTCGGTGGCCTGCTCCAGCGACTTGACGTACTCCGCCACCTCCTCGTCGGACTCGGCAAGCTCGTTGACGCCGTGCTCCCAGGCCTGGGCGTCGTCGGCAACCTCGGCCTGCGGGATCGACACGTCGAGGATGCGCTCGAGCGTGGACAGCAATGCGAGCGTCGCCTTGGGCGACGGGGCGCCGCCGGCGTAGTGCGGGACCGCAGCCCAGCACGAGAGGGTTTGCAGGCCCCCACGGCTGGCCGCCTCGGTCAGCACGCCGACGATCCCCGTGGGCCCCTGGTAGCTGCTCTGCTCGGCCCCGAACCGGGCCTGGGTATCCGGGTCGTCCGATGTCGTCGACACCGGGATCGGGCGAGTGTGCGGCACGTCGGCAAGCAGCGCGCCCAGCGTGACGACGGTCGTGACCCCGAGCCGGTTCGCGGCGTCGAGCAGCTCGGCGGTGTAGGTGCGCCACCGGGTCGAGGGCTCAATCCCCTCGATGAAGACGACGTCACGCTCTAGGGGTGTCCCCGTCGCGACGAGTACTCGTGTGGCCGGCCAGATGATCCGGCGCTGACCCTTGGCCAGCATCGCGCGCGGGCGGTTGACCTGGAAGTCGTAGTAGTCCTCAGGGTCCAGCTCGAAGGCCACCTGGGCGTGCCAGGTGCGGGCCAGGTGAGACACGGCCTTGGTTGCGGCCTCGCCGGCGTCGTTCCAGCCCTCGAAGGCGGCCAGCAGGATGGGGTCACGCAGGGCCGGCACGCTCTGGACCTCGATCACCTGGCTGCCCTTCCGTCGGTGGGATGCAAAGACCCAGCCTATTGGGTATGCCGGGTCGGCTGGCTCGATGCCGAAGGCGACCGGTGATCCCGGGCAAAGCGGCAGGTCCTCCATAAGGCGGCAGATACAACTGCCGCTTTGTGCCAGGATCTGCCGCGACGCGCGCGGGCAGCGCCGGGACCGGCATACCGGACGGTGTACGATAGAGAGGACTCCTTACCTGCTTCCCGACGAAACGGTGCCGCACTCCCATGACCGCCCCACTGCCAGCGGCCGTGCTCTGGGACATGGACGGCACGCTGGTCGACTCCGAGCCGTACTGGATCGCCGAGGAGCATGCGCTCGTCGAGTCCTACGGCGGGCGTTGGTCGCAAGAGCACGCCATGACGCTGGTCGGGCAGTCGTTGCTTGCCTCGGGTCGCTACATCGCCCAGCACTCCCCGGTCACGTTGAGCCCAGAGGAGGTCGTCGACCGGCTGGTCGACGGAGTCGGCGCACGACTGCGGCGGCGCGTCCCGTGGCGCCCCGGAGGCCTGGAGCTGCTGACCGATGTGCGGGCAGCCGGCATACCGTGCGCGCTGGTGACGATGTCCTACCGGCGGCTCACCGACCTGCTCGAAGCGGCCCTGCCTGAGCCGCTCTTCGACGTCGTGGTTTGCGGGCGACGAGGTGGCGCGGGGCAAGCCTTTTCCGGACCCGTACCTGGCGGCTGCGGCTGCGCTCGGCGTGGACCCGCTCGACTGTGTCGCGATCGAGGACTCCGAAGCGGGCATGCGCTCGGCCGTGGCGGCCGGCGTGCCGACGATCGTGGTGCCGAGCGTCAAGCCGGTGCCGGGCATGCGTGGCTCGGTGCAGTTGCCGACGTTGCGAGGGCTGGGTGTCGCCGACCTGGTGGACGTCGTGCAGGAGACCGCGCAGTCGGCCTGAGGTCGCGCAGCAACGGCCGAGGTGCGTGGCGGGAGCGGAGATCTCAGTCGTCGGCGGGCTCTGCCTGTCCAGTGACGAGTGGGTCGAGCGCGCGGTCTGCCGAATCCTGAGGCAGCGGCGGCGGCGTGCCACCCCAGGCGGGGCACAGGTCGCGGTGGTCGCACCAGTCGCACAGGCGTGAGGTGCGCGGGCGCCAGTCGCCCGTGTCGGCGGCCCGCTGGATGGCCGACCACAGCGCCTTGATGTTGCGCTCGGTGGCCAGCAGGTCGGCTTCGTCGGGCTGGTAGCGGATCACCTCGCCGTCGCCGAGGTACACCAGCTGGAGCATTCGTGGGACAACCCCGCGCAGCCGCCAGAGGACAAGCGCATAGAAGCGCATCTGGAACAGCGACGCGCGCTCGAACAGCTCGTTGGGGGAGCGGCCGGTCTTGTAGTCGACGATCCGCACGGCCCCGTCGGGGGCGACGTCGAGCCGGTCGACGTACCCGCGCAGCGTCAGCCCGTCGAGGTCGGCCTCGATGTAGAACTCGCGTTCCGCCGGCTCGAGGCACCTCGGGTCCTCGAGCGTGAACCACTTGTCCACCAGCCCTTGGGCCTCGGCATACCAGGCGTCCGCGGCGCCGTCCGCGCGATCCAGCAGGCCGGCAAGCTGCGGCTCCTGCTCGACCAGCCGCGACCACTCGGGAGCCACGAGCGCGGCGGCCGCGGCCGGCGTGCGCTGCGCCGGCGGCAGGTCGAACAGGCGCTCCAGCACGGCGTGGACCAGAGTCCCGCGGGCCGCCGCCGGGCTGGCCGCCTCGGGCAGTCGGTCGATGACCCGGAACCGGTAGCAGCAGGGGGCACTGCTTGAAGTCCGAAGCCCGGCTGGGCGACAACGCAGCGACCATGGCACGCAATGTATGCCGTGCCGCCGACAGCGTTCCCCCGCCATGCCGACCGGGTGGGTTCGCTTCGGTCGAGGTGATGCTGGACCGGTTTTCGAAACCGGATCACATCGATCGAGTGCACAGGAGGCTTGCCGAGCCTTCAGACGAGCCGGGCGACGTCCTCAGGTCGGACCTCGGGAGGGAAGCTGACCAGGCGGTGGGAGCCGTACAGGCCGGCGAGCTCGACCGCCGACCCCAGCTCGGTCAGGCTCTGCGTCGCGTGGCGGGTGTCGGTCCCAAGCAGCGCCCAGAGGGCTGTCGCATCGGCATGCACCGCGGGTTTCGAGGTGGTGTCGGCCAGCCCTGGCCACCAGGATGCGGTGGCGTACGTGACGCGTGTCGCTGCGACGAGGGCCGCCGGCAGGGCATCCGTGACCCGGGCGCACAGCTCGGCGCCCGCAGCGGCGCCGACGGCGACTGCGACGTGTACCTGCGCCGACGCCGTCTCGTGCGCCACCGTCACCAGCCCGGTGACGGGGTGACCTGACGGGTCGCCCCCGACGATGACGAGTGTCGTCGGCTCGGGGCGGCGCGCGGCAACGAGGCGGGAGAGCTCGTCGGGCGTCCACGGCTGGGTGACCGGTTCGTACAATCCCCAGCCGCGCATCGGGCGCAGGTGAAGCCCTTCGACCACCGCTTCGAGCACCCGGTGCAAACGGGATTCCGACCTCCGTCGGCGGAGACGTGACCATGACGTCGAGCTCGACCCGCCCGCGGTCCGGCCCGAGCGTCCCGTCGTGTCGCAGCTGCTCATGAGCAGTGCCGGTCGTGTCCGCCTCCCCAGCTGAGGCGTCCCTAGCCTGGCTGGCCCATCCGAGGCTGCCGGACCGCAAGGCGACCCGCAGCGGGAACGTCGCGCGAGTGTCGACTCCCGCGATGAGCACCAGCTGGCGTCCCGCGCCTCGCGCGGTGTGGTAGGCGTCGACGATCACCGCGCTGAGGTGGGCCAGCTCGCCCGTGACCTCATGGATCGCCACAGACTCAGTGACCGAGTCAAGCCCGGGGTGGAACGTCAGCTGCTTTGCCACAGCGCACCATCGCATTGCAAGGCGAGCCGGTGACCCGCCTCAGCCGCGAGAGCCGCGGCCTCAGTGTCACCAGCCGCGTAGTGGTAGTGGACCCACCATGCGGGTCCGTCCGCCTGCCGCATCGTCGGGCCGAGCAGTCGGCTGGCCTCGCCCGGCACCCGGACCAGAACTGGCGCCTCGACGGTGATCACGGGGTGTTCCCCGCGAGCCAGGACGAGCACCGCGCGCTCCTGGTCGTGGAGCACCCGCAGAGTCGGGTCAGCCTCGGCCAGGGCGGTCCCCAGGTCGGCGAGATGTGGTTGCGTGGCGCACACCGCGATCGTCACGCCGGTCATGGCGCCCGAGCCTCGGAACGAGCGGCATACGCAGTCTGGACGTGCTCGACGGGCTCGCCCGGGCGGATGAGCTGCGCTCGACCTGGCGGGAGCACGAACATGCCCCGGCAGGCGCCCATGACGCGGCCGGTCATGACCACGTGCAGACCCGAGTCGCCGGCGGCGGCCAGGTTGGGCAGCAGCGATGCCAGCGGTGCCGTCCTCGAGGCGGCGAGTGCGTCGTATTCGTCGATGAGCAACACGATACGTGGATCGGTGGCTGAGCCGACGGGGTGCCCTCACTCACAGTGCGGCCTGGGCACCCTGCCGACGTCGAGCGGTCGGCGGCCCCGCGGTCGCGAGCCGTCGCGGCCAAGGGTCACTCGTCCGGGTCGTAGGCCAGGTTGGGCGCGAGCCATCGCTCGGCTTCGGCCATCGTCCAGCCCTTGCGTGCGCGCGTAGTCGGCGACCTGGTCGCGCCCGATCCGCCCGACGACGAAGTACTGCGCTTGCGGGTGCGCGAAGTACCACCCGCTCACCGCAGCCCCCGGCCACATCGCCATCGACTCGGTCAGCTCGATGCCGGTGGCGTCGGTCACGTCGAGCAGCGACCACAGCGTCTGCTTCTCGGTGTGGTCCGGGCAGGCGGGGTACCCCGGGGCGGGGCGGATGCCGGCATACTGCTCGCCGATGAGCGCCTCGTTGCCGAGCCGCTCGTCGGGGTCGTACCCCCAGAGCTCGCGGCGCACCCGCTCGTGCATCCGCTCGGCGAACGCCTCGGCGAGCCGGTCGCCGAGCGCCTCGAGCAGGATCGCGCTGTAGTCGTCGAGGTCGGCCCGGAACGCCTCGAGCCGCTCGCGCATGCCGAGCCCGGCGGTCACCGCGAAGGCCCCCACGTAGTCGGGCAGCCCGGTCGCCTTGGGCGCGACGAAGTCGGCGTTGGAGCGGTTCGGTATGCCGTCCCGGTGCACCCCCTGCTGGCGCAGGTTGCGCAGCACCGTGCGCACCTCGGTGCGGGTCTCGTCGGTGTAGACCTCGATGTCGTCGCCGACCGAGTTGGCCGGGAACAAGCCGATGACGGCGTTGGCCCGCAGCCACTGCTCGCGCTCCAGCCGGTCCAGCATGACCTGGGCGTCCTCGTACACCCGCCGCGCCGCCTCCCCCGATGCCGGGTGGTTGAGGATGTCGGGGAAGCGGCCCTTGAGCTCCCAGGCCCCGAAGAACGGCGTCCAGTCGATGTACCCGCGCAGCTCCTCCACCGGGTAGTCCTGGAACGTGCGGGTGAACTGGGTCGCCCGCCCCAGCGGGTGCCCGCCCGAGTAGCCGGTGTCCTTGGCCTGCTGCAACAGCAGGTGCGGGCGCCGGGGACGATGCCCCGTCCAGTCGAACACCGTGGCGTTGGCCCGGGCGTCGGCCAGCGACAGCAGGTCCCGCGCGCCGTGCTTGGCCGCGTGGCGCGCCCGAACCGCGTCGTAGTCGGCCTTGACCTGGGCCAGCAGGCCGGGGCGCTGCTCGTCCGAGAGCAAGGCCGCGGCGACCGGCACCGACCGGGAGGCGTCCTTGACCCACAGGACCGGTCCGCTGTACTTCGGCACCACCTTGACCGCGGTGTGCGCCTTCGACGTCGTGGCACCGCCGAGCAACAACGGAGTCCGCAGCCCGAGTCGCTCCATCTCCGCCGCGAACCCGACCATCTCCTCCAGGCTCGGCGTGATCAGCCCCGACAAGCCGATGAGGTCGGCGTCGTGCTCGCGCGCCGCGTCGAGGATCTTCTGCGCCGGCACCATGACGCCCAGGTCGATGACCTCGTAGTTGTTGCACTGCAGGACCACACCGACGATGTTCTTGCCGATGTCGTGGACGTCGCCCTTGACCGTGGCCATGACGATCGTGCCGTTGGGCCGGCGGCCCGCCGGAGTCGCCGTCGCCGCTGGCCTGCCTTCTCGGCTTCGATGAACGGCACGAGGTAGCCGACCGCCTTCTTCATCACCCGCGCAGACTTGACGACCTGCGGCAGGAACATCTTGCCGGCCCCGAACAGGTCGCCGACGACGTTCATCCCCGCCATGAGCGGGCCCTCGATGACTTCGATCGGCCGTCCGCCGGCGGCCTCGATCTGCGCGCGCAGCGCCTCGGTGTCGGCTTCGACGTGCTCGTCGATCCCCTTGACCAAGGCGTACGTGATCCGCTCGCCGACCGGCAGGGCCCGCCACTCCTCGTCGGCCGCACTTTGCTGCGGGCCGGACGCGTTGAACCGCTCGGCAATCTCGAGCAGCCGTTCGGTCGCGTCGGAGCGGCGGTCGAGCACGACGTCCTCGATCCGCTCGCGCAGCTCGGCGTCGAGCTGGTCGTAGACCACGAGTGCGCCGGCGTTGACGATGCCCATGTCCATGCCCGCGCGGATGGCGTGGTAGAGGAACACCGCGTGGATCGCCTCGCGCACCGGGTTGTTGCCGCGGAACGAGAACGACACGTTCGACACCCCACCCGACACCAGCACTCCGGGCAGGTTCGCCTTGATCCACCGGGTTGCCTCGATGAAGTCGAGGCCGTAGCGGGCGTGCTCCTCGATCCCGGTCGCCAAGGCGAAGACGTTCGGGTCGATGATGATGTCCTCGGCGGGGAACCCCACCTTCTCGGTGAGGATCTCGTATGCCGTGCGGCTCACCTCGATCCGCCGGTCCAGGGTGTCGGCCTGGCCCTGCTCGTCGAAGGCCATGACCACGACCGCCGCACCGTACTTGCGGCACAGGCGCGCCTGCTCGACGAACGGCTCGACGCCCTCCTTCATCGAGATCGAGTTGACGATCGGCTTGCCCTGGATGCACTTCAGGCCAGCCTCGATGACCTCCCACTTCGAGGAGTCGACCATGATGGGGACGCGGGAGATGTCCGGCTCGCTGGCCACCAGCTTGAGGAAGCGGTCCATCGCCGCGACCCCGTCGATCATCCCCTCGTCCATGTTGACGTCGATGACCTGGGCGCCGGCCTCGACCTGCTGGCGGGCCACGGTGAGCGCCGCGGGGTAGTCCTGGGCCTTGATGAGGCTACGGAACCGGGCCGACCCGGTGATGTTGGTGCGCTCGCCGACGTTGACGAAGAGCGAGTCGTCGGTGACGGTCAGTGCCTCCAGCCCGGACAGGCGCAGTGCCGGGGCGACCCGCGGGACCGGGCGCGCCGGCATACCCTCCGTGGCCGCGACGATGGCGGCGATGTGCTCTGGCGTCGTGCCGCAGCAGCCGCCGAGCAGGTTGACCAGCCCGCTCGCGGCGAACTCGCCGACGACCGCGGCCATCGTCTCGGGTGCCTCGTCGTACTCGCCGAACGCGTTGGGCAGCCCGGCATTCGGGTAGCAGGACACGAAGCAGTCGGCGATCCGGGACAGCTCGGCGATGTAGGGACGCATGTCGCCGGCACCCAGGGCGCAGTTGAGGCCCACGGCGAGCGGGCGGGCGTGGCGCACCGAGTTCCAGAACGCCTCGGTGACCTGGCCCGACAGGGTGCGTCCCGACGCGTCGGTGATGGTCCCGGAGATGATGAGCGGCCAGCGCCGATTGCGCTGCTCGAACAGGGTCTCCAGGGCGAAAATGGCGGCCTTGGCGTTGAGCGTGTCGAAGATGGTCTCGACGACGAGCAGGTCGGCGCCGCCGTCGACCAGGCCCCGGGCCTGCTCGGCATAGGCTTCGACCAGCTCGTCGAACGTGACGTTGCGCTGGCCGGGATCGTTGACGTTGGGGGAGATGGACGCCGTGCGGTTGGTGGGGCCGAGTGCCCCGGCGACGTAGCGGGGGCGATCTGTCGTCAGCGCGCTCATCGCCTCGCACTCGGTCGCGGGCCAGCTGCGCGGCGGCGACGTTGAGCTCGTAGGCCAGCTCCTGCATGCCGTAGTCGGTCAGCGAGATGCGCTGGGCGTTGAACGTGTTCGTCTCGATGATGTCGGCCCCGGCCTGCAGGTAGGCACGGTGGATGCCGGCGATGATCTCGGGCTGGGTGAGCGAAAGCAGGTCGTTGTTGCCTTGCAGCGGCATGGCCCAGTCGGCGAAGGCCTCCCCGCGGTAGTCGGCCTCGCTGAGCCCGAACCGCTGGATCATCGTGCCCATCGCGCCGTCCAGGAGCAGGACTCGCTCGGCCGAGCGCCTCGGTGAGGGCGTCGGTGGCGTCGGGCCGGGTGGCAGGCAAGGTTGGTCACGGGTGGGGTCCTTCGTGGTCGGTTGTGACAGTATGCCGGTTGGGGTGGGCCACGGGCGTCGACCTGGCCTCAAGTCGCCATGGATGACGTAGGGTGCCCGGCATGGGGAGCGGCTCGGATCCGTCATACGGGTGGCTGCTCGGGCGCGTGCACGGCATACCGGTCTATCTCGGTCGCGCCTGGCCGATCATCGCCTTGGTCGTCGTCGTCACCTTCGGACCCACCGTCGAGATTGGGTCGCGCGGGCTCGGATATGCCGTGGCCGCCGTGTATGCGGTCCTGCTGCTGCTGTCGGTGCTGGCCCATGAGGCCGGGCACGCCATCGTCGCGCGTCGCGTCGGCGCCCAGGTCGACCGGATCGTGGCCGACCTGTGGGGCGGGCACACGGTGTTCGACAGCGGTGACCTGCGGCCCGGGTCGGCAGCCCTGGTCGCCGTCGCCGGACCCATCGCCAACCTCGCCCTTGCCGCGATCGGGTGGGGGGTCGCGCTGGCGGTCAGCTCCGATCGTGCCGGCCCTGTTGCTGTGGGCGCTGTTCGTGACCAACCTCTTCGTGGCGGGGTTCAACCTGCTGCCGGGCCTGCCGTTGGACGGCGGGTTCGTCGTCGACGCCATCGTCTGGAAGGTGACGGGGAACCGGGCGACCGGCATGGTGTTCGCCGGGTGGTTGGGACGGATCGTCACGGTCGTGGTGGCGCTGTGGTTCGTCGGAGAGCCGCTGTGGCACGGGCGCGCGCCGTCGTTGATCACCATGGTGTGGGTCGGTCTCATCGGGGCGTTCCTGTGGACCGGGGCCACCCAGGCCATCCGGGCGGGCACCGCGCGCCACTCGATCCAGTCGGTCCGGGTCGCTCAGGTGCTCAAGCCGGTGGCCGTGGTCCCCGGGCACGGGTCGGGGCAGTCGGTGGTGCTGGCTCTGCACGAGGCTCCCGCCGCCGAGCACGCCGTGCTGGTCGGACCGCGAGGTGAGCCTCTGGGCTTCGTCGACACCGGTGCCCTGGCGTCCGTTCCGATGGAGCGGCTCGACCAGGTGCCCGCGATGTCCTTCCTGCTGCGGCCCCCTGCTGGCTGGATCGTGCGGGCCGAGCCGGGGGATGACACCTTCTCGGTAGTGCGGGCCTTCTCGGCCTTCGGCCCCGGGGCAGCCATCGGCAGTGCCGTGCTCGTCGTCGACCACGCCGGCCGACCCATGGGCACGGTGGCTGTCGGCGACCTCAACGAGGCGCTGCTGGGTAGGTAGGGGCGCGTCGCGTTGTCCACATCGTGATGGCGACACGTCACATTGTCCACACCCCGGCTGGCCGAGCTGGCCTCAGGGGCGTCGAGAGTCCAGGCTCGATGTTGTCGGGCCTGGGGGTCGACTGCGCTGGCGCCGGGCCCGACCTACAGATCCCGCGAGCTGACAGGAGGCGGGGATGGGTGGCGATGAGGCGAACGTGGTGCATCTGGTGGGACGCGTCTCGGCGGTGCTTGACGAGCGGGTGCTGCCAAGCGGTGACAGCGTGGTGCCGCTGCGGGTCGTCGTCCCGCGGTCGGGCACTGGGGGTGCCAGCACGGCGAGCGGCTCCCGGGCGACGGTCGATGTCATCGACGTCGCCTGCTGGTCGGCGGCGACCCGACGGGTCGCCGGACGCCTGGGGCCGGGAGACCGGGTTGAGGTGGACGGGTCGCTGCACCGGCGGTTCTTCCGCGGCGGGGCCGGAGTGCAAAGCCGCTACGAGGTGGCGGCGCACCGGCTCACCCGCTCGGCCAGGGCCAGCCCGCCGTCAGAGCCCAGCCGCCAGAGGCCAGCCGCAAGGCCGCACGAGGCCGGCGATCGACAGCTCCGCCGGGTAAGAGCGACAATGGCCAGGAGCGCCCGGCTCAGCAATCCCCGGAGCACGTCAGGCGCTCACCGACTGGCGGACGAAGGAACATGCGCAGCCGCGGAGCTCCACCAAGCGCCAGTGCCGCCGGACTCGTCCGCGGCGGCGGGTTACTCTTCGGCATCCTGGATGTGGGCGGATGATGGTGAACGGGGAAGCCCGGATAGCCCAGGGTCAACCGGTTGATCGATGCTGAGCCTGCCACCGGCAGCGGCCCCGCCGAGACGGCCGGTCGTCTGCACCGGCTGTGCCTGGCGCTGGTCCGGGCCCTACCCGCCTCCGGCGCGGGGGTCAGCCTGATCACCGAGGACCATTCCGGTGGGGGAGTCGCCGCGGCAGCTGGGACCACCTCCCGCCACCTCGAGGAGCTGCAGTTCGTCCTTGCCGAAGGCCCAGGCATCGACGCGTTCGCGACCCGTCGCCCGGTCCTGGAACCCGACCTGCTTGGGCGCGGGACACGCCGCTGGCCCGGCTACGGCCCAGCCGCGAGCGAGCACGGGGTGCGCGCCGTTTTCGCCTTCCCCTTGCAGGTGGGCGCCGCGCGCCTCGGGGCGCTGGACGTCTATCGTGACCAGCCGGGCTCGCTCTCGGACCAGGCTCTCAGTCAAGCAGTCACCTTCGCCGAGGTAGCGCTGCTGGAGGTGCTCGGGGCGCCGCATCTCACCGAGGACGGCCAGAGCGCCGGCGGCCTCGACGCGATGCTCGCCTACCGAACCGAGATCTACCAGGCGCAAGGCATGGTCATGGTCGACCTGGGGGTGAGCCTGACCGAGGCGATGCTTCGGCTGCGAGCCCACGCCTACGCGTCCGAACGTGACTTGAGCGACATCGCTCGCGACATCGTCGCCGGTAGACTGGCGCTGGAGCGGGATGTCCCGTGAGAACGTGGCGATCTGCCCCAAAACCCAGCCGAGAAGGGAAGCGACATGATCGCGGTCGAGCAGCTGGCTGAGGTTTTCGTGGAGGTGGCCGACACCCTCGTCGACGACTTCGACGTCATCGAGTTCCTCGAGACGGTGACCAGCCGCAGCGCAGAGCTGAGTCGTGCGGCATCCGCGGGCCTCCTGCTGGCCGACCCCCACGGCCACCTTCAGTACATGGCGGCTTCGGAGGAGTCCGTCCGGCTGCTGGAGCTGTTCCAGCTGCAGACCCGTGAGGGTCCGTGCCTGGACTGCTTCAACCAGGGAGTCCCGGTGGTCAACACCGACCTGGTCCACGCACGCAGTCGATGGCCGCTGTTCGCCCCACGCGCCGTCAGCGCCGGGTTCCTGTCCGTCCACGCCTTCCCCATGCGCTGGCATGACACGGTCATCGGGGCGCTGAACCTGTTCAGCACCGACGCAGGGCAGCTCGAGGCAGCCGACGCCCGCGTCATCCAGGCGCTGGCCGACGTCGCGACGATCGGGCTGCTGCAGCAGCGTGCCATCCGAGACAAGGAGCTGCTCACCGAACAGCTCCAAAGCGCCTTGAACACCCGCATCACCATCGAGCAAGCCAAGGGGGCGCTCTCTCGGATCCACGGCGTCCACGTCGATGCCGCCTTCCGTCTCATGCGCGACTATGCCCGCCGCCATCACCTTCGCCTGGGGCAAGTCGCCCAGGCGGTTGTCAGCGACCCCGGCCGACACCCTGAGCTCACCGACGGCCTTGGGCTACTGAGCCCACCCGAGCGAGCCTGATCTCGATCTGCCGATCCCGGGCCGCCCTAGACTCAGTCGTGATGCCCCAGCAGCCATCCGGGCGGGCGACGCACCCTCGGCGCGCGTGTTTCGCCGCCGGGGAGCGGGTCCAGCTGACCGACGCCAAGGGCCGGTTGCACACAATCACCCTTGAAGCTGGCCGGGACTTCCACACGCATGCTGGCCGCCTTGCTCACGACGAGGTCATCGGTCGGCCAGACGGCAGCGTCGTGAGCAACTCCGCCGGAGTCGAGTACCTCGCACTGCGTCCGCTCCTTGCCGACTACGTCATGTCCATGCCCCGAGGAGCGGCGGTCATCTACCCGAAGGACGCCGCACAGATCATCGCGATGGCCGACATCTTCCCTGGCGCACGCGTCGTCGAGGCGGGGGCCGGGTCGGGGGCGCTGAGCATGTCCCTGTTGCGTGCCGTGGGGGACGAGGGCCAGCTCGTGTCCTTCGAGCGGAGGGTGGATTTCGCCGAGATCGCCAAGGCCAACGCCCGAGCGTTCTTCGGCCGAGAGCACCCCGCATGGACCGTGGTCGTGGGGGACCTCGCCGAACGGCTGGGCGAGACGGTCGGGCCCGCCAGCGTCGACCGGGTCGTCCTGGACATGCTCGCACCCTGGGAGTGTCTCGACGCCGCAGCGCGGGCGCTCAGGCCCGGCGGGGTGCTCATCTGCTATGTCGCCACGACCACCCAGCTCTCCCGGGTCGCCGAGGCGGTGCGTGAGCAGGGTGGGTTCACCGAACCCTACGCGTGGGAGTCGCTCGTGCGGGGCTGGCACGTGGAAGGCCTGGCAGTGCGGCCACAACATCGCATGCACGGGCATACCGGGTTCCTTCTCACGACCCGCAGGCTGGCTCCGGGTGTCGCCCCGCCGAAACGGACCCGCCGCCCCGCCAAGGGGTCCGCCGACGAGGACCCGGCGACCGGCATACCAAGAGGTGGGCCAGCCGAGCAGTCGTCGCTCACCCCCTGAGCGCCGCCCGTGACCCTTGTGTTTCAGGAAGGAAAACTTTGGGGACGCGCCACGTATCGGAGGCTAAAACGTTCGCCTCCTGCTGGCATACGCGAGTTATGGTCAAGTCAGGACGCTCGTGTGGATAGGAGGTCTCACATGGCAGACGACATGACCAGGCCGGGTATGCCGCGAGGCTCCGATGCGTCGATCCCTGCTGAGGACCCGGTCATGGCCGACGAGCTGGTCGAGGCGGCCAAGGTCGCCGACGACGCCGAACGGCTCGGCGAGGAGGTCGCCGAGCTGCGCCGCCACAGCCGGTTCGACCCAGTACGGGTGCGCGAGCTCGAGCACCGGGTCGCGTCGCTGCAGGCGTCCATGTCGACCCTGAGCAGCCAGAACGAGCGGCTCGTGCGCACTCTGAAGGATGCCCGTCAGCAGATCGTCAACCTCAAGTCCGAGGTCGACCGGCTGGCCCAGCCGCCCAACGCGTACGGGCTCATCGTCGAGACGCACGACGACGACACCGTCGACATCCTGACCTCTGGGCGCAAGATGCGGGTGGCCGTCAGCCCCGCCATCGACCCGGGCGAGCTCGGCGCGGGCCGTGAGGTCATGCTCAACGAGGCCCTCAACGTCGTCGCCGTCTGCGGGTTCGAGAAGGTCGGCGAAGTCGTGATGGTCAAGGAAATCCTCGAGGACGACCGGATCCTCGTCGTGGCCCACGCCGACGAGGAGCGGGTCTGCCGCCGCGCGGAGCAGCTGGTCGGCGAGCCCGTGCGCGTCGGGGACTCGCTGACGCTCGACCCCCGGTCGGGTTTCGTGTTCGAGCGCGTCCCGATGGCCGAGGTCCAGGACCTGGTCCTCGAAGAGGTCCCCGACATCGACTACGAGGACATCGGTGGGCTTGCCGGCCAGATCGAGGCGATCCGCGACGCCGTCGAGCTGCCCTACCTGCACCCGGAGCTGTACAAGGAGCACCGCCTCAAGCCACCCAAGGGCGTGCTGCTCTACGGCCCACCCGGATGTGGCAAGACGCTCATCGCCAAGGCGGTCGCGGCCTCCCTTGCCCGCAAGGTGGCCGAGCGCACCGGCATCAAGGTGGAGAAGAGCTACTTCCTCAACATCAAGGGCCCGGAGCTGCTCAACAAGTATGTCGGCGAGACCGAGCGGCACATCCGGCTGATCTTCCAGCGTGCTCGCGAGAAGGCGTCCGACGGCACGCCCGTCGTGGTCTTCTTCGACGAGATGGACTCGCTGTTCCGCACCCGCGGCTCCGGTGTGTCCAGCGACGTCGAGACGACGATCGTGCCCCAGCTGCTCTCCGAGATCGACGGCGTGGAGCGGCTGGAGAACGTCATCGTCATCGGCGCGTCCAACCGCGAGGACATGATCGACCCGGCCATCCTGCGCCCGGGCCGGCTGGACGCCAAGATCAAGATCGAGCGCCCGGACGCCGAGGCCGCCCGCGACATCTTCAGCAAGTACCTCACCACCGAGCTGCCGCTGCACGAGGACGACGTGCGGGAGAACGGCGGCGACCGCGACGCCACAGTCGAGGCGATGATCCAAGCGGCGGTGTCCCGGATGTACTCCGAGACCGACGAGAACCGCTTCCTGGAGGTCACCTACGCCGGCGGCGACAAGGAGATCCTCTACTACAAGGACTTCAACTCCGGCGCGATGATCCAGAACGTCGTCGACCGGGCCAAGAAGACCGCCATCAAGGACTTCCTCGCCACCGGGCGCAAGGGGCTGCGCGTCGAGCACATCCTCGGCTCGTGTGTCGATGAGTTCAAGGAGAACGAGGACCTACCCAACACCACCAACCCCGACGACTGGGCGCGGATCTCCGGCAAGAAGGGCGAGCGGATCGTCTACATCCGCACGCTCATCAACACCAAGGACGGCACCGAGCCGGGCCGCTCGATCCACACCGTCGAGAACACCGGGCAGTACCTCTGAGGTCAGTCAGGCGTAGCGGCGGGCCGCGGCGAGAGTCTGCGCCGCGTACCCGCCGCCGAACAGCAGCGCATGGACCGCGAGGGCGTGCAGCTGGTGCAGGCCTGGTGCGCTCACGCCAGCCCGGCGCGAGCGGCGCCACCGCCTGGTATGCCGTGACGATGGCGCCCAGGTGCGGGGCGCCGAACAGCTCGAGCATGGCCAGGTCGTACTCCCGATGTCCGCCATGGGCGGACGGGTCGATGAGCGTCGCGCCGGCTGCGGTCCACAGGACGTTCCCGGACCACAGGTCACCATGAATCCGGGCCGCCGGGTCGCCGGTGTCGAACACGCCGTCGGCGCACCGCGACGCCACGCGGTCGAGGACGGCGCTCTGCGACGCCGAGAACACGCGGGCGTCCCGGCATACCCGGGTGATGGGCGCAAGCCGCTCGTGCGCCCAGAACGGTCCCCACGACTCGTGCGGGCGAAGCGACAGCGGCAGCGGCTCCGAGAGGGGCCCGAACCAGCCGTCGCCGCTCCAGCCTGCGGGCGGGCTGCCGTATGCCGGCGCGCCGGCGAGGTGGGTGCGAGCCAGGTCCTCGCCGAACCGGGCCGCGGCCTGCTGGGTCGGCGCGACGCCGTGCAGCCGGACCAGGTCGAGGTGGTGCTCGCCCACGTCGACGACCCCGACGACGAGGGCGCCGCGCGCTGCGGCCAGCCAGCGCAAGCCCGCCGCCTCCCAGGCGAAGTACCCACGGGGGGCATGCGCGCTGGACTTGCGGTGGGCCGGCATACCGAAGACTGTACGAAGCCGCCGAGCGCGAGAGCACCCGGGTAGATTCGGGCGATGTCGGCACCGATCGGACGGGTGAGCATGTACGCGTTGGGCGTGGATCTGGGGACCACGTGGACAGCGGCTGCTGTTTGGCAGGACGGGCGTGCGGAGACCGTTGCCCTGGGCGACCGGGCGCACACCATCCCCTCGGTCGTCTTCGTCGAAGCCGATGGTCGCGCCGTCGCCGGCGAAGCCGCGCAGCGCCAGCGGTCCTTCGCTCCCGGTCATGCGGCCGTCGAGTTCAAGCGCAGGTTCGGCGACGACGTGCCGCTGCTCGTCGGTGGGCGCCGGTTCAGGGCGAGCGAGCTGACGTCACTGCTGCTCACTTCCGTGCTGGACGTCGTCGATGGCCGGCTGGGCGCTCGACCGTCGCACGTCGTCGTGACCGTCCCCGCTGGCTGGCTCGACTACCGGCACGAGGTCATGGGGCAGGTGTTGCGGTCGTGCGGTCTGGAGGAGCATCAGGCGACCATCCTGCCTGAGCCGGTTGCCGCGGCGGTTCACTACGCCGGCCTCAACCGGGTCCCGCCCGGGTCCACGACGGCCGTGTACGACCTAGGAGGCGGAACCTTTGACGCCACCGTCGTGCGCAAGACCGGCACCGGCTTCGAGATTGTCGGTGTGCCCCAAGGAGGCGCGGTAGGCGGCGTGGATATGGACGCGTCTCTGCTTGACCGCCTGACCCGAGAGCTCGGCCCTGCGTGGTCCGGCCTGGACCACGACGACCCGGCCACCCGCCGGGCTCTGGTCCAGCTCCAGCACGAGATCACCCAGGGTAAGGAGGCGCTGTCGAGCTCGCCGAACGCGCGGATCCCCGTGGTTCTCCCCGGTGGCCTGCATGAGGTACAGGTGAGCCGCGCTCAGCTGGAGTCCGACGTGCGGCCGCTCGTGACGCACTCGATCGACGTGCTTGCCTTGGCCATCTCCGACGCCGGGCTCAACGCGGGGGATCTGGACCGCATCCTGCTCGTCGGCGGCGCGAGCCGCATGCCGATTGTCCGGCGCATGCTCGAAGAACGCCTCCCGGCCCCGGTCGCCATCGACGAGCACCCCAAGTATGCCGTGTGCCTGGGCGCGGCGATCGCAGCAGGCTCTCGCCTCCAGGGAGCGGGCATCGACTGGTCGCGTGGCCGCAAAGGCTCAGTGAGAGCTCAGCCGGTGCCCGTGGGCGTGGCTGGCGACGACCTCGCGACCCCTGCGGCGGTCGACGTCGACCTTGCGGCCAGCGGGCTGACCGGCTCTGCCGACGTCCCGCTGCGCCCCGCCGTCTCCCTGGGCCGCCCCTCAGTGCGAAACCCCAACCCAGCCATGACCATCCAGCTCGGCGCCGACGAGGAGTATCGGACGGCACGCAGGCGAGGTGTCGGCATCGGCGTGTCGTTGCTCGTCGTCCTCGCGCTCGTTGCGCTGCTGCTATGGACCCGACGGTGAACGAGCTGGACGGCCGCGCCGTCGGCCGGCCCAGCGCCGCAACGCAAGGTTTCGGCGCCGTCCGCGCACTCTCGCCCTAGCGGACGAATTGGGCAGCAACGGCCGGGGGTCCGCGTAGCGGGGGAGACGCAGCAGAGCCGGGCGGCGCGCGCCCAGGGTCCGGGCCAGCTCGGCTTCGCAGCTCCATGCCGACTTCGCGTCAGCACGGCTGGGCGGGCCCGGGGCGAACACTGCAGCGGCCACCAACGGTGCCATCATGTCCATCGGCCTGGCGACGTCGGGGTCGAACCGTGCGCTGAGCCGCTGCGCCACCTCGGCTGCGGTTGAGCTGGCTGGGGCTCGGTAGCCATGCTCCACCAACCGGTCCAATGCCTCAGCCCAGGCTCCGAGAACCTGCCTCGCTGTCCCGGAGGCGCCAAGCCGGGCGCGGCGCCGGAGGCGCTTCGCGATGACGACCAGGCCGCTGCCCAGCAGCAGCGTCGCACCCACGACAGCCAGCACCAGCAGCACGAGCCGTGGAAGGCTGGTGCCCTCGACCGTCAGGCTTGGGTCCACGGTGGCGCCTTGGTCCCCACCGCTGTTGGGCCTGACATCGTCTCCTGGGCCCGCTGGTGTGTCGGGCGCCCGCGCCACGTCGGGAGCGGCCAGGTCGGTGGGCTCGAAAGCGACCCACCCGTACTGGCCGAAGAGCACCTCCGGCCATGCGTGCGCGTCCGCGGTCGTGATCGTGACGCTCGACGGTTGCGACGCGCTGGGCTTGACGCGGTAGCCCACTGCGACCCGAGCGGGTAGCCCGACTGCTCGGGCGAGCACGACGAACGCCGACGCGCGCTGCTCGGCGAAGGCCGCGGCATACGGGCTCTGTCGCCCGAGCAGCAGGGCGACCGTGGCGTACGACTCTCCCGGCGGCGCTTTCAGGCTGTAGCCGGCTGCCTCCAGCAGCAGCTTCTGCAGCGCCATCGCCTTGGCGAGCGGCGTCGGTGCTGTCGCTGTTGCCTGCACGGCCGCCGACCGCACTGCCTCGGGCAGGCCCTCGGGGAGCGTGACGTCACCCGGTCGCCATTGTGGGCCCCCCGTCTCGGCGTCGCTGAGGCGAGGGTCGCTCGAGTCCAGCGCGGTCACCGCGGTCACGTCATAGGTCAGGCCGGCGGCACCACCCTCACTTGGGCCGATCACGTTTCCTCGGCTGACCCCCCGGGCCAGCTTGTCTCCCGTCAGCACGGTCGGGTCGCCTACCACAGGCAGAAAAGGGCCAGCGAGATGGTCGATCGTGATGCGGACCGTGACCGACGAGCGTCCCTGGGACGGCAGACCAGTGGCAATGCTGGCGGCGGGCCGCTCGAAATGGTCCGTGTCGCTCCACATCACCCCGTCGAAGTCGCCGAGGTATGCCGTGCGGATGCGGCTCGGCACCGGGGATCCGGACGCGTTGCTCACGGTGAACAGCGCAACCGGCGGGGCCGTCGTCAGCTCACGCTTAAGGCCCAGCATCGGGCTGAGGACCGATCGGGTCTCCGGGGTCTGCACCCGCGAGTCCCGAGGGTCGTATCGCTGCGCTGCGCTCGCCAGGGGGCTGAGCAAGGTGAGTCCTCCCGCTGCCAGACACACGATGGCGACGAGCGGTATGCCGGCGACGCTCCGCGACATCGCTAGATGAGCTCGGTGCAGCGGCGCTGACCGCCCGCTCTCAGTAGAGATCGGGTGGGGGCTCACGTCGTGATCCAGGGCCTGTGCCCGGGTTCGGTTCCCGTCCGCCTCGGCCTGCACCAGCGCCAGCAGCAGCGACAGGACGAGGAAGGCCAGAGCCAACCAGAATCTGTGGCTCCCGCACGGTCGCGGTGACGAGCAGGGCGAGCAGGTACAGCAGGAAGGGGGGCAGGGCGGCAAGCAGCCGAGTCCGCGATCGGATGGCGATGAGGCCGGAGGAAAGGGAGGCGACGAAGGTCCCGACAACCGGCAGAACGAGCAGAATCTGGGGTGGGCTCGGCGGGCAGGCCGACGCTGAGCATCCGGCTCCACCCCTGCAAGGGGGCCAGGATGGCATCCCGTAACGCCCCGACAGCGACAGGTGAGCCGGTGCGGCTCAGGAGGGTCGAGAGCGTGGCGGATACCGCAACCGTCGCGACAACCGCGATCATCACCCGCACCACGGGATGCCAGGACACCACACGCAACCACACCGCCAGTGCGGTGCCCACAACGAGGGCGGCGAACACGGGGAGCCGCCAGCCCAGCCCGGCATAGAACGGGGCGAAGGACGCGCCTGCCACGCCGGTCAGCCCGACAGCGGCCAGCAGGGGCGCTGCCCGTGTGACGGCCCGCCGCGTGCTCTTGCCCAGGCGACTGGAGGCCGTCCCGGAGGGTGCCGGTTGGCTCATGAGCGCACCAACAACGGCCACGCTCTGGCGAACTCCTCGCTTGTCGCCACGTTCAGGCTGAGGACCCCCTGGACCTGTGGCGCAGGCCGTCCGAACCGCTCGCCCACGGTGATGAGCGTGACCATCCCGTACTTCTGCCGGATGCGGCCCACAATCGCGGCCTCGCCCTGCGTGACCTGCCCGCTCACCACACCGAGCGAGACGCCCTCCTCTGGTGGCGCGAGCTTCGCGAGCTCGGCGAGGCCGCCGTCGTCGGGCGAGGGGACCGCTTCGGCGAACAAGTCCAGCATGGAGCCGATGTCGGCGTGCGGGCCGGTCGCAACCGAGACCAGGCCGCCGGTGGTCCGGACCTCACACGGGTACTTCCTGGTGCAGGCAGCGACCGCCAGGGACGCCGCCACCCGGACCGCGTCCTCGAACGAGCCGTCGGTATAGGGGGCTGCCGAGGTGTCGAGCACCACGTGCATGCGCGGCTCGTTGGGGATCACCTGGTTGCGGACCAACAGGGTGCCGTAGCGCGCGCTGGTCGCCCAGTGGATCAGGCGGCGATCGTCGCCGGGCACATACTCGCGCAGGGAGTGAAATGCGACGCCTCCCCGCGGAGACGCATCGGTCGTCGGTCCGTCCATGTCGCGGCTGCGCCCGGTCGGCAGCGGAGCGACGGTGTGAACCGCGGGATGCACCCACAGCCGGGTCGCTGAGGCGTAGGTTCGCGCGACTCGCATCAGGCGCAACGGGTCCATGTGACCGATGGTGAGCGGACCGACCGGGAAGACGCCGCGGGTCGGGGTGGGCAGGGCGTACGCCATCGTCGCGGTGCCGGCTGGGGCGAGCGACGGGACCGCCACGGTGAACTCGCGGTCGCCGAACCTCTCGACGGCGGCGAACGGCGGGCTGCGGCGGGCGGATGTGTTGTGCAGCATGAGGATTCCCTGCGCCGCGTCGCCGACGCTGACCCGCTGTGGGGCGATCTCGCGCGTGATGGTCACGTCGGGGTGCTGGCGCATCCACAGCACCGCCGCACCGAGGGCGCCCAGGGCGCCGAGCCCGAGGACCAAGAGCTCGCCGTATCTCAGCAGCACTGCCAGAGCGCACAGCAGCGCCGCTGCGGCGCTGACCCATCGGCCGGTTGACGTGAGCATCCGGCAACCTCAGACACCCACCGGCTCGGCCGGCACCGGCACCTGGGCGAGGACCTGGGCGACGAGATCCTGACCGGTCGTGCCCTGCAGCTCGGCTTCCGGCATGAGGATCAAGCGGTGTGCCAGCACCGGGCCGGCGAGGGCCTTCACGTCGTCGGCGGTGACGAACGTCCGACCGTGGGTGGCCGCCCAGGCTTGGGCAGCCTGGACCAGGGCGACGCCGCCGCGAGGGCTCACTCCGAGCCGCACTTCGGGCAGCCTGCGCGTCGCGGACACGAGCGTGACGATGTATGCCGCGACCGCCGGCGCGATGAACACCCGCCGCACGATCTGGCTCATTCGGGACAGGTCGGCGATCGTCACGACCGCGGGAACGTCGTCCTCACGGTGCTCACGAGTCCGCTGGTTGAGGATGCGCACCTCCGCGTCGTGCGACGGGTAGCCCACCGAGAACTTCGCCATGAACCGGTCCACCTGCGCCTCCGGCAGGGCGTACGTCCCGGAGAGCTCGATGGGGTTCTGGGTCGCGATGACCATGAAGGGCCGGGGCACCGGTCTGGCATCCCCGTCGACGGTGATCTGGCGCTCCTCCATGACCTCGAGCAACGCCGACTGGGTCTTCGGCGAGGCCCGGTTGATCTCGTCGCCCAGCAGGATGTTGCAGAAGGCCGGGCCGGGGTGGAAGCGGAAGTCGCCGGCCCCTTGGTCGTACACCAGGGTGCCGGTGACGTCGGCCGGCAACAGGTCGGGGGTGAACTGCACTCGCGCGTGGCTGGCCTCGCACGACGCGGAGAGCACCTTGGCCAGCACCGTCTTGCCGACGCCCGGCACGTCCTCGATGAGGATGTGCCCCTCGGCCAGCAGACAGGTGAGGGCGAGACGCACCACCGCGTCCTTGCCCTGGACGAAGTCCTCGACGTTTGCGACGACCCGCTCGAACCGGTCTTGTAGCCAAGCGATTTCCTGCGCCGTTGCGTGAGCGCCCGCCGATGACGATTCGTGCACGGCATACGATTGGAAGTCCACGTTTCGACGGTAGAGACCGCGAAGACTTCTTCCCACACTTCGAGGACAACTAGGCCCAACGGGGCACCAACACGGCCCTCAAGGGCAACCCGCCGTTCGGGCGCCGATGCGCCATGGACACATGGCCCGGCTCAACGACCCGCTAGGCGGCGTCGTCGTGCAGGTTGTGGGGGTGGGTGGTGTGGCTGCGTCCGTTGGGGGCGGTCCAGGTGCACACGCCCTCGGGGGTCATGGTCACGGTCCAGCCGCCGTGGTGCTTGAACCCGTGATGGGTTCGACACAGGCACTGCAGGTTCGCGGCCGCCGTGGGACCGGCCGGGTAGGCGATGACGTGGTCCAGGTCGCACCGGTCTGCGGGGGTGGCGCACCCCGGGTATCGGCAGGTGCCATCCCGGGCGCGCACCAGCCGGGCCAGCTTGGCGCCGGGTCGGTAGGTCTGCTCGTCCAACTGTTCGACGGCGCCGGTGTGCGGGTTGGCTGTGCCCAGGCGAATGATGGTGTCCGGGTCGGCCAGGATCGCGTTCACCTGCGCGGGCAGCAGTAGGCCGACGGGTGGGCTGGTGACTGGTTTGGGCACGAACCAGACTCGTCCGTGCCCGTCGCGGGCCAGGTGCGGGTTGGCGTCCACCTCGATCGCCTGGTGCACCGCGGTCGCGTACCGTCGTTGGACCGGCGGCTCGGGCAGGTCCGCAGCCCACGGCCCGGTCAGCACGACACCCGGACGGTCGAACATGTCCAACAGGTCGACCCACGAACGGGATCGGCTCGCGCAGTCACACGGCGGTGGGGTCAGCCGCCGGGGACGACCCGGCCGATGATCGGCCAGCTCGGGTTGCGGGTGGCTCGCCGTGCCGCTTGGCCCGCCGTCCGCAGGCCCGGTCGGCTCTTCGGCCTGGCGTGGCGTCGTGGTGCCAGACCCATCATGCATGCTCGGGTCGTCCTCGCCCGGGTCGGTGGCCTCGCTGGCCTGGCTAGTCGGCGCAGTCGGGGTGGTCGGGGTGGTCGCGCCAGCCGAGGTGCCCATCGGCTCGCCGGCCTGCTCGGCTGGCAGGTCCGCAGCCGTGGCAGGCTCTGGTTCCCCGGCTGGGGCTGGTTCTGCGGCTTGGGCTGGCTCCGCGGCGGGGGCCGAGGTGGTGGGGATGATCAGGGTGGCGGTGGTGCTCACCTGCACGTCCGAGAGGACCAGGTCGACCAACGCGTCGGCGCGGGACTGGGCCAGGGTCAGCTCCGGGTTGTCGGCCCGGTACTGCGCGGCCAGGGTCTCCATCGCGGCCCGCATCGACACCGACGCCTCGGTGGGCAGCACCGCATCCCACTTCGTCAAGCCGGCCTCATCGGCTGGACCGACCCGCACCTGTCGCAGGGCCTCGTTGCCCTGCGCCTGCTGGTCGGGGTCGTCGGGGTCGGGGGCGAGGCGGGCGGCGATCAGGCTCGCCCGGGTCTTCACCCGCGAGCCGGGCAGATCGGCAATGTCGCCGTGGTGCAGCCGCGCCTCGAACTCGGTCAACTGCTCATACGCCACCTCGCGGGCGGCCCCAGCGATCACCCCGACCCGGTAGGGCTCCAGGTCCCCGGCCCAGGCCATCGCGGCGGTGCGTGGCAACCCGGCGAGGGTTTGCGCGGTGTGGATGCGGGTCGCCATGGTCCGCGGCGCGACCCGCAGGATCGGCGCCAAGGACGCGGTCGGCCTCCTGCACCGGGCTGGGTTCCCCCACCGGCGCCGACGCCCCAGTCGCTTGCCGGGCCGCCCGCTCAGCGTCCCGCCGATCGAGCACGTGCTCGGTGCACCGAGTGAACGCCACACTCTGGCGAGCAGACACCGCGTTGAGGATCCGCTGGGTCGCAGCCACCACACACTCGGCCTCATCGGCGCTCATCGCGCCCAGCTCATCCTCGGTCACCCTCGCCAGAGCAGCGGCCAGCGCGAACGGGTCCGCGGCCTGCACCGCGCCCACCGTCGGCCCACACACGCTCTCGAACATGTGGCCTATTCTACTCTTAGTCTGACTGAACACAAGTCCTATGTGGATGTTGTTTCGAACAGTTCTGGGGTGGCGACGACCCGATCGGGCGCCAAGCCTTGAGGCTCGCGCGGAAAGCACCGAACCGAAAGTGGTCCCGCCCGTGCGTTTGTCGGGGTTGAATCCACCACCACACCTGGCCGACCTGCCGCCGCGACTCGAACGACACCAACCAGCGATCGGCACAGATCCATCACCACCACACGTCGGATGACCCCTGACCCCCGACCAACGCACCGGCGTCAGCACTTAAGTCAGAGAGCAGGTGCCCGACGACACCGCGCCCATGTCAGGCGGCGCGTTGTCTGACGGTGGCGGCGTCAGGGCCCCCCGCATTGTGGCAAATAGGGCTTCTTCGAGCAGACAAGCGGGTCGGGGTCTGGTGGGTCGATTCCTATGATCGTCACCACGAAGGGCATCGAGTTGGTCTTGCCCGCGACGTTGGTCGCGGTGCAGGTGACCGTTGTTGGGCCCTCTCCGAAGCGCGATCCTGAGGCCGGGCTGCACGAAACGGTCGCCTGGCCTGTCGCGTCCCTGGCCTTCGGCAAGCGGTAGGTAACCACAGTAGTCGTTCCGGTCGGCACGCTCTTCGGGGCAGGCGGCGAGTACGGATCGAACACTGGAACCGGAGCCGGCGCCTCGACGTACGGTCACCGTGAACGAGCCGGCTTTGACGCGTTGCCGGAGCTGTCACGGGCCGTGCACGTAACGTCGGTGGTCCTGCCGGGCCTAAACAGGTCACCAGATGAGCCGTGCACTCGAGATGGGGATTCGGATCGCGGTCGTCTTTGGCCGTAGGGGGCGGGTAGGTCACCCTGAGGTCGGTTGATCCGTAGGGCACGGTTCTGCTCCGGAACGGTTGGAACCGTGATGACCGGCGCAGTCGTGTCCGGGCTGTCTTTCACGGACACCTCAGCCGTCGCTCGAACGGTGCTGCCGTTCACCTGTGTGGTAGCGGTTACCACGTACACCCCCGCGCCAGAGTTCGCGTGCCAGGTGTGCTCAACCGGGTTCTTGCTTACGCTGGTTCCGTCGCCGAAGCTCCAGCTCACCGCGGTGGCGGCGGGTACGCCATTGATCAGCATCTGGAGATTAACGGTCTGGCCAACCACAGGCGCGCGGCTGGTCAACGTGATAGTCCCCTCGAGGGACGGAGGCCGAGTGGTGTCGGTCGGCGTCACCCTGGGCGTCTCGGTCGGCGTCGCCGCAGGGCTGGGCGAGATCGCGCCCTGGCCACTTTGGCCACCTTGACCCCCGGCGCCGATTCCTCCCGCTGAAGCTCCACCTTGACCCCCGCTGCCCCTGCCTCCCGCCGAGGGGTCGTTCCCGGCAGACCCCTGCCTGGGCACGCTGTCGGCTGGGTTGGCCTCGGTCGAGGTGGCTGCTGATGAGTCGGGCGGGGGCGGCGTCTCGGTGGTCCGCGAGCTCGGCTGCGCGATCGGGGCGAGGTTGACCGGGGTCACGTCCGCGGGGGCCGGGGTCAGGCCTTCCGAGGGGTTGGTCGGGTTGTACTTCGACGCCGCCGTGAGCGTGCCGTCCATGAGGATGGCTCCCGCCCGTTCGCTGTCGGGGTCGTTGTAGAACACCCGATCCTCGCGCGGGATCAGCTGCAGATGACCGGCCGGCCCCCCAGGAACGGTGACGCTCGTGACGAACCGGCGGCTCGTCGTGTCGACGATGTGGACGAGCCCCGTGCCCAAGTCAGGCAGGAACACCCGCCCGTGTGCCTCGACCGGCCGACCCAGCCGGCTCAGTCCCGGAGGCAGCTGCACAACCCGGTTGGCGCCGGCTTCGAGGTCGCAGATGATAAGCACCCCGCGGTTCGTCACCGCCGCGAACACCTCATCGGCCCCACGTGACGCGCCCACGGTGACCGCGTCGTCCGGGCGCAGCTCTATCGGCTGGCTTCCCTCGAGCTGGCCGGACTTTGCGTTGAAGCGCGACACCGTGTGCTGGGCCAAGTCCACCGCGACCGGTCGCCCGTTGGCTGCGAGGAGCGCCACCTTGCCCGCGGTGCCGGCCCTAGTGGCAACCGTCTTGTCCCCGGAGTGCACGGAGACCACATCTCCGGTGGCGTCGTCGACGCTCCACAGGCGTCCGTCGCGGTCGACCATGCTCGCGTCAGAGGAGATTCGCGCCGCGACCGGCACAGGGTCTGCCCGGACCGCGAGCGTGGTCGGATCGAGACCCACCACGATGCCGCGGCGATTGTCCACGGCATACGCGGTCCCACCACCGACCGAAAGCGAGAGGCTCGTGGCATCGTGACCGAAGGGGAAGACCGGCGGGGAGACGCCGAGCGTCGCCCCGTCCACCCGCAGCACGGCACCGTCGGTGCTATCGGCAAGGATCGCGTCCGCGCCGGACTGGGCGACGACGAGATCGCGGCCGGGCCGATGCAGGTCCAGCTGGGCGGCGACATCCGTGGTGGACCCGTCGACCAACGCGATCTGGCCGATTCGTGACGAGGTGAGCCACGCACGGCTGGCGTAGACCTCGACAGCCCCGGGCGGGTACCCCGGCGACAGCACGGAGAAGGCCCAGACGCCGCTGCACGCCAAGATGCCAAGAGTCGATGCCGCGAGCCGCCGCCGGGACTGGCCGTCGATGGCCGCCAGGCCGAGCGAGCCGCCGCGGTGCCGGGCCCGGCGAAATCGAGGCAGCACCAGGGTCTTCATGGCTGCGAGAACTCGCAAACGACGCGGCATACAGATCGGCTCCCTGTCCAGGGGCCGAGGCCCGAAAGGCTCACGGATGCCCGGCCCCCGCTGACAGCGTAGGAACGGCTACCCGGCGGTAGCCAGCCAAATAGCCCAATGCTGCCCGAAGGGGCAATGACGGCCGCCCAGCAGCTAGCCAGGCGTGGAATCGCCCAACCCGGCGATCAGCCCCTCGACCGTGCGGACGGCCGTGCGGGCGGCGGTCTGGCTCGGGCGGCTCGCGAGCGGCCGCTCGGCCCACCTCTGCCAGACCCCAAGCTCCTCGAAGGCCGCTGCGCGTACCTCCTGCTCGGTGGCCGTAAGGTCCAGGCCGAGGCGAGTTGCCGGGTCGTGTCCAGAGCCGCCGATGAGCCGTTCGAGGCGCTGGCCATGCTCGGGGTCCAGCGACACCGCACCGGACCGCAGGGCTGACAACAGCCGCAGCTCTTCGAACTCGTGCGCGTTGACCTGCACCTGCTCGAGCTGGGCTCGCAGGGATGCCGTGTCAGTGCACCCGTCGCGGCCGAGCACATCCTGCAGGGCGGTCATGGCCGAGCGCGCCTTGAGCACCCTGCTGCGGTCGAGGAACTGGCCGAGCACCACCGCCCGCAGCCGCTCGACACCACTGATCCGGGCCAGCTCCTCGGCCAGCGCGGCCGCCGTCGAGACGGACCCGCTCCGCACCATCTCGACCGCCACGCGGACCCCGAACAGCCCCAGGCGAGCCAACAATGCCGACCGGACCGACTGGGGGACGTCGACTGCGCTGTCGACGCGGCCGAGGCGGTCGGCGGTGAGCAGCGTCTCCGCGATGTCCTGCGCCGGCGCGGCCGCGATCTGCGCCACCCCGCGGAAGTCGGACTCGCCGAGGGTGGCCGCGGCATACCCAACGAGCGCATCGACCGGCACGACGAGCGGGCAGAGCCGACGCAGCCGGTAGTCGCTCTCGTATCGGCGCGCCACCCGAGCAGCCACATCGAGGGCGTCGAGCCGACAGCAGCCGATCTCGTCCGCACGGGACAGGACGCCGACGGTGTTGAGGGGCGTCCCGTGCGCCAGGTCGCGGTCGTGGAAGGACTCGAGGAAGCGCGCGTCACTGCTGTGGGCATGTCGCAGCAGGTACAGGACGGCGTCGGCGACCGGTGTCCGACCGTCGTCGGAGGCCAGCACCTCGTGAGTGCGTTGGGAGACGTCCGTGGAGATCGACGCGATCCCCGGTGTGTCCATGAGCGTGAGGTCTCGCAGCCGGTCTGACGGCCAGGAGACGACGATCCGCTCGATGTCGGCAGGGGCCTCTGCGTCGAGGTCGATGTCGAGTGCGCCGGGCCCGCGCGTGAAGCGGCAGTCCACCGGCTCTCGGCCGCCTCGGGGGTAGCGCTGGACTCGGCTCGTGGGGCTCTCGACGTACCACGTGACGACCCGCGTGCACTCGCCAGCGTCGGTGGGGGCCAGCGGCTCGCCGAGCAGGGCGTTCAGCAGCGTGGACTTGCCACTGTTGACCTTGCCTGCGATGGCCAGTCGCAACGGCCCGTCGAGCCGGTCGCGGATCTCGGCCAGCTCTCGGCCGGCTTCCGGCGTGCGAGCGTGGTCGATGGCGCTGCCAACGACCCGGCGCACGGCGGTGGCCACATCCTCAGGCATGCGCCCGCCCGGTCAGGTATGCCGTGCGCGGCCCGGGAACGCCAAGAAGGGTGCGCGCTCGCACTGCCTCCACCCGTTCCTGCTGGGCGGCGAGCATGGCCACCCGGGCCTCCTGGGCCGGACCGTCGAGCCGGCTGGCCACCTGGGCCGCCCGCAGGGCTGACTCGGTGGACCGGTGCAGCACAGCCGCCCGGAGCTGGAAGTCCTCGCGCAGCCGGCGCTGGGTTTCCCGGAGGGCGTCCCGGCTGTCCTTGTTCAGGACGAAGGCGACCTCTTCGACGTACTTGCGGGCCACCGCCTTGGCCTGGTGCTGCCTGGCGGCCCGCTGTCGCCCCGCCTCGTCACGCACCAGCTTCTGGCCGATGCCCGCGCCGAGGAGCAGGGCGATCCCAGCGCCGGGCAGGACGAGGTGGAGCCCGCTGAGCAGCCCGAACAGGACCATGGGGACGTACATCGACCCGCGCGCGATGACCACCATCGAGGCAATGCGCCCGCCCGAAGTCCCCAGGGGCTGCATCGGCGTCGACCCGGCGAGGGTGGCGTCGACTCCGCTCAGGGGGACCACGAAGGCCGCACCAGCGTCGAGATCGAAGCGTTCCGCGACCTGCTGCGCCAGGCGACCCGCGCGATCCGACAGCAGCGTTCGGTTCTCGACGGCGAGGACGGCGACCTGACGCCGAAGCCAAGCCTCCGTGTCGTCCCACGACTGTTTGGGGTCGCTCTCGCCGATGAGCGAGTCGACGTCCCGCAGCAAGGCGCGCAGCCGCTGCTGCAGGTCGTGGTCGACGTCGGCGACGAGATCCTGGATGCCGTCGGCGAGCATCTGCTGCCACGTCGACGTCGGGGCAACCAGCGTGGTTGCGTGCTGGTTGGCCTCGCGCAGCTGTCGGATCAGTGCGGGAGTTTCCGCTGGGCGCTCCAGCACGGTCTGTTCGACCCTGGTCTGGTGACTGATCTGGTCGATGACGGCACCGAGCTCGATGGAAGCCGCGCCCGCGGCTCGGCCGGAGGCGGCGGCGACGATGCCCGACGCGAGATGCCGCACCAGCTCGGGGAACCCGGACTCGGCGTTGAGGGCGGGCTCACGAAGGGCACGTAGGCGCAGGAACGAGGAGACTGCGAAGACGGGCAGGTCCAGGCCGGCAGCGGCCAGATGCCCACGGTCGAGCTCGACAATCCGCCGCCAATGTTCATGCAGGTCAGTCTTGGTGACGACGACCGCCGTCTGCTGACAGCGCTCGACAACGGACTTCAGGAATGCCAGCTCAGGCGCGGTCAGCTCTTGGGATGCGTCGGTCACGAACAGCGCGCCGTCGGCCATCGACAACGTGCCCAGGGTCAGCACTCCGTAAGCGGAGTCCAGGCCCCCCACGCCCGGCGTGTCGATGACCCGAAGTCCCGCACGAAGCATGCGGTGGGGGACGCGGATCTCCACCGACCGGACCTGGGGCTTGTCGGCAGGGGAGGCCTCGGTCACCAGGGACGCCACCTCGTCGAGGTCGATGTCCAGGGCTGCTTCGCTGTCGCCGCGCACCGCAGTCGCACCTGCGTTCGGCCCGTAGGTGACCACTGTCGGCACGGATGTGGCCAGGTCGGCGTCGGCCGGGCACGCAGCGGTCTGCAGCAATGCGTTGACTAAGGTCGACTTACCGCTCTTGTACTCGCCGACGACGACAACCGTGACCCGGGTGTCCTCGAGGTTCTTTCGGGCTCGGGTCACCTCTGCAGCCAGGTCCACGCGTCCACACTCCGACGCGAGCGCGAGACTGTCGTTGAAGGCTCGGGCCACCCGGGTGTCCCGCGGGTATGCCGGTTCGCCGGCGCTGGAAGCGAGTGCCGGCGCCTCGACGGGGGTCGCCCCGGCTGCGCTGGTCGAGTCGGTCGGAGGACTACTTGCGGTGCGGGGCTGGGCCAGCTCATCGTCCCACTCGAGATACGCGTCGCACTGTCGGCAGAACGAGCTCCCAGCGGGGTTCTCGGTCCCGCAGGTAGGGCAGGTGATTTGCACGGCATTCTCCGTTGCGTTGCCGTTTCGGCCGGGCCACTATCGATGATGCCAGGCCAGCACATGCCGCGTCCGCGCCTTTTGCCCGGGTGGACAGCCGAGGAGGACCCAGGGGGTGGAAGTGATCTGCGAGCACTGCGGGGCCGCCAATCCGCCCGGTTCACGGTTCTGCCGGGGATGTGACGCCTTCCTGGCTTGGGGGGACGCAGGGACGACACCCGCGCCTACCCGAGGGCGAGATGTGGTCGGAGGATCGGTGTCGCGGCGGCCGCGAGACCCCTACGCCATGCCGGACGGGCTGCCCACCATCAGGGACCCGATGGGGCCCGACCCGCGTCCTCCTGGGCCGGAAGCGCAGCGTCGTCCCGAGCCGGTCCGGACCAGCCCGGCCCACATAGCACCCTTGCGGGTCGCCGGTAACCTGCGATGCGGGTATTGCGGGAGCCCCGTCGACGCGTCCTGGCGGTTCTGTCGCCGCTGTGGTCACCCGACGCACCGCAGTCCCGAGTCGAGCCCAGCCGAGGGAACGGCTCCGCCTGCTCGGCAGCGTTGGTGGCGGTCGCGGTCGACCGCTGAGGAGCGAGCCGCACGAGCGGCATACCGTCGGAGCCTGCCACCGCTTTACCGGTGGCGGCGCGTGGCGCTCGCCGCTGCGCTCGTGCTCGGGGCCGTCGTTGCCTTCACGCGGATCGGGTCCAACCCCATCGCGTTCGCCGCGTCCACCTGGTGGGAGCTGCGTGACGAGGTGGTCGAGGTCGAGCACGTCCGCGCCAGCACGGTCGCGGGCGGGGCCCCAGCCCAAGCCACCGCGGACGCCGCGAGCGCTGTGGATCGCAACCTTTCCACCGCCTGGTCGGTGCCATGGACCGCCCCCGCCCGAGGCACACCATGCGACCAGCTGGCCACGGGCGGGTCCCTTCAGCTGGAGCTGCCCCCGACCCGGGTGCGCAAGCTGCGTGTCGTCAGCGGTGTGGTGGACCCGTCAAAGAGGAGCCTGCAGCTGTTGCCCAAGACGCTCTTCGTGTCCACGTCGGCAGGTCGGTGCACCGCCGTGGCCCTTGACCGGACGGACGCGGCGCAGGTGCTGGATCTCGACAGCACGGACCCGACCGGCCAGGTCACCATCGGGGTCGCCGAGACCTTCGAGCCGAACGACCCCCGCGCGACGCATGTCGTCTCGCTGACGGAGGTCTCCCTCTGGGCCCGCCCTTGACTGTGGGGTGGCCACCCGCGGCAGCAACCTAGGGCACGGGTTGGGCGAGGATGCAGTCCTCCGGGGGGCCCGTGGCGTCCTTCAGTGCAGCGCAGTCGGCCGCAGCCTGCTGCTCGGACCGGTACGGCCCCAGGTAGACCACCCAGCTCGCCGCGAGCGACCCCGCACGAAGGCCCGCTGGTCGCAGCTGCGGGAAGTCGGTGCTCTTGAGCACCGCGGCTTTTGCTCCGCGGGTCGCCAGGTCCTGGCTCAGCTGGCGCGCGGCGGCCTCTCCGGCCGGGGTGAACGGGCGCAGGTACACCATGACGATGCGGTCGGCTGACCCGAAGGTGGACGTCGAGCTTGTCGTGGGCGACGTCGTCTGCGGGGCGCCGGCACTGGCACAGGCAGCGGCCGAGGGTGGGCTCGAGGTGTCACCCCTCTTGGCGACCAGCTGGAAGCAGTACCGCACTCCCGGAGAGAGATCGCCGACGCGAGTGACTCCAAGGGTCGGGTCGAGGTCCTGGGACTTCTCGACCAAGGCGGAGTCCCCGGCCAGCTGCAGCAGCTTGTAGTCCGTGATGCCTGGCACGGGGGCCCAGCTCAGCCGGACCTCCGCCGCGCCGCCCGGTGCCGCTGCCAGGACCGGCGTCGGCGGCACGCCCTGCTCGGCCGCGGCGGGGTTCGGGTGGGTGCGCGTGAGGGCGAAGGCGGCCCCGGCAACCAAGGCAGCTACCGCCAGCACGACGCAGGCCACCAGCCCCGGCGAGAGAATCGGCTTCTGCACGAAGGCGGCGTTGACGACCGGGCGGCTGGGGTCGCCGAAGTCCGGCATGGCCACTGCACCCGGGCGTTCGGGGCGTGGCGGGTCGGGTTCACCTACCACGGCGAAGGGCAGCCGGGCGCTTTGGCCGCGCAGCCGGGGCCGTCTCGTGCGCACGTCAACGCGCGCCGTTGCCGACTGACCTACCGGGATGCTGAGCAGGGCCGGGCGGATGAGGTAGCCGAGGGCATCGTCGGGATCACGTCCGATGAGCCTTAGCCGGGCGGGCGAGTTCCCCGTGTTCGACACGGTGACGGTATGCCGTCCCCGCCACCGGCCGGTGGCCGTGCCTGGCACGATCACCGCCTGCAGGCCCGGGATCGGACGAATCTCCAGCTCGCCTTCGACCGCGTCGCTGTCAGTCGGATCCACGACCGAGGTCACGTGCACGCCAAAGGCGTAGCGGCCGCTGTGGGCTCCTCGCAGGTCGGGAGCAAACGTGAGGGTCACCGTCTCTGACTCGCCGGGGTAGACGGCTATCTCGAGGCTGCGCGTGGGCTCGGCAGTCGCGCCCTGCGTCGTGTTGAGGCGGGTCCACGTCGATACCGGGACGCGTCCAGTGCTTCGTCGAGGACGCGCACCGCGTATCCCTCTACGGTCCGGCTCTGGTTGGTGATCGTGACGGTTGCCGTGGCGTGGCCACCCGGGTCGACGTGCACCTCATCCGGCTCAAGCAGGAGCTGCGGCCTGGTCACTGAGGGCTCAGGTCGACTGGGGCCGGCGCTTGCGCGCCATGCGGAGTGGCGGTGGGGTCCACACCGAGCTGCCCAACGTTGCTCGACGGCGTCACGCCCCTCAGTGGGTCCGTGCCCAGCTTGACCTCCAGCCCGTCGGTCATGCCGTCGCCGTCGACGTCGGCATGAAGCGGGTCCGTCCCCAGCAGGACTTCGGTGCCGTCGCTGAGCCCGTCCGCATCGGTGTCGTCCAGGGATGGGTTGAGTCCGGCCAGCTGTTCGTAGATGTCGCTGAGCCCGTCCCCGTCCGCGTCTTGGCCGCCGCCCTGTGTGTATGCCGCGAAGCTCGCGGCGGCCGCGGCCGCCGGCCCGGGCCCATGGCCCGGATCGGTGTGGGCGACGTACTCGGCGGCGTCGCCGATCCCGTCGTTGTCGGTGTCCTGCTTGGCCGGATCGGTGCCCAGTATCTGCTCGAACTCGTCGGTAAGCCCGTCGCTGTCCTTGTCATGTGCGTGGTCTGCCGGGATTCCGGTGTCGATCTTGTCGTAGTGCGACCCTTGGGGGGTGGCCGCGAGGACATCCGTGACCGTCGGCGCGGAAGCGCCACCGGCGACTGCCCCGGGGCCAGACATCTCCGGGATGATGCCGGCGTAGTTGAACCGGTGGCCGGCCTCGAACTCCCCGACGCCGTAGGCGCGGCCCCGAGCCTCGATGGTCCACCCGTCGCCGCGGCTGATGGCCACGTGTGCCTGACCGGGCGGCAGCCCGCTCTTGGGCTCCCGGGAGAAGTAGAACAGCAGGGCACCCTTGGTCCTGAGGGCTTGGTCAACCGGCACGAGGGCACCCTTGGCCTTGAGATCCAGGTACTGCCACTCGGCGCCGTCCGGAATGGTGACTCCTGCGCGCTTCGCGGCCCACTGCGTCAGCTCGGAGCAGTCGAACGCCTTGGGGTTCGGGTCCGCTAAGTTGGCTTCGGCCCCGTAGACATAGGGGTCCCCGGCCTGGGCCTGGGCCTGCCTGACGAACTCGTCCGCCAGGGTGCTCGGATGGGTGGCGTGGACGCGGGCGCAGCGGGCGCGTCTGCGGGAGGAGCCACGGGGGCGGGTGCGTCCCGTGGTGGCGGAAGGGCTCCGGTGCGCGCGTCGGCGACGAGGGGGTCCGTGCCCAGCCCGACCTCGGCCCGGTCGCTGATCCCGTCCTGGTCGGAGTCGAGGGCGCCGGGCTTGGTGCCGAGGGCCTGCTCAGCGAAGTCGGACAGCCCGTCGAGGTCGGTGTCGGCTGAGCGCGGGTCGGTGTGGGCGCTGCCCACCTCGAACCCGTCCGGGAGGCCGTCGCCATCGGTGTCAGCGCTGCTCGGGTTCGTGCCCAGTCGGCGCTCGAACTCGTCTGTGAGCCCGTCACTTTCGGCGTCGGAGGCGGCCGAGGCGGGCCTGCCCGTGGTGATCTGGTCATAGCCTGCCGGGGCCGTCTGCCCGGCGCTCGCCGGCCCGGCAGTGGCGTCGTTACCGACCGCGGGCGCTTCGGGAAGGGCCGGCGGCAACGGGGAGCCGTACCCGTGCACCCCGCGGGGGTCGCCCTTGACCCCCGTGACCTGCTCGACCTGGGCCAGGTAGGTGCGGTAGTCGTGCGCCGACGACTTGTTGACCTCATGTGTCGTCGTCCACGGCCGCATATCCCGTCCGTGCTGAGAGATGTCGAAGGCGGCCCGGGCGTTGACAAGCGGGTCGTTGAGGTCACCCCACCGGTTGGTCCGCACCCCTCGCGCGACATTGATCTGCCACAGACCCATCGAGTGCTCGCCCTTGTCGTTGAGGGCGCCAGGTTGGCCACCGGACTCCGCCATGGCGATGGCCGTCCACGTGGTCGCCTGCTGGGGCGTGAAGCCCGCGGCGCGCGCCGCGGCGTAGATCTCACCGATGGAGAGCTTGGCCATGGTGCCCCCCCGACAAGACTAGGGTTGCGGACTCGTCCGCTGGCCGCCGAAGCTGACGGCGTTGTGGCAGGTCGTTGGCGGCGTGGCGTTCGGCGGGGCGCCGGGCTTGTTGCAGGTCACGTTGAGGCTTAGGACCGAGGCGTCACCGAAGACGACCGGCGTGACGAAGTGGTAGTCCGTCGTGCGGAAGCTCTCCAGGGCCTGGGTCAACAGGGTGGTCTTGTCGCCGAGCTTGATGGTGAGCAGCCCGCTGTCGCCCTGGGTGTTCTCCAGGACGAGGTCGGTCAGGCTCAGACTCTGGCCGGGTTCGAGCTTGAACTGCTCGGTCTTGGTCTCGGTGGGGTTTGCCGTCACCTCGAGGCGGCCCGAGAAGGGGGCGGTCACCGTCTTCGGCGCGGGCGGCTGGCCGACCAGGGTCTGCGCCGACGCCGCTGCTGCCTGCGCCTCGGTCTTGCCTTGCTGCGCCTGTGCTGCCGCCTCCTTCGCCGAGGACGCTTCCGCGGCAGCGGTTTTCATCGGCTCCTCGACCGCTGCCTTGGCGGCGGACTCGATGGTCGGACGCAGCAACAGCGCCCATAGGCCGGCCAGGAGCAGCACCAGCGCCAGCAGTCCGGCGAGCGCCTTGAAGAACCACTTGGGCAACACCGGGTCCTGCAGGTGCGTCCCGTCCAGCGGAAGCGGTTCCGACTCAGGCGGGTTCACCGTGAGCGAGAAGGGCAGGGTGCGCGCCGGCCCGGTCCACATGAGCTCCGTGGGCCGCACGCGGAGGTCGCAGAAAGCCGCCTCGCCGGGCCCCACGGTCACCGATTTCGGGCTAGGCGTGGCCGTGATGGCGTCCGACCCCGGGTCCCCG
This sequence comes from uncultured Actinomycetota bacterium, assembly GCA_963769085.1. Lineage (GTDB taxonomy): Bacteria > Actinomycetota > Actinomycetes > Actinomycetales > Dermatophilaceae > Phosphoribacter. The sequence continues at coordinate 46,806 of CAVYKM010000042.1, read as the reverse complement.
GCGAGCTCAACGGTGACCGGCGTGTTGCCGCGGTTGTCGACGGCCACCTGATGCTTGGCCCCCCGACGTCCGTGCGAGGTCCGCGGAACCAGCTCCGCCATGGTGTCGTAGAACGGCAGGACGTCGATGACCGCCTCGTGGACGACGGGCTCATCGGGGTGTTGGAGCGGCTCGATGAGCACCCCCAGCCGGGCCTCACCGGCCGACACCCATGACGCCCGGGGTGGGTGCACGTCAACCGTGACCGTCTGCGTCGTGCCGGGATACAGGTTGAACTCCTCGGGTTCGACGCTGCACCACTCGGCGGGTATGCCGCGCAGCTGCACCCGGTAGTCCTCGACGACGTCCCGCGCGTTGGTCACCTGAAGCGGCAGCGCGACGCGTTCCCCCGCTTCCACCGTGACCGAGTCGAGGTCCAGCTGTGCCATTGTGCTCATCCCACAGGTGTCCCACGCCGACGGCGTCCCGGTCAGGAGACGCGAGAGCCACCGGGAGGGCAACGCGTGTTGCCCGTTGAGCCGGTGTTGAGTGCACGAAGAGCATGCCCTCGCATGCTGGGGCCGGACCTTGTTCCTTCCGACCTAAGGAGGCCAGCCATGGAACGCGTCCCGGTGGTCGTGCACGCGCGCGACCCGATCTCGGCAGCAGGTGTCGTCAGCCAGCTGCGTCACCGTCCCGAAGTCCAGGTGCTGCGCGCGAACGAGATCGACCGCGCCCGGGTTGCCGTCGTCGTCGTCGACGGGATGGACGAGGACGCCGTTCACCTGCTGCGCTCGGTGCAGCGACGCGGGGGGTGCCGGACCGTGCTGCTCGCCAGCGCTTTGGAGGACGGCGACCTCGCCTCGGCGGTGGAGGTCGGCGTGACCGGCTTGGTCCGCCGTAGTGAGGCAACGCCCGAGCGTCTGGTCGACGTCATCATCCGCGCCGCGTCCGGAGAGGGCAGCGTGCCGCCTGACCTGCTGGGGCGGCTGCTCGACCAGGTCGGCAACCTGCAGCGCCAGGTGCTGGCACCCCGGGGGCTCACCTTCACTGGCCTGGCGACGCGGGAGCTGGCGGTGCTCAAGCTTGTCGCCGACGGGCTCAACACCGGCGAGATCGCCGAGTCCCTCGCCTACTCCGAGCGCACCGTCAAGAACGTCCTGCACGACATCACGACGCGGCTGCAGCTGCGCAACCGCTCGCACGCGGTCGCCTACGCCCTGCGGGCCGGGCTCATCTGAGGTCAGGGGCTCTCGGGGGGTGCCCTTTCGGTCCGGCGCGCTACCCCAAAGGCTGGCCCGCTGACCGCTGGGGCATGCCGCCCCTCGGGGCCATCGTGGCCAGGGAAGCGGTGGAGGGAGCTGACCATGCGCATGGCCGTCCTCGGACGCCGAGGTGTCGTCGGCGCCCTCAGCCTCGCGCTGCTCATGCTGCCGGGCGCCGCTGGCAGCGGCGCCGCCATGTCTCCCGGTACGCCGGTGCGGTATGCCGGGTGCGCCGGCGAACGGCACACCTGCCCCCCTCCCTCCGCCCGGTGTTGCCAAACCTCGGATCGCCTTCACCGACGACAGCGACCATGTCGAAATCGTCAGACAGGGTGGGTCACCTGTGACTCGGCTCGATCATGGTGACCACACCGGCGAGTCCACTGGGGCGGAGAGGGGGTCCGGGACGGTCTTGGTGGCCACCCAAGATGAACCGAACGGCGAAATCTACCTGGAAGTCGACGGCTCGCTTGGGCGAATCACCTGCAACGCGGCTGTCGAGACCCATCCCGAGCTGTCCCGCGACCGTCGCATGGTGGCCTACTCCTCCAACGAGAGCGGGGAGGAGCATCTATGGGTGGCCTGGCCGTACGGGCGCACCGACCCCAACAACTGGACTCTGAAGCCGTGCGCCGAGATGGACCGGGCGATGCTGACCAAGGCGCCCGGCCGGGACGTGTGGCCGAGCTGGGTGGACGGCACACGCCTGGTGTTCTCGAGCACCCGCTCGGACCCGTCTGGGCGACATCTGGACGATTCCCGTCAGCGCGGCGGGCCAGGCCGATCCCGACAGCAAGGCGAGGCAGTTGACCGCCGGTCCAGCCGCCGAGACGCAACCGGAGGCGGTGACGGTCCCGATCGAGCCGTCGAGTCCGTCCAATACCAACACCGCGACGACCACAACAACGACCACGACGACCACGACGCCAACGCTGCCGTCCGAATGTGCTGGGCGCGCGTACCGGTGGGGGGTGGTCTTCACGACGACTGAGTACCGCTCGGATGGGTCGCTCGGAGTCGTCGAGCTGGACGGCTCTTGTACCTCTGCCGTGGGACCGGCGTCCTCGTTGTGGCCCGGGGATTCACCTAGGCAGAGCTCGGAGGCGGACTACGGGAACGCCTCCCCACCGTTCGACCAGCGCCTCAACTACACCACGACCGACTCCGATCCTGCAGGTGACGTTGAGTATGCCCACCTCACGGCACCGTTCGCAGGTGGGTTCACCGCGAGCAGGCTCGACAACGTTGCGCCCCAAGAGGAGCGAGCCCAGTCGCACGGCAGCCACTACGAGTTCGGCAAAGGGATGTTCGCGTCGTACACCGTTCGCAGCCAGTCGGCGGACGTGTCCGACGTCGTCGCGGCGGACGGCTCGGCCCGCAGGGTAGTGGCCAGTCCGGACTCGCAGGAGCAAACGGACGAGCGGTCGCCGACGTACTCACCGGACGGCACACGAGTGGCGTACGCGCGGCGCGTCGCAGACGAGCAGGGGTATGAGATCGTTGTCGCCCACGCTGATGGCACCAACGCCCAACCGCTTGTCGTCGGACGCTATCCGAACGAGGTCTTCACCGAACCCGCGTGGTCGTCCGATGGAACCAGGATCGCCTTTGTCGAACAACACCCCGTCGGCGAGCTGTACGACTTGAGCTGGCGCCGCATCCTCATTGCCGACGTCGCCACCGGCCGCGTCGTTCTGAGTCGTATGCACGAGGACGACGCTCCACGACGAGAGCCCTTCGTGGTCTGCGGACTCCTCTCGCGTGGTGTTCACTAGCCGCTGGTTCGATGGCGATAGCCGGATGACCTACTCGACTCTCATGGTCATGGACGCGGGGACTGGGACCACGGTGCCCTTGCTAGGTCCGCCCGAGTGCCGCTTCGCAACCTGTACCACTTCCTCTGTGGACGGTCGAAAGCCCGCCTGGTCGCCGGACGGGCTGCGGATTGCCTACGAGTACCGCGGCTCGGTCCGCATCGCTCATCTCCAGGACGCCGACGGCAACGGCCACCCGGATGTCCCCGAAGTGGTCACGTCCAGCGACGCCGTCACAGGCTACTTCGACGACGCTGGCCGTCAACCCACTCCGAGCCGGCCGATCCTCTCCGCGGCCACCGACCCGGCCTGGTCACCGGACGGCACCGAACTGGCCGTGGCTGGCCAGCCCGCCGGGGTGCCCGACCAGTCCGGCATCTACGCCCTGCGCCCCGACGGCACCGGACTGCGCACCGTCGCGCAGGACCGCGGCCCGGAGACCGAGCCGGCCTGGCAGCCTTACGGCGACCTCGCCGTCACCCTGACCTCGACGGCCACCGCGCTGGCGACCGGCGAGTCGGCCACCTTGACCGCGACCGTCACCAACACTGGTCCGAACCCGGCAGCGGACGTTGTGCTGGCCCTGCAGGTCGACGCCTTGACGCCGGGGACCACGCCAGCCGGATGCGCATTCGCTGGTTCGGTCCTCACCTGCCCGCTCGGGACGCTGAAACCGGGCCAGTCGGTGCCCAAGGCCGTGCCGGTGACCGGAGCCGCCCCCAAGGCAAACGTCATCGTGGCCACGGCCCAGTCGCCGACCCCGGATCCACGGCCGGAGAACAACGTTGCGCAGGTCGGCCTGCCGGTTGGCGATCAGCTGGGCGACCTGTCGGTGACCATGAGCTTCGGTGGACCAGGGTTCGTCGCCGGGTCGGGCTACGTCGGCGGGGCCGGGCAAGCGACGGTGACGGTGACGAACGCCGGCCAAGTCACGGCGACCGGTGTGACCGTGACGAGCAGCCTTCCCGCTGGCCTGATCAAAGACCCATCGGGACCGGCGTGTCTCCTGCAGAGCGTCGCCTGTCCGCTGCCCGACCTGGCTCCCGGAGCCCACGAGGTCCTCGTCGCTAACTTCAGCTACGCCACTGCGGGCTCGGCTCCTGGCGCGGCCACCGTCACCGGATCCACCATCGACACCGTGCCTGGCAACGACAGCGCCAGCACGGTCCTCACCGTCAAGCAACCCGCCTTGACCCTGTCGCCGGAGGTACTGGCCCCCGGTGGGGTGACCATCGTCCAGGGCACCGACTTCCCGCCGGGGGTTGACGTGAACCTGCTCTGGGACAGGGGCATCACCGAGCCCCTCCCCACGCTGAACGCAGGTCAGGACGGCGCGATCGCACCGGTGCAGGTCCTCGTCTTCCGGCGCGACGAGATCGGCTCACGCAACCTGACGGCGAAGGCGGTGCTGCCCGATGTCATGAATGCGGTGACCAAGGAGCTGCTCGTCGTGCCGCAACGGCTTGCGCCACCGGACTTCCTTGTGAGGAGCTGACATGATCTCCGAGGTCGACGAGGCGCTGCGGACCCTCATCCGCTCCGATGCGCTCAAGGGCTCCGAGGTCGAGGTCGTCCTCGACGCACCGACCAAGGACTGGGCGGCGCGTCGCAACGCCCCCACGGTCGACTGCTACCTCTACGACATCCGCGAGGACCTGCGTCGCCGCGAGCGCGGCTGGGTGAACGTCCGACGACGACGAGGGCACCCTGGTCGGCCGGCGCCCGGTGCCCCGGTACTACAAGCTCTCCTACCTGGTCACTGCCTGGACCCAACGGCCGGAGGACGAGCACCGGCTGCTGTCAGCGTTGCTGCGCTGCTTCATCGCCCGTGACGAGATCCCCCGTGACCTCGTTGCCGCACCGCTGGGCGAGACTGGGTTGCCCCTTCCGGTCACCGTTGCCCTGCCCCCTCCCGAGGACCGCGCGTTCGCCGACGTGTGGTCCGCGCTCGGCGGCGAGCTCAAGCCCTCGCTCGACGTGGTCGTGTCAGTCCCGATCGACATCGGGGTGGTGTACCCAGCAGGGCCGCCAGTCACTGAGGGCCCGGCCGTCACCATGTCGGATACGAGGAGCAACGGCATTGACCCGAAGCACAAGCGCCACGTGCCGCAGCCAGCCAAAGCCACGGCCGGAACCCGATCATGACACCGTCCGCACGCGTTGACCCGGTGGCCCCGGATGTCGTGAGCCACCTTGTCGCAGTCCAGCAGCGGGTCCAGCGGCTGGTCGAGCAGCGGCGTGCCGGAGACCCCCAACCAGACGACCCGTTCCGTGGCCTCTACCTCACGGACGAGGCGGTCGACCGAGCCCTCGCCGAACCCCCCGATGGGCTGACGCGCGCTGTTCGCTCCTGGCAACAAGACCCGGAGCCCGCCGACGTGCATCCGCAACCGTCGATGCCGGGCCGGCTCGAAGCGCTGGCCCGGACCTGCCAGCTGAGCACCCTGGACGTCGACCTGCTCGCCATTGCCCTCGTCTGCGAGGTGGACCCACGCTTCGAGCAGCTCTTCGGCTACCTCAACGACGACGTCACCCGTCGCCGACCCGTCGGTGGCAGTTGCCCTCGCGTTGTGCGGGGTCTCGCTCGCCTCGCCCCTCGGCCGCGCCCGACTGACCAGTGGGCCACTGGTGCGGGCCGACCTGCTCATCCTGGACGACCCCGAGCGCCCGTTCCCCGGCAGGGGACTCCGGGTGCCCGACCGGGTCGTCGAGCACCTGCTCGGACTGGACGCCCCGGACCCAGCCCTGGCGGGCATCTTGCTCAGTCGAGCCTCCCATGCTGGGACACGACGGTATGCCGTGGGGTGACGGTTCGGCGCTCGCCGCGGCTCTCGAGGGTGTCGACCTGGTCTACCTACGCGAACCACCCACTGGCTCAGGCGCGCTGGTCGCACTCGACGCCCTGCGTCGGCGTGGCCTGCGCGCGGTGCACGTCGACCTGGAGGCGATCACCCGGCATACCAACGCGGTCGAGCTTGCTCGCGGGGTCGCCCGCGAAGCGCGCTTGCTCGGCGCCGGCGTCATCGCCGGGCCGCTGCATGAGGCGGGCGCTCGCCCCGACGTGCTCGCTGCTCTGGCAGCCGACCCGATGCCACTACTGCTCACCGGCGCCGGCGGCTGGGACCCGGACTGGTCACCGAAGGTCCCGCTGCTCGTCGACGTGCCCAAAAGCACCCTCGCCGAACGCGGTGAGCTGTGGCGGGCTGCCCTCGGCGACGTGGCGACCGGCTTCGACCCTGGCCTGGCAACCGCGCAGTTCCTGCAACGTCCGACCCAGGTGCTGCGGGCCGCCGCGGCGGCCCGGCTGCAGTCGCGCCTGGCGGCGGACGGGCGGGTGACCGTCGACCATGTGCGCGCCGGTGCCCGTGGCGAGAACGGCAGCGCGCTGCAGCGGCTGGCCCGCCGGGTCGAGCCAGCCGTCGGCTGGTCCGACCTGGCGCTGCCCGTGCCGACGATGACCGCGCTGCAGGAGGTCGCCGCCCGTGCCCGCTACCGCGAGCAGGTGCTCGGCGAGTGGTCGATGCGCCCGGGTGGCTCGCGCGGGTTCGGCGTGGCCGCGCTGTTCGCCGGTGACTCCGGCACCGGCAAGACCATGTCGGCCGAGGTCGTCGCCGGTGAGCTGGGCCTCGACCTCTACGTCGTCGACCTGGCAACGGTCGTCGACAAGTACGTGGGGGAGACCGAGAAGAACCTCGACCGGATCTTCGCGGCGGCGGCGAGCGTCAACGGGGTGCTGCTCTTCGACGAGGCGGACGCCGTGTTCGGCAAGCGCTCGGACGTCAAGGACGCCCACGACCGCTACGCCAACATCGAGAGCGCGTACCTGCTGCAGCGGATGGAGAGCTTCGACGGCCTGGCCATCCTCGCGACCAACCTGCGCGCGAACATCGACGAGGCCTTCACCCGGCGGCTGGACGTCATCGTCGACTTCCCGATGCCCGACGCGGCCCAGCGGCTCACCCTGTGGCGGCTGTGCCTGCGCACCCTGCCCCAGTCCGAGTCGCTCGACCTGGAGTTCTGCGCTCGAGGCGTTCGAGCTCTCCGGAGGCGGGATTCGCTCGGCGGCGGTCACCGCGGCATACCTCGCGGCGAACGCGGGCTGCCCGGTCACCATGGCGCAGGTCGTCATGGCGGTCCAGCGCGAGTACCGCAAGCTCGGCCGGCTGTGCGTCGAGCAGGAGTTCGGGCGCTACCACGCGCTGCTGTCCTGACGGGTCACGCTGGGCTGCCCGTTCGGGCAGCGGGAGTTGCCCGAAAGTCCGCGTCGATGCCCGGTCCGTATGCCGTGCGCCGCCGGGATCGTGGCTGTTGACCCATCACGCGGGGAGGGAACCATGCACCGACACGAGCATGACGCGCTTGACCACGACGTTGCCGCACCGAGGGCCCGCACTGAGGACGAGCGTCCACAGCCACTGCTTGTGCAGGCTGCGGTGGCCGGGCGCTCGGACGTCTTGGGTGCATCGGGCCTGCTTCGGCTGCAGCGGACGGTCGGCAACGCCGGGGTCCGCGACCTCGCCGAGGGCACCGACCCGGTGGCCACCGGCACGAGCGGCGGCGGCAGCCCGCTGGACGCGCCCACGAGGGCTGACATGGAGGCCCGCTTCGGCACCGACTTCTCCGACGTGCGCGTGCACACCGGCGAGGCGGCCCACTCCTCGGCGAAGTCCGTTGGGGCGCATGCCTACACAACGGGGTCGAACATCGTCTTCCAGCGCGGCACGTACGACCCGGAGTCGACGGCCGGTCGCACCATGCTCGCCCACGAGCTGACCCACGTCGTGCAGCAGCGCTCCGGGCCGGTGGACGGCACCCCGACCGGGCGCGGCGTACCAGGTGAGCGACCCGTCCGACCGGTTCGAGCGGGAGGCCTCCGCGAATGCCGAGCGCATCGTCGCCCAGCCGTCGCCGACGGTGAGTATGCCGGGGGGCGCATCCTCGGCGCTGGCTGGGGCGGCCGCCGTGCAGCGTCAGGAGGCCGAGGAGGAGGAGCAGGTGCAGGGGGCCTTCGAGCCGGGTGCCTCGGTCCAGCGCGAGGGCGAGGAAGCAGGAGGAGGTGCAGGGTGCCTTCGAGCCGGGGGCACCAGTTCAGCGAGAGGGCGAGGAGGAGGACGAGTCCGGCTGAGCCGCAGCAGCTTTCGTCCGATGAGTGAGGACCCATGAAGCAAGGGCCCATCCCCAGCCTGCTCGAGGCGCGCCGTCGGGAGCGCACGAGCGAACCCACCCACCCGCAGCCGGCCCATGACCAGCGGCCCGGGGACGGCCCAACGGTTGCGATGCCGACGCAGCGGCCGGGGGTGCAGCGAGCGCTGTCCGTCGTCGCGCTGCAGCGCAGCGCCGGCAACGCCGCCGTCACGGCTCTGCTGGCCGCCAAGGCGCGTCCCGCAGGGACGGACAAGGTCGCCGACATCGACGCGGCGCTGCACGAGGCCCGCACCGACCAGCCGCAGCTGGACACCCTGGAGAAGGGCCTGAAGGTCGCCAAGGACGCGGGTGTACCGGTCGACATCGACGGTGCCGAGCACAAGCCTCCTGCTTCGGCGCTTGCCGTCACCCGCACCGGTTTCGGTCCCTCGTCTGTCCCGGCTAAGAAGCCGGTCCCCCCGCCCAAGCCAACGCCCGCCGTCTCGCCGATGGCGAAAGCCGCCCGCCCCGCGCCGCCTAAGACCCCCTTGAGCGCTGCGGCTGCCGCTCGGCCCAGCGCCGCGGGTTCTGTGGGAGCCACCGCCTCGAACGGGGTGGGCGTGGCCGCTGGCCCGGTGAACGTACTGGCCCCGCCCGAGCGGCCGACCCGCACCAGCCCAGTGGAGGATCCGGCGTTCACGGCGGTGACCGCAGCCGTTGGTGGGTTTGCGAAGGCCAAGGCCGCTCACCCCTCCGCCGGAAGCAAGGCCAAGGAAGCCCAGGACGCGGCCCACGCCCCGGCCGACGACGTCGACAGCCAGGCCAAGGCCGCCAAGGTCGACACGATGGACGCCCAGCCGGCAGGGTCGTTCGACAAGAAGGCGTTCATCGAGGCGGTCAAGGCGGCCATCGAGGCCAAGTCGCCCAAGAACCTGGAGCAGGCCGACAAGCTGAAGGAGTCGGGCCAGACCGGTCAGGTCAAGGACGAGGTCAAGGGCCTGGTCGGCAGCAACAAGGAACATTCCGCCGAGGCGATCGAGACCGCAACCGAGGCTGCGCCCGACGCCTCGAAGGCGGTACCCAAGCCGGCCGCGCCACTGCCGGCCGAGAGCGCTGGGCCGCCCGCGGCAATCCCGGCCGGGGGAGCGGCGCCCAAGCCAGCACCTCCGGACCAGCTCAACCTTGAGGCGGGCAAACACGAGGCCAACCAGGAGCTGGCCAACGCCGACGTGTCCGAGCAGCAGCTCGCAACCTCCAACGAGCCGCAGTTCACCGGTGCGCTGGCCGCCAAGCAGGAGGCTGCCCAGCACGCGGAGACGGCGCCGGGCCAGTACCGCGAGCAGGAGACCGCGACGTTGGCCTCGGCCCGCACTCGAAGCCGGCGACAACAGCAAGGCCGCGGTGGCCGGCATACAGGACTCGAAGGTTGCCGCGCTGGCCCAGGTGACGGGCAGCAAGTCGGCGACCAAGTCCGCGGACGAGGCCAAGCGAGCTGAGGTGTCGGCGAAGGTCCAGTCGATCTTCGGTGCCACCGAGACCGAGGTGAAGAAGATCCTCGACGGGATCGACCCGAAGGTGGACAAGGCGTTCACGGAGGGCGAGCAGGGTGCGCGGGCGCGGTTCGAGGCGTTTGTCGAAGCCAAGGTGTCGGCGTACAAGAAGGACCGGTACGGCGGCTGGCTCGGCGGGTTCCGCTGGGCCAAGGACAAGCTGTTCGACGTGCCGTCGGAGGTCAACGAGTTCTACGCGGCCGGGCGAGAGCTCTACCTCAAGGAGATGGACCGGGTCATCTCGAACGTCGCTGACATCGTCGGCGCGGACCTCGGCGCGGCGAAGGCGCGGATTGCCAAGGGCAAGGCCGACATCGCGGCATACGTGAAGACCCTGGGCCCAGAGCTCAAGCAGGTCGGGGCTCAGGCCGCCGAGCAGGTCGGGGAGCAGTTCGGCAAGCTGGAGTCAGATGTCGCGGCCAAGCAGGACGCCGTCGTCGACACGCTCGCGAGCAAGTACGTCGAGTGCCGCCAGGGCCTCGACGACCGGATCGAGGCGCTGCAGGCGGAGAACAAGGGCCTGGTGAGCAAGGCGGTCGGCGCTCTTAAGGACGTCGTCGCCACGATCCTCAAGCTCAAGGACATGCTGCTGAACGTGCTGGCGCGCGCGGCGGCCGCGATCGGCAAGATCATCAAGGACCCGATCGGCTTCCTCGGCAACTTCGTGAACGCGGTCAAGACCGGCATCGTCAACTTCGGCACGAACATCCTCGACCACCTGAAGAAGGGCCTGCAGAAGTGGCTCTTCGGGGCACTCGCCGAAGGCGGCATCCAGCTGCCCGAGAAGTGGGACCTCAAGGGCGTCATCCAGCTCGTCCTGTCGATCCTCGGGCTGACCTGGGAGCGGATCAAGGCGCGGATCTTCGCGAAGGTCCCTGGGCTGCAGCCGGTCTGGGACAAGCTCGTCGGCGCTTTCGAGATCATCAAGATCCTCATCACCGAGGGCGTCGGGGGCCTGTGGAAGTGGGTGCTGGAGAAGGTCGGCGACATCAAGGAGATGGTGATGTCGCAGATCAAGGAGATGGTGGTCACCCAGATCGTCAAGGCCGGCATCACCTGGCTGATCTCGATGCTCAACCCGGCTGGGGCGTTCATCAAGGCCTGCAAGATGATCTACGACGTCGTCATGTTCTTCGTCGAACAGGCCGCCCAGATCAAGGAGTTCGTCGACGCGGTCCTCGACTCGGTGGAGTCGATCGCGGCCGGCGGAGTCGGTGCGGTCGCGGCCAAGATCGAGGACACGCTCGGCAAGCTGGTGCCGATCCTCATCGGGTTCCTGGCCTCGCTGCTGGGCCTCGGCGGGATCTCCGACAAGATCAAGAAGATCCTCGAAATGGTCCAGAAGCCGGTCATGAAGGTCGTCGACTGGGTGATCGGCAAGGCCGTCGGCATCGGCAAGCGGCTCATCGGCGTGGCGAAGCGGGTCGGCGGCAAGATCAAGGCCAAGGCGCCAAGAAGCTCACTCGCAAAGGTCAAGAAGAAGCTCGGCATCAAGGAGAAGACGCCGGAGCAGATCGAGAAGGAGAAGGAGCAGCGGCTCGACGAGGGCTGCGCGCAGCGGCCAGCAGCAAACCGGCTCGAGGGCAAGCCGATGGTCGGGACGGCTGCTTGCTCCGGCTTGAAGGGAATCCAGGTGCGCCTACCGATGCCCGCGCTGGACTTGTCGACACGGAGTGCGTCGGGCAGTTCAGCGGCCAAGGCAATCCGGACACACAGGTCGGCGCAGAAGCGGCGAGCCACGTGCCAAGCTGCCGAAGTCAAGGTCGCTGACCTTCAGCTGAACCCGACCAAGTCGACGGCGTCGAGTCCAGAGCCAAGGACCTGCTAACGGGCAAGTGGCTCCGCTGTGCAAGGGACATCGACTCATACGAGACCGTCTGCCCAGCGTTGCCCAAGGATCCGGTGTCGGAACCGGCAGGTACTGCCGGGTCGGACAGGCACAAGTGGCTCGCACGAGGCGTGAGATCTCACGGCTACGGTCGCAGGCCGCGAGCATCGAATTCTACCATCCCCGGGAGTACCTCGAGACGAAGCCTCACGATCGTCACCGGTGGGTGGCTCAAGGACAACTTGGACCGCCGTAATCGTGCGCTTCGCCTCCGGCCGGCACAGTCCTTGCGGACCAAATGACGAGTCGCGGGCATGGCGACGCCTAGGACATGCAGACTGCTCGACCGAGGTAGCCGGCATGTCGTGGCCAACACCGGCATGCATCGTGCTGGATGAACTGCTCGGTCAAAGGGGCTCTGCCGCTTCAGCGACCGACCGCAGATGCTGCCGTGGCGACGTGCGCTGGAGTCACCTCGAGGTCGTGAGACGGGTCGAGCATCCGGGCTTAGCCGAGCGTTTGGGCGACGCGCTAACCTCGACGAACCATTGCGGACCCCGAGGCGTTCCGTGAGGGCTGACACTGTGGGCCCTGTGGCAAGTCGGCTCGGTTCAGGCAGTGTGGCCGGGGTCGCCGGACCGGCGGCCATCCAGGTCACCTGACGGCAGACAGCCGCGCCGAAGCCCAGTCGCGTGCGGTCGCTCGTGCCAGCGAGGCGTACGTCAACGACCAACAGGCCTTGGCCGGCACGAGGGCCGGCCGTCGGCGGTCGCCGACCAAGTCGGCCGCCGCGTCGTGGTCCCAGCCGAGCGCGTCCCGAGCCCGGTCGAGCGGAGGGTTTGCGGTGCGGATCACGCCGGATTCCCTCCCATCGAGATCGACGGTGATCGCTTGCCCTGGCGATGCCCGATCAGGGCAGCGACGGCATACCCGACCGAACGGCCGGACGGACGTTACCGGCATACCGAATCTCCATGAGGCTAAGGCGCATCGCGCTGGTACTTCCGAGGAGGCGGTATGCCGAACTATCTCTCGCCTGGTGTGTACGTCGAGGAGGTCGAGGCCGGTAACCGGCCCATCGAGGGGGTCGGCACCGCCGTCGCCGCCTTCGTCGGCCTGGCCGAGAAGGGCCCGATGCACCAGCCCACGCTCGTGTCCAACTGGACCCAGTTCACCGAGGCGTTCGGCGGGTTCGTCCCCGGCACCTACCTCGCGCACGCGGTGTACGGGTACATGCAGAACGGCGGCAGCAACTGCTTCATCGTCCGGGTCGGCGGTGCGCCGACCAACGGCCACGGGCCGGACGCCGTGGGCGCCGGCGCGGCTGCGCCTGCCGTAGGCAGCCGCGGCGAGGCCAAGGCGGTCGCCGGGCCGCCGCGGGCGACGCTCGGCGGGTACACCGTCACGGCGACGAATCCCGGGCGCCCCAAGCCGGTTTCGGTCGAGGTCTTCGACCCGCATGGCGACGGCATGGGCGAGGACATGTTCACCCTCAACGTCCTTGTCGACGGCAAGGTCGTCGAGAACTACGACAACGTCAGCACCAAGGAAGGCGACGCGTACGTCGTCACCAGGACGGCTGCCTCCAAGCTCATCCGGATCGAGGCCACCGCCCCGGACGCCCCGCTCGTCAAGGTGGCCCGGGGTGCGGTCGAGCTGGTTGCCCCCGAGCCCGAGCCGGTCGGCCCAGCCGCCGACGCGCTCGGCGCCGACGACTACGTCGGAGACGTCGCCGCCGCGGACCGGGTTCAGCGGCCTCGAAGCGGTCGACGAGGTCACCATCGTGGCCGTCCCCGACCTGGTGGCTGCTCTCGAGCACGGGGCCATCACCGAGGAGACCTTCAAGGCCGTGCAGCTGGGCATCATCACCCACTGCGAGCTGATGGGCGACCGGGTCGCGATCCTCGACCCGCCCCCGGGCAAGAACCCCCAGGAGATCCTCAAGTGGCGGGTGACCGACGCGGCATACGACTCCAAGTTCGCGACGATGTACTGGCCCTACGTCAAGGTCTTCGACCCGACCTCTGGCACAACGACGCTTCGTCCCGCCGAGCGGTCACGTCGCCGGCGTGTGGGCTCGCAACGACGACACCCGCGGGGTGCACAAGGCGCCGGCCAACGAGGTCATCCGTGGCGCGGTCAGCCTCGCCACGCAGATCACCAAGGCCGAGCACGACCTGCTCAACCCCGTCGGGATCAACTGCATCCGGGCGTTCCCAGGGCGAGGAGTGCGCGTCTGGGGCGCCCGGACGCTGTCCAGCGACCCGGCCTGGCGCTACCTCAACGTCCGGCGCCTGTTCAACTACCTCGAGGAGACCATCCTCATGGGCACCCAGTGGGTCGTCTTCGAGCCCAACGACCACCAGCTCTGGGCCCGGATCCGGCGCACCATCAGCGCCTTCCTCGTCAACGAGTGGCGCAAGGGCGCGCTCTTCGGCACCACCCCGGACGAGGCGTTCTTCGTCAAGTGCGACGACGAGACCAACCCGGCGGAGGGCATCGACGCCGGCCAGGTCGTCTGCCAGGTCGGGGTCGCCCCGGTCAAGCCGGCCGAGTTCGTCATCTTCCAGCTGTCGCAGTTCTCCGGCGGCGTCTCCCTGGTCAACGAGTAACCAACCCGAAGGAGCCTCACCATGGCGCTAGCCGACCCACTCGACTCCGCTGCTGCCCACGGATTCCGGTTCATCCTCGACGGGGTCGAGGTGCCGAAGGTCATCGAGGTGTCCGGCCTCACCAGCGAGGTCGACAAGATCGAGATGAAGCAGCAGACCAAGGACGGCAAGTACGTCATCCGCAACCTCATCGGCCGGCCGAAGGCCGGGTCCATCACGGTGACCCGCGGTCTCACCGACAGCAAGGCGATCACCGACTGGCTCAAGAAGGTCATGGAGGGTGATGTCGCCGGCGCGCGCAAGACGGCCGCCGTCGAGATCACCGACTACCAGGGCTCGACCATCAAGACCCTGGAGTTCAAGAACATCTGGGTCCAGAAGGTCGAGGTCAGCACCCTCAAGGCCGGGGCGACCGACACGGCGACCGAGAAGTTCACCCTCTGCTTCGACGAGTCGACGGTGAGCTGATGCAGCGCGCGAGAGGCGGAGGGTCGCTGGCGACGCTCGGCGACCCCACCGACCTCGACCGAGCGGCACCCTTCGTGCCCGAACGGCAAGTGCTACGAACGGAGTTCGCGTTCGAGCTGCCGCGGGGCTACGTCGACGGCGACGGCACCGTTCACCGCAACGGCGTCATGCGCCTGGCCACCGCGCGCGACGAGCTGCTGCCGCTCTACGACGCGCGGGTCATGGAGAACCCGGCCTTCACGACGGTGGTGCTGCTCGCCCGGGTCGTCGTCGCCCTCGGCGAGCTGTCGTCCGTGACGCCAACGGTCATCGAGAACATGTTCGCCTCGGATGTGGCCTTCCTGCAGGACTTCTACCACCGGATCAACACCGAGGGCCACACCCGCGCGGCGGTGACCTGCCCGCAGTGCCAGCACCGCTTCGCGGTCGACCTCTCGGGTGGGCGCCTGGGGGAACCGTGACGTACGCCGCCGACCGCATCTACGAGGAGGTGGCGTACGTGGCCTACCACTTCCACTGGGCGCTCGACGACATCCTCGACATGGAGCACTCCCAGCGGCGCCGGTACGTCACGGAGATCGCCCGGCTCAACGAACGGATATCGGAAGGGGGCTGAGCAATGCGGTGGCCGTGGTCGTCTCGCGACGACACGTCGAACGCCGGGGCATCCGCTGCCGAGCGGCCAGTCACCCACGACGGTATGCCGGTTGAGCGGCCGGTGAGTGCCTGGTCGTCGTTGCCGGCGGTGCAGCGCGTGTCCCGCCCGATGTCGTTGACGAGTGCGCCGACGGCCTTCCCGCCCAGCCTCGCCTCATGGCGCAGCCCCTCGTTGACCAGGACCATTGCCCGCCAGGTCGACCCGGCCATAGCGCTCCGCAGTGTCCCGACCGACGGGGGCTCGGGTCCGACGGGTGGTGCTCGGACCTCAGGCTTGGTGGCCATGCCGGTGCGAGTGCCACCGCGCCCGGCGCCGAGCCAGGCTCCCGTGCAACGCTATTCGACCGAGTATGCCGTCGCCTCGCCGGCCGTTGTGCAGCCTTCCCGCGTCGACGCGGCCACCGAGGTGCCATCAAGGCCGGTCCTGCTCACGGCGCGACCAGTGGGTATGCCGGTGCGGCAGCTGGCCGCCGAAGCGTTGCCGCCCGAGCCCGCAACCGAGCCGATCAGCACGGAGCCTGACGTTGGTCCTCCCGAGCCGGTCAGCCCTGAGCCTGACGCTGGACCTGCAGAGGCGGGCCAGAGGGACTGCCTTCGGAACGTGACGGACTGGGTTCTGAGACGGAGCCCGAGGGCCGTGCCGCTGAGCAGCCGGCGGAACAGCCGGCAAGTCCCGCACCGCCCTCGCTGACGCTCCCGCAGCAGCCTCCGATCCCGCAGCAGCCTCCGGTTCAACGGCAGGCAGCTGAGCAGACGCTCCAGTCGCAGGAGACGTCGCCAGCGGCGGTGACTCCTTCGGTCAGCGTGCACAGGCACGCCGAGGAGGTGCCCCTGCCGGTGGTTCCCTCCCCGTCCGCGACCGCGGCGCAGGAACCACGGATCAGCCGAGAGGCGACTCCTCCGATTGTGCGGCAGACCGATCGGGTATCGCGCCGGTTGTGTCGCGGAGCGCAGCGTCGGAAGCGACTCCACCCAGCAACCTTCCCGTCGCGAAAGTCGTAACAGAGTCCGTCGCGGCCTCCGCGGGCAGCTCGCGCGAGCCTTCCCCGGTTCAGCTCTCCGGTGGCGAGCCAGCACCCGCGCCCCCCGAGGCGACCCATGTCCACGTCTCCACCGGTGACGCCGCGCCTGCTCCTGCTGAGTCCCCTGCAGCCGAGGCCGAGGCTTCCCACTCGGATTCTCAGATGCCGGAGCCCCCCTCGCCTCAGCCGGACCTTCCCCCGCCAACGGCACTAGGTCCAACCGGCGACGACAACAGCGACGTCGACTCCACGCCACTGCCGTTGGTGATCCAGCGATCCCGCTCTTCTGAGGACGCGAGCTCGGTTGTCCAGCTGGAGCCGGAATCGCCCACGCCGAGTCAGCCCGATGGTGAGCAGCTCCCGGTTGCCGCGCTGCCGGAACGCCACCAGGCGGTCCAAGGGTCCTCGGATGCGCCCAGCGGACCGTCGACGACAGCCCTGTCGCTGGCACCGATGACCACCAGCACGACCTTTGGGCCGGTCATCGCCCGCGACGTCGAGCGACCGGTTGCCGAGCAACCGCCGGTGCGCAGGGGCCTCGGGGCCCCCGTCGCGAGCCTTCCGCTCAGTGCCGTCCAGCGGCAGGTCCCGGCCCTGCACGACGCTGACCTGACCGGCCGCGCCGAGTCGCAAGGCGACCGGTGCCCGGCGGGGAGACCACGGTGGATATCCCTCGCGTTTCGACAGACGCTCCGATGAGCCTGCGGCCAATCTCGGCCGGGCAGAGACCGATCCAGGCTGTCCGCGAGCCCGCCTCTCTTCAGGGCGAGGTAACGCCAGTGCAGCCGAGTGTTCCCGACCCATGGGCGACGCCAGAGCCAACCAGCAGCAGCGACGATCCGGTCGAGCGCCCGGTGCCCGTGGAGCCGCTGCACCCCACTCCTGAGCCCGGCTTCGACGTGGCACCTCGTCCGGTGGTCTCGGTCCAGCGAGAGCCCACGATGAGTGCGGTGCCGGACGCGACCTTCCGCCTGCCAGACGAGCGGGCCGCCCGCCTGCCCCAGCGCGATGGCGCACCCTTCGCGGGTCAGCGGGCACCCGAACCGGCGGTGGTTCAGCGCAACGGGGCACAGGTCGTGGGCCGGGTGAGCACCCAGTGGTCGCAGTACAGCGACAGAACCTGCCGTCGATCCCAGGGCCAGCGAACACCACCGCGGTTGTCACGAGCCCGGTTGAGCGCCTTGGGTCGCTAGACACTGCGAGCCCCGTCGACCGCCTCGACATGCCCGTCGTCGCCGCGCCGCAGCCCGCGGTCGACGCGCAACAGCCAGTCGCAACGGCCGAGTACGCCCCCGAGCCTGACCAGGCCTGGACGGTCCAGCGGTCGTCCGCGCCGGCGCCGACAACCGCGGCAGGCGAGGTGCCCGGCATACCGGAGCAGCCGGACCAGGGGCCGCCAGTGGCGGGCGCGTCGGCCCCGGCAGCTGCTGCTGCCGGAGGCGCGTCCACGCCCGCGTCCCACGCGTCGTCTCCGGCCGGCCTGGAGGAGCTGGCCCTGCGGCTCTTCGACCCGCTGCTCGTGCGCTTGCGGGCCGACCTGCTGGTCGAGCGGGAACGTCGCGGGCTGCGGACGGACACCTGGTAAGGGAGCGAGCGCCATGATCTTGCAAGACGTCGACACGGCCCTGTCGGTCGCCTTCGTCGTCAAGCTCGACGACGAGAACCTCGGCGACGTTCACCAGCTGCGACGGGCTCGGCTGCGAGGTGGTCATCGAGACGCGTGAGGAGGGCGGCAACAACGCGTATCGTGTGGCAGCTGCCCACCCGGCTGAAGTACCCCAACATCAAGCTGTCGCGTCCGCTCGGCCGCGACACCGAGAAGATCGCCAAGTGGTTCTCGAGCATGGCGTCCGGGCTACAAGCGCCAGACCGGGACCATCGACGCGATGCGCGCCGATGGCAAGGTCGTCGCCTCGTGGGGGCTGATCGGCGTCGTGCCGGTCCGGTGGTCGGGCCCGTCCTTCACCGCCGACTCACCCAAGGTCCTTGTCGAGACCCTCGAGATCGCCCACCACGGCTTCACCGCCTCGGGAAAGGGGTGATCGTATGTCGCCGAGCCCAGTCGCCTTCTCCGCCGCGGGCACCGGTCGACTCGCAGGGTCGAAGCCGGTGGGCAGAAGCTCGAACACGCCTACCTGGTGCTGCACGAACCGTCGCCGAGCGGCTCGCTGACCAAAGCCTGGGCCAGAGATCGGCAAGATCGACTTCCAGTTCAACCCCAAGGAGCTCAGCCTCTCGAAGTCGGCCCAGTGGAAACGGCATACCGCCTCGGGCAACAAGAAGAGCTCACCGCCGCAGTACCAGGGTCCGCAGCCTTCGAAGCTGTCCCTGGAGATGTTCTTCGACGCGACAGACAGACAGGGCTCCAGCGTGGTGAAGCGGGTGGAGAAGCTGTTCAGCTGCTGCGTCCCCACGTCCGACTCGCACAGCAAGGACAAGCCCAACCCGCCGTGGGTGCTGTTCCGGTGGGGCGGGCTGACCGGGTTTCTGGCCTACATCAGTAGCGTGACGGCCAAGTACACCGTGTTCACTCCGGCCGGGATGCCAGTGCGCGCGGTCTGTACCGTCACCCTCGAGGAGCTGGCGGGCGAGGCACCGAAGCAGAACCCCACGTCGGGCGGCCTCAGACCACGGCGAGCCCACGTCGTTGTCGACGGCGACACCCTCGCCGGCATCGCGTATGCCGAGTACGGCGACGCCTCGATGTGGCGAGCAGTCGCTCAGGCCAACGGGATAGACGACCCGCTGCGGGTTCGGTCTGGTCGCACGTTGTTGCTGCCCGCGCCGGAGGACGCCCTGGCCCCGGTCCCATACAACCCGGCCGTGGACGGCGACCTGCCGCTCCCCGTGAGCCAGCGTCGGGAGGTTGCGCATGCCCGGTGAGGAGACCAGCAGCCGGCCGCTCGTCGAGATCGACGGAGCGACCCTGCCGCCAGAGATCGCCGCCCAGATGTCCAGTGCGACGGTCGACGACAGCCTCAGCGTGCCGGACATGTTCGTCGCTCCGCTTCCTCGACGACGGCGCGAGCGTCCTGGAGAAGGCGCGGATCAAGATCGGGTCCACGGTACGAATCCTTGTGCAGCTCAGCGGGACCAGCGCACCTACCGTCCTGCTCAAGGGCGAGGTCACCGGGCTCGAGACCGATCTGTCCGCCATGGGCACCCGCACCGTGGTCAGGGGGTACGACATGTCCCACCGGCTCTTCCGCGGCCGGCGGGTCGAAGCCTACGTCGACACCAAGCCTGGGGACATCGCCCGCAAGGCGGCCAGTCGGGTGGGGCTCTCGGCGGGGCACATCGACAACCTCGGCTGCATCCACAAGCACGTCTCGCAGGACGGCGTCAACGACTGGGCGTTCCTGTCGCGCCTCGGGCGCCCAGGTCGGGGCGGTCGTCGCCGTAGTCGACGGCGCTCTTGACTTCCGCACGCCCACCGCCGCCCAAGGCGCGCCGGCAGACGGCCGCTCGCGCGAGAACCCGCTCATCCTCGAGAAGGGGGTCAACCTCATCTCGCTGCGGGCCAGCGTCACGGCTGCCGACCAGGTCCCGCAGGTACAGGTCCGCTCCTGGGACGTCGCCACGAAGAAGGCGGTAGTTGCCTCGGCTGACGCCGGCACGACGAGCGCCACGGTGGAAGGCGTCGACCCCAAGCGGCTGGCTGCCCTCTTCAAGTCACCGCCGTGGGTCGAGACCAGACCGTCGATGCCCGACCACGCCGCGTGTGAGGGAATGGCGAAGGCGATCGCGGGACGTCTGGCGGGGTCCTGCGTCGAGCTGGAAGGCATCGCCCGGGGCAACCCCAAGCTGCGGGCCGGCACTGCGGTCACCCTCGTCAAGGCAGGCAAGCCGTTCGACGGCCGGTACACCTTGACCTCGACCCGGCACGAGTTCGCCGCAGAGGCGGGTTACCGCACGTCGTTCACGGTGAGCAACCAGTCGGACCGTTCGGTCTACGGCCTGGCCACCGGCGCCAGCGGTAACGGCCGGCCAGGAACGGTCGGCGGAGTGGTCACCGCGACGGTCAACGACATCAAGGACCCGGACAAGCTGGGCCGGGTCCGGGTGACCTTCCCCGTGATGTCCGACAGCTACGTCAGCGGATGGGCTCGGACGGTGCAGGTCGGGGCCGGCGCGGGACGCGGCACGGCGGTGCTCCCCGAAGTGGGTGACGAGGTGCTCGTCGCCTTCGGGCTGGGGGACTTCGGCGACCCGTACATCCTCGGCGGGCTCTACAACGGCAAGGACCGCCCCAAGCCGGGCTGGGACGAGCACATCGACAGCGGCAACGGCAGCGTCAAGCGCCGTGCCTTCACCTCCCGCACCGGGATGACGGTGACCATGCTCGAGTCGGCCTCCGAGGAGCGTCTGGAGATCAGCACCAACGGCGGCAAGCAACAAATCGCGTTGGTGCAGAAAGGCGATGCCGCCATCGAGATCACCAGTGAGGGGCCGCTGACCGTCAAGGCGAAGAAGGATGTGACCGTGTCCACGGGCACGGGCGACGTGTCGATCTCGGGACAGAAGGTCTCCATCGACGCCAAGAGCGACCTGGTGCTTGGCGGTGCGAGCGTCAAGGTCTCGGCCAAGGGCGCGGCCGAGCTCTCTGGTGCCAGCGCGAAGGTGGCCGGCCAGGCCAGCGCCGAGCTGTCCGCCAGCGGCGTCACGACCGTCAAAGGAAGCATGGTCAAGATCAACTGACTCGCCTGACGAAAGGAGGCCCTCGTGCCGTTCGCTGCTCGTGTCGGTGACCTCACCG
Source organism: uncultured Actinomycetota bacterium (assembly GCA_963769085.1). Classification (GTDB taxonomy): domain Bacteria; phylum Actinomycetota; class Actinomycetes; order Actinomycetales; family Dermatophilaceae; genus Phosphoribacter. Next base: position 25,731 of record CAVYKM010000042.1, on the reverse strand, counting down.
GACACCCTGGTGTCGTCACCGGACCGGGGGTCGCCACGGTTCTCGTGGGTGGCATGCCGGCCGCGGTTGTCGGGGACCTGCACACCTGCTCGTTCCCGCCCCCGGCGGTCCACCCGCCTACCCCCTTTCCCATGGGGTCGATGACCGTGCTCATCGGCGGGCGACCGGCGCTGCGTGTTGGTGACATGTCCGGTTGCGGGGCGCCGATCCTGCCTCCGGGGGCGCCGACTGTGATGGTGGGTGGTTGACATGGCGCATGAGTTCGTCGGCTCGGGGTGGGGCTTCCCGCTGCGCACCTCGGCCACCGGCGGGATCGCCCTGGTGTCGGGCGACGCCGAGATCGAGGAGAGCATCCGGCTGATCCTCGCCACCGCACCGGGCGAGCGGCCGATGCGCCCGGAGTTCGGGTGCGCGGTGCACGAGTACGTCTTCGCTCCCGCGGACGCCAGCACCGCAGGTGACATCGCGTATGCCGTGCGCGTGTCCCTCGAGCGCTGGGAGCCGCGGATCGAGCTGCACGGGGTCGACGTGCGCTTCGACGCGGTCGACCAGGGCACGCTCTACATCGACATCACCTACGAGATCCGGGGCAGCAACGACCCGCGCAACCTGGTCTTCCCGTTCTACGTCATCCCGCCGACCGAACGGAGTGCCTCCTGATGGCCGTCACCGTGCCCAACCTGGACGACCGCCGGTTCCAGGACCTCGTCGACGACGCGAAACGTCTTGTGCAGAAACGCTGCCCGGAATGGACCGACCACAACGTCTCCGACCCGGGGGTCACGCTCATCGAGACGATGGCCTACCTGGTCGACACGCTGCTCTACCGGCTCAACCGGGTGCCCGACAAGCTCTACCTCACCTTCCTCGACCTCATCGGGATGCAGCCACATGCCCCGGTCGCGGCCCGGGCCGACGTCACGTTCTGGCTGACGGCCCCCCAGCCCGACCCGGTGACCGTCCCAGCAGCCACCCGCGTCGGCACAGTCCGCACCGACCACGACGACGCTGTCGAGTTCGAGACCGTGGAGCACCTGGACATCCCGCCGCGCTGCCTCGTCGGGGTCGCCACGCAGCAGGCCGGCCAGGAGGTGCTCCCGCGAACGAGCGAGCTGCGCGAGCGCGCCGCGTTCCTCGCCTTCGCTGAGCAGCCCAACATCGGAGATGCGCTGCTGGTTGGGCTCGACGACAGCGCGCCTCGCTGCGCCGTGGCCCTGCGGTGGGACTGCGTGGTCCAAGGAATCGGCGTCAACCCCGACTACCCGCCGCTGCGCTGGGAGGCCTGGAACGGCAGAGGGTGGACGCTCTGCGACACCGAAGTGGACGGCACCGGAGGGCTCAACCGGCCCGGCGACATCGTCGTGCACCTCCCAGCGACGCACGTCCCCGTCGGTCATCGGCGGAGTGCGGGCCGGCTGGCTGCGCACCGTGGTCACCGCCCCGGTGCCGGGCTACCCGGCATACGTGGCCAGCCCGTTGGTGCGCTCGGTGGAGGCGTTCACGGTTGGCGCCACGGCGACTGTCGTTCACGCCGAGACGATCGAGGGTGAGGTTCTGGGCCTGTCCGAAGGGGTCGCCGGCCAGCGGTTCCCCCTCGCCAAGGCACCGGTCGTGCGCGATGTCCCGATGGTCCTCGAGGTGGCCAGCGGACCAGGGTGGCAGCCCTGGACCGAGGTCGACTCGTTCGCGCTCTGCGGCCCTGACGACGCCGTGTTCGCGGTCGACCGGGCCGCGGGTCTGCTGGAGCTCGGGCCGGTGGTGCGCGAACCAGACGGGTCGCTCCGCGGCTTCGGCGCCGTCCCCCCGAAGGGGGCCCCGCTGCGCATACCCGAGTACCGGGTCGGCGGGGGTCCGCAAGGCAACGTGGCCGCACGAGCCATCCGGGTGCTGCGCACGTCGGTGCCCCTGATCGAGCGGGTGGAGAACCGTCGAGCAGCCGCGGGCGGGGTCGCGGGTGAGTCCATGGACGAGGTCCGACGGCGGGCCCCGCTGCAGCTGCGCTCGCGCGACCGCGCGGTGACCGCAGCCGACTTCGAGGCGTTGGCCCGGCATGCGGCACCGTCGGTGGCCCGGCTGCACTGCGTCGGCGACGGCCCGCTAAGCGTGCGCCTGCATGTGGTGCCCGTCGCTCCCGCGCACGAGAACGGTCGGCTGCGCTTCGAGGACCTCATCCCCTCCGAGGACACCCTCGCGGCGATCACGGACTACCTCGACGCGAGGCGGCTGGTCGGAACGCGACTGGTCGTGGAACCGCCCTTCTACCAAGGGATCACGGTCGTGGCCCGGCTGGTGCCGCGCGCCAGGGTGGCCTCCGAGGTGCTGCGCGAGGCGGCCGTTGCTGCCCTGTACGCCTACTTCAACCCGGTTGACGGCGGCCCTGACGGCGAGGGGTGGCCGTTCGGGCGGCCCGTGCACGTGGGGGAGGTGTATGCCGTGCTGCAGCGACTCGCTGGCACCGAGCTGGTCGAGGAGGTCCGGCTCTTCGCGGCTGACCCGACGACCGGGGTCCGCGGCGAGCACCAGGACCGGATCGCGTTGGACCCCAACGCTCTGGTCTTCTCGTTCGGGCACCAGGTGCGCGTGGTGAAGGAGAGCTGACCGATGCGTGGCATGGTGCCGAACCTGGCCAGCGCCGTCCCTGTGGTGCACCAGCTGCCTGGCGCCTACCAGGACGGCGACTTCACCGCCAGGTTCGTCTCGGTCATCGACGCCACACTGGCTCCCGTCTTCGCGACCGTGGACAACCTGGCAGCCCATGTCAACCCCGATACCGCGCCAGAGGACCTGCTCGCCTTCGTCGCCATGTGGGTCGGGGGCGACGTGAACCCGCGCACCGAGCTGGCTGACCAGAGGCGGTGGGTCCGCGACGCGCTGGACCTGCATCGCTCGCGTGGCACGATCGAGGGCCTGCGCCGGTCGGTAGCCCGGGTGACGGGCGGCCCGGTCGAGGTGACCGAGTCGGGCGCCAGCAGATGGTCGAGGACGGTGGGGTCCGAGGTCCCCGGCAGCCCCGATGCCCGGGTCACGGTCGTCGTGCACTCGACCGCACCGGATGACCTCGACCTGGACGCCGTCCGTGCGGTGCTGGCTGAGGCGGTACCGGCGCACGTCAAGTGGGAAGTTGAGGTGGTGTCATGACGATTGGGGGCAGTGCCGGAACCGGCACGTTGACCTGCTCGGACTGCGGGTCGGCGAACGACGCCGGCGAGCGGTTCTGCGGCCACTGCGGCGCTTACCTGGAGTGGAGCGGAACGCCGGGCCAGCGCGCCGACGTCCCACCCAACCCGCCTGAGGGTGCTCCCGTGGTGCCCGGGGAGCACGCCGAACCCACGGCGCCGGAGGCCGTCAAGCCAGCACCCGAGGTCATGCCGTCGCGGCGCCAGATGCCGACCGAGGCGGACCGCGCACCCCTGCCCGGTGAGACGGTGTGCGGCCGATGCGGTGCCGGGAACGTGGCGACGCGGCGGTTCTGCCGACGCTGCGGTGCTGACCTCGTCGACGCCGTCGTCGTTCCTCCGCCGCCGTGGTACCGACGGTTGTTCGCGCGCCGAACGCGTGCCCCCCGAGCCGGTGACCGACCAACCGTCCGGCGCCGGTCCGCTCTGCCTCGGCGGCTGGCCATCCTTGTGGCTGTGGTCGCGGTGGGGTACCTCGCCGTCCGCCTCGCGTGGCCCGTTGTCAGCGCACCGGTTGAGAGCGTTCATGACCGGCTCTCGGGTGTCGAGGTCGTCAACCCCGCCGCCATCTCGGCCTCGAGCAGCCGGCCGGAGCATCCGGCGTCGCTGGTCAGGGACGGTGCGACCAACACGTTCTGGGCTCCGGCGCCGGCCGGGGACGGGCGCGGCGAGTTCATCGAGGCCACGTTCCCCGAGCCGTTCCGTCTCGTCGAGATCCAGGTCTACAACGGCTCGTCCGAGGAGCCCAAGCCGTACCTGACGACCGGCCGCGTGCAGTCGGTCCTCGTCACCGTGACCAGGTCGGACGGGTCGCTGGAGACCCGGCAGGTCTCCGTGGCCGACCGGCCCGGGCGCCAGGATGTGCAGCTCGGGATCGCCGACGCCACCGCAGTGCGGCTGACGATCGTGTCCTCGTTCGGTGCCACGCCCGGGGGACTGGTAGCCCTGGCCGAGGTCGCCTACTTCCGGCGGTCTTGACCTCCAACCTCCTGTTCTGGCCTGAAGTCCGTCCAGGGCTATGCTGCGCGCGGTTGTTCGGGGTCGGTGCCGATCGCTGGTTGGTGTCGTTCGGGTCGCTGCGGCGGGTCGGCCAGGTCGGTGGTGGTGAACCGCTGTGGCAACGGTTGGGGCTGCCTCACCCACCGGCCGCCTGGCTGGCACCCCCCGAAGACGCCTATGGACACTGCCTGCGATATGTACCTCGCGACCGCATCGCTTGGGTTTGACCCCCCCGTGACCCGCGACGAGCTCACCGGCAAGACCACGGAGCTCCGGTGTCTTCCGCGCGGCCTCCGGGGTTGGAGTCGATCCGGTCGTCGCGATCGGGTCGTCGCCCAGAACTGTTCGAGACAATGTCCACATAAGACTTGCGTCCAGGCGTATTCCGAGTAGAATAGGTCACATGTTCGAGGGTGTGTGTGCGCCGACGGTGGCCGCGGTGCAAGCCGCCGACCCGGCCACCCTGGCCGGCGCCCTGTTTCGGGTGAGCCAGGATGCACTCGCCGCGATGAGCGCCGACGAGGCCGAATGCGTCGTGGCGGCCACCCAACGGATCCTCAACGCGGTGACCGCCCGCCAGAGCGCGGCGCTGACCCGCTACACCGAGCACGTGCTGGCCACCCGCGACACCGAGCGGGCCGCCCGGGCGGGCAGCGGCGCGCCGGCACCGGCCGGGCAACCCACCCCGGTGCAGGAAGCCGCCGCCGCGTTGGCGCCGATCCTGCGGATCGCCCCGCGGACCATGGCCACCCGCATCCACACCGGGCAAACCCTCGCCGGGCTGCCGCGCACCGCCGCGATGGGCTGGGCCGGGGACCTGGAACCCTACCGGGCCAGCGTGATCACCGGGGCCGCCCGCCACGTCGGGCACGAACAGCTGAGCGAGTTCGAGGCCCGGCTACACCACGGCGACATCACCGACCTGCCCGGCTCGCGGCTCAAGACCCGCGCCGGGCTGATCCGTGACCATGACCCCCGACGGCGTGTGCACCTGGACCGCCCCCAACGGACGCAGCCACACCACCCACCCCGTCACCCTCCACGACGACGCCGCCTAAGGCTCAGACCGCGTGGAGTGTCGGACCCCCAAGGGCCCGACACTCCATTCGGTCTTAGATCGAGCGGGTGAGTCGGCGGGCGCCAGAGACAGCCGACGGCGCGCTGGCTCGGCTTACTCGTCGCAACGGCGGCAGGGGTGTGGATGTCACACCCAGCGACTGAAGCATGGCGTGGTACTCCTGGGTGACCCGCTGTGCCGTGACCTGGTCGCCCGCCCGAGTGTGGATCTCGATGAGCAGCCTCCAGGAGCCGTCGCGCCAGGGGTCGATCTGCACACTCCGGCCTGCGGCGTCCGCGGCCGGTGCCAGCTGACCGCGTTCGAGCTGCAGCTGGGCCAGGCGAACGGCCGCCTCAGCTACGCCGAGGCGAGTGCGCTCTCGGATCCCGACGACCCACTCCGCCGGTCCGTCGGCAGGGAGCACCTCTCCGGCATACAGGTCAACAGCTTCGCTCAGCGCGTCGATCTGCCCGAGCCGGTCGCCGGCATGGTGGCACTGTTTGGCTCTGGCCAACGCGGCACTCAGGCGCTGCAGGTCGGTGACTGGCTCGGTGCCCGGGGCGAACACGTAGGCGTGGCCCTGGCGGGCAAACAGTGCCCGACCTTGGCCGGCCAGCAGCTGCTCGAACCGGTGGCGCAGGCTCGAGACCGCGACCTGCAGGTTGTGCCGGCCTGCCCCGTCGCGCAGCTCGCCCCAGAGCGAGTCGACGAGCACCTCCCGGTGCATCGGGGCGCCGGCGTTCACGGCAAGCAGGCGCAGCACGGTCTGGGCGATGGGCCGCACTCCGGTCAGGTCGACGGGGGTGTTGTCGAGCGACACCTCAAAGCCGCCCAGGCACCGCACCTTCAGCTGCGCCCACGGCACGGCAGAGCGGGCCGGGGCGTCCGCGCGGACCCGGGTCCGTGGCGCGCCGGGGTGCGGCAGCATCGGTCCGAGCGGCAGCCACGCCCAGGGCTCGGCGCCCAGCCCGCAGGCGCGGGACTCGGTCTCGGCAAGCGCCTGCAAGTCTTCAGTGACGGCAGAGCCGTCGGGGGCGGTGCGGGCCATAGCCGAGTACGCCAGAGCGAGCGCGCCAGGCGCCTGGGCTGCTCGCGCAAAGGCCACCGCAGTGCTGGGCGAGGTCCCCTCGCCTTCGGGGCCCTCTTCGCCGGCGGCGCTGACCAGGGAAAGGGCAGCAAGCGCCCATGCCTCCAGCGCGGGAGCCCCCAGTCGGCGGAACTGGCCCGCCAGGTCCTCCAGCAGCTCCGCGTCAGGCCGTCCGGCGCGAGCCTTCACGACCGCGACCGCAGCGTCGATGAGGGCAGCGCCCCACGCGTCGCCGAGGCGTCGCCGGTCGGCCGCGTGCTGATGCGCTGCCTGCAGGCGAGGCGCGTCCCCGCCCTTTGCGAGCACAACGGCATACGCCACCCGGCGCACCCACGGCGAGGCCGCCTGCGGTAGTCCCTCGTATGCCGTCTCGAGCGCCGCACCGGGGACCGCCGGGTTGACCAGAGCCCAGAACGCGGTGAGGGCAAACCGAGCGAGGACGAGCACGAGGGCCTCGTCCGGGGCGAAGTCGCCGGCAGCGTCGGCCAGCTCCGTGCGCGCGTCGCGGACCCGGCCTGCCGCGAGATGCAGCAAGCTGCGCCGGGCGAGCTCCCACGCCTGCCGCTGCCCAGCCGAGAGCCCAGCCCCGATGCGGCTGTCGGCTGGGGAGAGGATCGGCCAGGGGTCGGGTGCCTCCCGCAGCGAGCTGCGAAGCCGTCGCACCTGGTCTACGACGTGCTGGCACGCAGCTTGGTCCGCTGGCTCGCCCATCGTGTCCCGCGCGAGAACCGCAAGCGAGCCCGCCTGGTCGGCCCTACCCTCGGCGAGCAGGCCACGGGCCCGCTCAAGGGCCAGCCAAGGATGGCGGTGCAGGACGGTCCCGGGTAGGGCGTCGGCGGCCTCATCCCCCGACAGCGCGAGCTGCGCGCCGTGCTGGCGAACCACCTCGCTGGCCGCCTCCCAGCGGCCGGCCCGGCAGTAGCCAACGAGTGCGGCGTCCCAGTGCTGGTGCTCGGACAGCACCCGGGCGGCCCGCTCGTACTGTCCGAGAGCGCCTGCCGGACCGCGCTCTTCGGCCAGGGCCAGGCGCAGGTGGTCGCGAAGGATGCGGTGGTAGCGGTAGCCCGACTCGTCGGGGAGGCAGGTCACCAGATCGACGGCGGCGGTTGCCTCCGCGAGGTGACGGTGCGATCCGGGCGCGCCGAGCAGCTCGTCCGCCAGATCGACGGTGACCGTGTCAAACACGCTTGTGTCGCGTAGGAACGACAACAGCTGCGGGTCGATGGTGTCAAGCACCTCGTCGCGGATGTAGGTGCGCACGCATTCGGGGAGGCGGCTCGTGGCCGGGACAGGGGCAGCGGATGCCGCCGTGCTCACGGCCGGTTGCGGCGAGAGGCGCCGAGCCACATGCCAGAGGTGCAGGGCGGCGGCCCATCCCTCCGTCCGGTGGGTCAGCTCGAGGACCTCGTCGCCGGAGAGCGGGTCATCGAGGATGTCCTCGAAGAGGGCCTGCACCTCCCAGGGGCGAAACGCCAGGTCGTGCTCGGTCACCACGGTGGGAACCGGCAGCTCCCCGCGGGCGAAGTTGAGCGGGGGAAGGCGCCGTGCGCAGACGAGCACCGGTGCCTCGGGCATGGCCTGCTCGACCACCCTCTGGAGCGCGGAGCGGTCGACCGGCCCGGACTGCCGCCCGACATCAATGACGACCGCGCCTAGCGGCGCCTCGGAAAGGTCCGACCGCAGAGCGGACCGCGACGGGAGCCGGTCAGCGCGGTAGCGCAGGCTGGGCCCGTCCTGGGTGGCGAGCCAGTGCCCGATCAGGGTCGTCTTGCCGGACCCTACCGGCGCGATGACAAGCCCTAGGCGGGTGTCGCCCACGCGTCCCAGCTGCTCGATCAGTCGCATCCGGGACAACGACGGGCGGACAGGGGGCGGCGCGAGTCTGCGAAACCCGGGCACGTTGGCCTCCAACGTCGGCAGGTCTGCTTGTCTCACGGAGCGGCAGTGATAGGGATAGATACCTCCTAATGGACAATTTCGATGGAATCGGGTGATCTCGTCAAGTGAAATAGTGGTAATCCGGCAGGTGGCGGACCCGTAGACTGGATACGGACGAGTCGGTCAGGCGGTCGCGTCATCCGGCCTCAGCCGGGTGCCGAGGAACGTCCGGGCTCCGTAGGGCAAGGTGGTGGCTAACAGCCACCCGGAGTGATCCGCGGGACAGTGCCACAGAAAACAGACCGCCGCTCGTATGCCGGTTCGCCGGCTCGGGCGGTAAGGGTGAAACGGTGGTGTAAGAGACCACCAGCGGCCTGGGCGACCAGGTCGGCTCGGTAAACCCCACCTGGAGCAAGCTCGAACAGCAGGCGGTTGAGGGCGGCCCGCTCGATGCCTGCGGGTAGGGCGCTAGAGCCGGTCAGCAATGGCCGGCCGAGATGGATGACCGCCACCGGGGGGCCGGCCACGGCCTTCCGGGACAGAACCCGGCGTACCGACCGGCTCGTCCAACAAGGCCTACACATGCTAATGTATACACATGTCGGGCATGGAGCGTCGCCTTCAGCTGTTGCTGGACCAGGAGCGCTACACAAGGGTCGAAACGGAGGCGCGCGCAAGCGGCCGCAGCGTGGCTGCCGTGATCCGGGAGGCGATCGACTACCGGTTCGACCTCCAAGCTGAGTCGGCGAGCCGGAGCGGGGCCGCCCGGCGGTTCTTGGAGCTGGCCCGTGCGACAGAACACGAGCCGCACATGGCGGACTGGTCCGCAACGAAGCACGCCATGGACGACGAGCTGGCGGCAAAGCTCGGTCCATGAGCGGCGAGCACCTCTTCATCGACACCACGGTCCTCGCGCACGCGATGGGCGGTCCGTCGCCTCGACGCACTGCTTGTCAGGCGCTGGTTGCCAGAGCGGCCTCGAGCGAGCTGGTCTTGCATGCCAGTACTGAGGCGGTCCAGGAGCTCCTCTTTCATCGGATGCGCGTCGGCGACCGGGACACGGCAGTCGTCTCCGCGCGACTGGTCATGGGACTGTGCATCCTCCACGATGTCGACCGCGAGGTGATGGGCCGCGCCATCGACCTCGTAGGCGCAACCATGTTGGGAGGGCGAGAGGCCGTGCACGCGGCGACCGCGCTGCATCACGGCTTCGGCTCGATCGTCTCGGCGGACCGGGACTTCGACGGGGTGCCCGGGCTTCGTCGCCTTGACCCGGCCGAGCTCACGAGCGAATGACCAGCCTGGCGGAAGCGGGACACCACGTCCCGGCATACCGCCCGGCCCAGGGTCTCTGGCGCATCCAGTCGTCGGCCCCTACTGGACGCTCGCCACCCCAGGGGCGGGTAGGTCCACCTGGACAAGGACCACGGCCTGGCCGGACGGGACGGGAGGCGTGGCCCAGCCTTGAGTCTCCTCCCGGCCGCAGAGCCGCTGGTTGACCGGCGGCAAGGCGATCGCGGTGGCCGGCTGCTGCAGGGTGACGTCGACCGGCCGGTCGATGATGTCGGCGGAGGGCACGGCGACGACCTGACCGTCGGCCGAAGCCTGGATCTGATGCAGGACCGGCTGCAGATCGGGCAGCCCCGGGATCGAGGCGGTTGCCGCTGGCCCGAGCCTTAGCTGGGTCGACGGAGTCGGCCGGAGAATCTGCTCAACCACCTCCACCTCCGCCTCGCCGTCGGTGGCCGGGCTCGGCCTGCAGCCGGATTCCCGGCTCGTCGGCGCCAGGGGCCGGCGGCAACGGCCGGGGCCGTGGTGGCCGCCCTGGTCGTCGGCGGACCTTCTCGGGTCGTTGCGGCCGCCATCGGGGTGCTCGGCTGTGGTGCGCTGGCGGGCAAGACCTGGACGGCCACCATCGCCCCATCGACCAGCATGACTGCGGCAACGACCCGAGCAGATGCGCCCGCCGAGGCCAGGTGCGTCTCGACTGTGCCTGCCGCGCACCGCGTGTCTGCCGCTGGCAAGATTGACCCTACTTCCGTACCTTGCCATCCCACGTCAACCGTCTGCCATCGCCAGTCAACACACCAAGGTTCTGCCGGTACTGAGACACCTTCCACACGCAGCATGCGTTAACCCAGCAACTGATCACTCTCTCTTCAGATAGGGTGACGCTACCTTTGTTTCTTTCACTGTGAAGACCTCTTACAAAGACCCTATACAGAGCCGCTGTCCCCTTTTCAGGGGAGGGGCCATTTACAAATCCGAGTATGGTTGGTTTACCATGACCGCCCGTGAATACGTCCTGCACTCGTTGAGCTGCGGAGGGGTCGCGGCCACATGCATCCATAATCACTAGTCTTAGATTCGAAGCCAAGCTGCCGATGGGCGCAGCCAATTTCTCACCCTTCTTGGTCCTCAATGGAGAGAACATAAACTTGCCTTCTCCAACCTGAATGTGCGCCCTGTCAAACCGGAGCACTACGTTCTGCGGGTTGTAAATGACGACGCTGTCAGCTATGGAAGATGCACCCGGATTGTGTCCCGACAGGTACAGGACATGAGGTCGCAACATCGAGAGCTTTCTGATCCACCTTAGCAGTTCTGGATTCTCCGTATCAACCCAGTCTAAAGCGCTCAAATGTGTCACACCTTTGTACTTCGTATTGCGCTTTCCTATAGGCAACTCCGGAGTGATATCCTTTCCGATCCCAAAACTCGCCATGTTTGTTTTGAATGTTGCACTGTCCTCCAGGTCCGTACCGGATTCGACGATTAAGAACGCAGCAGCATTGAGCCGCAGCTCCACTGATAAGTCTCCATTCTATCACTGACTCTGAATCGCTAGAGCCGCCAACATTGCAGGCATCAAGTGAAGGCACGTCCGCGAAGATCGTGGAAACCACCGCATCATGATGAAAGCCCTGATCGGCTAATTCGACGTCTCGATGGTCCCGCCCTGCACGCTGAGGCCAGTCAGGCCAGACGCTTCGAAGACGACGGTGGAGCGACTCGGAACTGCTTCGAGTACACACTGCCCTCCGCTGGCTTCGAAGTATGACCCTTCGCAGGGGACCTCGACCTCGCTGACATACACGCCGGTATCGATCGGTTCATCGCCAGCCGCACTGAGAATCTCACTGAACGGCCGAAAATCACTCCTGGACTTGTCAAACTGCGCTGGAACGATCAACCAGGTCCGGTCAAGGTACACCGCGTCCCAATTCAAGTGCGCCATGAGCTCGCTTGGGGTGTTGAGCGCGGTGGCGCCGACCGCCTCCTGGGCAAACCGTCCCAGCAGGTCCTGTCGCGCCGTGCGTTGCAGGTACTCTAGAAAGGCCTGCGTGTAATAGCGGTCGTTGTCCCGCAGGTGATCGGCGGTCCGGGTTATGACTTGCTCGGCTCGACGGATCCGCAGCTCGTCCTCGCGCTGCTTTTCGACGGGCGCGACGAGCGGCGTTAACACACCGGAGACCAGGGCCAGGAATCCTGACAGCCTGCGGAATACTTCGGTTCGATCGTTGGTGTCGACGACGTTGGAGATTATCTCCGGATCCTCGACCCCGAGCCAAAGTGGGTTGAGGAATCGCTCGAGGGAAACGGCGATCTCGACGGCGAATCGGTCGTCTAAGAGGGTATCTCCTGGTGGAGTCGCTTGAGGGGCGATCCGATCGATGTAGATTTGGTAGTAGTACGAGAGAGTCGTGAAGATGACGCCCAGATGGTTCTCTTCGGCATTGTACAAGGCGTTCACGGGCTGTTGTGCGTCGAAGCTGCTCGCCGGATCGTTCGGATCCATGGCGGGACCGGGGCCGGGGAGGAAAGGCACATTGAACATATTCGGTGGCCAGTCGAAGAGGTAGTGCAGCGCCAATTTCGCGATCTCAACCGCGCGCTGCACGTCAGTCGTATCGCGAAGTTCGTTCGCCGCTGCCAGCGCCTCACCGAGTTCGAGACCGAGCGCCGTATCCAGCAGGTGAGCGGTCAGGAAGTCGCCGTATCTCAACACGAACTTGTCGTCGAACGGGAGACGCGCGATCGCCACGACGAGCGCCGGCATCACGTCGAGCAGCTCGGCCTCGAGGCAGTATGCTTTGACTTGGTCGAACACCCGCACCAGAAGCGTTCGATCGAAGTACGGGTTGACCAGCGTGCGACTCGCGAGCCGCTCCTCGGTGACCTCCGAGACCTCAGAGATCTCGGTCTTGCGCAACGTCTTCAGCGTCGATGCAGACTTAGTGGTCGACTCGCGCAGGCGTTGCATCGTGCTCTGTGTCGCGCGGTTGACCGACTCCGAGTAACCAGCGGACACTCCGAGGCCGAGGCCGCCCACCGAGTACGAGCCCGTCCCATCGACGTGCCAGCCCTCCGTCTTCGACATGGAACGCGCGACGTTCAGGGCGTCGCGATCGATGAGGGTGCTCTCCCGCGAGTCGAGTTCCTCGACCGAGTCCATCGTGGTCTGCGTAAGCCGTTTCCGCTGGGTCTGCCGAATGCTCAGGCGGAGAGTCTCGTGGGGTGCCAGGGTGATCGTCGCGACAAGGTCGCTCACCCGGAAGTCCCTGAAGAACCATCGCTGCTCGAACCGCATCAGGGCGGCGAGGTGCAAGCGAAGAGCTGGCCCAAGTTCCGGCGCGAGGGGATCTACTCCCGTGTTAACGACGAGGTTTCCGAGCCGAGGATTGGGCTTCTCTACGTCGATCTGATCCGCGAGTGGTAGCTCTTCGAACGGAAGCACGTGTCGGAAGTAAAGGACGTGTTGGGGAGAGGCAGAGGCTGTGGGCGGATCGCAGCTCAGAAGCACCTTCTGGTCCACTCTGCAGCGGTGAGCGGCCGGGCGGCCAGGCCCCTCCCCGTCCTTCGCCGGCTGGCAATCGAGGTCACCTCGCCAGGTCTGGGCGATGACCTCGCCATGGTCGTCCAGGACTCTGACCTCAATCTCGCGTCCACAGAAGCACTCGATGGACAGCACTTCCTCGCCCCCGAGCAACAGCTTGAAACGACCGTCGACGACATCGACGGTCTGCGAGAGAGGAGCTGCCATGCACCGAACTTCGACCGTCACCAGGTCGTACCCCGGCGCCGATCCTTCGATCTCGAGGCCGACCAGATCGCCCGCGGCATCGCGTTGGCCCTGGACACGGTGAACCGTTGCCGTCTCAGTCACGTAACCTCCCGCGGGAAAGTGACGTTCGTCCCCTCGGCCGCTCCCTGCGCATCTCGGCACGCCGCTCGGCAACCGGGGGCTGCGGACCGCCAGCCAGCCGGCCACTGGCCTGACCATGGGAAGCTCGGCGTCAGTGCGGTCACGGGTTGACGGCTAGCGTTCCATGAATGTGCGCCAATTGTCACGAGGACTGGCCTCCCTCCTTCGTGCGCCCAGCGGAACAGGAGGTTCCTCGTGGAGCAGTAGGTGAGTCTCGTATTCGTCAGCCCGCCGGTGGGAGTCCGGTCCGGGAAGCTGCCAGGAGGCCGGGCCACGGCGATGGCTCGATTCGCCGCCCTGGTCTACCGCCGCGGTGTCGTCCGCACCGGCGAACGAGTGAAGCTGCGCGACGTGCTGCGCCCCAAGCACCCGGCCGCCGAGCGGTCAGCCCGCCGCCGACGACCGCGTCGGCCACCTTCGGGGTGGGGGACAGCGCCATCACGCGGCGCACGCGCCCGGCGCAACCACCGCTCTAGGAGTGGTGTTCGGTGGCCAGCCGATGGTCGGAGACCGACTGCAGCGACATTCGGTGGGGGTCAGGCAGGGTCTTGATCCCCTGGCCGTTTCCGCGACGCGGCTTGCGGGCGCACTGTGCAGTTGCTCTGGTTGCTCATCAGCGATGCCCCCGGCGGTTCTCGCGGTTCAAATCGACCACCCACCCGGCATCCAGCTCAGCCTTGATCCCGTCGAGCCGAGACCGCAACCGCCTGGCAAGGGTGGCACGGATCACGGGCGTCACCAGACGCAGAGCCCCCTGGGGGTGCAGCCTCTCGCGTTGGACGAGTAAGGTCCCGGCGGGGTCGGCGGCGATCTCGTACTCAAGGTGACCGCGCATCCCCGGCCCGACGAAGTCCTCCGCAAGCCCGTGAGGTGGGTCGAACCTGGTGACGACCGAGGTGATCTGGCCCGTGTACCACGGCAGCATCCGAACAACCTCGCGATAGCGGGATCCCCTTCCCGGTGGCTCGGGGGTGAGCAGCTCAAGGGCCAGGACCGGAGAGCCTGGCTTCTGGGGGTACCGGTCCTTGTCGCGCAGGAAGGCGAACACCTCGGCCGGGGTCCGGTGAATCCGGACCAGCAGCTCGAAGTGCACCCAGCCAGTGTCGCCTGTCACCCCCGCGCGTGGGAAGGTAGGTCCGGCGAGGGGCTGAACACGAACCACGGTCGGCCGCCTCGGCAAGCAGGGCAGGCCTGGCTGGGGTTGGAGGGATCCCTGCTGCGGCACTGAAGCTAACCCGCACTTGAGCGTCTGCCATGGTCTCAGCATCCGCTCTCGCGCCAGATGCTCGCATCGTGGCGGGGCCGCTCAAGCGTTGTGAGACTGCCGGACATGCTCGCCGGCCCGGTGGAACAAGCTGTCGTCGACCGCGACCGTCAACGCCTCACCGTCGACCGTGAAGCAGGCGACCACGATCCGGGCCAGCGCCAACCCGAGCACATCCAGGTCCCAGCGGGCGTGGGAGAAGAACCGGTGCGTCCGCGACCAGTGCACCCGAGCGGCCATCCCGGCCGCCCTCCACATCCCCGTCACCGTCCGAGGACCGACCGCGCTCAATGCGCCAGTCACCAGCAGCGCGAATGTGACGAACGTCGGGGCCGTGAACACACCTCGGCATTCGGCTAGAACCTGCCGCAGACAACCCGGTACCGTGCTCGTCGGAAGCATCGACGAAACCTCCCCAACGGGACGTTGGGCGGTCATCCTGGCTCTGGGATTCGCGGCCTCCGCCATCGCGGTTGTGCCCAACTTCGCGCAACTGCTGCACGGCAACAAGGTCTACCTGACCGTCACATGTGTCATCGGCTTGGTTGGCGCGATTGGCGGAGCACTGGCACTGCTTCCCGACAGCAGCGCCGGCGTCGCCGCGGTCATGGCCACCATGGTCCTGCTCTGGCTCGTCACCACGGTGCACCACAGCCCGCTCGCCAAGGCGCGCACGCGCTGGTTTGCCCGGGCCGCCAATCACCAGCTGTGCCGTCCACGCACCCGGCCGGTGGGGGGTCAGTCCATCGCGCGCAGGTGGTCACGCAGCCGCGAGAACTCGGTGTGCGCATGGATGTCCATGGCCGCGGCGAACCGGGGTGAGAAGTAGAGCCGGAGCAGCGGGTCGAGCAGACGTCCAGGGCCGGTCCACCCGGCCGTGATGGTATGGCGGATGGCGACGCCATCCACCTGGTCAGTCAGCGCCAGGGCCAGGCGCACCGGGAGTCGGATGCCTGTGCGCAGCCGCCACACGATCGCCGTGCCGGGTTCGGCACTCTCCACCACCCCGGACATGCGAAGACGTCGCGACCCGACCAGCTCATCCATGAACACGACGTCGCCGACATGGTCCGGGCCACCTGGCTTACGGCGGTGGAACCGCAGGTGGGTGCCGGGCCACCACGCTTGATATGCAGCATCGGTCGGGTTGAGGAGGAAATCGGTCACCTCGCGCCCGCTGAGGCCGGTGACCTGCATTCGTGACTCGACGGTGAGCAATGTGCGGCTCCTTCCGGTCCGGGAATAGGGCCATGAGATGGACCCTCGACTGGGGCGGCCTGTCGAGGCCCGGGCTTCCGCGCCGCGAGTGAGGGCCTTCACGCCGGCTGCCGTCGCCACCGCGAGGGGACCTCAACGGGTGGCGACGTCGCGGCGGCGGAAGGCCAGGTGCGCCAACGCCAGAAGGAAGGCCGCGACCACGACAAACCGAAGCGCCATGCCGCCGTCGGCGCCATTGACCAACGGCTCGTTCCCCAGGGCCCAGTCGAAGGGCGATACCTGTTCCCACGAGCGCAGCCAGTCCGCCATCGGCGCGAGCGCATCGAGCAGGAAGGCGGCGAGCGCGAGACCAAGGCCGACCCCCAGGGCGAGCGCACGGCTGCCGCTGAGCGCACCCACGAGCAGGACGGACGCGCCGAACAGCACGGCCAGCAGGGCCGCCATGGTGAACGCGCCGGCGAGCTCCCGCTGGTCGATCTGCAGGTCCACCAGCGGGCAGCCCAGGGCCAGCACCAGCCACCCGAGCAGAGCGACCCACGCTACGCCCGACACCATGACCAGGGTCTTGGCGGCCAACACCGTGCCGCGGGTGACCGGAAGGGCCAGCAGCAGGTCAGCGGTCCCCCGCTCCTCCTCACCTGCGGTGGCCGCGGCCGCCGCGCCGATGGCCACGCCGATCAGCACGAAGGGCACGACGAAGCTGAACAGCTCGGCGTTCAGGTATCCCGGCCCACTGGCGTACGCGCCCAGCCCGAAGGCCTCCCGGAACGCCTCCGGCCACTGGTCGACAAACGCCTGCATCGCCTCCCGGGAGGAACGCACCGATGGGTAGACCGACAGCTGGACGGCGGCGATGGCCCCCAAACCCAGCGCCCACACCACCAAGGACCGCCGGCGCTCGGCAACGGCGCGGGCGAACAGCGTCCACACCTGCCCCGAAGCAGAGGGTCGGGCGTGCCGATGGGCGGTGACCTGGGCAGCAGACATCAGCTGCTCCCTCCTGGCCGCACGTACCCCAGAAACGCGTCCTCGAGGTCGGGATCGTGGGTGTGCACGTCGACCACGCCGTGGTCCACGGCATACTTGAGCAGCTCGCCGACGGGCCCGGCGACCATACAGACGGCGGTCCGGCCACGGACCTCGACGACGCGGACGTGGGGGGCGTCGCCGAGCCCGGGCGGTGGCGCGACCGGGAAGTCGAGCTCCACCCGCCGCGCGGCGCGTTCCCGCAGCTCGTCGACCTCGGCGACCAGCAGCAGGCGTCCGGCGTCGACGATGGCCACCCGGTCGGCCAACTGCTCCACCTCGCTGAGGACGTGCGAGGAGAGGAACACCGTGGCGCCGGCCTCGACCGACTCGCGGACCATGCCCTGGAACTCCTGCTGGACGAGCGGGTCCAACCCGCTCGTCGGCTCGTCCAGCACCAGCAGCGAAGGCCGGTGCATGAACGCCTGCACCAAGCCGACCTTCTGCCGGTTCCCCTTGGACAGATCACGCACCCGACGGGTGAGGTCCAGGTCGAGGCGCTCGGACAGGTCGTGGTAGTGCTGCTCGGTCACCCCCCCGCGCATCCGCGCCAGGAACGCGAGCAGCTCCGACCCGCGCATCCGCTCGTATAGAGCCAGGTCCCCCGGCAGGTAGCCGACATCGGCACGGATGCGTACCCCGTCCCGACGCAGGTCCAGCCCGAGGACCCGCCCACTGCCGGCGCTCGGATGGATCAGGCCCAGCAGCAGCCGGATGGTCGTGGTCTTGCCCGCGCCGTTGGGCCCGAGGAAGCCGTACACCTCCCCCGCCTCCACGGACAGGGTCAGCCCCTCGACGCCCCGCCGGGCGCCGTAGAACTTCGTCAGTCCGTCCACCCGGAGGGCGACCTCACCGCTGTCCACCCTCCCAGCCTGGCCTCGGGTGACCGGGCCGGCCGAGCCCAGTGAGCCACCTCATATCGAACAGCTTCCAAAGCTGGCGCGCCGGGGCTCGGGCGCGGGCGAGCTTTCCGACGTGCCACGGCATGCCCATGTTCAGACCGCGCCGCGCGTGCGGAATGCGCGATCTACCCGTCGAGCTCTCCGACATCGCTGCGGAACGAGATCGGCGGCCAGCGTAAAGGTCTGCCGCCGGGCAGGTCGGCTGCGCTCGTCCGATGGACTTGCCCCAGGTGCGCGTGTCCGCGGGTCACTGTCTGATCGAGGAGTGAGCGGGTACTCACCCGGACCTCGGCGAGTGCCCGCTGCCAGCGGTGCGGGCGCCTGGGGGTAACGTGCGCGTCGAGGCAAGTTGTGCGGGTATCAGTAGCGACAGACATCCCCTGGTAGGGCTGCAGGGAGACGCCGCAACCGGCAGGATCGGATCGGAGCATCTGCCCGATGACGTGATCGGTCAGCATGTCGATCACTGGCCCTCATGCGGGTGATCGGCGAAGGTGGCGCACATCAAACGGAGCGAGCATGCGCCAGTCCCAATTCAGCTCATGCTTCTCGTGCACAGTCACCGTCCTGCCGGGTGCTGCCGGTGTGATCTATGTCGACGGCAGACGTGCCGCCCGGCTCCCGCCGCCGGTTTTGTGCATTCGCCCAACTGTCCGGCCATCCCGCGCCATAATCGCGCCCGCGACGTTCTGGGCAAGCGATGGGGCCCGCGCGGCCCGACTTGGAGGCAGGCGTGGTCGCTGCGCGTGCATCCCGCATGGCATTGGCTCTCGCGTTGGCCATGCTGGCGTCTCGACGCGGTCCTGCACCGACAGGTCGATCCGTCCAAACCTGCTGTGTTCACGGCGTTCCCGAACGACCTGTCGCCCGTCGCTGCAGACAGTGGACGGGTGACGGTCGCCCACACCGCAGCCGTGGGCCCGGCCGACATCCGGGTCAACGGCCAGGTGCTGTTCGCCAACGTGGCCAACGGCGAGTCGCTCACGCTCACCGTTCCGGCCGGCAGCTACACCGTCGACATCGTCCCCACCGCCGCCACCGCACCGGTGGTGTTCGGTCCGGTCACGCTGCCCGTCAAGGCCGCCTCGCTCACCCGCGTGTTCGCCATCCGCGTCGCCGCCACCGGGTCCATGGATGCGGTGGTGCAGGTCCTCCCCTCACGGCGCGCGGCTCCGGCATACCGCCCGCAACCGTGAACGCCGGTGACGGCGGGCAGGCGCAAGCGCACGAGGTAGTCGGGCCACGTGGAGCCGGTGTACAGGGCCCCCGCGCCCACGGCCTACAGGCCGAGCGCAGCAGACCGCCGACGCAGCAGTCAGACGCCGGCGCTCGCTGGGGCCGTAGCGGCCGCCTGCACAAGGACGACCGTTGGTCGGCCGGACGGGGCCAAACCGCTGCGTGTCGCCGACCAATGGTCGTCTCTGTACGGACGATGCCCGCCTGGGGCGCCAGTCACGTTTGCCTGGCGCAGTTCGCGTGGGGCGCAAGGTATGCCGGATCGTGGACGGCCGGCGACCTCACCAACGCCGCCGAGGCCGGGTTCCGACCACCACTGTCGAGTGGTGGCTTTCCGCCGTGATCCGCGTGGTAATACCTCCCATCGAGCGAGAGTTGGCCAGCGGGCGGCACCCCGTCGGAGGGGGGATCTACGGTTGGTGTCATGAAGGCGTCGGATGTCGTCCGTGGGCCCGAGGACACCGGGCTCGCGGGGGCAGCTCTCGGGTCGCTTCGTCGCCTCGTCGGTCGCGACGACGCGCTGTTCCATGACGGCCAGCTCGAGTCGGTCACCGCGTTGGTGCGCGACCGGTCGCGGGTCCTCGTCGTGCAGCGCACCGGCTGGGGCAAGTCTGCGGTCTACTTCGTGGCGACCGCGATGCAGCGCCAGGCCGGACTCGGGCCCACGGTCATCATCTCGCCGCTCCTTTCGCTTATGCGCGACCAGATCGCGGCAGCCGAGCGAGCCGGCGTACACGCCGTGACCATGAACTCTGCCAACGCGCTTGACTGGCCGCAGGTGCGGGCGGCTCTGGTGGCCGACGAAGCCGACGTCCTGCTGGTGAGCCCCGAGCGACTCAACAACCCCACCTTCCGCGACGAACAGCTGCCCGACCTGCTCCGGCGCTGCGGCCTGCTCGTCATCGACGAGGCGCACTGCGTGAGCGACTGGGGGCATGACTTCCGGCCGGACTACCGGCGCATCGGCGAGTTGCTGCGCCGCCTTCCCGACGGCATACCGGTGCTGGCGACGACGGCGACCGCCAACGCCAGGGTGGTCGCCGACGTCGAGCAGCAGCTGACGGTAAGCGCCGCCGGTTCAACCCTGCCCGTGCACACCATCCGCGGTGGCCTTGCCCGAGCGTCGCTGCGGCTCGGGGTCATGTCCTCGATGTCGCCGCCGCAGCGGCTGGGCTGGCTGCTGGCTCACCTCGACGACCTGCCCGGATGCGGAATCATCTACTCCCTCACCGTCGCTGGAGCCGAGGACCTCGCCAGCAGCCTTGCGGGGGCTGGGCACCACGTCGCGGCATACACCGGACGGACCGATCCAGCCGACCGCGAACGGCTCGAGGCGTCGCTGCGCGGCAATGCCGTCAAGGCCCTGGTCGCCACGTCGGCGCTGGGCATGGGCTTCGACAAGCCGGACCTGGGCTTCGTCATCCACCTCGGCGCGCCGTCGTCGCCAGTCGCCTACTACCAGCAGATCGGCCGCGCCGGTCGCGCGACGGAGCGTGCCGACGTGCTGCTGCTGCCCGGGCCCGAGGACCGCGACATCTGGACCTACTTCGCCTCGGCGTCCATGCCGCGGGAGGATCACGCCCAAGCCGTGCTGGCTGCGTTGGCCCACGCCGGGGGCCCGTTGTCGACGGCCGCCCTTGAGGCCGTGGTCGACGTGCGTCGAACCCGCCTGGAGCTGCTGCTGAAGGTTCTCGACGTCGACGGCGCGGTATGCCGGGTCAGCGGCGGCTGGGTGGGCACGGGCGCTGGGTGGACCTACGACGCCGAACGCTACGACCGGGTGGCCCAGGCACGCCGCCGCGAGCAGCAGCTCATGCTCGAGTACGAGCGGACCGCCGAGTGCCGGATGGCGTTCCTGCAGCGGTGCCTCGACGACGCGACCGCGGCACCGTGCGGGCGCTGTGACTCGTGTGCGGGGCCGTGGTACGCGACGGACGTGCCGGCGGCGGCCATCGGCGTCGCTCGCGCTGCGCTGGATCGAGTCGGCGTGCAGGTCGAGCCACGGCTCATGTGGCCGACGGGCATGACCCGGCTCGGGGTGCGCCTCAAAGGACGGGTCTCAGCAGGGGAGGCGTGTGAGGAGGGCCGTGCGGTCGGGCGGCTGAGTGACCTGGGGTGGGGGCAGCGGCTGCGTGTGCTGCTCCGTGACGACCAGGAAGCGCCGCCGGATGTCCTGCAGGCGTGTGTCCAGGTCCTGGCGCAGTGGGACTGGGCAGAACGCCCCTGCGCGGTTGTGGCCATGCCGTCGCGGCGCCGGCCGCACCTGGTCGGGTCGCTGGCGCGCCGCATCGCCGACATCGGGCGACTGCCGTTTCTTGGGGCACTGGACCTGGTGGACGGCGGACCAGTGGGGGAGCCGGGCGGAAACAGCGCCTTTCGGCTGGCCGGTGTCCTGGGGCGGCTGACGGTTGGCTCCGAGCTGGCAGAGCACCTGGCCGCCACGTCTGGGCCGGTGCTGCTGGTGGACGACATCGTCAGCTCGCGGTGGACCGTCACCGTGGCCGGTCGGGAGCTGCGCCGGGCCGGCGCCGATGCTGTGCTGCCCTTCGTGCTGGCCGTCGAAGGGTGACCTGCCCGAGCCCGGGTTGCCGCTTCATGCCCTAATGACCCTCGCGCTTGGGTGGCTTTGCCGGATACATTCCGCCCGTGGGCGCCGCTCGGGGGGCCCGTTCGGCGAGGAGCACGAAATGGCGCGCATTGCTCGGCACCTGCGGACGGCGACCGTCCTGACTGCGGTCTTGGGGCTCACGCTGCTCGGGTATGCCACCCCCGCCAGGGCCGCGGACGGCCCCAACGGCAAGTTCACCGCCACGCCGCTGACGCCGAGCTCAGTCATCCAAGGAACGAAGTCGGCGTCGGGTCGGCTCGCGCAGTCCGACCAAGGGCTGCTGCAGCGCACCGACGCGGACAGTGTCAACGTCATGGTCAAGCTCGACTACGACGCGGCCGCTGGCTACACCGGCGGCATCAAGGACCTGCGGCCGACCAGCCCCAGCGTGACGGGCAAGAGACTGACCGGAACCTCCTCGGAGGAGAAGGACTACGAGGGCTACGTCGAGGGCATCGAGTCGACGTTCCGGCATGAGCTAGCCACCAAGGTCCCCGGAGCGAAGGTGGGCACAACCTTGCGCAACTCCACGCCCAGCATCAGGCCGAAGCCGCGCACTTCCTTCACGAAGGAGTGCTTGCGCGCCAGCTCGTTCAGCAGCACATGGAAGTAACCGCCGACCCGCTGGATGGCCGGCAACAATTCGTCCAGAATGTCGAAGAACTCGAGGGCCACCCGGCACGCCAGCGCGCCGCCGCCGAACGTGGTGCCGTGCTGTCCCGGCGCGATGGCCGATGCCGCCTTCTCGTTCGCGATGATCACGCCCAGCGGCAACCCGCAGGCGAGCGGCTTGGCCGCGACGATCACGTCCGGCATCACCACCGGGTTCAGGCGCTGGTAGGAAAAGTAGGTCCCGGGCCGGCCGACGCCGCACTGGATCTCATCGAAGACCAGCAGCGCGTTATAGCGGTCCGCCAGTTCGCGGGCTTTGCCCAGCGAACTCCTGCGAAATCGGATAGATGCCGCCCTCGCCTTGAATGCCCTCGATGACAATGCCGGCCGTGCGCTCGCCGAAGGCGGCTTCGAGCGCCGCGACGTCGTTCGGCTGCACGAACTTCACGCCCGGCAACAGCGGCTCGAAGTCCTTGCGGTACTTGGCCTGGCCGGTGACGGAAAGCGCGCCGAGGGTGCGGCCATGGAACGAATTCTCGAGCGAGATGATTTCCGTCTTCTCCGCCCCGGTCCGATTGCCGTGCGCGCGCAGCATCTTGAGCGCGCCCTCCATGGCCTCCGTCCCCGTATTGGCGAAGAAAGAGCGCTGAAGACCGCTCACCTGGGCCAGTTTCTGCGCCAGCGGCCCCTGGTACTCGTGGTAGTAGAGATTGGAGCAGTGGATCAGCAGCCCCGCCTGCTCGCGGATCACTTTCACGATGCGCGGATGGGCGTGGCCGAGGGCATTCACCCCGATGCCGGCGATGAAGTCGAGGTACCGTTTCCCGGCCGTATCGAAAACGATAAACGCCCTTGCCGCGCTGAACCACGAGCGGATAGCGGCTGTAGTTCTGGAGCAGATAGTCTCGCTCCAGATCCATGATCTGCTGCGCGGCGGGGTTCTCGGCCGGGGTAGGGCGGGGCGCTCGTCATTCCACTATCTTACTAACACGGACTGCGTGAAGGAACCTTCAGTACAGTCCCAGGCTGATGACGTTGCCGGCGCGGTCCACCAGCACGTCCAGGCGGCGGTTCTCGTAGGAGTGGAAGCGGCGCCCGTTGCTCGCCTCGGCGGTGGCCACGTTGCCGCCCCAGATGCGGCGGCACTCGTCCCACCTCATCTTCCACGGGTAGACGAACACCGTCCGCAGCAGTCCGGTCTCGCCTTCGAAATCGAGTTCGAACTCGCGGTAACGCCCGCTCGGATCGGCGAACGCCAGGATCCGGCCGTCCGGCTTCTTTTCGGAATCGAGCGCGTCCCGGCTGCGCAGCGGCTCGCCGAGGGCGCGCGCCGCATCCTGCGTCTTCCACTGGCCCATGCGGCGCTGGAGGTAGAGGGCGCTGTCGGCGCCCATCTCCGGCGGGCGGTGGTGGAAGCCTGGGGACGGCGAAGCACCGGAAGACGAAGGGGGGCGGCGATGCCGGGCGGGGCGCGGCGCGCCAGCAGAGCCGCTTCGAACTTCACCGAAGGCGGTTCCGGCAGGGCGGGCGGAGCAGGCGCCTCCGCGCGGCGCACCTCAGGCGCCCGGTAAGGGCGGAGCAGGCGCGGGGCGGGTTGCGGCTCGGGGCGCACCGGCGCCGGGAGGCGACGGCCGTCCCGGCAGCGTCACAACGAACGCTTCGACTATGGTGTCCGTGGAGGCGTCGCTCGCCACCATTCTGGGCATTGTCTCGTCGAGCCGCCGCGGCGACTCGACTTTCAACGGTGGGCCGGCCTAAGCCGGAATCGCGGCAACCAGAAAAGAAGGCGAACAAAAATCGAAATCGCATTCGGCGGCCTCCCCACTACGGGATCTCACCCTGAACTCTAGCCGAATGGAAACCCGATTTCCGCCCTCCTTTTGGGCATCACCGGTGGGCTTACCGAAGTTATAGCGGGTGTTCGGCCGCCGTCAGGGTGCGGCCCTGCACAGCGCCACCCCAGTCGATCGCTTCGCCGGTCTTTTCCCGCAGGTGTCACGCAACGCCTCGGCGTAGACCTGTATGCCTTTGCGCGAATACCGCAGGTAGCCCCTTTGGCGCAGGTGGTTCATCTGGAACGTGACGATTTCGCGCGAGGTGCCGACGTACTCCGAAATCAACTGGTGGGTGAGCGGCGGAATCCGCAGCGACCCGTCCTCGGCGCGCGTACCCAGCCGGTCTGCAAAGCGCAGCAGGCTGCGCACTACCCGCTCCGGAGTCTTGTCGAGGGCGAAACTCTGCAGGCCGCTCTCGTATTCAAGGCTCCGTTTGACCAGCATCTGGAGCAGGGCTACGCCCAGGCGCGGCTGCCGCTCCACCTGGTCTTCAATTTCCGCCGCGGTCCAGGACATGAGGACGCAATTGTCGAGGGCGGTGGCGCGGTCGCTGGTGCGGAGAGTCGCCACCAGCGCGCTCTCGCCGAAGAAGTCGTCGGTGGTGAAAGATATCCACCACCGTCTGGAGCCGTCCTCCATGGGCGCCGCCACTTTCACCCTGCCCTGCACGACGAGATACAGCCCGCGGGAGGGTTGATGCTCGTCGAATACGACTTGTCCCTTGCGGAATTCCAGTACGGCCTTCCGCGGGAGATACATGAGGGCGTCTTCCATCTCACGCACGATGGTCGACTTTCGCGCCTGTAGGCATCTGCTTCTCCAAAGTTGGACTCGCCGCTCGGCTGGCCCAAATGGCCCCTACGACGGCAGGTCGCGCGCTGAAGGGATGGGAACGGCCGGCGGCTAGACTCGGCCTTTCCCGGCATGAGCAGTGGTTACCCGTCGAGTACTGTTCTTTCGTTATAGTATTCAGCGTACGTCAAGGTTAAGGAAAGGCACGATGCGCAGGGCCTGACCGGGCGCCAACATGTGTAGAAAATAACATCAGCACCTGATCTGCCGGAATCTGCACACTCGTGGTTGAAGGTTTGGCCGCGGAGCCGATAAGAGGCTCGGATGGTCACGCAGAAGAACCACTCTTTAGACCGCGAACACCTTTTGATGCAAGGCGTCTTACAGCGTGCCATCCGGGAAGACGGGACCAACTCCAACATTCCGCGCATCATACGCCGGCTTTTCTACGACCGGACCTGGCTCTTCATCCCTTCGGCGCTCCAACTGATCCGGAACGAACCGGATTCTCCGGGTCGCCGTTTCGTGACCGTGCTGCTCCTCAACAGCGCGGACGTGATCACGCGGCTGACCAACCCGCACCAGCACCCTCGCGAAGACACCATGTTCTACATGCGGCGGTTCATGGAGACAGACCCGTTCATGGATATCCGGCTGGCGAAGCAGCTGCCTGGCAAGGACGGCGCCATCGACTCGCGGGAGATGCCGTCCGCCGTTCGGGTTCTGGATGTCCTCGACGAGATTTCCCCGGGGCGCCGGCTGATCCCCATACTCGGGTATCTGACGTGCTACCCCGACCCTTTGCTGGAGGAATACCAACTGTCAAGGTACGCAG